>NZ_JBQFOK010000005.1:0-337346 GCF_056533365.1 Ruegeria sp. G5 | reverse complement strand
CCTGACCCGATGCGGCCATGATCGCCTTGACGATGTTATGATAGCCCGTGCACCGGCACAGGTTGCCTTCCAGATAATGCCGGATCTCTCCTTCCGTCGGGCGCGGGTTCTCTTTCAACAGCGCCGCCGCACTCATCACCATGCCCGGCGTGCAGAAACCGCACTGAAGACCGTGATGATCCTGAAACGCCTGCTGGATCACGTTCAGAGACCCATCCGCATTCGCCTGACCCTCAATCGTGCCAACATCCGCACCATCCGCCTCAAGCGCCAACATGTTGCACGACTTCACAGCCTCGCCGTTCACATGCACAACACACGCACCACATTGCGCCGTGTCACACCCAACATGCGTCCCCGTCAAACTTAAATGATCACGCAAAAATCCAGACAATAACGTCCGACCCTCAACTTCACCGCTCACAGCTACGCCGTTCACAGTCATCGAGACCTGTGCCATGAAATCCTCCCTTTTCGTGTTTTCCCTTGAGCCGAGTTAAACACGGGGGTTTTCATTTGAGAACAGAAAACTCAGCAAAGCCGGGGGCTTTTCCTGGTACCGCGAACTGTCTAGCGCTTGCGCTGTGACCGGGGTTGCGGTCTTGTTGGGATCTCTTTCAGCAAGCCACCAACGCCCATACCGGCGATATCGCGCCCCAAAGTTTCAACGCCGCAGGCCACGCGCGACAACACCCAATCCGCCCCGTTCAGGGCGGGAGAACGCGCACAGCCCGGCAGCCCAATGACGGGTCGAGCACCAATAGAGCCAAGGAACAATAGATTGCCCGGATCAACTGGCATTCCGAATCTATCCACCTGACCACCAGCCCTGCGAACGGCTTCGGGCGCAACGTCAGAGACATCGGATGTGGCTGACCCGGTCAGGATCATGACAATGTCCCCTGTGTTTTCTGACACGGCTTTGGCCAGCTGACCCGTTTCATGCGGAACGATGCAGACATCTTTCAGCGACATGCCCAGTGCCTCTACACGGCCCCGAATGGCCGCGATGCCTTTTTCATTTGACGGCCCGCCGGGAATATCCGTGACAACCAAACCCGCCGTTTCGTGGACCGGCGACGCCAACCGAATTGATGCCTGCGCAAGCTGTGATGCACGTGCTACATCTTCTGCCGGGACCGCGTATGAAATGACCTTGATCGTCGCAACCATCCCGCCCGCACTCATTTGCTGGTGCTGTGGGACTGTTGCGACGGTAATCATTGGATTGACCTGATTAAAGTCTTCAAGCGCCTCGACATTCAGAACAACCACACCCGGCCCGTCCGCCAATAGATTGACCCGACCGGTAAAGGGTTGCGTGACACGCAGCCCCGCAGCCGAAGGATCGGGTGCGAGAGCAGCTGCCAGCATCTGCGCGGCTTCATCTTCATGACAATCACCCGGCTCCAACCGGGCAGCGATGACCGAGGTATGCCCGGCCCCAATCAACTGGTTCTGGTGTTCGGCGGTTAGAACAATTCCCTTGCGAAGTTTTTTGTCATCGACCTGCACGGAATGCGCAAGAATGGCTCCCTGCGCTTTTTCAATGGGAATGGATCCGAATTTCACGCTTTTCCCCGTAGCACGGCTGTCATCTGGGCAAGAATAGCAACGGCGATTTCCGATGGATCTGCAGCGCCAATATCCAGGCCTATGGGGCCGTGAATACACGCGATCTGCTCTTGGGTAAAACCCGCCTCAGTCATTCGAGCCACGCGTTTTGCATGTGTCCGGGTGGAACCCAGCGCACCGATGTAGAAAACGCCCGCTTGAAGGGCGGATTCAAGTGCAGGATCATCCAGTTTTGGATCGTGGGTCAGCAGCACCACGGCCGTACGCGCATCAAGACCAAGCTTAGCAACGGCCTCATCTGGCCAATCGGTCAGGATAGTTTCGCCCGGAAAACGGGCGTCGGACGCGAATGCGTCCCTAGGATCGATGATCGCAGGATCATATCCGGCAATGCGCGCCATCGGCACCAGAGCTTGTGTAATGTGAACGGCCCCGACAACAATCAAGCGCAGTGGCGGGTTGTGGACGGCCACAAACGTCTTGCCATCCTCTTCGAAGCCCGACCGGTCCATCCGCAAGCGATCCAGATGTGCATCGCGGCGCAAAGCCCGTCGTCCCGATTCAACGTTGACCTCGTAAACCAGCGGCTCGCGGTTTGCGCGGGCTTCGACCAGTTCTTGCAGCATCGGTTCGGGCATGACGCTGCCAATCGGCTCGACCAACACCCGTATCTTTCCGCCACACGCGAGGCCTACGGCAAATGCGTCTTCGTCACTCACACCGAACTCAAGCAAACGGGCCTCGCCCTCTTCGATCGCTTCAAGGGCTTCTACGATCACGGCACCTTCGACACAGCCACCAGAAACCGAGCCTTCGATCCGGCCGTCTCCGCCTATGACCAGTTGCGCGCCCACGCGGCGCGGTGCACTGCCCCAGGTTTCCACAACTGTTGCAAGCGCAGCCTTTCGCCCGTCTTTCACCCAGCGCAAAGCCGTCTCAGGGCTGTTGTCGAATCTGTCCATTGCACCCTCCCGGCGTGTTCTGATCCAACATAGGGAGGTTTGGCGCAATGAAAAGTCAGCCTAAAGACCAATATGTTCAGCGCACTTTCTAAAGCTGATCTATCTGCGCACGTGATCGGCATAAAAGAGCCCAGATTAAGTCAACATATGCAAATTATTGATTGTCGAGATGTCAGATTCTACCTTAGACAAGCAACTGGGACGTACCAGTATGCCCCATCATTTTTTTCAATGGAGACAGAGAGTTGAAACGCATTTTAACACTTGGAGTGGCCCTTGGCTTGTTGGCGTCTACCGCAGCTACGGCTGATACTTTCTTGCGTTACGGCGAAGTGGAAGGGTGGAAGGTCTTTATCGACCAGGACAAGAAATCCTGCCTGATCGAGGCCGTGGACGACTCGGAAAACGTTGTGCAGATGGGCCTCACCGAAGATCGCGGTGTTGGCTATGTTGGCGTATTCACCAAAGCAAAGACCGATATCAAACGGGGCGATAAAGAGGCCGTTGCCATCCTGTTGGGTGACAACATTTATATCGGCGAAGCGACGGGCATGAAGGGCAATATTACCAAAGGGTATTCCGGCGGTTATGTCCTGTCAGACGACCCTCAATTTGCCGAAGACATTGCCAAGAAAGAAGTAATGATCGTGTTTCCTGAAAAGGAATTTGCGTTCACCGTTGATCTGACCGGCACATTCAAAGCCATGGAAATGGCCCGCAAGTGCAATCAGGAACAACTGAGCTGACGGTTAGCCGGAAAGCGCGGATAACAACCGCGCTTTCTCACCGACATCGTCTTGCTTGGAGATCACAGTTGCCAAATCTTCGAGCGACGAAATCGAATGCCCGGCACGGAAACTGTCGACATAAGGCAACATCGCAGCCACACCTTGCGCTTTGGGGGCGAAACCATCCCACCGGAGGAGAGGGTTAAGCCAGATCAAACGGCGCGCTGACAAATGCAGGCGCTCCATCTCTTTTCCCAACGCCTCGGGCGCGCCGCGGTCCAATCCATCCGAGATCAAAAGTACGACGGCACCCTGCCCCATAACCCGCCGTGACCAATCCCGGTTGAAGGCGTGCAGGCACTCACCAATCCGTGTGCCGCCTTCCCAGTCTTGTGCCTCGGCGCCGGCGGCGGCCAGCGCGGCATCGACATCGCGCTGTTGCAGATGGCGGGTGATATTTGTCAGCCGCGTTCCGAACGTAAACGCATGCACCTTGGCCCAGCCTGCGCCCTTGGCGTTCGATACCGTGTGCAGGAAATGCAGGATGATCCGGCTGTACTGGCTCATCGACCCAGAAATATCGCACAGCACGACAAGGTTCGGCCAACGCTGCTTGGGCTTCAACCGGGCAATTTCATGCATCTCGCCGCCTTGACGCATGGCAGCCCGCAAAGTCCCGGCGCGATCGATGCGGTGACCAAGATGGCTGGCCTGACCACGCCGCGATTCAATGGGTTTCACAGGCAACGCCATCCGGGCAAGGATACGTTTCGCTTGCGCGATTTCCGCGGTGCTCATCTGCTCGAAGTCAAGGCTGCGCAGGCGTTCTTCGGACGATGCGGTTTGAGATGCGTCGATCTCAAGCTCTGTCTCTTCCTCGGTCTCGGCAGTCTCGGGCAGGTCCTGTTCGACGCCATCCAACAACGCCTCAGCCGCCCGCTTTTCGGCGGCATCAGCCTTACGCTCCTCCTGCACACCACGAATGGCAGGCAGCATCATGGACATCATGTGCTCCATATACCGTGGGTCACGCCAATACATGCGAAACACTTGCGCAAAGACGGTGCGGTGTTCCGGACGGTTCACGAAACACGCGTGAAGCGTCCAGTAGAAGTCCCGCTTTTCCGAAAACCCGGCGGCCTGAACCGCGCGGATTGCATCAACCACACGCCCTGTTCCGATCGGCAAACCCGCTTTGCGCAGCGCGCGTGCAAAATGCGTGATGTTCTGCGCCAGCTTCGGGTTATCGGGTATGTCGAGGGGAAGTTGTTCAGCCATCAACGCTTATGGGGGTATAGCCCTCAATCCTCCGCAGAATGTTCAACCAGAGAAAACATCAGGCCGGTTCAAGAGTGGCTTTCGCCTCATCCAGTATCCGTTTCGCCTCGGAGCCTTGCAATTTTTGGATATCGTCCTGGTATTTGAGGATCGCGCCCAAAGTATCCCCGATCACCTCAGGGCTAAGGTTAATCACGTCCAGTGCAAGCAGACACTTGGCCCAGTCGATTGTTTCTGCCACGCCGGGCTTTTTGAAAAGATCTTCGGTACGAAGGTGCTGAACAAAGGCGACAACCTCACGGCTCAGCGCCTCAGCTGCTTCTGGTGCACGGGCATGCAGAATTTCAATCTCGCGCTCAAAGTCGGGATAATCCACCCAGTGATACAGACACCGACGCTTGAGCGCATCGTGAACTTCGCGCGTCCGGTTCGAGGTGACGATCACAATCGGAGCTTCCGGAGCGACGACTGTTCCAAGCTCGGGTATCGTCACCTGAAAATCGCTGAGTGCTTCCAGCAAGAAGGCTTCAAACGGTTCATCCGTTCGGTCAAGCTCATCGATCAACAAAACCGGTGCGCCCTGCTCGTCCGGACGCATGGCCTGCAAAAGCGGACGCTCGATCAGGTAGTCGTCCGAGAACAGTTCCGTTTGCAGCGCGCCACGATCCGCGCCACCTGATGCTTCTGCGGTACGGATCGCAACCATCTGCGCCGGAAAGTTCCATTCATAGACTGCTGATGACGCGTCCAGACCCTCATAACACTGAAGCCGGATCAATCGACGATTCAGACCAGCAGCAAGCGCCTTGGCGATCTCTGTCTTACCGACGCCAGCCTCACCCTCCAGAAACAGCGGACGTCCCAGTTTCAACGACAGGAAAACCACCGTCGCAAGGGCGCGCCCGCACACATAGCCTTGCTCGCCCAGCATGGTTTGAACCGCGTCGATGGAATTTGGCTGCGTCATGATATTCTCCCTTGCCACAACAGGTCATGGCCGCGTGCGCACGTCAAGGCCGTGGTCTTTTCCAGACCTACGACGTTCCGACGTGTTGACAAGGCCTTTTACGGGCGTCCCCTCTGTGCTAGCCGGAGCAGCATGACCGATAGCATCACGATCCGCCGCCCCGACGACTGGCACCTGCACCTGCGCGATGGCGCGATGTTGCAGGCCGTCCTGCCCGAAACTGCGCGCCACTTTGCCCGCGCAATCATCATGCCCAACCTTGTGCCGCCTGTGGTGCGTGGTGATCAGGCCGCCGCGTATCGCGATCGCATTATGTCAGCCCTGCCCGAAGGCATGACCTTTGAGCCCCTTATGACCCTGTATCTGACCGAAGACACCGATGCCGAAGATGTCGCCGCAGCCCATGCAAGCGGATTGATCAAGGCGGTCAAACTGTACCCGGCTGGTGCAACGACCAACTCTGCCTCGGGAGTGCGGGATTTTGACAAGGTGCGGCCTGTCCTCGAAAAGATGGCCGAAATTGGATTGCCAATGTGTGTGCATGGCGAGGTTACCGATTCCGACATAGACATCTTCGACCGCGAGGCTGTGTTTATCGACCGCGTTCTGGACCCGATCCGCAAGACGACCCCGGGTCTGCGCGTGGTGATGGAGCACATTACGACCTCGAACGGTGTGGAATACGTCAAGGCCAATGAAACCGACCTTGGCGCGACCATCACCGCGCACCATTTGATCATCAACCGCAACCACATTCTGGTTGGCGGCATCAAACCGCATTATTACTGCTTACCCGTCGCCAAACGCGAGGAACACCGTTTGGCGCTGTTGGCCGCTGCGACATCCGGCGATAAGCAGTTCTTCCTTGGCACTGACAGCGCCCCGCACACAGACGCCAACAAAGAGATGGCCTGCGGCTGCGCCGGGTGCTTTACCGCGACAAACACAATGTCGCTTGTGGCTGAAATGTTCGATCGCGCAGGCGCTTTGGATAAATTGGAAGGGTTCGTCTCGTTGAATGGGCCAGCCTTCTATGGGCTACCGGTGAATGGCGAAACGATCACACTGACAAAAGGCGATCCCGTCTCTTATCCGGACAAGATCGAATCTGGTGACGGACCGGTTACGGTTTTCGATCCCGGCTTCCCTTTACATTGGCGCGTCGTTTAACCCGCCAGCAAAGCCGCCAGATCGCGGGCGCGACCTCCGGTTCGCAGCATGGACCAGATAGCGTCCGTATCATCGCCACCAATCAGTTTGGCCGCCTTTTTGCGGACCCTTTCTTCGCGATCTGCCAACGTCATGGGGGCTAGCAGGTCGTAGTCGGCCTCTTTCCGTGCTCCGTCCCGGCGCAGCAGTGTCAGATGGGCTTGGGTCTCGGACAAGCTGTCATCAGCTTCGACCGATATGCGCTCGCGCAGAGACAGCAGACGACCGTCGCTACAAACCTTTTCGGAATAGCTGCTTGGTAAAGCCGTATCATAACCAAGCGCCTGCATTGCGATAACGGTTCGGTACGAGAACTTGGCACCCAATCCGGTGGTCGGCGACATTTGGTTGCATACGCTCATCCAACGTGGATGGGTTTTGATCTTGATCTCTGCAACTTCGGGTTCCGCGATATCCAGTTCCAACGCGGCCTCAAGTGCCGCGTGAAGGCCGTGGCAGCACGCGTGGAACTTGTGGCTGACGGCTTCAAACAACCACTCATCGCCAAGCCCCTGCAATGCAGCGCTTGTATCATCCTGCCCATTATGCGTCGCGCCGAAGCCAAATGGCCCTTCCATCGCGTTCGCGCTTGGCTCGAACCCTTTGGAAACAAGCAAAGCGGTTTCGACACCAGCGCTCGCAGCAAGCCCCGCGTTGTAAGGCTTGCCCATTGTCCCGAACTGCGCTTTTAACCCCGCAGCGCGCGTCGCCGTCAAACCCAGAACCTTGCGCATTTGCTCGGCATCGAAACCCAGAAGCCGGCCCGCCGCTATGGCCGAGCCGAACGCACCTGCCGTAGCCGTTTGATGAAATCCGGCTTGGTAGTGGTCACGCCCCAGCCACAGACCCACGCGAATTGAGACCTCCATCCCAACAAGCGATGCTTCCAGAAAATCCACCAGTATCCGGTCGTCCCACTCGCTAAATGCCAGCGCGGCTGGCAATACGGCAACGGATGGATGCCCTATATGGGAAAAGTGTGTATCGTCGTAATCCAACGCATGTGAAACGGTCCCATTGACCAAAGCGGCCGCGCGCAAAGGTACGCACCCACCACCAAAGAGATGAGCTTGGGCCGTTCCCCCTTCCTCCAACACCAGATCGCGCACGGTCTTGGAAACGGGCTCATTCCGCCCGGCCCGTCCAACGGCAATCCAATCGAGTGCGGACAAGGATGTAACAACCCGCGCGTCAGAAGATGTCGAAACGGGTGCTGCCGCAAACCCGGCAATGGCAGAGGTAAAATCGGACATGCAGCGCAGTCTAGCGCGCGCCGACCAGGGGTAAAGCCTTAGCCGTACAAATCTGCGGCACGGCTTTCGAAAGCGCGGACAACACGCTGCATGGCCTCATTGAAAACAACCCCGATAATGCCTTGCAGGATTGCGTTCTTAAATTCGAAATCCACGTGGAACGAGATGTTGCATCCTCCGTCCGCTGCGTCCTCGAACTGCCAGTCTGACTTCATGTATTTGAACGGGCCGTCCAGATACTCGGTGTCGATCCTGCGCTGTTCGGCAAACAAGGTAACCCGGCTGCCAAAACGTTCGCGAAACACTTTGAACGATATGATCAGGTCGGCTTCCATCACCTGAGCCTCACCCGCAGCGTACGTTCGGCGGATGCGGGCGGCGGCACACCATGGCAAAAACTCGGGGTATTTCGCCACATCGGCCACCAGATCATACATCTGCTGAGCGGTATATGGCAGGTGTCGGGTTTCCGAATGGGTAGGCATGGCGTCCGGTATTAACAGGTGACAATGGCGCGTGATTTCGTATGTTGCGCGCCAAAGATCAAGGGGGCAACGATGAGCGACCGCGCATATGTGATAGATGAGATGATCTCGGCAAAGGCAATCGCCGCCCGGATCGAAGAGCTGTGTCGCGAAATCACGCTGGAATTCGGCAATACCGACAAGCTGGTCGTGGTCGGATTGCTGCGTGGCAGTTTCGTGTTTATTGCCGACCTTGTCCGAGAGCTGGACCTGCCTATCGAGGTCGACTTTCTTGAGGCATCCTCTTACGGCGACGCGATGGAAAGCAGCCGCGAAGTGCGTATCCTGAAAGACCTGCGCGGCGCAATTGAAGGCCGGGATGTTCTTGTTGTCGAAGACATTGTGGATACGGGCCACACCTTGAATCACGTAACCAAGCTGTTGCGCAGTCGAAAACCAAGCCGATTGAAGTCCATCGCATTGTTGGACAAACCCAGTCGTCGTGAGGTCGATTTCCGCTCGGATTGGATCGGCTTTGAGATTCCGGATGAATTTGTCGTTGGGTATGGGATCGACTTTGCGCAACGTAACCGCAACCTGCCCTTTATCGGCAAAGTGCGTTTCACCGAAGACTGATCGAGGTTGGAATGAATCCACGCCACCTTTTTCGAATGTCGTTGTGGGCGCGAAATCCGCCTTCGGAAAAGCGCGTAAAGTTCGTGTTTGGTATCGTGCTTTTTGTCTTGCTGATTGGCGGGATCGAATACATGGGCTGGTGGCCAGATTGGGCCAAAGGGGAATGGACCCGCTTTAAGCCCTAGCTCAGCCCAGCAAATGTCGGATGGTCGACAGGAATACCCCTGATCCAACCGGTATCAATTCGTCTGGAAAGTCATAGTCGGGATTGTGGAGTTGCGGGTGATCGCGTCCAGCCCCCAACCACAACATAGCCGCCTTGGCGCTCTTGCCGAATTGTCCAAAATCCTCAGAGAACTTTTGTGGCAGCGACGTCAGTTCAAAATGCACACCCTGATCTTCAAAGCCGCATACCAGCGCGGAAACGGCTTCGCTATCGTTCACGCAAGCCTCGAATACATCGTCATACGCGATGTAAACTTGCAAACTGTGTTCTGCGGCAGTGCGGTTCACGATATGCTCTGCCTCGGTTACCAGTTGCTGCATCCGAGTGTCGGACACGGTGCGTAAGGTGACCCAAATCTCTGCCTGACCCGGAGAGACGCCAAAAGTCGGTTGACCCAAATTGGCGTGTGTTACCGTGGTCAGCGCAAATTCGGCGTTCAGATCCCCTCCTGCACCCAAATCTGCAAGCAATGGCATAAGAGACGACACCGCTTTGGCCGGTGAAATGCCATCTTGCGGCGCGGCTGCGTGAGACGTCTTGCCAGTCAACGTGATCCGCATGCCGCGCGAAGCGCAATTGGTCGGGCCCTTGCACAATTCGATCCTTCCGAGGTCCAGCCCCGGCAAGTTGTGCAGCGCAAAGATGTAGTCAGGCGCAATCTCGGCAAAACGTGGATCGTTGCGATAAGCTATCGCACCCTGCCCCGTTTCTTCGGCAGGCTGAAAAACAAGGGCGACTTTCCCTTTTGCCGAACGTCTTTGCCCCAGTGATTGGGCGACGGCAAGCACCATTACCATGTGCCCATCATGCCCACACAGATGCCCTTTGCCCGGAACGCGCGAAGTGTAATCGGACTGACCCAAATCCTCGATCGGCAATCCGTCCAGTTCACACCTGATCGCGACCGTCGGCCCCGGCTTGCCACTGTCAAACACCGCGGCCACACCATGCCCACCAAGCTGAGTCATTACCCGATCTGCACCAGCCTTGGACAACAGGTCAGCCATACGGGCGGCCGTATTTTGCTCCTGACCAGACAGTTCAGGATACATGTGCAACTCGCGCCGCAGCGCAGTCAGCTTCGTCAGTGTGTCCGGGGTCAACCTTGGGTCAGTGCCTTTTGGCGCGCATCCTGCAAGCGGGCGAAATCGTCGCCGGCATGGTAGGATGATCGCGTCAATGGCGTGGCCGATACCATCAGGAAGCCTTTGCCATATGCCGCCTTTTCGTAAGACGCGAACTCATCCGGTGTAACGAAGCGATCCACAGCATGGTGTTTCGGGGTCGGCTGCAAATACTGACCAATCGTGAGAAAATCGATATCGGCTGCGCGCATATCATCCATCACCTGACGCACCTGCTGTTCTTCTTCACCCAAGCCGACCATGATACCGGACTTTGTGAAGATCGACGGATCCAGTTCCTTGACCCGCTGCAGCAAGCGCAGCGAGTGGAAGTAACGCGCACCAGGACGCACCTCGGGGTACAGTCCGGGAACCGTTTCAAGGTTATGGTTGAACACGTCCGGTTTCGCCTCAACCACGACCTCCAGCACCGACGGTGCGCATTTCAGAAAGTCCGGTGTCAAAATCTCAATCGTTGTTTTCGGCGACCGGTGACGAATGGCACGGATCGTCTGAGCAAAGTGATCCGCCCCGCCATCCTCAAGGTCGTCCCGGTCAACCGAGGTGATTACCACGTGGTTCAGACCAAGTTTTTCAACTGCATGCGCAACCCGGCCCGGTTCGAAAACGTCCAGCGCATCCGGGCGACCTGTTGCAATGTTGCAGAATGTACAGCCACGGGTACAAATCTCGCCCATGATCATCATGGTCGCGTGGCCCTGGCTCCAGCATTCGCCAACGTTCGGGCACCCGGCCTCTTCACACACAGTTACAAGATTGTTGTCGCGCATGATCCGGCGCGTGTCGGCATACCCTTTTCCGCCTGGCGCCTTTACACGGATCCAGTTGGGTTTCTTCGGTTGCGCATTATCGGGTTTATGCGCTTTTTCAGGGTGACGTTGTTCGGGGATCTTCA
Source organism: Ruegeria sp. G5 (assembly GCF_056533365.1). Taxonomy (NCBI): domain Bacteria; kingdom Pseudomonadati; phylum Pseudomonadota; class Alphaproteobacteria; order Rhodobacterales; family Roseobacteraceae; genus Ruegeria; species Ruegeria sp. G5. Next base: position 326,008 of record NZ_JBQFOK010000005.1, on the reverse strand, counting down.
GATCACGCACAGCTGGCTTTCCTGACTTTGGGTCAATTTGCTGACCTGTAACATAGTACACCCATGTGTACTATGCCACTGAGACATATCCGCCATGCAACGAAAATGCTGCAGCACAGCATTCATAATATCGAATAATACCTAAAAGTCCGTTTTAAGCTATATTTTTCAGACAACTAAGATTCTCTCACTTGCAGAAAATCGCACATTGAAGCCGCTCCACAACTGTTTTAGACACCGCCAAAAAACACCAAAAGCTTAACGGAGCTCATAAATGAAGACTGGCGCAAAACTGCCTGCGGTCACCTTTCACACCCGCGTACGCGACGAACAGATCGAAGGCACGAACCCCTTCCGCTGGGAGGATAAAACCACAGCGGACTACTTTGCGGGTAAGCGGGTCATCCTGTTTTCGCTACCGGGCGCGTTCACGCCCACATGCTCAACCTATCAACTGCCCGGATTTGAAAACGGCTATGCAGATTTCCTAGCTGAAGGCATTGATGAGATTTACTGCATGTCGGTAAACGACAGCTTTGTCATGAACAAATGGGCTCAGGATCAGGGATTGAAGAACGTAAAGGTTATCCCAGACGGCTCAGGCGAATTCACTCGAAAGATGGGTATGCTGGTGGACAAGGATAACCTTGGCTTTGGCATGCGCTCGTGGCGCTATGCGGCGATTGTCAACGACGGCGTCGTCGAGGCCTGGTTCGAAGAACCCGGTTTGATGGATAATTGCCCCGAGGATCCTTATGGCGTGTCGTCCCCTGAAAACCTGATGACACATCTGAACGAAGCCAAGGAACCCGCACTTGCTTAAATTCTAGCGTTCAAAGGCCCGCTTTTTGGCGGGCCTTATGGCATTCTGGTGGCGGTCACGATCTCGTCCCCGACAACGCGAATAACATTTGCCAGACTGTCGAACCAATCCTCTGTTGCTGTCGATACACGTCGAACAAGCCCAACGGTACGGGATGGCTGTGGCGTGCCAAAACGCTGCAATACAAGACCGGGAACAGCGTGCGTTTCAGCACGCGCCGCCAATTCCGGCATCAGGGTTAACCCAAACCCTTCTGCCACAAGGCGCGACAACGTGGCCAAAGAAGATGCCCCCATGTTGATCAAACCGCTACTGCGATCCTGCCCGCAAACCTCCAGGGCCTGATCAGTCAAACAATGCCCATCGTCCAAAAGCATCAATTGAGACGTTTTGAGGTCGACCGGCCGCAAAGATTCAGGGTCCTGTGCCATATCCTGAATACGACCCGCGCTGCCCGCCAATAAGAACCGGTCTTCGAACAAAGGCAGCTCGATCAGTTCACTATCACCTGTTGGCAGCGCAACGATCCCGGCATCAATCTCTCCGGCCCGGAGCATCGCTAGCAGTCGTTCAGTCCGCGCCTCTCGCACTTGCACCCTGAGTGATACATCAGACGATCTGAGCCCTGCCAGAACGCCCGGTAGCAGATAAGGCGCAATCGTGGGGATAATCCCAATAGACAAGGACCGGTGCCCCCCGGAATGATCCCGTGCGAACTGATCCAGTCTTTGTGCAGATCCCAATACCTGCCGTGCGTATTCCAGAACATCGCGTCCGAGTGGTGTTAGAAGAATATCCCGGGCCTGTCGTTCGAAAAGCGCACCACCAAGAGTATCTTCCAACGACTTCACCTGCACCGAAAGCGCTGGCTGAGACACATTGCAAACCTGTGCCGCGCGCCCAAAGTTGCGCTGTTCTGCGACAGCGTTGAAGTATTGAAGCTGGCGGAGCGTAAAGTTCATAACCTTTGACTATCACCACCGCCCAATCCTTCAACCCTGAATTATGGCTTTCAGCCAATCAAACGGCTCTTCTCCGCTTGATCCTGATAGTGGCGTTTGAGGCGCTGCAACGCGATCCGCAACACTATCTTTCCGGATCGTGCGGACCATCCCATACGTTTCTCAGCCAATTCCAGCCCTTCAAGGTAGCAGCAACAGCGCAAGGCAACATCACTTAAACCGGGTCCGAGGTCTGACAGCGCGCGTTCAACCCGATCCCGTGCGTCAGAAAACCCGCGACCGTCCGAAACACCCGACCCAAAACTACCGCGCCCGCCCGCGGTTAAAAAGCTATCCCAGTTCTGCGCGACCTGAGGCCCAATCTGCGCTATCTCAAAGTCTTCGCGCAAATGCTCTCCGGCGCGCACAAGGCTCTCGTCAAGAAAGGGTTTGCCGTCACGATCACGTCGGCGCGCTAAGGCAATCAAAGGGCTTTCGGCTGTGCTGTACCGAATACGCCGTTGTCTTTGATTGCTATCCAGCCCCGGTTGCGCGCGGGATGGAGCGGCCTTGAACGAGGCCTGAGCTTCGGCCATCCCAAACTCATTACGTGTTCGGGCCCTATTCTCTGTGTCTGCGATTAATTGACTAAGCGCATTGCGACCAGCAGCGGAAATCCGATAGCGTGAGATGCGTCCAGGGTTGTCGCAAGTGATCCAGTCCTTCAATGCCAACGCCTGCGCGGTCTTGCATTCGACAACAGCCGTTCTGGTAGTGCCGCATTCGCCCGCATCTCGCACGACGACCGCCTTGTCCATGTCTTCGGCAACAGCCAGAACAGCACCAGTTTCGCACAGGCGGCGAAGTACGCGCAGGGCCTCGCGATTGAAATCCTCTTCGGCGGCAACCGCATCTTCTTCTTGCAACGCTGCAAACGAACGTTCTGGTATCCCGTTTTCCGAAAAATGATCCGCAGCCAGGGTCTGTAGTGCGGCATCAACCAGCGGATCATCGCGCCGCATTTCGATACGGCGTATTTGTCTGAGTATTGTCGAAGCATGGCACCCCGCTGATCGCGCGATGTCGCGGATCGACTGACCGGTCTCGGTATGCGCAAGATATCGCTGTGCGCCTTCAGGTACCCAAGCCGGAATGGTGAAAGCCATGTTATTTTCCATAGTTACTTGCCCTCGTCGACAAAACAATTCCGTTCTCAATCGCCCCCGATGAATTTGTTAACCAAAACTAACTAGAGTTGCTTTCGTTACTCGTTCGTTAACCCAAGGCGGTAAGTGCCAGATTTGATTTAAAATCATAAACACTGGTGAAGTCAGAGTTCGGAGGGAAAGCACCCAAGGCAACACCCGTTAAAGTTGTGTGACAAAAGTGGCGACTTTCATTCGGACAAGGAATCCAGAAAATGCAGGACCTGATGACCATGATTACCGCCCTTCGCCGCCCTCGCCTTTTGGCGCGGGCCGCAAGACATGGGGCGCGGGATTATGATCGGGATCGCCACCTTCAGCGTCTGCTGGGCTACGGTTCTCTGCCAAGCACAGGCGCTGCGCTTGTCCGACTTTTAGAGCTGGAGAAAGAAGTTAACGCGCTACGTCTGGCCGAGGATGCCGCATATTCTCTGGCACGGCACCTGGATGTGCTCATCGCGCTTTTGGGCGAGGCGCAGCTGTACAAAGCCAGCCGCGCCGCGCAGTATCAGTAATCAGGCGAAGGCATCCGGCATGGATGCCTTTTTCTTTTCAATGTACTCGTTCAGAGCGGCATGGATTGCCGGGTCGAGCTGCGGCTGTTGGTAGTTGGCCAACAAGTGTTCGACCCGTTCCGAGGCCAGTTGCCGCGTGTCCCGCGCGCCTTCGTCTTCCCAGGTCTCATAGGGTTTGTAGTCCAGCAACTCGGACTTCCAGAACGCTTCCTTGAAGTTCGCTTGTGTGTGCGCGCACCCAAGATAGTGACCACCGGGCCCAACTTCACGGATCGCGTCCATCGCCTGAGCGTTTTCGTCATAGGCGATCCCTTTGGCGAGGCCGTGCAAAACGCCCAACTGATCGGCATCCATCACGAACTTCTCAAAGTCAGCGACAAGGCCGCCTTCGAGCCAGCCGCAAGCGTGAAGCATAAAGTTCACACCGGACATCAGGCCCATGTTCAACGAATTAGCGGTCTCGAACGCCGCCTGCGCGTCGGGTAGTTTGGAACCACAGAAGGAGCCGGCCGAACGGAACGGCAGCCCAAGTCGGCGTGCCAGTTGCCCTGCCCCATAGGTCACCATCGACGCTTCGGGCGTTCCAAACGTCGGCGCCCCTGAGTTCATGTCGATGGAAGACACGAAAGCACCAAAGATCGCAGGTGCACCCGGCCGCACGATCTGGCTGTACGAGACACCGGCCAAAACTTCGGCCAGAACCTGCGTCAACGTCCCGGCGACCGACACAGGCGCCATCGCGCCCCCGACAATAAAGGGCGAGATGATGCATGCCTGGTTGTTTGCGGCGTAAACCTCAAGCGACCCCATCATCACATCGTCGAAGGTCATCGGCGAGTTGATGTTGGTCAGCGACGTCATGACCGTGTTTTGCTGAACAAAGTCTTTGCCGAACAGAATCTCGCACATTTCGACAGAGTCTTGCGCGCGGCTTGGGTCGGTTACGGACCCCATGAACGGTTTATCCGACAAGGTCATATGGGCCATCAGCATATCCAAATGGCGCTTGTTCACCGGAATATCCGTCGGCTCGCACACGGTTCCGCCCGAGTGGTGCAGCCACTTGGACATGTATGCCAGTTTCACGAACTTGTTGAAATCGTCCATCGTAGCATAACGACGACCGCCCTGAGCATCCCGTACAAACGGGGGGCCATAAACAGGGGCCAAAACCAGATTTCGCCCGCCGATAACCACCGATTTTTCGGGGTTACGCGCATGCTGCGTAAACTCGCTGGGCGCTGTCTTGATCAACTCGCGCGCCAAGCCGCGAGGGATGCGAACACGTTCTCCATCCACATCTGCGCCCGCGTTTTTCCACCGCTCCAACGCTGACGGGTTGTCGACAAAGTTTACGCCGACTTCAGCCAGAATTGTTTCCGCGTTTGCTTCGATGATCTGCAACGCTTCTTCGTTCAGAACTTCGAAATTCGGAATATTACGTTCGATGTATTTGGCGGTTTCGATGCGAACCGCAGTGCGTTCGGCCCGGCGGGCGGCGCCACCGCCACCTCTTGCCCGACGCCGGGTGTTTGCCTCAGCCATGAGAAGATCCCGTCTATTGGTTGATTTGATGATTTTGTTAAAGGAACCGACCAATGCCAAGCATATGGATTGCGGCGCTATAGGGGAAAAAGCGACATCTAAGCGGCGTCTTTTGACAAGCCCGCCATCACCTCAATCCAAAGGTTTTTCCATCAGGATGCTGTTTCCCGAAACCTCGACCGTCACCCAGCCCAGATGTTGGTACATGGAAACCGTCTTTTGCATCTTTTGATGTGTTCGAAGCCTTTGGCAGTGCAAGCCCGCGTCCTTACCCGCCTTTTCAGCCAGGTTCATCAGTTTCCTTGCAAGCCCTTCTCCCTGCGCCAAAGGCGAAACGGCGAGATTGAAAATCATGACGCAATCATCGACCTGATCAAAAACGATGAAGCCCACCACATCACGCCCGGACACGGCAACCCAAGCTTGATGACCGGTGATATCATCCGCCACTCCGCCGGCGACATTTGGCATGTCAGGGATATCCACCAACGCTTGGGCATAGGCAGCCTGAATGCACTCGGTCGCGCCGTTTGCATCATCTCGGATGGCGCGGCGAATGATGATCTCAGGCATTTCGACCTCTTTCCGGGTTTCACCCTGCATAATTGGCGTCATAGAGCTTGCACATGCAAGGCTTGCAACCTAATAGCCAACCATGACCCAAGACACGCATGACCGCCTTCTGATTATCGACTTCGGCAGCCAGGTAACGCAGCTTATTGCGCGACGCCTGCGTGAGTTGAACGTCTATTGCGAAATCCACCCTTATCAGAACGTCACAATGGAATTTGTGCGCGGAATGGCCCCCAAGGCTGTGATTTTCTCGGGCGGCCCAGACAGCGTAACGCGCGACGGATCCCCTCGCGCGCCCCAAGAGATCTTTGATTACGGCGTTCCTATCCTTGGGATTTGTTATGGCCAGCAGGTCATGATGCATCAATTGGGCGGCAAAGTCGAAAGCGGGCACGGCACTGCCGAGTTCGGGCGGGCGTTCGTTACACCCAATAACAGACTGGATATTCTGGACGGCTGGTTTGCCGAAGGCGACGAACAGGTCTGGATGAGCCACGGTGACCATGTCAGCCAGATCGCCCCGGGTTTTGAGGTTTACGGCACCTCACCCAATGCACCATTTGCGATAACGGCCGATCCGAACCGGCACTTCTATGCCGTTCAGTTCCACCCCGAGGTTCACCACACCCCCAAGGGCGCAAAACTATACGAGAACTTCGTAAAACTGGCCGGGTTCAGCGGCGACTGGACCATGGGTGCCTACCGCGAGCAGATGATCGAGCAGATTCGTGCGCAGGTAGGCGATAAAAAGGTAATCTGTGGTTTGTCCGGCGGCGTTGATAGCTCGGTCGCGGCAATTCTGATCCACGAGGCGATCGGCGACCAATTGACCTGCGTCTTTGTCGATCACGGGCTGTTGCGCAAGAACGAGGCGGATGAAGTCGTCGGCATGTTCCGGGACAATTATAACATCCAACTGATCCACGCAGACGAAAGTGAACTTTTCCTCGGCGAGCTTGAAGGGCAAAGCGATCCTGAAACCAAGCGTAAGATCATCGGCAAGCTGTTCATCGACGTGTTCCAGAAACACGCAGATACAATTGACGGGGCTGAGTTCCTTGCTCAAGGCACGCTTTATCCCGATGTGATTGAATCGGTCTCTTTCTCTGGCGGTCCTTCCGTAACAATCAAGTCTCACCACAATGTCGGCGGCTTGCCCGAGAAAATGGGCCTCAAACTGGTTGAACCACTGCGAGAGTTGTTCAAAGACGAAGTGCGCGCATTGGGCCGTGAACTGGGCCTGCCCCAAAGCTTTATCGGCCGCCATCCCTTTCCTGGGCCCGGTCTGGCCATTCGTTGCCCCGGTGAGATCACGCGTGAAAAACTTGATATTCTACGCGAAGCTGACGCGGTCTATATCGACCAAATCCGGAAACATGGTCTTTATGATGAGATCTGGCAGGCTTTCGTCGCGATCCTTCCGGTCCGCACTGTCGGCGTTATGGGCGATGGACGCACTTACGATTATGCATGTGCGCTGCGCGCAGTAACCTCGGTAGATGGAATGACCGCAGACTATTACCCCTTTAGCCACGAGTTTCTGGGAGAGACCGCAACGCGGATCATCAACGAAGTCAAAGGTATCAACAGATGTACCTATGATATCACGTCGAAGCCTCCGGGAACGATCGAATGGGAATAGCGCAAAGCCGGGCACTGACCCGGCTTTTTTTATTGCGAAAACTCGGAACTCTGTTTTGTTCCCAAGTCGAACCTCCACGCATGTAAAGACGCGTCATGGACACCAAAAAACCTCAGATCGGCAAAGTTGCACTATGGATGACCGGGGCGATTGCGTCGTTTTCTTCCATGGCTGTCGCCGGGCGCGAACTGAGCGTGACGCACGACACCTTCGAAATCATGTTCTTCCGCAGCCTCGTCGGGATTTGCGTGGTGGCCCTGGTTTTGACAGTCACTAGCAAATGGCACCAAGTCTCGACGCATCGACTCGGGCTACATGGCGTTCGGAACGTACTGCATTTTACGGGGCAAAACCTGTGGTTCTATGCTGTTTCCGTTGCTCCACTCGCACAGGTATTTGCGCTGGAATTTACGCAACCGATTTGGGTCATCTTATTATCACCCTTGTTGTTGAAGGAACGTCTGACAACAGTTCGGGTCATGTCCGCTTTGATTGGCTTTGCGGGCATCCTCATCGTTGCACGCCCCGGAGCCGTTCCCCTGAGCGCAGGTATCTTAGCCGCGGCAGCCTCGGCTGTGTTTTTCGCGCTGACAACAATATCAACAAAGAAGCTGACCCAATTCGCCAGCATAGGTTGCATCATGTTCTGGCTGACAGTGATTCAGGCTGTATTGGGATTGGTTGCTTCGGGCATTGATGGGCACATCACTCTGCCGACTTTGGACACCGCCCCGTTTTTGTTGCTAGTCGGTTTGGCCGGCTTGCTGGCCCACTATTGTATCACTAACGCGCTGGCTATTGCCCCGGCCACAGTGGTCATCCCGTTTGACTTTGCGCGTCTGCCTACAATCGCGATTGTTGGGGTGATTCTTTACCACGAACCGCTGGATCATTGGACGCTTCTGGGCGCTCTGGTGATCTTCTCGGGTATCTTTCTGAACGTTCACGCCGAGAATCGTAACAGTTTAGCAACAGTTTTGCGTAACAGTCGTGTCAAGTAACGCACCGTCACCAGTTGACGCTAAAATGAACGACGAGTGAATATCGAGCGACACAAGTAATCTTTCTGCGCGTTTTACACCACATTACGGCGCAGCTCACAGGACAGAAGATGGGAGGAATTCGATGAAAAAGGCGCTTTTACAGGCGTGCGCTTTATGCGTTGGCGCGACCGGCGCTCAGGCTGGGGGGCTTGATCGCAGCGGACAGGGCATCAACGTGATCTTTGAGGACGGCTCGGTCGTTCAAGCTCGGCTGGGGTTCACCACACCCGATATCAGCGGCGAACAAAACGGCGTCGAGTCGGGTGACGTGAGCGAGAATTTCTTCTCACCTGGTTTGGCATACAAGCGCGCCCTTACTGACACTTTGGATTTTGCTCTTATCTACGATCAGCCATTTGGCGCAGATATTGCCTATCCTTCCAACTTTCCGTTGTCCATCAACCCGCTTGCACCACTGGGCGGTCGCACAGGAGTTCTCAGTGCGGACGCGGATGTAGACGCCCTGACAGCCGTTTTGCGCTATAAGCTGGGCAGCGGTTTCAGTGCGATTGGCGGTATTCGCGGCCAGCGCGCGGAAGCTAACGTTTCGGTTCCCTTCGTGGCCGGTTACGAAGTCGATTTCGACGACGCAATTGATTTCGGCTACCTGGTCGGTGTCGCATGGGAACGCCCGGAAATCGCGGCACGTGTTTCGCTGGTCTATAACTCGAAAATCACCCATGACTTGGGTACGACAGAGACGTTTGACCTGCCAGTCCCGCCGGGTGCCCCACCAGTTGGTGTTGTTCCTGTAACTCAGGAAAGCACGACGGAAATTGAAACACCGCAGTCTGTGAACCTTGACTTCCAGACAGGTGTTGCACCGAAGACCCTTGTCTTCGGCTCGATCCGCTGGGTGGACTGGCCGCAGGCGGCCGTTGCGCCTGATGTGTTCTCAACTCTGACTGGGGGAACGGACCTTGTGAACTTCGAGGACGACACCTTCACCTATACACTGGGTGTCGGATACCAGTTCTCGGATGCATTCTCGGGTGCGTTGTCGGTCGGTTATGAAAGAACCACCGGTTCCGAGGTTTCGAACCTCGGCCCGACAGATGGTTTCTGGAGCATCGGCGTAGGCGGGACTTACACCATTGAGAACGCTCAGATCTCAGGTGGTTTGCGCTACACCGACATCGGTGACGCGACGACCACTACCGGCGGTGAATTTTCGGGTAACTCAGCTTGGAGTGTTGGTCTCCAGCTGACATACGCTCTGAACTAATCGGAAAAAACACAACTATTAACGGCCTCGCCCAAAAGGTGGGGCCGTTTTCGCATGTTTCGGGTCGCGCCATCGGCGCAGGGGTGCGAAACAAAGCCATGAGCACGCAAAAACACCTCTCTGCCAAAGCATGGGCAGAACTCTTGTTACTCGGATTGATATGGGGAGCATCCTTTGTTGCGATCCGTATCGCGCTGGATACGGTTCCCGTTATGACATCGGTTCTTCACCGGGTGCTCTGGGCGACTTTGGCTTTGTGGCTGGTTGTCTGGCTGAGGGGTTTGCCAGTCCCAACGTCGCCGCGCATTTGGTTTTCGTTCCTAGTCATGGGTCTGCTGAACAACGCCTTACCGTTCACGCTTATGGCGTGGGGACAGCTACATATCGAAACGGGTCTAACTTCGATCCTGAACGCAACAACTGCGATTTTCGGTGTGTTAGTCGCGGCATTTTTTTTCGCGGATGAACGCCTAACCCTTCCGCGCGTCATTGGCGTTGGCCTTGGTTTTGTGGGGGTGACCACAGCCATAGGCTGGCAGAACTTCACCAACTTTGACATCCGCAGCTACGCGCAACTGGCGATCCTGGCTGGAACAGTATCGTATGCCCTGGCAGGTGCCTGGGCCCGCGCGACTTTGTCAGGCTTGCCACCTGTCGTAGCTGCTGCCGGAATGCTAACAGGAGCGACGCTTTTCATCCTTCCAATCACGTTGTTTGTGGATGGTCCTCCGTCGCTGAGTTTGCCCGTAATTACATGGGCAGCGATTGGCTACTACGCGTTGATCGCAACGGCTGGTGCTTACCTGTTGTATTACCGTGTGCTGGCCCTTGCAGGCGCGGGAAACCTGATGCTTGTAACACTGGTCATCCCGCCCGTTGCTATTGTCCTGGGGTCGCTGCTGCGCGACGAAACCCTTCCACCGCAAGCCTTTCTGGGATTTGCAATTCTTGCGCTGGGACTACTTATGCTCAACCGCTCAGGTCGACCCGATTGACGCCGCCCCCTGCCCGTTTTAGCAAGGTCGGAAAAAGGGATATGGGTCGATGATTTACAGCTCGGCAAAAGACTGGCGAAACGCCCCGCGTAAAAAAGTGCTGTTCTTCGGCATGTCCGGCCTTGGAAAAACGTACGTATCAAACGTCCTGCGGGATTCGGGCAATTGGTTCCACTATTCCATCGATTACCGGATCGGCACCCGGTACATGGGGGAATACATTACCGACAACGCCAAGGCTGAAGCGATGAAGGTCCCCTTCTTGCGCGAACTGCTGTTGTCCGACTCAATCTACATTGGCTCAAATATCTCATTCGAAAACCTGACCCCCGTGGCCGCGTATCTTGGCAAACCCGGTGATCCAGCCTTGGGCGGGTTGGAACTGTCTGAGTATCGCCGGCGTCAGGAGCAGTTTCGCCTGGCCGAAATCCACGCTCTTCTGGACACAGAATACTTCATTGACCGGGCGGAACGCCTATACCAATACCCCAATTTCATCTGTGATACCGGCGGTTCTATCTGCGAGTGGGTTGATCCCGATGACCCCCGCGATCAGGTACTCTCCGAGCTTTCGCGTCAGACACTGATGATCTGGCTCAAGGGGGATGAGGATCACACGGCTGAGCTGATCCGCCGATTCGACAAGGCACCTAAGCCCATGTCATACCAGCCCGAATTCCTGACCCGCGTATGGGATGAATACCTTCAGGAAAAGGGTTGCGAGCCGTCACAAGTGGACCCCGATGCTTTTGTCCGGTGGACCTACGCCAAAGCCTTGGCGCATCGTCAGCCACGGTACAAAGCTATGGCTGAAAACTGGGGCGTTTCCGTAACGGCAGACGACATGCACAACGTCCGTGATGCGGGTGATTTCGACGAGTTGATCGAACGCACTCTTGAGACACAGCCAAACCGCGCTTAATTACCCCTCTTACACTCTGTTTCCAAAGGCTTGCACCTGATGCCGATCAAGATTCCCTCTGACCTGCCTGCATTCGACGTCCTCAGCAAAGAAGGCGTCATGGTCATGGCCGAGGATCAAGCAATGCGTCAGGACATTCGCCCCTTGCGCATCGGTTTGCTGAACCTGATGCCCAAGAAAATCCAGACAGAGAACCAGTTCGCCCGCCTGATCGGGGCAACACCGCTGCAAATAGATCTGTCGCTGATCCGTATGACCGAACACCGGACAAAGAATACGGCTGCCGAGCATATGGCCGAATTCTATCGTCCTTTTCAGGAGGTCAAAGACGAAAAGTTCGACGGCCTGATCATAACCGGGGCGCCGATTGAGCATCTGGAATTCAATGACGTCACCTACTGGGACGAGATCAGCGAAGTATTTGATTGGACCCAGACTAACGTTCATTCAACCTTCGGCGTATGCTGGGGTGGTATGGCGATGATCAACCACTTCCACGGCGTCCGCAAACACATGCTGGATGCCAAGGCCTTTGGCTGTTTTCGCCACCGCAATCTGAATGCGGCATCACCATTTCTTCGCGGGTTTTCGGACGACTGCTTCATACCTGTCAGCCGTTGGACCGAGATGAAGCAAGAAGAGATCGACGATACACCGGGACTGACTACTCTGTTGGGCAGCGAGGAAGTCGGACCATGTCTTGTCGAAGACCCGAGCCATCGGGCGCTCTATATCTTTAACCATTTTGAGTATGATCGGGATACGTTGAAACAGGAATACGACCGGGACATTGCCAACGGTACGCCAATCAACGTTCCTGCCAACTATTACCCGGATGACGATCCGACCCAGACGCCGCAGAACAGGTGGCGCAGCCATGCACATTTGTTGTACGGCAACTGGATCAGTGAAATCTACGGAACCACGCCCTATGACATCAGTCGGATCGGCGTTGATACGACCGATCTGAGGGCCTGACGAAATGATACGAGCAGGCGTCATAACCCTTACGGTTTTAGTCCTGCTATGGGGTCTGGCAGTTTGGCGCGCCAACCGGAATGAAGCCCAGACCGAGGTGGATTTTCCACCCGAAGGGCAGATTGTCGACGTTGATGGCATACCTGTTCACGCGGTGGTCATGGGCCAAGGACCAGACGTTGTTTTGATCCATGGGTCCAGCGGCAATACACGCGATATGACCTTTGCTTTGGCTCCCATTCTGGCCCAGAACTATCGTGTCATTGTATTTGACAGGCCGGGACTGGGGTACAGTGCCAGCTTCAACCCCGATGGTGAAACCATCACGGAACAGGCGGAAATCCTGCAAAAAGCTGCAGCGATTTTGGGGGCAGAAAAACCGATTGTTGCCGGTCAAAGCTATGGCGGATCGGTGTCATTGGCGTGGGCCATAACGCGCCCCGACAATATATCCGGGCTTGTGTTGATCGCTGCTGCCGCCATCCCGTGGGAAACACCGTTGGATGGCTTTAACAAGATGGCCTCAACGCCAACGGGGAATGCGCTAGCTCTCCCCCTGATCAGCGCCTTTATACCCAGCTGGTACGTCGAAAGTGCGTTGGATCGCGTGTTTGCCCCTCAAACAGCGCCCGAAGGATACGCGGATCACTTCGGTCCCGGCCTTACAATCCGACGCGCCTCGATGCATGCAAACGCCAAGCAAAGAGCCAACCTTCTGGAAGAAGTACGCGCGCTACAGCCGCGCTATGGTGAGATAGACGTTCCCACAGAAATCGTACACGGAACGGCGGATGACACGGTTGGTTTGGACTGGCATTCCAATCGTTTGATCGACCAAATCCCCGGCGCGGAATTGATCGAACTTGAAGGGATCGGCCACATGCCGCAGGTCGTCGCAGCCCCCGAAGTTGCCGCAGCCATTGACCGGGCCGCACAACGCGCGGGTTTGCGTTAATCCCCCGGCTAATTCATAGTAAGATATGGATTTTATTTGGGGGACCTCATGAGCCGTTCCGAAAACGATGCCATCGAAAAATACTTTCGCGAAAACGCCCCCAAAGATGTTCGGCAAGCGATTGAGAACGCGGGAAAAGACGACATCCTGAACCCGACCTATCCTTACGACGAAAAAATGAAGCGTAAGGACTATGAAAAACAGATGGAGGCTCTGCAGATTGAGCTGGTCAAGATGCAAGCTTGGGTCAAATCAACCGGCAATCGTATCGCCATGGTTTTCGAAGGTCGGGATGCAGCCGGAAAAGGTGGCACTATCAAACGTTTCCGCGAGAATCTTAATCCCAGAGGCGCGCGCAATGTCGCCCTCAGCAAACCGACAGATCAAGAACGAAGCCAGTGGTATTTCCAACGCTACGTGTCCCATCTGCCGTCCGCAGGTGAAATCGTTTTCTTCGATCGAAGCTGGTACAACCGAGGCGTGGTTGAAAACGTGTTTGGGTTTTGTGAGCCGCAAGAACGTGAGCTATTCTTCCGACAGGTCCTTCCGCTCGAGACTGGGTTGGTTGATGATGGAATTCAGCTATTCAAATTCTGGTTGAACGTTGGCCGCGCAGAACAGTTGAACCGCTTTCTCGCCCGTGAAACCGACCCTTTAAAGCACTGGAAGCTAAGCCCAATCGATATAGCCGGGCTTGCCAAGTGGGATGAGTACAGCCAGTCAATCTCAGAAACCCTCACCCGAACGCACTCTGAGAATTGCCCATGGACCATTGTTCGTTCCGACGACAAAAAACGCGCCCGCCTCGCTGCGATTAGAACGGTCCTACACGCGGTGGACTATGATGCCAAAGACACCGATGCTATTGGCGAAAATGATTCCAGTATCTGCGGCGGTCCGGAAATCTGGGAAGCGCAGTAAACCTGAATACCCCAAAGGCGCGTTGGACCCGGGCAAGAAGACACACTATGTCTTGATTTTACAGGCAAAACAAAAAAGGCGACTGATCAGGGGATGACAAAACGCGGCTATCACCACGGCAATCTCAAGCAAGCGTTGATCGAGGCAGCCTTGTCTTTGATCGAAGATAAGGGCCCCACTGGTTTCACCTTGTCCGAGGCCGCCAAAACCGCCGGTGTGACGCCTGCCGCAGTCTATCGTCACTATCAAGGGCGCGAAGATCTGATCGCCGAGGCGGCCCGTCAGGGTTTTGAGATGTTTGCTGACCTCATGCAATACGCTTACGACAAGGGCCAGCCTTCTGCGCTGGCCGCGTTTGAGGCAACGGGGCGCGCCTATCTTGCCTTTGCGCGCAAACACCCCGGGCATTACATCGCCATGTTCGAAAGCGGTATCTCGGTGAACCGCACACCCGAGCTTTCGTTGGCGTCAAATCGCGCAAAAAACGTATTGGAAAAAGCCGCGGCCGATCTGTCGCAACACATTCCGCCAGAAAAACGCCCTCCTGCTTCGATGTTCAGCGCGCATATTTGGGCAATGAGTCATGGCGTCGTTGAATTATTCGCACGCAATACCGGAGCAAGTTCTCCTTTCCCGCCAGAGGAACTTTTGGAAACCGGTATTGGTATATATCTGCGGGGCTTGGGTTTGGTTCCACCGGATGAATAAGCGGCTTTAGAGTACCGATTTAGGCTGCGGCATGCTCAGGCCGGACGACACCTTTATCAGATCCATTTCGCCCATACCCTTGATGTTTTCGCGGCCCAAGTCGGACACCTGAAATTCATCGATCAGCGCATATTTCATTTCGTTCGGAGCAACTATTTCCATCGGGTTTGCAAATACTTGCAGGCGTGCAGCCGTGTTCACTGCCGGCCCGAACACGTCATATACGTATTTCTGTATACCAACGACAGAACCTACGACCGGCCCCATTCCAAGTCCGACGCGGGCCTGCCATTTGTGGGGATGGTTTTCATTCCGACGCTCTAAATAACGCAGAAACCGCACTGCACAATGTGCAACAGAGGTCGCGTGGTCTGGTGACGCGTCAGGCATACCGGAAACGGCAAGATAGGCGTCGCCGATCGTTTTGATCCGATCACACCCAAACTGTTCAACGATCCTGTCAAAGGCGGTAAAAATATCATTCAATTCGCTCAACGTAACCGTCGGATCGGTTCGGGCTGCGAAATCCGTGAACCCGACAAAGTCTAGCATGACCACTGAAACTTGCTCGTATAGCTGAGGGCTTACGACGCCAAAGGTCTTGAATTCCTCATACACCGCGCGCGGCATCAGGTTGAGCAGCAGCTTTTCAACCCGTTCTTTTTCGCGCTCCAACTCTCGTGTATTGCGCTCGACCATGGTTGAGTAGCTGTCGATCATACTCTCCAGCTCTCGAATCCGGGTGATGTTCTGACACTCGATGACCAGCAGCTGTTCTTCGGCCCCGGTCGCAAGGGACACCGCGGTCGCAAAGACTAACGTCCTGCGTTTGGGTTTCATCTGCATTTCAACCGAGTATCGCAAACCCGACTGCTTGACGTCTTCCAACTCGCGTGGATCAAGATCCGGGAAAACATCCAATAGCGTCTGACCGGCACTGGGGGCTCCGAACCATTCCGAGAAGGGGCCATTTACGAAGACAAAGCCGAAATCTGATGCCCTGACCACGGCCACTCCGACGCCGATCGCGCGCAGTAATTGTTCGTTTATCTCGAGAATGCTCATGCCGCGCGACGCGTAACGATAATCGCACGTTTGGATTCGATAGCTGCAACAGCAATCTCAATATGGTCGTCTTCCATGCCATGCATTTCCAGCGCCTGCGCGAACAAGTCCGCCATTTCGTCGAAATCCGCATGCGAGATGTCGAGGTGCTGGTGAACCGCTTGTATCCGATCATCGCTAAAAGACGCGGGCCCACCCACCAGTGAGGACACAAATTTAGTCTGATGATCGATCAACCGAGGCATGTCGATGTCTTCGAAATGATCGCCAATCTGGTCGGAATCCAAGGCCATCTCATAGAAGGTCATCACGACCCTGCTGATCGTTTTGAAGCCGCCATATCTGTCGTAAATCGTCTGGCCCATACCAAAAACCCTAGCATTAACCTACAACAACACCGCAACGATATATCAAATCGACAGTTTTGTTAACGTTAATAGGCTTGATGTGTAAGGGATTGGTTAACCCTGCACAGAGATTGCGCGCTTAGACGCTCAGGTCCTCGGCGCAAGGGATGAAACCGCAATAGCCGCCCTGCTCCAACAACCGTTTTTGACCACCCAAACGCCAGTATAATTTACGACCGGCGGCCTTGACCTCTCGCTGAAGGCGAAACCAGGTTGGTCCCTTGTCCAGACCGCTGTTGGTTTTATGGTCCTGAGACCGTTCGCTCACCTTAACTTCTTCCACGATTTCTGCTTGTTGTTTGGACCAGATGACCTGCACGCCTACCGCTGGAAAAAGCTGAAACATCCGCCAGTCCGGACGCGGAATGGACACAAAATCGTCCAGGTGGTCCGAGTATTCGACAGACCAATCCAGTAGTTTACGGCAAGCCGTTTGTGACAGAATATAAGCCGCCGCACTCGGTGCCATTTCCAACATCGGACGGGCCGTCACCGGGCCAATTTGTGTCGTCGCGCCGAAACGTAAAGAACGCGGTGAATAATCCAGTTTGACAAAGTCATACTCCCCTTCACGCTGCAGGATATCGACTATCACACGCCCGGCAGTTTCCGACATTTCCAAGTCATCTTCAAAGATCGCGACGGCGCGCAAACCTTTTTCTACCGCAGCTTTCCAAACCGCTCTGTGGCTTTCGAAACAGGCGATTTCACTTTGCTTCAAACCCCAGCGGCTGCCGGTTCCCGGAACATAGCCGTTTCCGTCCAAAGCTCCTGCCACCTGCCCATCTGTGGCGCTGAATCTCGTTGCGCCAGCTAGACCGGCACGGGCGAACTGCGCTTCCATAAAGGTGCGTCTGGCCGGTACGCGGTCAAGGTTGATGTAAAAAACACCCGTTTCCGGTGGCAGTTCAAAAGCTTCCAAGGCGTTTCCTTTCCAACGTCCCTGTCAGATAGACATTGAAGAGGAAAACATTCAAGCTGACCTTCCGAAACCTCGCCGCTATTCACAGCGTGTGATCTCAACTAAGTTGCTTTGGAAGAACAAGAAACGAGGATCGCGAAATGTCATCGCATGGGTACTCAAGTGGTCGTTTGAACCTACCGTTCGTCGGGATTTCAACGTTTGGAAAATCGCCGTACGTCGAGGATTGGGATCAAATCGACGCGGACGTCGCCATATTGGGTGCTCCGTTCGACTTCGGCACGCAATGGCGGTCCGGGGCAAGGTTCGGTCCGCGCGCCGTTCGCGAAGCCTCAACCCTGTTCAGCTTTGGCCACGCCGGTGCGTATGACCATGAGGATGACGCCACTTATCTGGATAGCTCGGTGCAAATGGTCGACATTGGTGATGCGGATATCATTCACACCAAGACCGACGAAAGCCATGCCAATATCCAGTTTGGAGTCGAAAAGATTCTGAACGCAGGCGCCCTGCCCGTGACGATTGGCGGCGATCACTCGATCAACATTCCCTGCATCAATGCGTTTGCTGATGACTGCGAAGAGAATGGCCCGATTCATGTGGTTCAAATCGACGCTCACCTGGATTTCGTAGACGAACGGCATGGTGTTACCGCAGGGCATGGCAACCCAATGCGGCGCGCAATCGAAAAGCCCTATGTGAGCGGAATGACCCAGCTTGGGATCCGCAACGTATCTTCGACCGCCAAGGAAGGCTACGACGACGCGCGCGCGCGCGGTTCAGACATACTATCGGTACGTCAGGTACGAAAGCTGGGTACAGAGGGCGTTTTGGCGCGTATCCCCAAGGATGCTCGGTACTATGTCACGATCGACATTGACGCCTTCTGCCCCTCGATCGCGTCTGGGACCGGTACGCCCAGCCACGGTGGTTTTCTTTACTATGACGTTCTGGAGATTCTGCAGGGTCTCGCAGGACAAGGCAATGTGGTCGGGATCGACCTGGTCGAGGTTGCACCGAATTATGACCCTACAGAAAGTACTCAGATTTTGGCTGCTCAGGTGTTGTTGAACTTTATTGGGTTCATTTTTCACGAACGCAGCAGGAGGGGATAACCTCCTCCTGCCGACGGATCACGCATGGATCGTGTTGTGCTCCGGCCCATATGGGAAGCCTGTGATATTCTGCGCGCCGGTTTCATCGACCACCAGAATATCATGCTCGCGATAACCACCCGCGCCGGGTTGTCCTTCGGGGACCCATAGCATTGGCTCCATTGAGACGACCATGCCGGGTTCAAGCACAGTGTCGATATCTTCTCGCAGTTCCAGGCCAGCTTCACGTCCGTAGTAATGGCTAAGGACGCCGAACGAATGGCCATACCCAAATGAGCGATATTGCAACAAGCCCTCATCAGCAAAGAACCGGTTGATCTCTGCGCAAATGCCGGAACAGGTCGCACCCGGTTTGATGAGGCTAAGACCCAGCTCATGCGCAGCCACATTTGCCTGCCAAATGCGAAGACTGTCTGCGTCAGGCTCACCCAGGAACAGGGTGCGTTCAAGCGCGGTGTAATAGCCTGAGATCATCGGAAAGGTATTTAGTGACAGGATATCGCCCTTTTGCAGCGCGCGTTTCGTAACCGGATTGTGTGCGCCATCCGTGTTCAAACCAGATTGGAACCAAACCCAGGTATCGCGGTATTCTGCATTCGGGTAAGCCCGCGCGATCTCAGCCTCCATCGCATCGCGGCCCGCCATCGCAACCTCGATCTCGGTTACGCCTTCGCGAATGGCGGCGTGAATGGCGGCTCCGCCAATGTCTGCGGTGCGCGCGCCCCCTTTGATCAGCTCAATCTCTTCGGATGATTTCACCATGCGCGCCGCCATCGTGTCCGGGGCAACATCCAACAATTCGACCGCGCCCAGCATGTCCAACGCGGTATCGCGCATGGCCAGTGTAAGGTGGTCGCCTTCAACCCCGATCCTGCGCGCAGAGCCGATCAGACTGGCGACCGCGCGCCAGTAGTTGTTCCGCTTCCAGTCGGTGTAAATCACGTTGTCTTCGACCGAACGACGCCACGGTTGCCCCGCGTCGATATTGGCCGACACCGTCGTACAGGCATCCTGCGTCACGACGCAGCCGTAGGGACGACCAAAAGAGCAGTACAAGAACCCCGAATAGTACGCGATGTTGTGCATCGATGTTAGCAACACCACAGGAATATCTCGCGCGGCCATCATCTGGCGCAAAGCTGTCATGCGCCTTTCATACTCGGCCTTACTAAAGGGCAAAGCGGCCTTATCGCCATTGTGGCTGGTGAAAAATTCGGGGCGGTCGCTCAGATCAGTCATCATGGTCTCTCCTCTTGCCGGACAGGCAGTGCCCGGCCACAAGCCCCGGCGTTCAGGACAAGCGGCCTCGGGAACCGAGAGCCATGCGCCCGTTAAGATGTCACGACGCCATCGTGACCGGGCTACATACCGTATCGCTATTTCAGGTTTCGGCCTGCGTCAAGCCGGGCTCAACCCACGCAGTCGCTCTGACCGCCGCCGCAGCAGCTCTACCGTCGTGAGTAGCGCAATGGACAGAACCACTAGAATAGTCGCAACCGCCAGGATAGTCGGGCTAATCTGCTCACGCAGGCCGGTGAACATTTGCCACGGCAGCGTTTTCTGGCTGGCCGATCCCACGAACAGCACCACAACAACTTCGTCAAAGGATGTGATGAACGCGAACAAACCGCCCGAGATAACACCGGGCAGGATCAGCGGCATTTGAATTTTGAAGAAGGTGCGAACAGGCCCTGCCCCCATGTTTGCGGCCGCCCGTGTCAGCGATTGATCGAACCCGACCAGAGTAGCGGTCACAGTGATGATCACAAACGGAATACCCAGCACCGCATGCGCCAAGATGACCTTAACATAGCCGACAAAGTTCTTGTCCATGCCAAGGGTTCCTTCCAGGAACCGGCCAATATCGCTGTAGAAAAAGAACATACCCGTGGCCGAGATGATTAGCGGAACAATCATCGGTGAAATCAGAATTCCCATAATTGCACGCCGCCCAGGAACATGGCTTTGGCTCAACCCAATCGCGGCAAGCGTCCCCAACGAGACCGAGATGATGGTAGCGATCGGCGCAATGATCAAAGAGTTCTTAAAGCTTCGCTGCCATTCGTTATTGGTGAAAAAGTCGCGATAGTGCTTCAGCGAATACCCTTCTGGATCAAGGCGTAGCATCTCTGGCGTGAAGGTGAAGAAGTCCTGTGCGTTGAACGACAACGGCAGGACCACCAGGATCGGCGTGATCAGGAACACAAAGATCGCGCCGCAGGTGACACGGAACGCATAATGCCAGAACACTTGCTGCCCGGTCAGGTAGGGCAACAGTTTTTGCCGGTAGCGTCCTTCGTATAGCCAGAAAATGAAAAAGGCGAAGAACCAGCCGACCAACAAGCCGATAATCAAACCGGTCAATCCTGCAAACAATAGGCCAAGTGCGGCCATCCCCAGAATGGTAATCCAGCGGGCGGCACGCTCGTTGTCCAACATGGTGATATAGACCCACGCAAGACCTGCCATAAGGGCAGCGCCAATCAGGATACCAAGCAGAACACTGCCCTGCCCGGCCCCGACGAACATACCGACCAGACCTCCGGCGATGGCGACTGCTGGTAGAACCACGGACAACGGTTTGCGGGATATTGGTGTAAGTGCAGCCATCGTCTTTATCCCAGCTTAACGTTGTCGATGCCTACGATCTTGTCGTAGCACCAATAAAGCAGCAGCACGACCGCCAGCAGGATTGTCCCCAAGGCAGCTGCCAGTCCCCAGTTCAATGAGGACGAAATGTGATAGGCGATCCGGTTCGAGATAAAGACACCTTTGGTACCGCCGACGATTTCCGGCGTGATGTAGTAGCCGATGGCAAGAATGAACACGAGGATTGACCCCGCACCAATACCCGGAATGGATTGCGGAAAGTAGATACGCCAGAAGGTCGTCCAGTTCGTTGCACCCATCGATTTGGCCGCACGGGTGTAAGACGGCGGAATGGTCTGCATCACCGAATACATCGGCAGGATCATAAACGGCAGCAGGATATGCGTCATCGCAATGATTGTCCCGAACTGGTTGTTGATGATGACCAGCCGAGCATCATCGGCCACCAGCCCAAGCCAGACGAGGGTTTCATTGATGACACCTTGCTGCTGCAGCATCACTTTCCACGCTGAGGTTCGCACCAGCAAAGATGTCCAGAAGGGTAACAACACCAATATCATAAGCAGGTTGGACACCCGCATAGGCAATGTGGCCAGCAGATACGACACAGGGTAAGCCAAAATAATACACGCACCGGTAATGATCAAAGACATCATCAATGTGCGGCCGAATAGCTTGATCAGAATTTGCTTATCTTCTGGCTGCGCCTGAGCCCCCTCCGGCGTACGGCGCATGTCGACTGCATTGAGGAAATACCCGTTCGTTATTGGAACAGAATGCGTCTTGATCGTACGCCATGTATCCACGTCGCCCCAACCATCGTGGATTTCGATAAGCTTGTCTTTGAAAGGCCCGTCCGTCTCTGGGTCCAGCTTTTTGATCTGACGGCCCGACCGACGGAACATTGACGACATGCCGGTCTGCTCATAGTTCAATCGGGATCCAAGACGCGTGTGGGTTTTCGCGTCAATCGCGGTTACCATGTCCTTGGTGAATGCAGCATATAGCGCCTCATCCGGCAGCTCTCCGCTTTCCGCATCCCAGTTTCTAAGCTCAACCACAGTCAATGGCAGGGTTTCTGCCACGATGCTGTTTTCCACCGACCGGAATAGCATTGAAACGATTGGTATTACGAAAGACAGCAGGACGAATAACAACAAGGGCGCAATAAGTGCCAAAGCGCGCAATTTGCGGCGGCGCAAAGACCGTGCCAACGATTTCTTGAGAGGCGTACCATCGGCGGCCAACATAGGGCCGGTTTGCGTAGCGTCAGTCATCTGCGTCCCTTGGTCTTTGGTGGGCTGGGGCCAATAGCGGCCCCAGCCATGTTCTCTAAGTCAGCTTATTGCGCCAACCACGCCTGAAACTTGGCGTCGATGTCGTCGCGGTAATCCGCCCAGAACTCGTAGTTATACAGGAACGTGTTCTTTGCGTTTTCCGGATCGGTCGGCATGTGCGGTGCCATGTCGATACCCAGATCGGCGTGCTGACCTACCAGCGGTGCCGACGAGGCGCGGGCCGGACCGTACGAGATGTACTTGGCCTGATCTGCCAGTCGCTGCGTGTCTGTCGCGAACATGATGTAGTCAAGTGCACGCTGCTGACGCTCTTCGCTCAGGCCTGCGGGGATGATCCAACCATCCAAGTCAAACACCTGTGCGTCCCACAGCATAGCGACGGGCTGCTTCTGCTCTTCGATCACGCTGAACAGGCGACCGTTATAGGTCGAGCCCATGATGACCTCGCCATCTGCCAGCAACTGCGGCGTGTCGGCACCTGCTGACCACCAGACAACGCTGTCCTTGATGGTGTCCAGCTTGGCCAGCGCCTGATCCTGTCCTTCAGGGGTTGCCAGAACGTCATAGACGTCGTCCTTGGCCACACCGTCACACAGTAGAGCCCATTCCATGTTGTTGATCGGACGCTTTTCCAGCGAACGCTTGCCCGGATAGTTTTCCAGGTCAAACACTGCGCAGATTTCAGTCGGAGGATTGTCACCCACCAAATCCGTGCGATAGCCGAAAGTCGTCGAGTAGACGATCTGCGGGATGAAGCAATCGCTGACCAGAAGTTCGCCAAAGTCATCCGAAGCAGGCGTTCCGTCCGGTGCCGGTGCCAGCATGGTGTCCGGATCAATCTCAAGCGCCAAGCCTTCATCGCACAAGCGGATCGCGTCTGCTGCAACAACATCCACCACATCCCACGTGATGTTGCCCGCTTCGTTCATCGCCCGCAGTTTTGCAACCGCTTCTGCCGAGCTGTCATCATTCAGGATGGTGACACCTGTCTTTTCCGAATAGGGCTCGTGATACGCCTTGAGCTGCGATTTGGAATACGCGCCGCCCCAGGATACGATGGTCATCTCTTCGGCCATCGCACCGCCGGCAACGGCTGCAACCGCACTTGCCATAAGAGTGGTTTTTACTTTCATGATTTACTCCCTGTTATGCCCGTTGATTTTCTTCCTGAGGCCGGGCCACGGGGCAACCCAACCAAGCTTCATCCCTGCGTTTGGCGCAGGGTATTCCGTACTCAGGCGTCCAGCGCGCGGCAATCGTGCGCCAGCCAGCCAATTTCCACCTCTTGTCCAGGCGACAACCGTACAGCATCGGGTGCGTTACGGGTCTTGATGATGAAGTCATCATTTCCGGCCACCGACATACGGAACCGGAAAACATCGCCCATATAGATGAATTCTTTCACTTTCGCCTTCAGCGTATGCGCATCCGCATGCAGGCGGTCTTTGTTGAATTCCACCCGCTCGGGGCGGATCGAAACCTTGGTCCGTTCGCCAGCAGATGTAACATTGACCGGCTTTGCATCGATCTCCGATCCGTCGTCCAAGGTAACCACACATGAATCACCATTTATCGATTTAACCACACCCTCCAAGGTATTGTTTTCACCGATAAATTGGGCGACAAAACTATTCTCTGGCTCCTCATACAACAGATCCGGCGGGGCCAACTGCTGAATCCGTCCGTCGTCGAACACCGCCACCCTGTCTGACATCGTCAGCGCCTCGGTCTGGTCATGCGTCACGTAAACAGTTGTAATCCCAAGCTCATGCGCAAGACGGGTAATTTCGAACTGCATATGCTCACGCAACTGCTTGTCCAGCGCACCCAGCGGTTCATCCATCAGGACAAGTTCAGGTTCAAAAACCAGTGCACGGGCCAATGCGATACGCTGCTGCTGCCCCCCGGACAATTGGGCAGGACGGCGGCTACCAAAAGCACCCATCTGAACCATGTCCAAAGCGCGCTTTACCTTTTCTTCCCGCGCCTCTTTCCCGATCTTCCGAACTTCCAACGGGAAAGAGAGGTTTTCGGCAACTGTCATGTGCGGAAACAGAGCATAGTTCTGGAACACCATGCCGATCCCCCGCTTATGTGGTGGGATATTGTTGATAGGCCGCCCGTCCAACATGATTTCGCCATGCGTCGCGGTTTCAAACCCTGCCAACATCA
Organism: Ruegeria sp. G5; assembly: GCF_056533365.1. Lineage (NCBI taxonomy): Bacteria > Pseudomonadati > Pseudomonadota > Alphaproteobacteria > Rhodobacterales > Roseobacteraceae > Ruegeria > Ruegeria sp. G5. The sequence goes on along the minus strand of NZ_JBQFOK010000005.1, from coordinate 301,428 downwards.
TCAGACACGTCGTCTTGCCAGACCCTGACGGGCCAAGCATTGTCAGGAACTCGCCTTTTGGCATTGATAGGTTTAAATCTTTTACGACAAGGATCTCGCCGTCGTAAGATTTCTGGACACGCTGAAACTCGACGAACGCTGCGTCATTAGACATTACCAACTTGGCTCCCCTGTGTGCCCTTGGTCGCCCGGTTTATCCGGATCTCAAGGACCTGTCGCAGCTATTTAAGGACATGCAAGCGGCATCGCGCAACCAAAATGTGTCAGACCCATGACAATGATTTTATCACGCGCCTGTTATTCAGGCGGAATTCAAAACGCGCATGTGCCATGCAAGGCTTTGATTGCTGGAAAGAACTGGCTTCCTTAGCCTCTTCTCCACCTCGGGGATTGCGTCGATTGTCCTTAGATTTGTGCAACTTATAAAAACAGCTTCAACCATCGGATCAGCTCCCAATTTGAGAGCTGCGTCAACCACGGATTGTCGAGAGATTCGAACGACCTTGGCCTCTTCTGCCTCTCCGAAAGAACCAAATAAATCCATGGAGATTCCATTCTGAGCAAAAGCTCGCCGCAGGGGCTCATTCACTTCTTCGATATAAGGTGACAACAACGCAAATTTGGACACTCCCAAATGCGCCGCGCAGGCTGACGCAGCCCGCAACGGGTTCGTGACCACGGCCGTGTTGCAGGTCTTTTGAACCATCTGTTCGACCTTGTCAGAACCGATGACAGAACTTGCCGAAGTGCACCCGTACCCCACGACCTTGTAGCTTCGGGCTTTGGGTAGCAAATCGGCCGCCGCAGGCAGTGCTTTTTCCATCTCTGAAAGCGTATCTGTCGTGACTTCAGAGCCGCTTGGAATTCTGGACACGTAGATTGGGCACTTAGGATCAGCAAAATAGGCGCTGAACTCGGGTTCAATTGTCTCATCGGTCTGCAAAACGATGAGGCCTATTGGTGACGCCTCAGGATCATCTTTTTCAAGTTCGTAAGGTAAGTATTTCATATCACGGGAATCTCTGGGCCAATCCTTGGGCTTAGGAAACGCGCCGAGGTTTCCGTTATGACGATGTTCTCTTCATGCACCAAGATCTTTCCATCCACGGTAATTCCGGGCTCCAGCGTCAAAACCATTCCGGGCTCGAGCACCGTGTGATCGTCCGGTATCAAAGATGGCCATTCAGTCAGAGACATACCCAGACCATGACCCAGACGCCCAGCACCGGTTTCGCCACTTTGTCCCGACAAAACACTGCTCATCGCATGAAACAGATCGGACGCTGTCGCCCCCGGTCGTGCCATTTCGAAAGCGGCATCCGAAGCCTCGACCAGCGCGGCATAAGCTGAAGAAACTTTACCCGAAGCGGGACCTATCGACCAATTCCGATCATAGTCACAGAAATAGCCATCCCAAACCAAACCTGTGTCCAGCATCAAGACATCACCAGGTTGCAAAGCTTTTTCACTGGCCGGTGAGATTACGTCCGAATATCCATCTTGCCCCGCTCCACCCGCAAGATAGGGAACCCAGTCAGCACCTTCTTCAAGGCAAAGCATCTGAAACCGGCGAAATACATCATCAAGCGAACGACCTGCGCCAGCAACCTCAGGCACGCGATGAAAAGCGCGGGCCGCGATGTCACAGGCGGTTTCGATCTTTGCGATCTCGGCCTGCGATTTGATCATTCGCAACGCACGCAATATGCCCGCATCCCCTTCAAGGGAACGTGGCTTCATCAGGGATTTCAAACGCGTCAGGTCCGCCAGTGGCATTCGAACGTGCGTTTCGTGTCCGTCTGGAATACCTATCATCGCGCCAGCCGGTGTGATCTCTGACAAAGTATCAGCTAACAGACCTATTCCGTCATCCTTCAGGTCCGGTGCGCTCCAGGTTCGGATGTCATCTATCCATGTCTGCCCCATCAAATCGGCTCCGATCGAGGGTATGACCGCAATCGGTTTTCCGCTGGACGGAACGATCAGGTACCAAGGTCGGGTTGGGCTTTCCCAGAACCGGGTCAGGTAACCCGTGAAGTACCGCACCTCTGGCTCAGTCGTGAGCAATAAGGCCGAAAGCCCTGCATCAGCCATCATATGCTGGGCACGAGTGACCCTCGCACTAAATTCCGAAGTTGCGAACCCCCTCATTCAGCAACCTCAGACAGGAAACACAAAACCCGCGCATCAGGCCCAATCCCCAATTCGCGGCGCGCATCAGGGTTCATTGCCGCTGCGACCCCAGCCCCGCCCGAAGCAGTCGTCGAAATCCCCGCCGCCGCTATTGCAGGCAAATACTGGCTCACTTCGTCATCCGTCAGGGTCAGGAAGCTGTCTGCATCGCGTGCAAGCCCATTCAGCGCGATTAGTGAGGGCTCTTTGCAATCCAATCGCCCCATTATGCTGTCTGGTCCGTCGGCAAAAACGCACGACCCCGCTTCGATGCTAGCTTGCAGCGCTGGTGCAGCATCGGGTTCAACGACGACAATCTCGGGGACATCACCGTGGACATCACGGATATGGGCCGCAACAGCCCCGGCCAATCCACCGACACCGGCTTGCAGCATGATGTGCGTGGGTACCTCTGGACATTGCCGAGTGGCCTCGGCGGCCATCTGCAGGTATCCCTCCATCAGCGTATGCGGCAAGTCATAGTACCCGTCCCACGAACTGTCAGACAGCAGCGTCCAGCCATTTTCTACCGCAGCCTGACTGGCGGCGTTCATACTGGCGGCATAGTCTGCTCCCTGCCGGACCACGCGCGCGTTCTGCGCGCGCAGACGTTCCGCAAAGCTCTCAGGCACGGTTTCCGCTATGTAAACCACTGCATTTGCGCCAAAAACACGGGCACCGGCTGCAACGCTCATTCCGTGGTTTCCAGCACTCGCGGTCACGTAAGTGCGATCACTTAGCGTCGTTTCGCTTGGTTCCTGGTTGATTTCCGCGGCATGTCGCGCGATAACGTAGGCCGCACCAAGCGCTTTGAACGACCCAAGGTTCATGCGGCTCCGTTCATCCTTGACCCACAGCTTTGACACGTCTGCCAAACCGTCCACTTCGATCAGATCAGTCTCGGCTGCAGCGGGGCATTGTGCCAACAGCTCGGCAACACGGGCTGCATTCGTCGATGGGTACGGCGCCTCGGCGACAAGCTTCTGACCGCCGCGATAAGGGTTATGCGTGATTTTCAAGTGAGGGCCTTTCCTGTGTTGCCCATTGACGTGACCGTATTCCTCAAGTTCTGTCAACAGAACTCCACCGTTACAGGAAACCGCATATGGCGCACGCTGACCCGGCATTCTCGCAGGCCGAATATGACCGCCGACTTTCCAAAACACGCGCGGCAATGGCCGCGGCAGATCTGGATGCATTGTTTATCGAAGACCCCTCGAACATGGCGTGGTTGACCGGGTATGAAGGATGGTCATTTTACGTCCACCAAGGCGTATTGGTTCAGCACGATGCCGATCCTATTTGGTGGGGCCGCAGCCAAGATTCCAACGGCGCACGGCGCACGGTTTGGATGAATGATGACCGTATACACGGCTATGCCGACGAGTTTGTTCAATCCACCGTGCGGCATCCGATGCAGGATCTGGCCCGGCTGATCCGCGACAATGGGCTGGCAAGTAAACGCATCGGTGTTGAGCTGGACAACTATTATTACTCAGCCAAGGCACACCTGACGTTGGAGGCCGAACTGCCCGAGGCTCGTTTGGTGGATACCAATGCTTTGGTGAATTGGCAGCGCGCGGTCAAATCTGATGAAGAGATCGTATTGATGCGCAAGGCTGCGCGCATTTCCGAACATATCATCGACGGTGTGATCCAACGGGTCGAGCCCGGCTTGCGCAAAAATGAACTGGTGGCGCAAATCTATCAGGATGCCATTTCCGGCAGTGATGGGATTTGGGGGGACTACGCCGCCATTGTTCCACTGCTGCCATCCGGTCCCGACGCGGCCGCGCCGCATCTAACGTGGGACGGCGCGCCGTTCAAAACCGGCGAATGCACGTTTTTCGAGTTGTCGGGCTGTTACCGTCGATACCACGCTCCGTTTTGTCGTTCGGTCTTTCTGGGAAACCCTCCTGATCATCTGCGTCGGGCCGAGGCTGCGTTGGTCGAAGGGCTAGAGGCTGGTCTGGATGCCGCACGGGCCGGAAACCAGGCACGTGACATTGCGTTGGCACTGGCCGCACCGCTTGAACGCGCGGGGATCGAACGCGGTGCGCGATGTGGTTATCCCGTTGGCCTTAGCTACCCGCCAGATTGGGGCGAGCGTACCATTTCCCTGCGCCTCGAGGATGAAACCGTTCTGGAACCCGGAATGACCTTCCATTTCATGCCCGGCCTTTGGATGGACGATTGGGGGCTTGAAATTACCGAGTCCATTCTGATCACTGAAACAGGTGCCGCCGAGTGTTTCTGTAACCGCCCCAGAAAGCTGTTTGTAAAACCATGACATTGCCACGAACCAAAGAAATCCTTGCCGATCTGATCGCTTTTGAAACCGTGTCGGCAGACAGCAATCTGAAGATCATCAAATACCTTTCCGACCGCCTTAAGGCACTTGGGGCAAAGTGCATCGAAACCCGGGATGAAACCGGCACAAAAGCGAATGTCTTTGCGACGCTTGGACCAGATATGCCGGGAGGGATTCTTCTTTCAGGCCATACTGATGTTGTGCCCGTTGCAGATCAGAACTGGACATCGGACCCGTTCGAGATGACCGAACGGGACGGAAAACTCTACGGGCGTGGCACCTGTGACATGAAGGGGTTCATCGCGGCATCCCTGGCTTTTGCGGAAACGCTGGATACAACCAAATTGAACCAGCCGCTGCATTTTGCCTTCACCTACGACGAAGAAACAGGGTGTCTGGGCGCCCAGACCCTTGTTAACGACCTGTCCGAGCGCGGCATTGTCCCGGACGTCGCCATCATCGGTGAACCGACCGAGATGCGCCTGATTGAAGGGCATAAGGGCTGCTATGAATACACCACTCGGTTTGTTGGGCTAGAAGGCCACAGTTCAGCCCCGGATGATGGGGTAAATGCGGCTGAATATGCCGCCCGCTATGTCGGCAAGCTGCTGGAATTACGCGGCATTCTGAAATCACGCGCACCAAAAGGAAGTGCTTTTGAACCGCCTTGGACAACGATCAACATAGGCTTTTTCAATGGCGGCGTTGCACATAACGTCATAGCCAGCAAAGCCGAAGTCGGTTGGGAGATGCGACCAGTTCAAGCCAGCGACGCTGATCTCGTCAATCAAACCCTGTCGGACTACGTGACGCACACCCTGTTACCCGAGATGCAAACTGTACACTCCGAAGCAAGCATCACTCAGGACATCACTGCCGAAGTCGCAGGGCTTGAGCCGATGGATCAAAACGCCGCCCGTAAACTGGTAGCGGAACTGACCGGGGCGAACGGAACAGGCGTTGTGTCCTTTGCGACCGAAGCCGGGCTATTCCAACAATTGGGCGTCCATTCGATCGTGTGCGGACCGGGATCCATCACACAAGCGCACAAGGCCGATGAGTACGTCGAGATCGAGCAACTGGACCTTTGCTGCCGTATGCTGGATCGGCTGGGTCATCGACTGACCGCTTAGACGACACCATGCGTGCGATCATAGGGTGAGGGCGCCGGCTGAATATGGGCGGCACGCGCCTCTTCCCCGGGGTCGTAGACTTCCATCAACAATGGGAAGCAAGCCGCCGCATCCGACGAATGCTCGGATGAGCAATCGCCGCCCGGGCAAGCGGACAAACCGACAATCAGATCAATTTCGGCATAAAACTCCAGATAGTCTCCGGGCCGAACCGGACTGGCCTTCATAAAATATTGCCCAGTATCACGAGTGAACCCCGTGCACATGAAAACGTTGAGTACATCATGCACAAGCGTCTCTGCCTCGTGCAGCGGTAGGTCACAGTGGCTGGCCAACGCACGCGTCAGGTTTGAATGGCAGCAATAGTGGTAGTCATCCCCAGACAGCAACCTGCCGGTATAAGGATCACACCGAGTACCGATCACATCATGGACCGAGCCACCAAAGGCATCGAACCCATACCAGTCCAACGTATCCCCAATGATCGTCGCCATTGGGCGCAAGGTCGGAAAGCTAGACCACATTCGATCACCGGTCGACAAATGAGTGCCGTGTAACGCGCGTGTTTTCCCGGAATAGAACCGTTCGGTCAGATCATGCTTGTTCCACATGTTCAGATCACCGACCTGCGGACCATCAACGGAAACGACGCGAATAAAGGCACCAGCCGGAACCTCGATACAGGCCGCGTCACGTGGCGCAGCCGTCGCCTCGCCTGTTTTCACAGCCATGTCACGCAATGCGTTCAGTGCGGCAATGTCAGGTTGCGGCAGTGTATCAGGCGGATAACAGATGACCGGAGCAATCGCTTTGCGTTCCTGCGCATCAACCGGCGCTTTGAACTTCGGATCTATTAACTTCATTGCCGCATTCCCGTCTTTGCCTTTCCAAAGACTTAACGCATCACGAACGGGTTCGCCATTGGCTCTTTCGACGTACTGATCCAGGTGGTTTTCGTGCGGGTGTAATCCAGTATCGCCTCAACACCAGCCTCGCGGCCATATCCCGATTGATTGAACCCCCCGAACGGAGCGATCGGCGAGATTGCCCGGTACGTATTCACCCAACAGATACCCGCCCGAATACGCCGCGAGACGCGGTGAGCACGTGCCAGATTTTCTGTGAAAACGCCGGACCCCAGACCATAGGGCGAGTCATTTGCCAATGCGATTGCTTCTTCTTCGGTGTCAAAAGGCAGCAAGGACATCACCGGCCCGAACATCTCGACCTTGAGTGTCTCAGTCTCGGGCGTAGTGCATTCGACCAGGGTTGGGTTCATAAAGTTGCCAGGACGATCAGCCGTTTGCCCCCCGATATGAATGGTCGCACCCTGCCCTTGGGTCTTGGCCAGCGTCTCTTCTATCCGGCGAACCTGCGCCTTTGTGCATAGTGGCCCGACATGCGTGTCTGCATTCAAGGGGTCGCCCAACCGAATGGTTGCGGTCTTTTCCTTGATCCGCGCAATCAGCGGCTGGAGTATCGACCGATGGACCAAACCGCGGGTGCCTGCAACACAGCTTTGGCCAGCAGCGCCGAAATTCCCGGCGATCAACCCATTCGCGGCACCTTCCAGATCGGCGTCTTCAAAGACCAGGATCGGAGATTTTCCGCCAAGCTCTAACGAGGTTACAGCAAAGTTCTCGGCCGAATTGCGCACCACATGCCGTGCCGTTTCGGGCCCGCCAGTAAAGGCGATGCGATCCACGTCCGGATGCCGGGTCAACGGAATAGCGCAGTTTTCAGCGTCACCTGTAATCACCGCGACAACACCGGGCGGAAATCCCGCCTGTTCGATCAGACGCGCAAATTCAAGCATTGGCGTCGGCGCAATTTCTGATGCCTTCAAAACCACGGAACATCCTGCAGCCAATGCAGGCCCCAGTTTTGTTGCCGTCAGGAACATCTGCGCATTCCAGGGTACAATCGCCGCAACAACCCCAACGGGTTCCCGGGTCGTAAAGACATGCATGTCCGGTTTGTCGATCGGCGGAACGGTGCCTTCCACCTTGTCCGCCAAACCTGCAAAGTAACGATAATAGTCCGCCACATACCCGGTTTGGGCCGCAGTTTCGGCCAGCAACTTGCCACTGTCCGTCGTCTCAAGCTCACCTAAACGGGGGGCGTGTTCAGCAATAAGTTCCGCGAGGCGATACAACAGCTTGCCCCGCGCAGTCGCAGTCAAATCCCGCCACGCCGGATCAGACAAGGCGCGTTTGGCTGCGGCAACAGCACGATCTACATCCTCTTGCGCTGCACATGCAAAGGTGGCCCATCCCTGCCCTGTGGCTGGGTTTTCAGATGTCATGACTTGTGAAGCGGCGCCCTCGCTCCATTGTCCATCAATGAAAAGCTGAAAATGCGGTAAGTTTCCCATGATGGTCCTCACTGAAAAGCCGGCATGACGTCGTCGATGAACCGCGCCAGCGAGGCATGCTTTCGTTCATTGGTCATTCCGCTATCGACCCAGAATGAAAACTCATCATAACCCAGATCTTCATATCGTTTGATCCGGTCGATCACCTGCTGAGCTGTGCCAACGGTCAGATCCTGCGCCAGTTTCTCGTTTGTGTACATAGGGTTGGCGTCCATTTCTGCATCCGTCAGTTGCTTGATCAGCCCTTGCTGTATTGGTCGTTTGTTCATGAACCAAGCGCCGAAGTAATTGTAGTACCGCCGCAACTGCTGAACCCCCAAGGACACGTCATCTTCGTCTGCCCCGACATAGGTGTGGTGCAACAACATGATCTTGGGCCGCGGTCCATCGTAGCTGTCACAGGCATCGTTGAAACGGCTCATCAACGTCTCGATTTCTTCCATCCCCTGCCACAACGGTGTCACCTGAATGTTGAACCCATTGTGCACCCCGAATTCGTGGCTGTTGGGATCCCGCGCGGCAATCCAGATGGGCGGGCCGTTTTCCTGCAACGGCTTTGGCGCAGAAGTCGTTGGAGGGAAGGAATAAAACTCGCCCTCATGCGCACAGTCGCCTTGCCAGATCTTCGGAATAAGCGGGGTGGATTCCCGCATGCGCTGCCCTGCTTCCCACGCATCCATTCCCGGCATCAGGCGTTCGTACTCAAAGGAATATGCACCACGCGCGATCCCCAATTCGATCCGACCTTTCGTCATCTGATCAGCCGCTGCGGCCTCACCGGCCAGTTTGATCGGGTGCCAGAACGGCGCAATAACCGTACCCGTGCCCAAACGCACGTTCCGGGTTTGATGAGCCAGATCCACAAGCGACAGGAAGGGATTGGGTGCTATCGTGAATTCCATCCCGTGATGTTCACCGGTCCAGACGGCTCGCATGCCCCCTTCATCAGCCATTTTCACAAGACCGACGAACTCATCATGCAATACGTCATGAGGTTGATCAGGCGTTAGACGCTCCATGTGGGCAAACAGAGAAAACTCCATCAACCGGCTCCTTTGTCGAAAGTATGTAATTCACCCTGTTGCGCGTCTCCAAGGTACAAAGAGAAATTTCCCTCGCGCGCTTCAAGAGCGTAGCGGGTCATCATTTTCCCAACGCTTTGCGTGGCGTAGTTCAGGTTGGGCAGCGCGCTGACGTCTACCCATTCAGCGCCGGATGACGGCGTGATCTGATCGCAGCTTGCAAGGAAAAACGTGTAATGCTGCTTGGTCCTGGCATCGCCGAACGAAGAATAGACCTGATCAAGATGCGCATTGATGTTGCGGTCCGACAGTTCTTGTTCAAGCCTTAGCCGCTGCCCGCCCGGTTCAGCTCCGGAGACCTGCACTGGTGAGTATTTACCGTCTCGCAGATCCATCAAAACTTTCTCGCCGGATCGAATAATGGCTCCGCTAATTGTAGGTCGTTCGGCGTCCATCTCCTGCTCGAGCCCAAGGCTAAAATAGGACCCGCCGACATAGCCCAGACCGTTTCCTTCGCCATGTGCAAAATCAGCCACCTGCCCGATCAGGATTGTGTGGTCTCCGGCCGGAATGGCCTGATGGGTTTCACAACAAAACTGCGCCAAAGCGCCGTCAATCAATGGCAGGTCGAACTGTCCGTTGTGATGGGCAACCTTGGCAAAACGATCACCCTTAAATCCCGCGAAAGTATTCGAGATTTCACGCTGGTCTTCGGCCAGAATGTTGATCGCGAAGTGAGTACACCCAGCAAAGATATCATGCGTCGACAGGAACTTTCCGGGGCATACCAACAAGAGCGGCGGGTCCAGTGAGACCGATGAGAAAGAGTTGGCTGTAAAGCCAACCGGATTACCTGCAGTATCCCGGCTGGTGACCACGGTTACTCCGGTCATGAAACTGCCAAACGCATCCCGCAGGGCGCGGGGATCAAGCTGCGACATGACCGACCTCCTTCAGAAAGCGCAACAGGGCCGAATTGACCTGTTCGGGGTGTGTCATTGGCATCATGTGCGCCGCGTTCTCGACGATCTCGACCCGGCCATCCGGAACCAACCCAGCCATACGCTGGGACATTTCAGGAGTGGAGTTCGGCTCGTCACCGCCCGTCATGAAAAGCGCAGGACATTTGATGTTTCTTAACTGGGTTGCTGTCAGCCCATTGCTGGCGGCAAACGCAGAATAAGCGGCTTTGTATGCCTTGGGGTTTACCTCGGTCAGCCAACGGGCACAGGCTTCACGCTCAGTCGACGGCTGATTGGCAAACCAGCGCGTCAGAGTCTGCGTCGGGTCGTTTACACGGTCTGCACTCAAACTCTCTGCCCGCTGCAGAATAGCCTGATGGGCTTCAGGCGTTCGCTGATGAACGGCGTTCAAAGCAACCACGCCTTTTATGCGGTTATGGCCCGATGCCGCGATCAGCAAGGCGATCAACGCACCCATGGAATGCCCCACAAGCACCGCCGGTTCTTGCAAAAACTTTAAGACCGGCGCGACGTAGCTTTCCAAAGTCTCAGGCTCAGAAAACCGCGTCTCTCCGTGCCCCAGCATGTCCGGGCATAGAACTCTGTACCCAGATGAGACCAGAGGGGCGATCTGCGCCCCCCAGGCTTCGCTACGCAACCCGACACCATGCAACAAAACCACCAAAGGTCCGCTGCCCTGTGCAATTACTGCAAGATTGCCAATCTCAGACCGAGGCCGGGTTGTCCACGTCATGTCCCAGATCCTTCAGGTCCTGATAACGGTCTCCGATACGATGATGCGGGCGCCCGGATGTGGCACCACCCAGCACGACCACAACCTCATCAGCGCGAGGAGCATCGGGAATGGCGAACTGCAGTGTCAGGTAATGCGACCGGCGGCCCGCATCGTTCTTGTCCATCATTGGAACCATAATCGGTGTATTGGCTGGCCCGCGGGTGTTGGTGAAAGACAAGTACGACTTTGCGCCAACCGCCTGACGGTAGAAATTTCCGAAATGCAGCGTGTGGATCAGGCCCGAGGCATGCTCGACCTCACCGTCCAGCCCGACAACCGCGGCTTTCCCATAAGCCGCGATCCCGTCACCGTCACCTGCCAAGGCCACCATCCGGTCGGTCAGCATTTCACCCAACACAGGGCCATACGCCAGGATTTCGGGCCGCAAATCCTCGACATATCGACCCGCCCACGGGTTTTGAACAACGGCAGCAACTGCGAACATGCGCCACGGGCGATCTGCCTGACGGAACCCTTCGACCAGAACTTCTTCGTCGAAGGTGACAATTTTGCGGATATTTGGCTGCACAGAGCTCTCCCATTCAAACTTGGGAAAATATTTCTGCCTGAATCATCTTTTGACAAACGAAAGAACTTGAGCCTTAGGTATTAACATCACTTATAGGTTAATTACCGATGGCCAAAACTCTACCCCCGCTGACCTGGTTCAGATCCTTCGAAGCTGCTGCAAGACGGCTGAGTTCAACTGCTGCCGCAGACGAAATCGGGTTGACCCAATCAGCTGTCAGCCAGCAGATCAGGTCGCTTGAAACGCGCTTGGGGGTCGTCCTGTTTCACCGACACGCACGAGGTCTTAGCCTGACTGATGAGGGCCGCAAGCTGTTGCCGCAGGTCGAAGCCGCGCTTGAGATGCTGAGTCAGGCAGCTTCTCCGTATTTGACCGAGGAAAAGTCGAGACACATTACAATTGCCGCATCGATCAGCATCATAGAATGGGTGATCGCACCAGCATTGCCCGAGTTTCGAAGGATTCACCCAGAAACGTCTATGCGATTTGTCAGCACTATCTGGCCCGACGAATACGCCGCCTCGCGCGCGGACGTGGAGATACGCTTTGGATCGGCCAAGCAAGTTGGCGGAAATGCCGTCGCCTTGAAGCCCAACAATCTAGTGCCAGTAAAGTCCCCCGCTTTGGAAGGCAGCATCGACGATTTGCCGCTTATTGAGTCCGTCGGTACGTCGGATAACTGGACAACATGGGCCGAAGCATCCGGAAGAAAGATCGGCGCACCCAGTTACTATGTGGACTCATACGGGCTTGCACTACAGATGGCAGTTTCGGGTAATGGCGTCGCCTTGGTTAACACCATAATCGCCGATAATGCATTACGCCGAGGGACAGTTGTCGTGGCAAGCGACGTATTGGCGCAAGCGTCAGAGGGGTACTTTTTGGCCGTTCAACGTCGCTCCAGCGAAGTCGATGCGTTTACTGCGTGGTTTTCGGCACTTCTGGGCTCGGCAGACGCATCGCCGTAGCCGCAGTCAGAAAAAACATCCAACTTTCATAAGTCTATTCTAGTGGAGCGGTGTGATCATGATCGGCAGGCTTCAAGTTGTTTTAGGGCGCAACCCACTGAGCATCCGCTCGCGACGTCGTTTAATGGACTTGCGGAAGGCAAAATCGCTGACCAATGCCAGAGGAAACAGGACCCGTTCTCCGACGCCGTCAATGACGACAAGTCTGCCGCCCCGCTCTTGCGCGCGAACCACGTTTTCATGCCCCATGTCGCCCACAATGATGCGCCCACGCTCTAGGTCGTCCATGAGTTCTGCAAAGTCATCATGAAGCCGTTTCAGAGCCTGCGGATCATCTTTTACCTGACGCCATTCCGCGTGAACAGTTGGCGCCAAGCGACCATCGGGCCCGGTAAATTTCTCAACTACAAGCGCAGGACCTAGAGAGGTCGGCGCATAACCCATGAAACGCGCCAACCGCTCAATCTCGGGGCAGCCGCGGTGCAGAGCAGCAAGGTACTCATTCGCCTCGCGGTTCCATTGCCGCAGGTTTCCATATCTGCGTTCTGCATAGCGTGGGATAGCATGATCACGCACCGGAACATCGGACCGGACTTTAAGCAAAGCGCCATTCTGCTCCGGGTGATCGAACAACAAGTAATTCCGACTTTTGCGCAACGGTTTAAGCTTACTAAGATCAATCATTTCACTGCCTTGGACCTGAACCCGGTCAATTTACATGTCTCGCAAAGTACCAAATCGAAATGAGTTCATAAAACCTTCTTGAAACCGTTACAAATTACTTTTCGGCTCAATAATTGCGGACACTAAGAAATTTAAGCGCTCTTCTTTGGTCAGCGCCAAAGAAATCGGTTAAAAACTGATAGACTCACCCATTAAAACAATCGACGTTTCCGGTGTGTGTCCAATTGCCCCTGGTTCAAGGTCCTACCGGAGGATCAGGTAGCAAAACATAGGTGGTCTTGCCTTCCGTCTCGATAATCGGGGCGTAGGTCCATCCACCTGAGTCAAACGGGGGATTCAAGTCTTCGCAGTCCTTTGGTGTTTCGTCGCACATGATAGCTTTGACACCATTCAGATAGGTCAACCGCAAGCGAAGACCTCGGGGAAACTGAATCCCAGCGGGACCCGCACCGTTCAGCCCCAGATAGTGGCCATAGATGTAAACCTCTTCGGTTTCCGCCGGTATGGACGCCGCGAGTTCACGCGTGGTGTTTTGCCATTCTGGAATGCGAAAATATGTGGAACGTCCAAAGAGGATCATCTTTATCAACAACACATAAAGTATTGTAATTCTGGCAATACTTGCCCATCTACCCGGCGTCTTGGAAATGTGCAGTGTCACCGCTGTAAGAGTGAACCCGAACAGAATCCAAATCCAGCCGAAGGCCCGCACCGGCACCAAAACTCCAGACATCAAGGATTTTCCAAGCAAAGGCCCCAAACCGACAACAGCTGCAATCACAACCGTCATCGCCGTAAATCGGTCTGCCTTGTATAAACCGGCCCAAGCCAACGCGACGATTAGAAGAAGAACGGCTCCGCTTCCGGGTGTGCCACCTCCGAATTGTCGAACGGTACTTTGCAGGTATACTTGCAGTTTCCCTAGATTTTCGACCAAGTCCGCTAGGGTTTCGACCTCGGACGGCGACCGCCACTCAGCGATCGGAATGCCAAAAACCCCATGATGTAAGTAATTTAAGGAGTACACTGAAAGCACCGCAATGCCGAGGCCTGCAAAGAAAACAACCAGTGTGATCGCAATGCTTTTGTATGTTTTAGGCGCCTTGTGAGACAAAAGCACCAAGGTCATTAGTAGAAACGGATAGGTTGTGTACGCCATGAAAGAAAGTGGGACAGCAATCAGCAGCAATGCCAACGCGGCACGATGCGGAAGAAACACAACTGCCAGAGCATAAAGGGCAATGACCCAAACACCTGGAAGAAGGGTGTTGAACCAGAAACCAATCATGAAGGCCGGCAGCGAAAGAGCCACGAACAGGGCAAAAAAGCCCTTGTACCAACGGGGAGCCTCTAATCCGAACGCGACAACAGAGGTGCACGCCGAAAATATAGACCAACCAAAAAGATACAATGCAAAGCTTACAGGTGAAGACCAGATTATAGGGCGAAATTGCCACCAGTAATTTAGCCAGCGGCCTTCGTCCAGTGCTTTCCGATATGCCATGTCGCGTGTTCCCAACAAGGCTGGGAAATCGTCGTGACGGACCAGTGGATCCATGAGCAACGGCGCGTAAACAATCAACAACGCGCAGAGGCCAAGCAAAGAAAAGCGGGCGACGTCCCGCCCTAACGAACCTGATTGCATCATTTGCTCCGGTGAGAGCGCGCAATGACCGATGCGCGCGCTTGGGCAATCTGCGTTACCGTCTTTTGGGGTAAACGACGAACAATCATTTTACGAAGCTTCCAGCCGAGACTGCCAACCTCTTTCAACGCGCCCGACCCGACCTTGGTTTGCAAGACCTCCGACGGCAAACCCTGAGCCCCTGCTTCGTTGGCATAGAGGACACTGTTGTACCGGTACCAAGGCTCGATGGATGCATCGTTGAACAAGATCGGCCTCAGGCAGTCGTAGGCTGTGTAGCCTTGTTCCTCGAAAAGACCTTGCCAAAAAGATAGCGGCTGTTCGTTTACATGGAATTCTCCACCCTGCCCTGGGACCGCGGCCGAGAACAGAACCAGATCGCTGTGGGTCGTTAAACTCTGAACCAAACTGCCCGAAGCAGAGTTTGGAAGATGCTCGCCCACTTCCAAGGATTGTGCCAAGCCAAACTTGCGACCCAGCTCAACCGGTTTACTCAAGTCCTCACCGAAAAAGGACTCACGCGGGATCGCCAGACGGTCGCGATCGACATAGTCGCCATCCACGCCGGCGACGTCCTTGCAACCGGCGGCGATCCATTCGGACAACCAGACGCCGCGGCCACACCCAAAATCAACAACGCTGTCGGGGGTGACCCATTTTTGCAAACTTCCGATCAGTTTAACCGCAGACTGCCGCGCGCCGCGATCGATGTAGTCGAAAAACTCGTTGGAATAGATATGCGACATGATCACTCTCTAAATGGAATTTTCTTCGCGATAGACCCAAAGGCGCAGGATCACGAAATTGATGACGGGAAGAACAACCACGACCAAGGCGGCTGTAAGTGGCTCGTTTAGCCCAAGTTTTGGACCTGCAATGGCAGTAATGATCGAGGATACGATAAGGCCGATACCGATCATGCACAGAAACCGCCCGAATTGGCCCGGTGCAACCAGTGTTTTGCCAAATGTCCAAGCGGTTTGGCCAATGTACTGGATCAGGATCGCAGAACCAAAGGCCAGAAAATTCGCAATCCAGGCTGAACCGAACAGCTGCAACAACCCTAGGTAAGCCACGAAGTAATACCCCGCGACAACTGTGCCGACCACGGCGAACCGGAATATGCGGCGGCGTTCGCTCATGCGCGTTTGCTCATGTCTTCGGGCAGCTCTTCCAGCGGGTCACCGACTTGTTCGTCCACAAAGAACAACGGACGGCCCTTGGCTTCGATGTAAAGACGCCCAAGATACTCGCCGATAATCCCCAAAGTCAGCAGTTGGATGCCCGAGAAGAAACTGATGACAAGAACGGTCGACGCCCAACCAGCGACCGTACTGTACAGGATAAGGGACCAGAAAACGTAGATTGCCATGAGGGCCGCGATGACCAGGGTCAAGAATGCCAGCCGCGTCGCTACCTGCAAAGGCTTGATCGAAAAGCTCGACAACGCATCAAAAGCAAGCTTGACCATCTTGGACAATGGATACTTGGTTTCGCCAGCCATGCGCGGGTCACGCACATACTCGATCCCGATTTGCTTAAAACCTGCCCACGCAAACATCCCACGAATGAATCGCGCGCGCTCTGGCATATCAAGCACCGCGTCCAGCACACGACGGCTGACAAGGCGGAAATCGCCCGTGTCATTTGGAATAGGAACATCCGACAAACGGTTGAGAATGCGATAAAACCCATGCGCCGTCAGCTTTTTGAACCAGCTTTCGCCTTTCCGTTCACTGCGGCGCCCGTAAACCACGTCATAGCCGCGATCCATCATTGCCATCATGTCTGATAGCAGCTCTGGCGGATCTTGTAGATCTGCGTCCAACATGAAAATGCGATCACCGCGCGCGGCCATCAACCCAGCAGTCAACGCCACTTGGTGACCTCGGTTGCTGGATAGCTTTATACCACGCACACGAGGGTGTTGCGCACTTTGCGCACAGATACCGCGCCAGGTCTCGTCGGTTGATCCATCGTCAACCAGCAAGATTTCCGTATCATCTGCCCAAGATTCAGTAGCTGCAACAAGACGCTCGACAAGCATAGGAAGAGATGCCTCTTCGTTCATGCACGGAACGACGACTGACAGTAACATTTAACCTCCGAACGCGATCTGTCCTGCTCGATTTTGTGCGATTTACTCGCCTTTTCCGGAACACGTCGCTTTGGTTTTTCTTTCGTTTTGGGTCGCTGCCCTTGATATCTCAACAATAGTTCGTCGCTAATCGGCTTGTGCGAGTTTTCAATTCGTAGTTACCGATGCGACACATCCCTTTTGCCAGGCTCAAACGGTGTCCAAGCCTCACGTTTGATCCGTTCTTGCCGATACGATGTGGCAGCAATACGCCATTCTTTTGTCAAACCGTAGATTAAAGCGAATTTGGAACCAATTCACAAAAACCGATCTGAATTGGGCGCGACATTCCATAAAAATAGGACCATTCCAATCAGGCGGCAAAATTTGGAACATTCTTCCAACAAGCGCGGTGGCCTTCAAAGCGCAAATCTCATATTCAATAGCGCGAGTGTAAAGTAAGCGGTGCGGTCAAACGAATTCGAACGCGTCGCAGTTGAAACAATGACATTATGCTTTGTTGCGCGCCAAGCTCGTGTTGAAAATCATCCGCGTTCCGAAAGAAAAGCAGAAACCAAAAAGATAGCATTACAGCCCGGCTAATGATGTTGGCTTTGGTTTTGTAGGATTTGAACGAAGCTGGTTAGGTCGGGTTCGAAGGCTATGCAACCGCACTTCCCTGCTCAAGCAAAGCTATTCCAAGAGCCCTCTAGAAGTCTACTCGCTAGTCGGACGCCAGAGACCGGTGGTGAGGGTTGGTGGCGGAGAGACAGGGATTCGAACCCTGGAGACGGTTTCCCGCCTACACACTTTCCAGGCGTGCGCCTTCGACCACTCGGCCACCTCTCCGTGCGGGCGATATTTGGACTATCGCTTGCGGATTTGCAAGTCCCGAATATCGCTAAAATTCAACCGATTCCGTTCCTGCCGAACAAACGGCTTAAACTTCGTCACCGTCCCCGTCTGACAAGTCTGTCTCGGTCATCCGAGCAGGCTTTGTTGAGACAGTTGCAGCGCCTGATGTCCCGGTCTCTGGCCTAACAGCAGGGCCTGAGTCGCGCAGCGTTTCGGGATTGCGCAACCAGACATCGCGTTGTGCGAACGGGATTTCGATCCCTTCCTCTAGGAACCTGCGGTTGATTTCGTGATTCATGTCCGACTTCACAGATAGGACCCAATTCACATCTCGCAGGATTGCGCGAATTTCAAAATCCAAAGAGTCTGCGCCAAAACCCTGAAACACAACGCTTGGTGCCGGATGCGCCAAAACCATCGGATGCGCATTCGCGATCTCGCCCAGGATCTTTTCGACCCGTCGTGTGTCAGTGCCGTAGGCCACGCCGACCGGAACGATGACCCTGCCAATTGTGTTTCCGCGGGTGTAGTTTGTCACAACCCCGCTGATCAGATCAGAGTTGGGAACGATAACGTCAGAACGGTCGAATGTTTCAATACGCGTCGAGCGAACCGAGATATCGGCCACATAGCCCATCATCCCGTTGACGTCGATCCAATCCCCCTTCGAGATCGGACGTTCGACCAGCAAGATGATCCCGGACACGAAATTCGAAACGATGGTCTGCAGACCGAAACCGATACCAACCGACAAAGCACCGGCAACAATCGCCAACGACGACAGATCGAACCCGGCCACCATGATCGCCGACAACGCGGCAAGAAAAATCCCGACATAGCCTGTGCCCGCAACAATCGCGTTCTGCCCACCGGGGTCAATCTTGGTCTTGGGTAGCAACGAGGTACGCAACCCGCTTTGGAGCATGCGGGTCAAACCGTAGCCGATGGCAAATATGACGAGGAACGTAAAGAAATTACTGGGTGAGATCGTTACGCCGCCGATATCAAACCCAAGCAACAGACGCGACCATGCCTCAAGCAAATCAGTCTGGCGCGCGCCCCAGTACAAAGCCAGAATAGGGAGCGCGAGGATGGCCATACCAAAGCCGATCAAGACAGCGAAAAGTGAATCCTTGGCGGCCTCGCCCTGCCCTGTGATCCAGCCATAGACCGATGTCAAAAACCGCTGAACGATCACCAACGCCGCAATCAGGACCAGCGTCTTGACTGCCGGATAAACGATGGCCTCGGCCGCGTTTGTATACCCGATAAGGGCCAGAATTGGGCTGGCGATCCCCAAAAAGAACAGCGCCCGACGCAGGAATTCGACCAACTGACTGAGCCCTGCCCCCCGAGCTGTGGCCGACGGATCCTCTTCCTGTACAGGAACTTCTGTACTGCGCACCAAACGGACCCGCAGCAAAACCAATGCAGTGGCGATCGTAATTGGAAAGCCAACAACTGCGCGCGTGGCATCCGAGATATTCTCGATTTGCTCGAACAGGTTCACCAGTTCGTGCAGGATTAGCAGGATCGCCAGTACATCCAGGTAGACGCGCAGTTCGGCCACACGTTTCGCTGTGAGGCGTTTGAAACCCTGCGCCTTTTGCAAAACGTAGACTTGTCGGCCAATCCAGTCGAAGTACAACAATATGGCCGCCCAATACGGCACGTTATCCATCAGGAGCGTACCGCGAAGGCCCAGAACCCCCGTCAATACCACCGCCTCAACAAGCAGCCAAACGCCGACCCAAGGAAGCGCAATCCGCAGCAATGAGGTCAGGAATGTCCAGACACCGCTACCTTGCCCGCCCCATTGACGTAGGTATTCGCCCGCCAGTTCGGACCAGCGCCGCCCATAGACAAGTAAAACCCCGGCGACGACGACTAAAAGAAAGATGCCCAGCCCACGGTCCCGCAACCGCTCTCGTACGACGTCGGTCTGAAAGTTGCGGCGCGCTTCATTGAAAAGTGATCGCGCAGCCTCGGTCACATCAATCCAGGCAGGGTGCCAATAAGTTGGATTAACCGGCGAAGGGCCACGTTCCAAAAGCTCTTTGGTCTGGCGGCTGCGTAGAAGCTGATCAATCTCGGTAATCAGGCCATTGGCGCGGCTGAACGCTTCTTCGGAAATGATCTGCGGAACCTGAAGCGTATTCAGTTGCTCTTCAAGATGCGCGCGCAGAGTCGCAATATCTGCAGGTTCGGTCGCATCGCCCTCGGGTTTGGGCCCAAGGGTTTGAATTTGCGCTTCAAGCGTTTGAATACGTTCGGTATTCGCCCCCCGCGCCCGATTAAAATCGTCGCGGTATTGGTGGATTTCGGCTCGCAGGTTTTCTAAAGACGCGTTTGACGCACGATTAGCCTCGATAACCGCTTCGGCACGATCCGCCGTCTTGATCCAGCCTTGGTAATACTCACTTTGCCTGTCGCTTAACTGAGCGGCTGCAGGACCGCCCAGAACCGCAAGACACAGCGTTAACAGTGCTAGGAACAGGCGAACCTGCTGCAGCATCACACGTCCTCAAAAACGCCGGGAATACCACGAGGCGCTTCTGTCATCCAATCCGGCACCGGCAGCTCTTTCTCGCGCAGGAATTCTGGATTGAACAATTTCGACTGATAACGCGTTCCGTAATCACAGAGGATCGTCACAATCGTATGGCCCGGCCCCAAATCCTTGGCCAGACGCACCGCGCCTGCCATGTTGATCGCGGTCGACCCACCCATGACCAGACCTTCCTCGCGTAGCAGATCAAAGATGTATGGCAGCGCTTCGTTGTCTGACATCTGGTAGGAAAAGTCCGGTTTGAACCCTTCGAGGTTCTTGGTGATGCGGACCTGACCGATTCCTTCCGCGATCGAGCTGCCTTCCATCGCGATTTCACCGGTAGTGTAATACGAGTACAGCCCCGCGCCCATTGGATCGACCAGACCGATTTTCACACCTTTGGGCTGTAACGCATCCGCGACCCCAGCCAGTGTTCCGCCCGAACCGACGGCGCAGACGAAGCCGTCAACCTTACCATCGGTCTGTTCCCAAATCTCGGGGCCCGTCGTCTCAACATGCGCTTGACGGTTGGCGATATTGTCAAACTGATTTGCCCAGATCGCACCGTTAGGTTCTGTTTGCGCCAGTTCCTCGGCCAGCCGACGCGAGTAATGCACAAAGTTATTGGGGTTGCGGTACGGAGCTGCTGGAACCTGAACAAGCTGCGCGCCAGCCAGGCGGAGCATGTCCTTCTTTTCTTCCGACTGCGTCTCCGGGATCACGATCACTGTCTTAAAGCCCATCGAGGCCCCAACCAGCGCAAGTCCGATACCGGTGTTGCCAGCCGTACCTTCGACAATCGTTCCGCCCGGTTTAAGATCGCCGCGCGCGATGGCGTCACGGATGATATAAAGCGCCGCGCGGTCCTTAACGGATTGGCCGGGGTTCATGAACTCGGCCTTACCGAGAATCTCGCATCCGGTTTCCTCACTGATACGTTTCAACCGGATCAGCGGCGTTTTCCCGACTGCGTCGGCAAGGTCTCGTGCAATGCGCATGGCGCCCTCATTTCTTTAGGTATCAACGAAGATTTATAGATGCCGTGCGTCAACCACAAGCGGCGATCTTTACGCGCGCAGACGGTTCCGATGCCGCCCCAACCACTGAGCCAACGCAAGCAGGGGTAAGTCCTTGAAACCATGCGAATCCACTTGGTCCATAAAGTCGACAAACGGCAGGATTTGGGTGCGAATATTCTCTCCCTCAGAGGCCAGACCACCGTTGTCAATTGTCCGGTTTAGATCTGCCAAACCAACATAGAGGTACAGAAACTCTGTCGACGAACCGCTTGAGGAATAGGCCGATCCCGCACTTTCCAACGCAAGCAAATTGACCTGAGCTTCTTCCAGCGTTTCACGACGGGCCGCCTGCTTAGGAGTTTCCCCGGGATCAATCATTCCAGCGACAGGTTCCCACATCCAAGGTTCGGGATCGTCTGCCATAAAGACCGGGGCTCGGAACTGCTCAACCAAAAGAACGGCATCGCGGATCGGGTCATACGGAAGAACGATAACCGCGCTACCCTGCATCAAGCCGCTACGATGCATGACGGGCCCCATAGCTCCGTCATACCGCCGGTGCTGGAAATCAATCGCTTCCATACCAAAGTAGTCAACGCACTCGTGTGACCGATGGTGCAGGATTACATCTTTGCTGATGTTTCGCGGATCACCGGTCAATCGTTTTCGCGCGGCAATCTTCGCCCAAGCACGGGTTTCAATCGCGGGAAAACTGCGCGCGATTTTCTTTGCATCGATCTTGCCGAAATAACCCATCACTTCTTGCGCGGCGGCCAAACACATTTCGCCCCACTCGTCCACCCAATCCTGCAGTGACCAAGGTTCTTCGGGTTCCCATAGCCCGGGTTCGGGAAAGAATACATTGGCTTTTACACGCACGCCGTCTGCCCGCTCGACCGCGAAGGGAGTGACATCATATTCAAAGCCTGCCTCGTAAAAGCTTAACCGCCGCAAGTCTTCCCCGCTTAGACCCTCTAGAAGTATGCCCTGTGCGTGGCCGTTTTCTTCGGCAACGATCATGGGAAACGCTTCATCTCTCACCGCGTATACCGCGTGGTCCGCTAGAAATGCTTCGGACATTTCCGCACCGGAAACCGGGCGGCCCAGTACCAACTCAAGCAGTGGAATATGGCGGAGCGTTCCGTAGAAAAACAAATCTGACACTAACACAACTTTCGAAACAACACTTGCTACCGCCAGCGACGGCTGGCTTCTTCTGTCGCCAGACCTGCGACCAGAGCACCAATGGCCAGTGTCCATAGTATTTCAGGTGCCAGCAATTGCTGCCCAAACTCCAGGCCAATCTGCAGGATCGCCAAAAGGGCTTCGAAAGGCCCCTCATAGCGGTGGCGCATCGCCAAGCGGAACATCTCATAGCAGCCCTGAACGAAAAGTCCCCAGAAAACCAAAGACACCATTCCAGTCAGGCCGTTGTTAACGGCAGAGGTCCACCCACGGCCTGCCCGTTTTCCCATGATCTTCCAGCCGCATGCGAGGCCCAAGATCATGTTGACGTAGGTGAAGTACCCATAGTCTTTGCCCTCTTCCCCGTTCTGGATCACCATGCTCGACACTATAAACGCCACAACCATCAGGCATATGGCGGCTACGAGTCGCGAGGCGGTGGGCATGTGGTGGGTCCGTTCATTACGTTGGTTTCGCTACAGTAATCTGTGTCACATCGCAATTACCGGTGTCAAAGGCTGCGCCGCAGGCGGTCAAATAATAATTCCACATGCGGCGGAAACGCTCATCAAATCCCAATTCCGAAATAACGTCCCATTTGTCGTTGAACGTTTCATACCAACGGCGCAGCGTCAGGTCATAACTTTTGCCAAATTCCTTGGACGTCACAACGTTCAAACCGCTTTTCTCCACTTGCTCTTTCAGCACGGAAGGCGCAGGAAGCATACCGCCGGGGAATATATATTTCTGAATGAAATCAACGCCGTTACGGTACACATCCCACCTGTGATCCGCGACAGTGATGATCTGCAAAGTAGCCTGTGCCCCGGGTTTCAACCGGTCGCGTACGGTTTCGAAATAAACTGGCCAGTATTTTTGACCAACGGCCTCAAACATTTCGATCGAGGCAATTCCGTCATACTGGCCACGCTCGTCCCGATAATCTTGAAGCTTAAACTCGACCATGTCCGAAAGACCAGCCTTATCAATACGTTCCTGAGCGTACTTCAACTGTTCCTGGCTGATTGTCAAACCTGTGACCCTTAGGCCACGCTCTTTCGCAGCATATTCGGCAAACCCACCCCAGCCACAACCGATTTCCAGGATATGATCACCGGGCTTAGCGCCCATTTCATCTACGAGACTGGCGTATTTGGCTGTCTGTGCTTTTTCCAGGCTTTCCTGTCCGGTTTCGAACAACGCGCTGGAATATGTCATCGTGTCATCAAGCCATAGGCCGTAGAATTCATTACCCAAATCATAATGATACGAGATGTTCTTCTTAGCTTGCTTGCGACTGTTTCCATTCAACCAGAACCGAAGCCGTTCATACGCTTGGACGAGGAACTTGCCAGTAAAGTCGTCATACACGGTCTCAGTGCCAAGATGCACCAGATCCATAAAAGAACGAAGGTCAGGCGTGCTCCAATCACCCTCAAGGTATGCGTCAGAAAAGCCTAGCTCGCCTTCACGGACCAATCGGGCAAAGACGTCCGGGTTGTGGATATCAACGCGGGCGACCGGTCCCGGTTTTGGACCTTCGGATCGGAAGATACGCCCATCAGGCAAGGCTATGTCCAGCCGTCCGGATTCCATTTTATCCAGCATCTTCCGCACTTGCGTAAAATACCGTGGCAAGTCTTTCTGACCATCTGTCGTCGTAAGGATCATCCGCTCTCCCCTGTGCGGTTGTTGTTTCAGGCTAGGCCGAGTTTGTGTTTGTGGCAAGTTTTCAGTTCCTTAACGGTTTTTGTGGCGCTCATAAGCGGCCAACGCAAGCGCCCGCCCTGAAGCTAGGTCAACAACAGGACTTGGGTACGCAGCTTGGGGACTAAGCCCCCATGAACGCGGCACAGCCTCAAAATACGACAACGCAGTCACCGGAGGATCCTTCTGCCCTTCGGCGACCCAACGCCGTACATACTTGGACAAGGGATCGAACTTTTCTTGTTGTGTGTTCGGATTGAAGACTCGAAAAAACGGGGATGCATCTGGACCAGACCCAGCAACCCATTGCCACCCCATTGCATTCGAAGCCGGATCCCAGTCGACCAAACATTCTTCAAACCAGTTCATTCCTACGGACCAATGCGTCATAAGATGCTTTGTCAGATAACTGGCTACAATCATACGCACGCGATTGTGCATACGCCCGGTGACATACATTTCACGCAAGCCTGCATCTACGATTGGGATACCTGTCTGCGCGCGTTTCCATGCCACGACATTCGGATGGTCCTCATCAATCGACCAAGGGAACCCGTCCCACTCTGGCCGCCAGTTGCTTGTGAGCATATGCGGCGTATGAAACATCAAATGGTATGCGAATTCACGCCAAGCGAGCTGACGCAAGTACGGCTCGGTTCCGGACGCACCGTTCATTGCAGCACGTTGAACGGCGCACCAAACAGTGCGAGGGCTGATTTCCCCAAGCGAAAGGTATTCCGACAGGCAAGACGTGCCATCGACATCCAGCCTGTCACGATCAGTACGATATGAGCTGATCCGGTCCAAAAAACTGTGGAGCACATCCAAGGCGGCCTGCTCGCCCGGGCGCACATGACGCGAAACCACCGAAGAGCCCCGGTTCATGGCCGCGGAAAGGTTAAGTTCGTTCAAGCTTGCTGTATCGGGCCACATTTTGGGGGCCTTTAAGGCTATGGGAGCTTTGATCGGCGCTGGGACTTCACGACCCTGCACAGCCCTCCACATTGGGGTAAAGACCCGAAAGGGTTGACCCGTTTTTGTGGCAACTTCCCAAGGCTCAAACAACAAGTGTCCCGTAAAGGACTTTGCCACAACGCCCTTTTCCTTAAGCGCAGACTTTATTCGGGTATCGCGTGCGATGGATTCAGGGTCATAGCTGCGCGACCAAAAAACGGAATCGGCTTTGGTGTTTTCCAGCAAATCACACAAGACATCCAGCGCATCGCCACACCGAATGGTCAGCCGGCTGTTGATTTCGGTCAACGATTGCGCAAACGCGCTCAGCCCCAGCCCCAAGCGCCACTTTGGGGCCGCGCCTAACGCGTCGACAAATTCGTCTTGAATGAAAACCGGAATGATCGGCTGGCCCGTTCGAACGGCCGCGTCCAAAGCAGGGTGGTCCGACAAGCGCAAATCCCGTCGGAACCAAACAATGATTGGTGGCTGCTCTTTTTCCATTCAGGTACCGATGTTTTCTTCGCAATACGAAGCAGAGCGAACAGCGGATCACAAAACGGCGTCAAGTGCACCTAATAACTTATTGATTTCATTTTGCGACGTGTAATGCGTAAAACTGACACGCAATACACCCTGGTTCATATCCACGCCCATCGCCTGCAAGGGCCGCACAGCGTAGAAGTCACCTCCCCCCGCCATAATTCCATAACCGGCCAGTTCTTCGGCGACATCTTCCGCGTTTCTGTTTAGCTCCATTGCAACGGTTGGGGCTCGTTTAGTTGCATCGGACGTACCGATCAGACGCACCGTGTTGCGATCCTTGACGGCATCAAGAAGCGGCTGCAACAACGTAACCTCTTGCGCGCGCATCAGGTCGTGAACAAATGCACCGCGATCTGTGGCTTCGGTTTCGGGGCCGCCGTGGTGACTGCACAGAAGATCGACATAGTCTGCCATCCCCGCGCAAGCCGCAATCTGAGCATGGTCCGGGCCCGCAGGAGTAAACCGTTTGTGCAGTGTCCCTCCGTTGAAATAGTGGGCTTGGTTGGGCAACAGCTCTCCGATTGAGCGTCGGATCACCATACAACCCTGATGCGGCCCATAGGTTTTATAGGCTGAAAACAGGTAGATATCTGGCCCAAGATCACCCACGTTTGGCAGCCCGTGCGGTGCGTAAGATACGCCATCTACGCAAACGAAAGCGCCAGCCGCATGTGCAAGCGCCGTAATCTCGGTCACAGGGTTGATTTCCCCAATAACGTTCGAGCAATGCGGGAAACAGACCAGCCGGACACTTTCATCCAGTAGGTTTTCCAAGTCTTGCAAGTTTAACGAACCTGTTTCCGGATCAATCTGCCACTCTCGTATTTCGATCCCTTCTTCAGCAAGACGCCGCCAAGGGCCGGAATTCGCTTCATGATCCTGATTGGTGACGATAATCACCTCACCCGGCTGCATCCATCTGCGAAACGCCTGGGCCAGCACGTATGTGTTCTGCGTTGTAGACGGACCAAAACTTAGTTCGTCATCGTCAACACCAAGGATCGCAGCCAGACGCGTGCGGGCTTCGTCCATTTCCGCGCCTGCCACACGGCTGGTTTCATACGGGGCGTACGGCTGCACTTTTCGTTGGGTATAGAACCGAAAGAGCCGATCCAAGACCGGCTGGCAAGTATATGAACCACCAGCGTTTTCAAAGAAAGCCTGCCCCTGCAGACTGGGCTCGGAAAAAGCTGGAAATTGAGACCGGACAAATTCGATATCCAGAGCGGTCATGGCGTATGCCTCCTTGATCATGCAAGCCTATCCACGAGGGACCGGGGCATGATTTCGGTCCCCCTCGGAAATCATGGCAGGTCTTCCAGCCAGCCGATGTGATTGCGTCGGCAGTTCCTACTGCGTGCAAGAACGGCGCCACGTTGCCCAGACACAGGTCAGAGGTCAACTCACGAAAGAAAAAGCCGGACACAAAGCCCGGCTTTTCAGTAACTCAGGTGCGGTATTAACCTTGCACCTTGGTGTAGGTACCTTCGCCGGCCAGAATACCGCGGAAACCGCCCGGCTCATCCAAGCCGAAAACGATCAGAGGCAAGTTGTTGTCGCGCGCCAGCGCGATCGCAGAGGCATCCATGACCCGCAGCCGCTTGGCCAGAACATCATCGTATGTGACGGTGTCATACCGTACCGCATCCGCGTGTTCCTTGGGGTCCTTGTCATAGACCCCGTCCACGCCATTCTTACCCATAAAGATCGCTTCGCAAGCCATTTCATTTGCTCGCAAAGTCGCTGCTGTGTCTGTCGTGAAATACGGGTTGCCAGTACCCGCTGCAAAAATGCAGACCCGTTTCTTTTCAAGGTGCCGGACGGCCCGACGGCGGATATAAGGTTCGCACACTTCGTCCATACGAATGGCCGAGATAACCCGTGTAAACACTCCAACCTCTTCAAGGGCCGACTGCATACCCAGCGCATTCATGACTGTCGCCAACATACCCATGTAGTCGGCTGTCGTCCGCTCCATCCCCTGCGCCGAACCGCTGAGACCACGGAAAATGTTGCCTCCACCGATAACCATACAGATCTCAACGCCAAGATCATGAACCGACTTTACCTCTTGCGCGATGCGCTGAACGGTTGGCGGGTGCAGGCCAAAACCCTGATCACCCATCAGTGCCTCGCCGGAAATCTTCAGCATTACACGTTTGTACTTGGTTTTAGGTGTCTCAACGGCGTCGGTTGTAGGAGAAAGGCTCATGTTGCGCTCCGGGCTGGCACGGGTTTAATTCCGGCGCAAAATGAAGCAAAACCTCTGCGGGTTCAATGCGGATCATAAGGAACAAGGCACTCCCGAATGACCAATGCCAGTGAAGAACAGATTTGGGACCGCCTGCCCCGCATACCAGACGACAAACCGGTCTTGATTGCCGGGCCGACAGCTTCGGGAAAATCCGCACTGGCACTGCAAATTGCTGAAACCCATGGCGGCGTAATCGTCAACGCCGACGCAAGTCAGGTCTATGACTGCTGGCGTGTCATTTCGGCCCGCCCATCTGCCGAGGAAGAGGCCCGCGCACCGCATCACCTTTATGGCCACGTTACCTATGATCAGGACTATTCCACCGGTCACTGGCTGCGTGACGTGCAGCCTTTGCTGCAAGGCGGGCCACGACCCATTATTGTCGGTGGAACGGGTCTATATTTTTCTGCTTTGACTGAAGGCATGGTGGATATCCCACCTACCCCTCGGGAAGTCAGAGCAGAAGCTGATCAGTTGGATTTGCCGACACTGATCCGCGGCGTAGACGCAGAAACGCTTAGCGCGATTGATACACAAAACCGTGCACGGGTTCAGCGTGCTTGGGAAGTCCTGCGGTCCACTGGCTTGGGGCTTCGCGCTTGGCAGGCCCGTACCCCTCCGCCGATACTTGACCTTGCGCACACTGTACCCATCGTATTTGACGTGGATAAACAATGGCTTTTGGACAGGATGACCCGTCGCTTTGATCTAATGCTGGAGACGGGCGCGCTGGCCGAGGTCGAGGCTATGCGCGCGCTCTATGATCCTTCGCTTCCTGCCTTCAAAGCCATCGGTGTTCCCGAGTTAATAGCCTACCTGGATGAAGACCTGACGCTTGACGCTGCGCGTGAGCGTGCAACGATTTCCACCAGACAGTTCGCCAAGCGACAGCGCACATGGTTTCGTGCGCGCATGAAGAACTGGAATCATATTGATTTCTCAAAGTGATACCACAAATAGTTGATTGAAATCTGCCTGTGCAGGTTCGCAATCGTTCGCGCGCTCGAATCTGTTGCCTCAGATGGCACCAAATCACCGCCCATAGCGCACCGACCGGGTACACAATCGGTCAAGGACGCTACCCGATGTCGTTTTTGTACGTTTAATGACGAATTCGAACATTGACCTCACCGGGAATCTGGTGCGGAATGAGGTCATGGGGATGAAGAGTATCCAAAAAACCAAAACCTGCGAACCTGCTGCCCAACACCACAGGGTCTAAAGCGGTTCCGTAATCCAATCAAAAAATATCTATGTCACAGGGAGAGACATTAATGCAAAACCAAACATTGACCGGAGCACCGATGCACTGGGCGGCGGAAATGCACGCGAAGGAATACCGGGAAGGCAATCTGAGCCGCCGTGAATTCCTGGCACGCGTCACCGCGCTGGGTGTAGCCGTACCGGCGGCCTATGGCATGATCGGTTTGCAATCACCGGCAGCAGCGGCAGAGCCGCAGCGCGGTGGCACGATCCGCTATCAAATGGAAGTTCGCGCGCTAAAAGACCCGCGCACATATGACTGGACGCAAATCGCGACCTACACCGCCGGTTGGCTGGAGTATCTTGTTGAGTACAACAACGACGGTTCGTTCAAACCAATGCTGCTGGAAAGCTGGGAAGCGAATGACGACGCCACCGAATACACCCTGAACGTCCGCAAAGGCGTTAAGTGGAATAACGGTGATGACTTCACAGCCGAAGACGTGGCGCGCAACATCGAAGGTTGGTGTGATGCTTCGATGGAAGGCAACTCGATGGCATCGCGGATGGCCTCTCTGGTTGATGAGAGCACACAGAAAGCCGCCGATGGCGCCATCACTGTCGTCGACTCGCATACAGTCAAACTCAAGTGCAGCGCACCGGATATCACGATTATCCCCGGCATGGCCGACTATCCCGGCGCGATCGTTCACAGCAGCTTTGACGCCAACAACATGCTGGCCAACCCAATCGGCACTGGCTTTATGAAGCCGGAGAGCCATGAAGTGGGCGTCAAAGGCGTACTTGTCCGTAATGAAGACCACGACTGGTGGGGCTATGAGGCCGGCAAAGGCGGCTATATCGACCGGATCGAGTTCATCGACTACGGTACAGACCCAGCCGCGTTCCTGGCGGCCTATGAAGCCGAAGAAATCGACATGAACTGGGAGTCAGTGGGCGAATTCGTCGACATCTTTGACGGCATCGGCCTCGTCCGCTCGGAAATTCCGTCGGGCTTCACCATCGTCATTCGTCCCAACCAGCTGGCCGAAGACGCAAACGGCAACAAGATCTACGGCGACAAGCGCGTCCGTCAGGCCCTTGCCATGGCCGTCGACAACGAGGTCTGCCTGGAACTCGGTATGTCCGGATACGGCATCCCAGCCGAGAACTGCCACGTTGGCCCGATGCACCCCGAGTATGACTCGGCCGTGACCCGTATCCCTTATGATCCAGCGGGCGCGAAGGCACTGATGGACGAAGCGGGCATGGGTGACTACGAGCACGAAGTTCAGTCCATCGATGACGACTGGCGCCGGAACACCACTGCGGCGGTCGTGGCTCAGCTCAACGATGCCGGCATCAAGGCCAAGCACACGGTTCTGCCCGGATCGACCTTCTGGAACGACTGGACGAAATACGCCTTCTCGTCGACCAACTGGAACCACCGCCCGCTGGGCACACAGGTTCTGGCTCTGGCCTATAAATCCGGGGTTGCGTGGAACGAGACCGGCTTTGCCAACGAAGAGTTCGACAAGCTGCTGGCCGAAGCAAACTCACTCGCGGATGTCGATATGCGCCGCGAGGTGATGGCCAAGCTGCAGGCGATCATGATCGACGAAGGCGTCGCCATCCAGCCCTATTGGCGGACGGCGATGCGTCACCACCGCGACAACATGGTGGGCGTCGAAAAGCACATTGCGGACCTGCCGCAGCTGTATAAGTTCGGCCTGACATCCTAAGCCGAAAACAAACAGGCCGCACCATAACGGTGCGGCCTTTTCGTCCTGAATGAGGCGACCCAAAAAATAGCAAAGCGTGAAGGTCTGAGCCATTCGCGCGAGCCGACCAACAGGGGCTACCATGGGATTATTCATACTTAGACGCGTGGGTATCATGCTGTTGACAGCATTGTGCCTGACGTTCTTGGTCTTCTTCCTGACCAATCTCTATCCAAATCTGGAAAAGCTGGCCAAGACACAAGGCAACTTTCGGATGTCGGATGAACAGGTCGAGAGTTTTCTGGAAAAAGGCGGCTACCTTCAGTCAACGCCTGTAAAGTACGGCGAATGGCTTGGTGTTCTTCCCTCTTACCGTCATACGAATGAGGACGGAACAGTTCAGGGCAGATGCATCCTTCCCGGCAAAACCGCCGAAGAGTCGCCCAATTTCTGTGGTATTCTTCAAGGCTATTGGGGATATTCCACCGTCTTTAAGGAAGAGGTGTCGACGGTTGTCGGCAACCGTTTGGCTTTGACGGGACGGCTGATGTTCTGGGTAATGTTGCTGATGGTTCCATCCGCGCTGGTCCTTGGAATTCTTGCGGGCATGAAAGAAGGGTCCGCAACGGACCGCACGCTTTCGACATTTGCAATCACGACGACAGCGACGCCGGAATATGTGTCTGGCGTTATCTTCATCGCGATTTTCACCTCGTCCGCGGTAGGATTGAAATGGTTTAAGGGCACAGCCACGCAGGCGATGGAAAATCCGACGTTCGAGAACTTTTTCTTACCGGTTCTAACCATTGCACTTTACGGGATGGGCTACATCGCCCGCATGACCCGTGCGTCCATGACCGAAGTTATGACAGCGCAATACATCAGGACCGCGCGTCTGAAAGGTGTCTCGTTCTCTAACATCGTGATGAAACACGCGTTGCGCAACGCGCTGATCGCCCCTTTCACCGTCATCATGCTGCAGTTCCCATGGCTGCTGAATGGCGTGGTGATCGTTGAGACCCTGTTCAACTATAAGGGCTTTGGCTGGGCGCTGGTTCAGGCGGCGGGCAATAACGACATTCAGTTGCTTCTGGCGATCTCGGTCGTGTCGGTCTTTGTGGTGCTGGTAACGCA
This sequence comes from Ruegeria sp. G5, assembly GCF_056533365.1. Lineage (NCBI taxonomy): Bacteria > Pseudomonadati > Pseudomonadota > Alphaproteobacteria > Rhodobacterales > Roseobacteraceae > Ruegeria > Ruegeria sp. G5. The sequence continues at coordinate 269,626 of NZ_JBQFOK010000005.1, read as the reverse complement.
GCTGATCTCGGATATCGGCTATGTCTACCTCAACCCGCGTATTCGCATTTCATAAGGAGGGTTAGATCATGGAACCACTTACCTGGACCGGCTCTATTGCCTTCCTCAATCCGCTATTCGCATTGGCGCTTGGCCTGATGATTTTGTCCATCGTGGTCTGGATGCTGGCCAGCATCGTACTGCCAGAAGACCATATGACCGTAAATCCCGATGGCACACTTACTTCCAACTCGAGCACGCGAATACTGATCCAACTCGCCTTGCGGTACAGCTTTCTGGCGAGCGTCGGCATTGCTGTGGGCTATATCGTGCTTGGCATTGTGATGGGCACGAACGCCGGCATCATCGGGGCAATTGCCCGACAGTTTTTGCCTGTCTGGCTGTCGCTGATTATCCTTTATGCCATGTCGATTGCCTTTAAGCGCAAGCTGGGCTTGTACGGTAAACTGTTCGACAGCCCGATTGGGATGATCGGCTTTGGCCTCGTGATGTTCTGGGTCTTTACCGGTATCTTTGGCGCGATGGATCTGATCGTCACGCATGATCCGCTGTCGCAGGTCTCAGGCATGAAGAACAAGGTTCCCGGAACGCCCCTGCCAAGTGCAGAAGAAGGTGCGTATTCTTGGTACCTGCTGGGTGGTGATAACCTTGCACGCGACGTCTTTAGCCGGATGGTAAAGGGTGCGTGGATCGTTGTGCAGATTGCTCCGCTTGCGACGATGTTTGCCTTTATGGTCGGTATCACGCTGGGCCTGCCTGCCGGTTACTATGGCGGACGACTGGACACGTTGCTTTCGTTCCTTGCCAACCTGATCCTGGCCTTCCCTGTTATCCTGCTGTTCTATCTGCTGGTGACCCCTGAAATCGTGGCGACCGGTGTTCCGAACTATATGGCGGCCGTTCTGTTCGTGTTCCCGATAATCTTCCTGGGCGTGCTGCTCAATTCGCGTTACTATACGCGCCCGAATTTCCGAACACCCCTGCTGATCGGAGTTCTGGGTGTCGCCCTGTGGCTCTACCTGTCTTTGATAACAACTGACGGATACATCATTCGCACGGACAGTTACGGGATCTGGGGTCTGCCGACCTATCTGGACCTGTTCGACATACCAGGCGGTATTCTGGTGGTCTTTGTCTCGGTGGTCTTTGTGAACTCTCCTACAGTGTTCCGGATTGTGCGTGGTTTGGCCCTGGACATCAAAACGCGTGACTATGTTGCTGCGGCGCAGACGCGTGGCGAGGGCCCATGGTACATCATGTTGTGGGAAATCCTTCCTAACGCGCGTGGACCACTGATCGTCGATTTCTGTCTGCGTATCGGGTACACAACCATCCTTTTGGGGACATTGGGCTTCTTTGGTCTGGGTTTGCCGCCCGAAAGCCCGGACTGGGGTTCGACGATCAATGAGGGGCGTAAGCTGCTTTCGATCTACTTGCACCCCGCCCTTCCGCCTGCGCTGGCCCTCTTGTCACTGGTTCTTGGTTTGAACCTGTTGGCTGACGGTCTGCGCGAAGAAAGTCTGAAGGACTGATTGTGATCGAGGCCGGGGGCTCTGCCCCCGGACCCCCGGGATATTTTTAGCCAGATGAAGGGGATCCCCCGGACTCTCGCGAGGAGTAACAAGATGAGCAAAATGGCGGATTATGACGGGCCTATTCTGGAGATCGACAAACTGTCGATTTCGTTCTTTACCCGGCTGCGAGAAATTCCTGCCGTTATGGATTTCTCGGTCAGTGTACAACCGGGTGAGGCCGTCGGGCTGGTGGGTGAATCCGGATGCGGCAAATCCACGGTCGCTTTGGGTGTCATGCAGGATTTGGGCAAGAACGGGCGCATTGTTGGCGGCTCGATCAAGTTCAAGGGTCGCGATCTGGGCGAGATGACCACGGAAGAACTGAGGGACATTCGCGGCAATGAGATCGCAATGATCTATCAGGAGCCCATGGCCTCGCTGAACCCGGCGATGAAAATCGGCAAGCAGCTGATGGAAGTTCCGATGATCCACGAAGGTGTGAGCCAGGAAGAAGCCTATGCCCGCGCTCTGGAAGTGGTGACGGACGTGCGCCTGCCGGACCCCGAGAGGATGTTGAACTCATTCCCGCATCAGTTGTCGGGTGGTCAGCAGCAGCGGATCGTGATCGCGATGGCGCTAATGTCCAAACCCGCGCTGTTGATTCTGGATGAGCCAACCACGGCGTTGGATGTGACTGTTGAGGCCGCCGTGGTCGAGCTGGTCAAGGATTTGGGTAAGAAATACGGCACGTCGATGCTGTTTATTTCGCACAACCTAGGGCTGGTTCTGGAAACCTGCGACCGCCTTTGTGTGATGTATTCGGGTGAAGCGGTCGAGCGCGGTTCGATCAAGGATGTGTTCGATGAGATGCAGCATCCGTACACACAGGCGCTGTTCCGTTCCATCCCGCTGCCCGGGGCCGATAAGAACTCGCGCCCGCTGGTTGCTATCCCAGGGAACTTTCCCCTGCCCCATGAACGCCCGCCGGGATGTAATTTCGGGCCGCGTTGCGACTATTTCGAAGAAGGCCGTTGCGACGCGAAAGAAATCCTTATGGAAGCTGTGCCGGGCAATGACCGCCACCACACGCGTTGCTTGAAGTTCCAGGAGATTGACTGGAACGCGCCAATCACTGTGGGTGAGCAAAAAGAAAAAGCCGAGATTGGGCGGGCCGTTCTGAAAATGGACAACCTCAAGAAATACTATGAAGTTGCCGCGAACGCCTTGTTTGGGGGCGGCGAAACCAAAGTCGTTAAAGCCAACGAAACCCTCAGCTTTGAGGCACATGAGTCCGAGACGCTTGCCATTGTGGGTGAATCAGGTTGCGGCAAGTCGACCTTTGCCAAGGTTCTTATGGGCCTAGAGACAGCAACCGACGGTCAAATCCTTCTGGACAATCGCAATATCGAAGCTGTTCCGATTGAGGAACGGGATGCCAAGACAGTGGGTGAGGTTCAAATGGTGTTCCAGAACCCGTTTGATACGCTCAACCCCTCTATGACGGTTGGCCGACAGATCATTCGCGCGCTTGAGATTTTCGGCGTCGGTAATTCTGAAGCCGAGCGCAAGAAACGCATGCTCGAGCTGTTGGATCTGGTGAAGTTGCCGCGCGCTTTCGCTGACCGGATGCCGCGTCAGTTGTCAGGTGGGCAAAAACAACGGGTGGGGATCGCGCGTGCTTTTGCAGGCGACGCCCGTATCGTTGTGGCCGACGAGCCTGTGTCTGCGTTGGATGTGTCGGTTCAGGCGGCGGTCACTGATCTGTTGATGGAAATTCAGCGCGAGCAGAAGACCACCCTGCTGTTCATCAGCCACGATCTGTCGATCGTACGCTATCTCAGTGACCGCGTGATGGTGATGTATCTTGGTCATGTGGTCGAGTTGGGTACCACCGATCAGGTCTTTAGCCCACCCTACCATCCCTACACCGAGGCCCTGTTGAGCGCGGTACCGATTGCGGACACGTCCGTTGAAAAACAGCACATCGTATTGGAAGGCGACATACCTTCGGCCATGAACCCGCCTCCGGGTTGTCCGTTCCAAACACGCTGTCGTTGGAAGTCCGAAGTACCGGATGGCCGTTGTGAATCGCATGTGCCACCGGTGCAGACTCTGGAAGATGGCCATCAGGTCAAATGCCATCTGTCTGAGGATATTCTGGCCAAGATGGAGCCTGTGATCAAAATCGCAGCCGAATGAAACATAAAAAAAGAACCGGCCTCAGCGCCGGTTCTTTTGTTATCCCATTTCGGTAGAGTCAGCCGCCCCAGATAACCTCAACATAGTTCTGGGTTTCCTTGTAAGGCGGCACCCCGCCGTGCTTTTCAACGGCACCGGGGCCCGCGTTATAGGCGGCAAGCGCCAAGCGCCACGATTTGAACTTGCGGTATTGCCAGGACAGGTAGCGCGCGCCGCCTTCAAGGTTCTGTTTTGGATCATGTGGATTCACACCCAAAAGCTGCGCAGTGCCAGGCATGAGCTGTGCAAGGCCCAAAGCCCCTTTGTGGGACACGGCACGTGGGTTCCATCCACTTTCTTGCTGTACAAGACGCAAGAAAAGCTCTTCTGGGACATTGTGCTTTCGGGCAGCTTCACGGGCGAGCGTCACATACTCACCTTTGTATTTTCCGGTGTAGCGTTGGCTGAACTGACGTTTGGGTGTCTTGGGCTTTAGTCGCTCCGACCCCCGATACTGAGTTGCAGCCCGCGTATCCAAAACCTTGGATTGTTTGAGGAAAATATCACGGCGGTTCTTGGTCGACAGCGTTTCCGCTGTCGCATGGCCAGCCACCAGCGCAAAGCACAGAACCGAAAAACAACCAACTCGTAAACGCATAAATGCCAGTCCCGATCTCTCATGAACCCGATTGAGTATAGATATTTCAGCCAATAATGAAAGCATGGTTAATCTAATCCGAATAAATTCCCGGTCAGAACGGTACCAATCAACTGTGTTTTAACCATGACGCAGGCCGTATAGGGTCGCAGGGATACATGGTGTCAGATTCGGACGCTCACTAGTCAGTTAAGAACGGGAAAGTATATGGCAGGCTCAGTCAACAAGGTCATTATTGTGGGAAACCTCGGTCGCGACCCCGAAGTACGGTCATTCCAAAACGGTGGTAAGGTTTGCAATCTGCGCATTGCAACTTCAGAGACCTGGAAAGATCGGAACACTGGCGAGCGTCGCGAGCGCACGGAATGGCATTCCGTGGCGATATTCTCGGAACCTTTGGCGCGCATTGCCGAGCAATACCTGCGCAAAGGTAGCAAAGTTTACATCGAAGGCCAGTTGGAAACCCGCAAATGGCAGGACCAATCCGGTCAAGACAGATACACGACCGAAGTCGTCCTGCGCCCATATCGCGGTGAGCTGACCTTGCTGGACGCCCGAGGTGAAGGCGGTGGCGGTGGCTACGGCGGCGGACAGTCAGGCGGATATGGCGGTGGTCAGGCCGGGGGCGGATACGGCGATCCCTATGGTGGGCCATCCAGTTCCCCTGCCCCAGCTTCCAGCGGAATCGACGACGACGAGATTCCGTTCTAATCGACACGGAGACATAAAATGGCGTGGTCCCTTTCTCTCGGCCGGTTACTTGGGTCGGAACTTAGGGTCCATGTCACTTTCTTCTTGCTTCTCGCCTGGGTTGGGTTTGCCGCCTTTTCGAGCGGCGGACTGTCAGCTGCGCTTGAAAACCTAATCTTTGTACTCGCGCTTTTCGCATGTGTCGTTGCGCATGAGTTCGGCCATGCGTTGATGGCGCGCCGATATGGGATCAAAACTCCGGATATCACCCTATTGCCAATCGGCGGTTTGGCCCGGTTAGAACGAATGCCGGAAAAGCCGATGCAGGAAGTCTGGGTCGCGCTTGCGGGACCCGCGGTTAATATTGGTATCTGGCTGGTGCTTTTTTTGTTCGGCGCGGGAAGGCCGATGGAAACTTTGGCCCAAATGGGCAGCGGCACTCCTGATCTGGTGAACCAGCTAGCTTACGTAAATCTACTTTTGGCCGCGTTTAACATGATCCCGGCCTTTCCGATGGACGGCGGGCGGGTCTTTCGTGCCCTTCTCTGCATGAAGATGGATCGGGTGAAGGCGACACGGATCGCTGCAATCTCGGGTCAAGTCGTTGCAGTCGGCTTGGGCTTTCTGGGGCTCAGTCTGGCGAACCCACTGTTAGTTCTGATCGCTGTATTTGTGTTCGTGGCCGCAAACGCCGAGAGCCAGGACGTCGCGATGCGATCGGTCACACGGCGGGTTCTGGCCCGGGACGCGATGATCACTGAATTCCACGCGCTTTCACCTGATGACACTCTGGCAACAGCGGCGCAGGCGGTTATTCACACCACTCAGCACGAATTTCCAGTTGTCGAGACAGGCGGCGACTTGCTGGGGTTCGTCACGCGCGACCGCCTGTTCAGCGCGTTGGCAGGTGACACTCCACGATCGGAACCTGCGATATCCATCATGGAAACAGAGATTCCCAAGGTGCAATTAACAACCGGTTTGGCAACCGTACTGGATAAGCTGCACCAAGGCGCACCCGCTATAGCGGTTTGCACGAAAACCGGGCACATGGTGGGTTATATCACCCGTGAGAACATCGGCGAGTTGATGGTTCTCAGCGGGCGCTGATCAGGCCGTTTCCAAGGCATCCTGCAGAACGGTCAGAACAGCGTCGCGCGGAACATCCGAGGTGACGAAGGCTTGACCAATCCCTCGCGCGAGAATGAACCTAAGCTGACCGTCGATGACCTTTTTGTCCTGCGCCATCAGATCGACCAGCGCTTCGGCGCTTGGCAGTTCTCCGGGGATGTCTGCGAGATCAGTTTTCATGCCCATTGCTCGCAAATGCGCGCGAACACGGCTTGGATCTTCTTGCGAACACAGCCCTAAACGCGACGACAATTCGAACGCAAGCGCACAGCCTATCGCCACCCCCTCGCCGTGCAAAAGCCGATCTGAATAGCCTGTCGCTGCTTCTAAAGCGTGGCAGAACGTATGCCCAAGGTTCAACAGCGCGCGGTCGCCCTGCTCTGTCTCATCGCGGGCGACGATTTCAGCTTTCATCTCAACAGAACGCGTGACCGCCCGGACCCTTGCGGCCATATCGCCGCCTGACACATTCGTTCCATTCTGTTCGAGCCAGTCAAAGAACTCGGCATCCCCCAACAGACCGTATTTCACGACCTCACCATAACCCGACAGAAAATCCCGTTGCGTCATGGTTCCAAGCACGGATGTGTCCGCCAAAACCAAAGAAGGCTGATGAAAAGCGCCGATCAGGTTCTTTCCTTGCGGTGCATTAATTCCGGTCTTCCCGCCGACCGAACTGTCAACTTGAGCCAGCAAAGATGTGGGGATTTGAACAAAGCGCACGCCCCTACGCAGAACAGCGGCGGCAAATCCCGCCAAATCTCCGATTACACCGCCGCCCAAGGCAATGACGACGTCGCGGCGTTCGACTTTTTCGGCCAAAAGCCATTCGACGGAGCGTTCGAAATGGGGCCAGCTTTTCGTCGCTTCACCAGCCGGTAGCGCCAGCGATGTCATCTCAACCCCGGCAGTGGCCAAACCATCACGAAGCGCATCAAGGTGCAACGCTGCGACGTTCTCGTCGGTTAAGACGGCCACTCTGGGTCGATGCAGCAAGGGTGCAATCAACCCTCCGGAGCGGGACAATAAATCAGGTCCGATTTCTACGTCGTAAGAGCGCTCGCCCAGTTCAACATGTACCGTTTGGTGCATCAGTTCCGTTCCAAAACATCAGGGCGACTGGTCAGCGCGTTCACAACCCGGTCCACCATATTATCAATCGAGACCTCACCGTCTGAAATCACCGTAAGATCAGCCTGTTCATAAATAGGTACGCGTGCTTCGTACAATCCGCGCAGCGTCGCATATGGATCGGCAGTACGCAGCAACGGGCGTGTGTCCTTATGTTTGACACGATTCCAAAGCACGTTCAGGTCGGCTTTCAACCAGACCGAGGCGCCGCGCTCGGTGATCATGTGACGGTTTTTCGGGGCAAGAAAGGCACCACCGCCCGTCGACAGAATACCGCGTTTTTCGTCCAGAAGACGGCTGATTACCTGAGTTTCCTTGGTCCGAAAGAACGCTTCGCCATCGCGTTCAAAGATTTCCGGAATGGTCATATTTGCCGCTGATTCGATCTCAGCATCGCTGTCCAGAAAGGGAACGCCAAGCCGTGCGGCCAGCGCACGACCCACGGCCGTTTTTCCGGCCCCCATCATCCCAACCAGAACCACTGTTTTGTGCAGGGTAAAGCCCTGAACCGTGTCCGCTGAGTGAGTGTTATGCTTAATTTCGCTCATTTCACCGTGAATGACGTGATCTTAAGAAAAATGCCAGCTATAACTGAGACAAAAGAGAAAATTGAGGCAACGTTGAGCGATGGGCCGTCTAATCAAACTGCTGATATATCTGGTTTGCCTGTGTTTCATCGGGCTGGTGGGTTACGCCTATCTTGGGCCGGTCTTTGGCGTGGATTTCTCCGCGCCACAGGAAGAAATACGTGAACCGGTAATACTGAATGTCGAATAAAGCTGCGGTGATCGCGCTGTTATTGGCAGGCGCGGCACAAGCGCAACAGGAACCACTTTCTGCGATAGAATGGTTAAGCCAGCCGCCTGAGAACCTGCCGGGCACTGTTCTGCTGGAACCGCCGGTGTCGGAAACCGGCATACAACCGGATATCGAAGTCACCTCACTCGAAGCGCTATCGCAACCGCTGGGCCTTGTGTCTTCCAAGGTCACGGGTCTGCCGATGGGTATGTGGCAAAGCAGTGAACCCCAGCGATTAGCGGACCTGATTGCCAAAGTCCCGGTCAAATATAACCCTGCGATGCAACGCTTGCTGTTCACGCTTCTTTTGACCGAAGCCCGCGCGCCGTCAGGACCGGGTGCCGAGGAAACGCTGCTTTTGGCACGGCTGGACCGGTTGATGCATTTGGGCGCCGCCGATCCTGCACAGTCTTTGGTCCAACTGGCGGGTCCAACGGATACACGAGAACGGTTCCAACGCTGGTTCGATGCCACGTTGTTGACCGGGGACGAGGATCGAAGCTGCACAGCTCTGATCGCACAGCCTCATCTGTCTCAAGACTATGCGGCGCAGATATTCTGCAAGGCGCGCCGTGGTGACTGGGCCTCGGCTGCTTTGACACTAGAAGCCGCGCACGCCCTGCAGATTCTGCCACCAGAAGACTTGGATGTCTTGGATCGCTTCCTTAGTCCTGAGCTTTTTGAAGAAGCGGAGTATCTGCCGCAGCCCGACCACCCCGATCCGTTGACCTTCCGGCTATTCGAGGCCATCGGTGAACGTTTACCTTCAGCCCCGCTGCCGCGCGCCTTTGCCAATGCCGATCTCAGGGATGTTGCCGGCTGGAAGGCACAGATCGAAGCTGCCGAGCGTTTGACCCGTGTCGGAGCCTTAACACCGAACCAATTGCTGGGGCTCTATACCGAACGCAAACCCGCTGCGTCAGGTGCGGTCTGGGACAGGGTCGCAGCGATCCAGCGCTTTGAAAGTGCATTGAACGCTGGCGACACCGACGCGATATCCCGCACTCTGACCACAGTATGGACGCAGATGCGCAATGTCGGCCTTGAGGTGCCCTTTGCCGAGCTTTTCGCAGGCCGTTTGTCTCAAGTGAAACTGCCGGACTCTGCCGCAGAAACTCTGCGCTGGCGGATCCTTTTGCTGTCCGACCTGTACGAAACCGCCGCGTTGAAACCACCCAGTCGTGCCGAAGACATACAGTTCCTTTCCGCGCTGGCCCAGGGTGATCCGGGGCGTGCGCGCGCTCCCTCGCCCTTGGCGGATGCTGTGGCACAAGGGTTTGCCTGGTCGGCCCCCGTTCCGCGCGATATCGAAAACATGTTGGCCAATGACCAGCTTGGCGAAGCAATCCTTGAGACGATGGAACTGTTCGCCCACGGGTCACGCGGCAACCTTGTCGATCTGACAGCGGCGATTGCCACGCTGCGCCGCGTCGGTCTGGAAGACACCGCACGCAGGGCTGCTTTGAACCTGCTGATCCTTCAGGATGGCTGAATATGACCGCCCCTGCCACATATGAGCTTTGGATTTCCACCTTTCTGCAGGCCCAGGCTGCCGAGCTTGGAGCGGCCACGAACACACTGCTGGCGTATGGGCGCGATCTGAAAGACTTTGCGGCATGGTTAGCGCGCCGCAAGGTGACCTTCGACACCACAGAGCGTGATCATGTCGAGCGCTATTTGATAGATTGCGACGCTCAGGGTCTGTCGCAATCTACGCGCGCACGGCGGCTATCCGCGATAAAACAGATTTTTCGGTTCGCGTTTGAGGAAGGTTGGCGCGAAACCAACCCTGCCATTCAGATTAAGGGACCGGGACGCAAAAAGCGTCTGCCAAAAACGCTGGACGTTCCCGAAGTCGACCGGTTGCTAAAAGCCGCCCGAGATACCGGGCGTTCGCAATCAGACAAGATACGCAACACCTGTCTGATGGAAGTTCTTTATGCCACCGGAATGCGAGTGACCGAGCTGGTATCCCTGCCGGTGTCATCGGCACGCGGCGATCCAAGGATGCTGTTGGTTATGGGCAAAGGCGGCAAAGAACGGATGGTACCACTCTCTCCGCCCGCTCGTGAGGCGTTGGCGTTGTGGTTGCAAACCAGAGATAAGGCCGAGGATCGCTTGGTGGCAGATGGCGGCCAACGGTCCCGTTTTCTGTTCCCATCCCGAGGAAAATCCGGCCATTTGACCCGGCATATGTTCTTTCAACTGGTCAAAGATCTGGCTGTACAAGGCGGCGTTTCGCCGGAAAAGGTCACGCCGCATACATTGCGACATGCCTTCGCAACCCATCTGCTGGCCAATGGGGCAGACCTGCGATCGATCCAAACTCTGCTCGGCCATGCCGATGTCGCAACGACTGAAATCTATACCCACGTGCTGGATGAGCGGTTGTCAGAGCTTGTGTTAGAGCATCACCCGCTGGCGAAAGACCCAGAACCCAAGGGCTAACCCCTTGATCCAGCGGGGGCGCGACCCCATAACGAATGCATAAAACACCAACAACCAAGGACCGATGGAACCCTCTTCTTCTCTGATCGACGGCGCATTCTGGTTTACGACCGGCGCCATTTTGTTTTTGCTTATCCTGTCAGGATTTTTTTCGGGTTCTGAAACGGCGTTGACGGCCTCGTCACGAGGCAAGCTACGGGCGCAGGCCGACAAGGGCTCGCGCGGGGCCCAAAAGGCGCTTGATATAACGGACGACAATGAACGCCTGATCGGCTCGGTCCTGCTGGGCAACAACCTGGTGAACATCCTTGCGGCATCGCTGGCGACGGCCCTGTTCACACGGCTGTTCGGCGAAAGCGGTGTGGCGCTGGCAACGCTGGTTATGACCCTGCTGGTTCTGATTTTTGCCGAGGTTCTTCCAAAGACATACGCCATCACCAATGCCGAAAAAGCCGCCTCGCTGGTTGCACCGATCATCAGCGTTGTGGTCACCGTCTTTTCGCCGGTTGTGGCAGCCGTACGGCTATTGGTACGCGGCGTCTTGCGCCTGTTTGGCGTGCAAATCGACCCGGACAGCAACATTCTTGCAGTTCGCGAGGAAATTGCCGGCGCGCTTCAGCTTGGTCATTCGGAAGGCGTCGTGGAAAAAGAAGACCGCGACCGTATCCTAGGCGCACTTGATCTGGGGGAACGCGCGGTAGAAGAGATCATGCTCCACCGCTCGAACATCGAGATGATCGACGCCGACGACGCGCCACAAGCCATCTTGCAGCAATGTCTCGAAAGCCCGCACACGCGGTTACCCGTTTTCCGCGATGAGCCCGAAAACATCGTGGGCGTCGTGCACGCAAAAGACCTGTTTCGCGCCATGTATGCCCATGCGGGCAGCAGCGAAGGTGAAACCAACCGTCTGCAAGAATTCGATATCTCAAAAGTTGCGAACGACCCTTATTTCGTTCCCGAGACGACCACTCTGGACGACCAGATGCGCGAATTCCTGCGGATGCACAGCCACTTTGCTCTGGTGGTGGATGAGTATGGCTCGCTCCGCGGCCTCATAACGCTTGAGGATATTCTTGAAGAAATCGTGGGCGAAATTGCCGATGAATTCGATATCGAAGAGGATGTTCCTGTCACCCGCACCGAGGATGGACAGTTTCTGGTCGAAGGCGCAATGACTATTCGGGATGTGAACCGCGCCCTGGAATGGTCCCTGCCCGACGAAGAAGCCAACACTGTCGCAGGGCTGGTGATCCATGAGGCGCAGATGATCCCGATTGTAGGTCAGGTGTTTTCGTTTCACGGCTTCCGTTTTGAGGTCACGGCGCGTGAAGGCAATCGGATAACCGAGCTGAAAATACGTCATCTCTAAGCCCCCTCAAACGACGCTGAATGTCGGGAACGGGACAGTAAACCCCGACAACCCCTTACAGGCTTTGACCCAAATGCAATGGGAGGTGATGCGATGAAAACGACAACTCGGGTGGCCGTGATCGGTGGCGGCGTTGTGGGATGCTCGGTCTTGTATCACCTGACCAAGCTGGGATGGTCAGATGTGATGCTGTTAGAGCGTTCTGAACTGACCAGCGGGTCCACATGGCACGCGGCGGGTGGTTTTCACACGCTGAATGGCGACACCAACATGGCCGCCCTACAGGGATATACGATCCGTCTTTATAAAGAGCTGGAAGAGATTACCGGCATGTCCTGCGGATTGCACCATGTTGGCGGGGTGACACTGGCCGACAATCAGGACCGGTTTGACATGCTCTTGGCCGAACGGGCCAAACACCGGTTCATGGGTCTGGAAACCGAAATCGTCGGACCGGATGAGATCAAAAAGATCGCCCCTATTACCAATACAGATGGCATCATCGGGGCATTGTATGATCCTTTGGACGGCCACCTTGATCCATCGGGAACGACCCATGCCTATGCCAAAGCTGCACGTATGGGTGGGGCCACGATCGAAACGCATTGCATGGTCCGCGAAACAAACCAGCGGCCCGATGGAACATGGGACGTGGTTACGGACAAAGGCACAATCCACGCTGAGCATGTGGTCAACGCCGGTGGCCTCTGGGCCCGCGAGGTGGGCGCCATGGCGGGTGTCTATTTTCCTTTGCACCCGATGGAGCATCAGTATCTGGTGACGGACTCGATCCCCCAAATCGAAGCAATCATAGACGCAGGGGGTGAACATCCTCATGTCATGGATCCGGCCGGAGAGAGCTATCTGCGGCAGGAAGGACGCGGTCTGTGCATCGGCTTTTATGAACAACCCTGCAAACCGTGGGCCGTCGATGGGACCCCTTGGGACTTTGGACACGAGTTGTTACCGGATGACTACGACAAGATCACCGACAGTATCGAGTTCGCGTATAAACGCTTCCCCGTTTTGGCTGAAGCCGGGGTGAAATCCGTGATCCATGGGCCGTTCACCTTCGCACCCGATGGCAACCCCTTGGTGGGCCCGGTGCCCGGCTTACGCAACTATTGGTCAGCGTGTGGCGTAATGGCGGGCTTCAGTCAGGGCGGCGGCGTTGGTCTGACCTTGGCGCAATGGATGATCGAAGGCGAGCCCGAGCGCGACGTGTTCGCAATGGATGTGGCCCGTTTTGGCGACTGGATCAGCCCAGGCTACACCCGCCCCAAAGTGGTCGAAAACTACCAGAAACGTTTCAGTGTCGCGTACCCGAACGAGGAACTGCCCGCCGCCCGCCCCTGTCGAGCAACGCCTATGTACGACATTTTCACCGATCTCGGTGCCGTCTGGGGCCAGCAATATGGGCTGGAGGTTCCTAATTATTTTGCCCAAGCCGGTGAGCCTGACTTTGAAACGCCTTCGTTCCGCAGGTCTGATGCGTTTGTGGCAACGGGCCGAGAAGTCCGCGCCGTTCGGTCGGGTGTGGGCATCAACGAAGTGCATAATTTCGGTAAATATCGGATCACCGGCGACCACGCCCGGGCTTGGTTAGATCGGATGATGGCCGGACGAATTCCACAACCGGGGCGTTTATCGCTGACGCCCATGCTTTCTCACAAGGGCAAGTTGATCGGTGATTTCACCGTTTCTTGCTTAAACGAGACAGAGTTTCAGTTGACCGCCTCTTATGGTGCTCAGGCATTTCACATGCGCTGGTTCCAGCAGAACCTCGAAAGTGGTGTACAGATCGAAAATATCAGCGACCGTTTGAATGGCTTCCAGATTGCGGGACCCAAAGCATCGGCTGTTTTGGCCGCGTGCACGCGCGAGGACATTTCTGACCTTCTTTTTCTGGATGTACGCCGGATGACGGTCGGGATGACGGACTGTATTGTTCAGCGCGTCAGCTATACGGGCGATCTGGGGTATGAGATTTACTGCGATCCGATGGCGCAACGACAGCTTTGGTGGACGCTCTGGCAGGCCGGTGAACCAATGGGCATGGTACCCTTTGGAATGCGCGCCATGATGAGCCTGCGATTGGACAAGTTTTTCGGATCCTGGATGCGCGAATTCTCACCTGCTTACACGGCTGAAGAAACTGGCTTGGATCGTTTCATCTCATTTTCAAAGAATGTTGCCTTCATCGGCCGCTCTGCCGCCGAAGCTGAACAGCGCACAGGGCCAAACCGCAAGCTGGTTTCCTTTGTCGTGGACGCCGCAGACGCAGACGTAAACGCCTATGAGCCGATCTGGCTGGATGGAGAGGTTGTCGGCTTCTGCACGTCGGGCGGATACTCTCACCACGCAGAAAAATCTGTCGCAATGGGTTTTCTGCCCACTGAACGCGTTCAGGATGGGCTAGAGGTTGAAATCGAGATTCTGGGGAAATTGCGAAAAGCACATATGATCTCAGAACCTCTGTTTGACGCCGATGGAACCCGCATGCGGGGATGACTTGGGCGCGAACCGAGGGCATGCTAGCGCCATGAAAGACATACCGATCATACTGTTAGCCGCCGGGCAATCCCGGCGCATGGGCGGCGCCGATAAGCTGCTGCAGGACGTCGACGGAGAATCTTTGCTACGTCGAATGGCCCTGATCGCCTTGCAGGTTGGCGACGTCTACGTGGCGCTTCCACCCAAGCCGCATGACAGATATCAGGCGCTTGATGGGCTGGACATGCAAAAGATCGAAATACCAGACGCCGCCGAGGGGATGAACGCGAGCTTGCGCGGCGCTTTGGCTGGCCTGCCAGCAGGCAAATCCGGCGCAATGGTTTTGCTAGCCGATCTGCCCGAACTCACCAAAGAAGACCTGGTATGTGTCCTTCAATCGGTATCCGATTACCCTGACAACTTGATATGGCGGGGCGCAACTGCGGCAGGAAAGCCAGGACATCCCGTAATTTTCGATGCTGAGCTTTTTCCCGAACTGAAAGCTCTGCGTGGGGACGAAGGCGCCCAGTCGGTTGTTCGTGCAAACCGACAAAAAGTTCACTTGTGCGCCCTACCCAATCACAATGCTCTGCTTGATCTCGATACGCCCGAGGAATGGGCCGAGTGGCGCAAAAACCGGGTGACCTAAATAAACACGGCCCGGTCTTTTCAGACCGGGCCGGTGCCCAATGCAGGACTACCACGTTTCACTGTCCCAAAAACGCTGCCACTAATGCCGATTGGCACCATGGCTATTCCGCTGCCGAACCTAAACAAGACCCCCTCGTTAACATGCCGCTCAGCGTTTCTGGTGACTGTGACAAGCCATTGGCACCCCCTAGTGCCGCTGGCTACCCCTCGCTTGGGCGTGATCATCGTCACCGATCCAGTCCGGGCAAACAACGCAAAACTAGAACCTTCGGTTAATTTTAAGTGATTCTGAATGGTATTTACGCAACAACTGGGCACCAATCACTCTACCTTAAGGCGATTTTTCTTGGCTCAATTTGATTGGAAAATGGCCATTATGCGCACATCAAATGAACCAATGGTCGGTAAGATTTATAGTAGATCACTGGTCATGGTCATTAACCCAATTTGAGACTACAACCCAAAGCTGAGCGTCAAAGCAGTCATCGAAGCAGTATGCGATTTGTTTTCAAAACTGAATCAATTCGCCGCTTTTCCGGGTTTGGCTGGGTAACGGGAAACAATTGCACGATTCGTATCATTCGATTCGCAGCTCAACGCCCGACTCGCCACACAGTTATTTTGAATCAAACACGCCATTTGTGGCAAAATTAAGATTTCTTAATCTTTATCTCAGGAAAAGATCAGACTTGTACCGCATCTCCTGCATTAACGCGCGGCAGTAACCGCGTGAGTCAAACAGGAGACAAAAATGAGCATCCGTAAATCCTCTCTTCTCGTCCCACGCACGTCCAACTGGGTAGGTGTCAGTGCTTTGGGGGCCGCCTTGCTGGCAACCACTGCCCTGCCCGCGAAAGCGGACGAAGCACTGGCGGACTTGGTCGAGAGCGTTTCGCCGTCGGTTGTGACCATTCTAGCGGAACAAGAGGCGCGCCCGACGCCCGCGCAGGGACAAGGTTTTGATTTTGAAGGTCACCCTTTTGGCGAATTCTTCAAACGCTTTGGCACGCCCGAAGGTTTTGACGCCCCCCAGCGCGGACCCGCTCAGGGTTTGGGGTCAGGTTTCGTTCTGGATGAGGCCGGGTATATCGTGACCAACCACCACGTCGTCGACAATGCCTCGACCGTAACCGTGCGACTGAATGATGACCGTACTTTCGAAGCTGAGATTGTCGGCACTGACCCCCTGACCGACATCGCGGTTCTGAAGATTGACGCAGGCGAAACCCTGCAAGCCGTCGAATTGGGCGACAGCGACGTAATTCGTGTTGGCGAAGATGTTGTGGCTATCGGTAACCCGTTTGGCCTCAGCTCGACCGTGACCACCGGGATTGTGTCGGCCAAAGGTCGTAACATTTCGCAAGGGCCCTATGCTGAGTTCATCCAGACAGACGCTGCGATCAACAAGGGCAACTCAGGCGGGCCGTTGTTCAACATGGACGGAGAAGTTGTCGGCGTAAATTCGGCCATCTACTCGCCCAGCGGCGGTTCAGTTGGTCTGGGTTTTGCAGTGACGTCAAACATTGTCGAACACATCGCGGCCGATCTCCGAGACGATGGTCAGGTCAGCCGCGGATGGTTGGGTGTCTCTATTCAAAACGTGAGCCCTGAAATCGCAGCGGCCATGGGTATTGATGCATCGTCCGGTGCGCTCGTGTCTGATGTTGTGACCGGCAGCCCAGCCGAAGGCATCCTGAAACAAGGCGACATCATTCTGACCTTCAACGACGAAGAGGTCGACTCTAGCAGCGATCTGCCGCTGTTGGTGGGTACGACCAAGGTTGGCACCGAAAGCACACTGACCGTACTGCGCGACGGATCCGAGCAGCAGTTGCAGTTGACCATTGGCCAGCACCAAAGCGCAGAGGCTGAGATCGATAAGTCTGTCGACGATACGATCGAAGGCACCGCACTGGGTGTGACAGTTGCTCCGCTGAACGACACGACGCGTAGTCAGATGGGTGTGGCTGAAACTGTCGAAGGCGTGGTTGTTACTGAGCTTCAGCCCGATAGCCCGGCAGCCCGAGCTGGCCTCCAGCCCGGTGATGTCATCGTCAAACTGGGCAGTCAGGAAACCACGACGCCCGACGCGCTGAAGACCGCGCTCGACAACGAAAAAACAGGGCCCGCACTGGTTTTGATCAACCGCGGCGGCAGCCAGATTTTCGTGGCCGTTGACATCGCCTGATTTCACACCCGCGCGCGCCACGTGATGGGGAATATCTGGCGTGCGCCTCCCCGGCGGATTGAATTGTCCGCGTTCCGCCGGGACTGCCGGGTGCGCAACGACGCACCCGGCACGTTTTCTCCTAACCCCAGTGTCTTGCCCCAAAATTTGTGTTTAAATACTATATCAAAGGAGTTCGGAACATGAGCCGTCGCCTGCTGATCGTCGAAGATGATGAAGACACCCGCGAGTTCATTGCCAAAGGCTTTGGCGAAGAAGGCTATGTTGTCGAACAGGCCGCTGATGGGCGTGAGGGTCTGTACCATGCAACAGATGGCGGGTTTGACGCGATCGTTCTGGATAGGATGCTGCCCGGACTGGATGGTTTGTCGCTGATCCGATCCTTACGTGCAGCGGGCTTGAACACGCCGGTTCTGATGCTCACCGCCATGAGCGCAGTAGACGAGCGTGTTAAGGGATTACATTCCGGTGCAGATGACTATTTGGTAAAGCCTTTTTCTTTCCAAGAGCTACATGCCAGAATTGAAGCACTGTTGCGCCGCCCTCAGGAGGCCGAGGAAACCTCGACCCTGACCTGTCGCGACCTTGAGATGGACTTGCTGACCCGTAAGGTCACGCGTGAGGGTCATGAAATCACGCTGACCCCACGCGAGTTCCAGATCCTTGAATACTTCCTGCGCCGCAAGAACCGCGTGGTGTCCAGAACAATGCTGCTGGAGGGTGTGTGGGATTACCACTTTGACCCCAACACCAATGTGGTGGACGTCCATATCTCCAAACTGCGCCGCCAGTTGGATGAAGGCGGACGATCCCCGCTTATTGAAACCGTACGAGGTGCCGGATACATGATATCCGATGGATAACATTCGGCTTTCGTTCAATAATTCGCGTACGCGCCTTGTACTGGCCAGTATGGCACTTAGCACTTTGCTAACGGCCACTGTTCTGGCCTTGGTGTATTTTACCGCGAACCGAAGCATTGAGGGGGAAACACGATCGGTCGTCTCTGCCGAACTAACCGGGCTTGCGGATGAATACGAAAGGCGCGGTCTGATAGGGTTGATGACCGCAATAGAACGACGCCTTCCAAGCGCGTCAGAACGGGATGCGCTTTACCTTCTAACCGACCGTTTTGGCGCAACTTTGGCAGGCAACTTAAAGCAATGGCCTGCAGGTATTGCCGCGGGCAGCGGCTGGGTTGACCTTGAACTGCACCGTGCCGACAACAACGCCTTGGTTCCGATTTCCGCGGCGTCTATTCGACTACCGGGTGGAGAGCGGCTGTTGGTGGGTCGAGACGCCCTTGCCCGCCAGCAATTTGACCGCGCGCTGCTCCGATCAGTTGGGATCGCTCTGGCCATTGCCCTGGCGCTCAGCGTTCTGACCGGGTGGCTTTTTACCCGGTTGGTTTTTTCCCGCCTGTCAGACATTGCCAGCACAGCCGAAAACATCGTGTCCGGCGATTTATCCCGCCGTATGCCGATGCGCGGGACCGGTGATGAGTTCGACCAGGTCGCCGGGACGCTCAACACCATGCTGGACCGCATTGAAGAGTTGATCAGCAACCTGCGCACGACCTCGAATTCCATCGCGCATGATCTTCGATCTCCGCTCGCCCGCCTCAAACAAAGGGTCGAAGCACTATCCGACCCCAACAAAACCGAGCAAGAGCGTGAGATCGACGTGGCAAGGGCATCTGTCGAAATCGACCACGTTCTACGGGTCCTGAGTCAGTTGACCGAGATCTCGCGCGCAGAGGCAGGCGTTGGGCGCGAGCAGTTTGAAACCGTTGATCTTCAACAACTCGTTGCGGATGTCGCCGAGCTGTACGAACCCGTCGCAGCAGATCAGGGTATCGCGCTTGAGGTGCGGGGAACGGCTGCTCCGATACAGGGTCACCGTCCGTTGCTGTCCCAAGCCTTGTCAAACCTCTTAGAGAACGCCATGCGCTATGCGCCTGAAAACACGGCCATAACCATCACTATAGGTGAGGACGAATCTACAGCGCAACTTAGCGTTCGGGATCGTGGACCTGGTGTGCCGGCGAGTGAGCTTTCCCAACTGCAAGTGCCATTTGTAACGCTGGATCCTGCCCGGACCGAGCGCAATGCAGGGCTTGGGTTGGCTTTGGTCGCAGCGATTTCCCGCATGCACGCAGGCGCGTTTACCGCCCGCAACTGCGACCCGGGCCTAGAGGCGACGATCAGTCTGGCACGCCATTAACGGCCATTGCCTTGTTCTTATAGCGTGGGTCGTCTGTCACATCTTTGCCGAACCATTCCGGCGGCGCATAATCGCGCGCTTCGACTTCGGTCTGAAACTCGACCTCTACTAAGCACAATGGTGCCAGCGTGCCCTGAAACACATCCAGCTCAAATACATGACCATCTGATAACTGCCCGGAATACCGTTCTTTTTCGACGCGGCGACCTTCGGTCTCTGCCCAGAATGTCTCGAACTGTTCGACTGATATCTCAGCTTCGCGTTCGACCCTTACCATTCCACCACCACCTTTTAGCGTCAGGTAATAGCGGTCATTCTTTTGTCGAAGCCGCAGTTCGGTCGAATCTTCCGGAGCGGTCAAGTAGCCTTGGCGAACAACGGCCTTACTTGTTCCGGTTAAAACCGGCATTTGGGCGACAAGGAATTTTCGTTCAATTTCAGCGCTCATCCCTTTGAAGTCACTCCATTCTCTAGCTCTTCAAATAGCTCCGCATAGGCCGCTGCCGATGCGCTACGCTGCGCGAAAACCTTTACAGGCGCGCGGTTCTGTCCCATCCGTTCGATATCAGCGGCAAATGGGATTGCAGTTTGCATAAACCGTTTGGGGTACGTTGCTCGCATGCTCTCCATCGTCTCAAGATGCAGGCTTTTGCGGCGCTGTAGCATGGAAAAGAAGGCCTTCAGCTTCTTTTTGGGCAGGTTCTTTTGCTCGAAGAAATCAAACAGTTGGCCGAATGTACGTTCGGACAGGGTTGTTGGTATCACCGGAACAACGATCACATCCGCCGCTTTGAAGATGTTTTCGGACAGGGTCGAGAAATTCGGCGGACAGTCCAGAATGATAACGTCATAATCACTTCCGGCGGCGGCAAGAGCCTTTTTCAACCGCGACCTCTTGTTCCGCATCCGGGACAGGAAAACATCAAAGTCGCGGAACGTCAGGTTGGCAGGCAGGACATCCAGCCGATCGAAATAGCTTGCACGGATGGACTTGATAAACCGTTCGACATCCTCAAAAAATCGAGCCTCGGTCAATTTCTTGGACGGCTTTACACGGAGGTAGAATCCAGATGCACCCTGCGGGTCAAGATCGCACAAAAGTACCGTTTTACCGGCCGCAGCGTATGCATAAGCCAGATTAACCGACGTCGCGGTTTTTCCGACGCCGCCCTTGTTGCTGTAACAGGCAATGATTTTCAATCTTTAGCCCTCCATTCGGTGAAACAGATTTTGGAACAGCGCCCGGATTTTCGGGCTGTCAAAATGGCGGAAGTTGTTGATCACCTGATCCCGTTCAGCCTTTTGTCGTTCATCCAATACTGCGATCAACCCACCAATCGACATTGCCAATTGGGCGTTCGCTCGGTTCTGCTTGTTCGTTTTCTGCTCGACAAAAGCAAGTAAGCTTTCTTTTTGAACCGAACAATCATTGAATTGACCCAGATTATCCTGCAGCCTTTTCAAAGGCTTGATGATCGTTTTGAATGCTTTCCTGTCATACAGGGGGCCAAAAAACTCCATAAGATATCTCAGCTTCTTACAGTCGATGCGTAAGTCATGCACCAATGCATCGGGTGTCTGTGGGGTTATGCGGCGAGCCAGCTTACAAACCTTGCTATAGCGTTTCCAAATCAGTTCGCAGGCATAGTCAAATGCGCTGCGTTCAGCATTCGGGCCTGGATCGAGGTTTTTCGACGTCGCGAACAGAGACGTTAATTTACAGATTTCTTTTTCATAGGCAGATGATTGCAGCCATTTTCTAAGGTCTTCCAGTGCCTTCGTTCTTTCCGCTTGGAACTCGGTAAACATATCTTCGGCGCCCGCATGCAAACTGGTTGGGATCAACTCGAAATAGGTTTCTTTTTCCAGCAGGTAGACATCCAAGTCCCGCACACGACCCGTTGGCGACATAAGGGCCGCGAAAGTCTGTTTTAGTTCGGCCGTTTGAGCGGGAGACAAAACTCCTTTGAAGAGGCTTAAAACCGATCGAATGCGCCGCAAAGAAACGCGGTAGTCATGGAGGAATTCCGTATCGATATCCGCGGTGATACCCGCTTCGTTCTGGCGTGCGACCGATAGGAACGTCTGAATGATGTCGGTAGCCACTTCGATAGACGGCTCATCCCTGCCCAATTTTATTTCTGGTTTGGCCTGATACGGCACTGCGTTGGGAAAAAGCGCTGCAACAAACGGCTCCATCCCGTTTGCAAGAACGGGCATTGCGTCGATCAACTTACAAACGGCCTGATAGGTCCCTTCGTAGCCACGCATTGGTCGGACTGAGACAACACTGGCTTGGCCATTTACTGATGTCAGGGTTGTGAGTTCTCCGCGCATTTGGGTTTTTTGGACGTCATCCAAAACAGCAAAAGTGGTCGTCGACCGTTCCCCTTGCCCGATTGTCGTCAAAGCGCGCAACTTGAGAAATCCGACCAGCGCCTTTCGAACGGGCCCGTCGGACAGATCCTGAACAAAGTCACACTGCCCGCTCCCGGCTTGCGAAAGGATCTGCCCGTTCTCCAGGATCAAATTCAGTTCGCCAGCGCCCTGGATCAAAACCCGCCCATTTGCCCGGATAGACTGGTCGTAACAATCCAGCATTTGGAAGGCGGTCGGACGGCTGGAGTCCCCAACACTTACTTCGAAGCCGGGCAATGAGGCTGAAAGCGTTTTTGGATCAAACGAACCCGGCAGGACAAACGTCGTTTCTCCCTCCGTCATTGCGTTCGTCCTTTCCAACAGAAGTTACCCTAGAAAGCCGCCGCCCTTCGACGCCAAAGCTGTGTATTTAGTCGAGTTTTGGTGTTTTCTACGCTCTTGGCCTGCGACATAAGCACTTGCTTGATCATATGAAAACGCGAAACGGAACTATAATCAACCAAAGAACAACGGCTACCTGAGATCGGCAGATGACAGGGTCCAAGAACGCCGCTAAGACAAAAGCATGTCCGATCCAGTCTCATCGATCCGCAACCTTGGCCCGGCGTTTGAGCAGGCTTGCGCACGGGCCGGTATCCATTCAGCCCAGCAGTTGCGCGAAATCGGTGCAGACGCGGCGTATAGCCTGCTGCTGCAAAACGGATCACGCCCACATTTCATAGGGTATTATGTTCTGGTTATGGGCTTGCAGGGTCGGCCATGGAACGACTGCAAAGGCCAAGAGAAGAAAGAACTGCGCAAGCGGTTCGATGCAATCAAAGCCAATGTGCGTACCGCACCCGAGGCAAAGATGATCGCGGATCTGGATGCAATCGGGGTCCGAGTGAATGCTGGCGATATCAAACCAGAATAAAAAAAGCCGCACCCGGAAACCGGGAGCGGCCTGAAGACTAAGCTGGTAACGGATTAGCCGACCAGTTCGATGCCCGAGAAGAAATAGGCGATCTCAACTGCCGCGGTTTCCGGAGCGTCGGAACCGTGAACCGAGTTTTCGCCAACCGATTCAGCGAACTCGGCACGGATGGTGCCAGCGGCTGCGTCCGCGGGGTTGGTTGCGCCCATGACTTCGCGGTTCTTGGCAATGGCACCTTCGCCTTCCAGAACCTGCACAACGACCGGAGCCGACGACATGAATTCGCACAGTTCGTCATAGAACGGACGCTCGGCGTGCACTTCGTAGAACTTGCCAGCTTGCTCTTTGGTCATGTGGATGCGCTTTTGCGCAACGATGCGCAGGCCGGCTTCTTCGAACTTGGCGTTGATTTTGCCAGTCAGGTTGCGGCGGGTTGCATCGGGTTTGATGATCGAGAATGTGCGTTCCAGTGCCATATCGGCCTCTCCTTACAATGTGGCGCGGGGTGTGCGCCGAAATCCATCGCGCGCCGCCTAGCACGGTACGTGACCTAAGAAAAGTGTTATGTGGCTCGTCGCTCAGATCGTGTCCGGCAATGGGTCCAACTGATCGACCCGACGCACATAAAGGATGGATAAAAGCCCCGCGAAACTGCTAGCGAACATCATACCCAACACGATAAACGGCGCGTTCTCTGCGGTGACCAATCCACCTGTGGCAAAGGTCAGCAACGCGCCCAATGCGACGGTCATCGCCCCCGACAAACCAGCCGCGCTACCTGCCAATTGCGGACGGACCGACATCAGACCTGCAGTGGCGTTGGCGACGGTCAACCCGTTGCCAAAACCCACCAGAATGGCCGAGCCGAAAAAGGTCCAGACGCTGCCGCCTTCGGCAGCAAAGACCACGAACCCCATCAAAGGCCCGACCGAGGCAATGATCCGCCCGGTCAGGATCATATTGTTCAGTCGAACGCGTGCAGCCAGCCGTCCGGTCAGAAAGCTGCCCGCCATGAAACCCAGCGTGATAATACCGATCCCTAAACCCAGCAGCGCAGGGTTCAGATCGAACCATGTCGCAGCCACAAGCGGCGCGCCGGTGATAAACGCATAAAACCCGCCGATCGAAAACGCGGCGCAGAAAGAATAGCCCCAGAACCGGCGCGAGTTGAACAGTTGTGGGTAGAGCTTCATTTGCGCGGTAAAAGTGGCTGTCGTGTTGGTATTCGTCTCTCCCAGATCAGCCCAGACCAGCATCAGCAAGCCAACCCCCAGCAGAAAATACAGCACAAAGCCTGCGCGCCAACCGAACAGCATCTCGAGCAGGCCACCCAGCATCGGCCCCAACATCGGAGCCAGCGCCATAGCCATCGACACATACCCTAGCTTGCTGGCCGCCTCGTTCGGCGGATGCATGTCGCGGATCGCGGCGCGTGCGAGCACCTGCCCCGCGACAACCGCGCCCTGCAGCATTCGAAACCCGAGGAAGACCCAAATCGACTCGGCCAGTGCGCAGCCGATCGAAGCCACAACAAACACAGTCATGCAGAAAAGCAGAACAGGTCTGCGCCCAAATCGGTCAGACAATGGCCCCATAATCAATTGCAAGACCGCCGACAGGGCCAAGTAACCCGCTACAGACAGGTTGACGAGGCCGTAATCCGCCCCAAGCGCTTCGCCGATACTTGGCAACGAGGGCAGAAACATGTTCAGCGACAGCACCGACAACGCGGTCAGAAGGACCAGCGTGATCAAGGATGGAGGAGATTGTGCCGGTCTCATCAAATGTTCCAATGCAGCCAAACATATCAGCGCTATCACATTGATCGTTGGATGAACATGTCAACCCGCTGGCGGCGGCAAGATCGCTCTGCTAAGAGCGGCCCATGCTACGGATCGAAGACATCACCTATGCCGTCGAAGGCCGCCCTTTATTCGACGGGGCCAGTGCGACCATCCCCGATGGGCACAAGGTTGGTCTGGTTGGCCGCAATGGCACCGGCAAGACCACGCTATTTCGCCTGATCCGGGGCGAACTGTCGTTGGAATCGGGAAGTATCAACATTCCCAAACGCGCGCGGATCGGCGGCGTGGCGCAAGAGGTGCCCTCGTCCGATGTCTCTTTGATCAACACGGTTCTGGCCGCCGACACCGAGCGCAACGCCTTGATGGCTGAGGCTGACAGCGCGACAGATCCGACAAGGATCGCCGAAATACAGACGCGACTGGCTGATATCGACGCGTGGTCGGCCGAAGCTCGGGCGGCGTCAATCCTCAAAGGTCTGGGGTTTGACGATGAGGACCAACTCAAGCCGTGCTCGGATTTCTCAGGTGGTTGGCGAATGCGCGTGGCGCTGGCTGCGGTTCTGTTTGCGCAGCCAGACCTGCTGCTGCTGGACGAACCGACCAACTATCTGGATCTTGAAGGTGCGCTATGGCTGGAAAGCTACCTCGCTAAGTATCCTCATACCGTGATCATCATCAGCCACGACCGGGGGCTGCTGAACCGCGCTGTGGGGTCGATCCTGCATCTGGAAGACCGCAAATTGACCTATTACGCGGTCCCCTATGACAAATTCGCCGAACGCCGCGCCGAACGTATTGCGCAAGCGGAATCGGAAAACGCCAAGGCCAAGGCCCGCATCGCCCATCTGCAAAGTTTCGTGGACCGGTTTCGTGCCAAGGCCACCAAGGCCGTGCAAGCCCAGTCCCGCCTGAAGATGATCGAGCGCATTCAGCTTGTCTCAACCCCGCAAGAGGCAGCCCTGCGCGCGTTCTCTTTCCCCGAGCCCGAAGAACTATCGCCCCCGATCATTCATCTGGAAGGCGGCGTCACCGGCTATGGCGACACCGAAGTGCTTCGCCGCCTCAACTTGCGCATTGATCAGGACGACCGCATCGCGCTGCTGGGCAAGAACGGTCAGGGCAAGTCTACGCTCTCCAAACTGCTGTCCGACCGCCTGCCCCTGATGGCGGGCAAGATGACCCGCAGTTCCAAACTGCGCATCGGCTATTTCGCGCAGCATCAGGTCGACGAGCTTTATGTGGACGAGACCCCCTTGGATCACCTGCGCCGCCTGCGCCCTGATGAGGGGCCCGGCAAATGGCGATCGCGTCTGGCCGGGTTTGGCCTGAATGCAGATCAGGCTGAGACAGAAGTCCGTCGCCTGTCGGGCGGTCAGAAAGCCCGCCTGTCGCTGCTGCTGGCCACCATTGACGCGCCACATATGCTGATCCTGGACGAACCTACCAACCACCTCGACATCGAAAGTCGCGAGGCGCTGGTCGAGGCGCTGACTGCCTATTCCGGCGCAGTGGTTCTGGTCAGCCACGACATGCACCTGCTGTCGCTGGTGGCGGATCGGCTTTGGCTTGTCTCTGACGGCACCGCCAAACCGTTCGACGACGATCTGGAAGCTTACCGCGCGCTGCTGCTTGCGCGAGACAAGCCGGTTAAACAAAAGCTACAGCCCACTAAGGCAAAACGCCCGTCGCGCGATACTATGCTGGCCCTACGCGCCGATTTGCGCAAATGCGAAGATCGGATTGAAAAACTGACAGACATGCACGACAAGCTGTCGGCGAAACTGGCGGACCCTGCCTTGTACGAAGACGACCGGATAAACGACCTTGAAACGTGGAACCGCAAGTTCACCGAAGTGGTTGAAGCAATGCAAAAGGCCGAGGCTCTTTGGGTTGCAGCCGCAGAACGTCTTGAAGAGGCAGAAGCCTCATGACCGAACCTGTTGTGGACCGCAATGCGATGATCGCAGGAATGCGCCCGGAAATTCAGCCCGGCGAATTCGCTTTCGTAGTCTGGCCCAGCGATCAAGCCTGGCCTTCGGGAACGCGGGGCAGCTATGTTGAGGCTGAGGGGCTTTCCCTTATTGTGCCCTTGGACGCCGCGCCTTCAGATGCGATGCCCATGCGTTGCATCACACTGCAGGTGCATTCCTCGCTAGAGGGGGTAGGTTTGACGGCAGCAGTTTCCAGCGCGCTTGCCCAAAGTAACATCCCTGCAAATATGGTTGCGGGCTATCACCATGATCACGTTTATATTCCCAGCCGTTTGGCCGATGAGGCGCATTCAATATTGCTGGCACTGCAGCAAGGCACGGCGGAATGATTGATCTGGCCTTTTTCATAACTGCATTCACAACGATGTTCGTTGTGATTGACCCTTTTGGAACAACTCCGATTTTTGTCGCTCTTACGCAGGACATGGATGCTGCAACGCGCCGCAAGACTGCGATCCGAAGCTGTCTGACTGCCGTTTGTATCCTGATCGCGTTTGCCGCCTTTGGTGAGGCCGTTCTGGGGTTTGTCGGCATCTCCATGCCGGCCTTTCGCGTCGCCGGAGGCGCGCTGCTGTTCCTGACCGCGCTCGACATGCTGTTCGAGCGCCGCACCAAGCGACGCGAAGATCGCGCCGAAGAGGAAGAGCATCCAGACCCTTCGGTCTTTCCCCTGGCCATCCCGTTGATTGCCGGTCCCGGATCCATTGCCACGATCATCCTGTTGGCCGGGCAGAACCCCGGCATTTCCGGTATAGCTGCCGCATGCGGCGTAATGCTTGCCGTGATGCTGGTGGTGTTTGTCTTCTTTCTTGCGGGTGGTTTGATCGCCCGCATTTTAGGAAAAACCGGTTTGAACGTACTGACCCGGCTTTTGGGAATGTTGTTGGCCGCCTTATCCGTCCAATTCATTCTGGATGGCCTAAAGGCCTTTGGTTTCGCGTCGTAAATCCCCATATACCCTTCAGGGTAACAGGTTAGGATTACAGTATGGACGGCGACAGCATTGCACGTTTGGCCTATCTGGGGTTGCTTGGCGCTGCTGTTGTGGCGTGGTTCATCTCGCAAAACCGTCAAACGCTGAATAAAACGCTGCAACAGGCGATGGCCTGGGTGTTCATTTTTGTCGGCGTCATCGCCGTCGTTGGCCTGTGGGAAGACATCCGCAGCACCGTTGCCCCCTCGCCCCAACTGACCTTTACAGGGGAAACGATCGAAGTCCCCCGCGCCTATGATGGTCATTATTACCTGCCGATTGATGTGAATGGTCAGACTATTGATTTTCTGGTGGATACGGGCGCCAGTCAGATTGTCCTCAGCTCACAAGACGCCGAGCGTTTGGGGATTGATCCCGACCAACTGAACTATTTCGGGCGCGCCGCCACTGCGAATGGAGAGGTCCGGACTGCTCCGGTCCGGCTCGAGACGCTGACTGTAGGTCCTGTCACGGACCGCAATGTCTCGGCCTGGGTGAATGAGGGTGAGCTGTTTCAATCCTTGTTGGGGATGGATTACCTGCATCGGTTTTCCAACATTCAGTTCGCCGATGGCCGGATGATCCTGTCCCGTTGATTGCACTCCGGGATTGAGAACAAAATAAGAACATGCTAGCTTGCACGCATGTCTACACATCTTCTTGGCCGCAAACCAGCACGTGCAGCATCCGGGGTGGCGCTGCATCCTCAGATCACATTGCAATTGGGTCGCGTGCACGAGGCGTGCGGCTCCGCCCGACGAAGCTTTGCCCTATGGCTGGCCGGGCAGACGCAAGGACCGGTCTTGTGGATTTCACCCGCGTGGGAGCCGGGACAGTTGAACCCCGATGGGATGATGCCTTTTGCCGATCCGGCCCGATTCATCTTTGTCCGCCCTACCCGGGTCGAGGATCTGCTATGGTGCCTGGAAGAGGCACTGCGCAGCGGGGCGATCCCGCTGGTGATCGGCGACCTGCCAGACGCGCCTGCCCTGACGCCAATACGTCGGATGCATCTGGCCGCCGAACAGGGCGGTTTGATGGGACAGGCACCACTTGGGCTGCTGCTCACGCCCGGTGATGGCGGCGCGCAGGGGGTCGAAACCCGTTGGCACATGGCCGCGGATCATCAAGGGGAAACCCGTCGCTGGACCCTGACCCGCCGTCGTGCTCGTGCCCTGCCTCCGGTCAGTTGGCATGCCACCCAAACCAAGCCACGCGCCGGGCTGAACCTGCAAAGAGTCAATAAAGAAGAGGTTTTAGCGTGACATCACCATGTGCTCACGCAAGATGTGACTAGCCAAACCCCTACCCGCGCCCTAGCGTTCCGGGATGACCCACGCGATCCACGATAGCCGCTATTCCTGGCTGCGCCTGCTTATAACGCTCGCCATTGCGATGGTGGCGAATGTCGGCATGTGGGCCGTCATCGTGGTGATGCCTGCGATTGAAGCCCAGTTCGACGCGGGTCGGGCCGAGGCGTCATTGCCGTATGTGCTATCCATGATCGGTTTTGCCTTGGGGAATATGTGGCTAGGTCAACTGGTTGACAGGTTGGGTGTCACCAAAGCGCTGATCGGCGCGGCCGTGCTCAGCGCAATCAGCTACCTATTGGCAACACTTGCCCCGAACATGGTGATGCTATCGCTGGCACATCTGCTATTGGGATTGGGCACCTCGATCGGGTTCGGCCCTCTGATCGCTGATATTTCGCACTGGTTCATGAAACGGCGCGGTATCGCGGTCGCATTGGTGGCCAGTGGCAACTATCTGTCTGGGGCGATCTGGCCAACTCTGCTGTCGGGTATTCTGGCCCGCGAGGGCTGGGAACAGGTCTATCTGACCTTGGCGGTGATGACGTTGATCGTTGTCATCCCCCTGTCGTTTCTGCTGCGCCGCCAAGTACCAATCGAAGCCCACCAGACCGCTGCAGCCAACGCGCAGGTCAATGCGCGCAGCGTCGGCATTTCACCGCGTGCACTGCAATACATCCTTGGTCTGGCCGGCATCGGTTGCTGTGTGGCGATGTCCATGCCCCAGGTTCATATCGTTTCGTACTGCGTTGGATTGGGATACGGGCCAGCAGTCGGGGCTGAAATGCTGTCATTGATGCTGTTGGGTGGCGTCGTCAGCCGTGTCATCTCGGGGCTTGTTGCGGACAAGCTGGGGGGCATTATGACCCTGCTGATCGGCTCAGTCCTTCAATGCATCGCGCTGTTCTTGTTCCTGCCGTATGACGGCATGGTCTCGCTTTATGTGATCAGCCTGCTGTTTGGGCTGGCTCAGGGCGGCATCGTGCCCAGCTATGCCCTTGTGGTGCGGGAATACATGCCCCCGCAAGAGGCCGGGGCCCGCGTGGGTTTTGTCATGATGATGACCATCATGGGTATGGCTTTGGGCGGGTGGATGTCCGGGTGGATTTACGACGTAACCGGAAATTATCAATTGGCCTTTATCAATGGCATTCTCTGGAACGGGCTGAATATCGCAATCCTGCTGATGTTACTGAAACGCTCGCGTCCACGCAGGCAGGAGGTCATGGCATGACCCAAATGACACGGCGCATCATCTTGGCGGGGCTTGCTGCATTGGCATTCGGCTGTCCCTCAATCGCGGCCCCCAGTGCGTATGAGCTTGTTCCCGATGAAACCTCGGTCGATTTTACATTCGATCTGTCAGGCATCACCCAAACCGGGACCATGCCAATTCAGTCGGCGGATATCCTGATTGACCCGAACGATCTGCTGAACAGTCGGGTGGACGTCATCCTCAACGTCGCCAAGGCACGCACCAAACTACCCTTTGCGCGCAAACCGATGCTCAGCGAAAGCGTGTTGGACGCAGAGGAGTTTCCGACCATCCAGTTCGTGTCGACAAGTGTTCAATTAGGTGAAAGCGGCCGCATCTCGGGTGGTGCAAAGATAAGTGGTGATCTGACCGTTCGCGGGGTCACCCGTCCTATTGTTCTAAAAGCCGATCTTTTCCGCCCCGCCGGCAGCGCGGCAGACAGCCTGGACGATCTGTCCATTCGTCTGACAGGCGCGTTGAACCGACATGACTTTGGGGCGTCAGGCTTTGCAGACCTCGTGCAAGACACAGTCAGTCTGGACATCCGGGCAGAAATCAAAAAAGCGCCATAGGTCAAAAACGACGCGACAAAGTCGATAAGCTGCGTGCAACGCATGATGGATAGGCCAAGCTAAGGCCATTATGCGTACGATCATTTCCTTCGCGGCCCTGTTTCTGTCGGTCATCCTGCTGCAGCTATCAACCGGCGGGGTTGGACCGCTGGATGCGATCTCGGGGTTGACCCTGGATTTCACCACCGAACAGATCGGCCTGTTGGGATCGGCCCATTTCATAGGCTTTTTCGTTGGGTGCTGGTGGGCCCCGCGCCTAATGGGCAGCGTCGGACATTCGCGTGCTTTTGCAGTGTGCACAGCCCTTGGGGCGATGGGCCTGCTGGGGCACACCCTCACGGAAAACCCCATGATCTGGGCCGTGCTGCGGATCGCCTCGGGCACCTGCGTGGCAGGGTGCTACACGGTTATCGAAGCTTGGTTGAACGCAAAGGTCACAAACGAATCCCGCGGCCGGGTTATGGGCAGCTATCGCATTGCCGACCTTGGTGCCTCGTTGTGTGCGCAGTTGATTATCGCCGTGCTGCCGCCGGCCTCTTACGTGTCATACAATCTGCTGGCTATTTTGTGCTGTGCATCACTGCTGCCGCTGACCTTGACTAAGGCAAGCCAACCCAAAACGCCTGAGGCCCCGCGCTTGCGGCCCAATCTGGCCTGGCGGAACTCACCACTCGCTGTGGCAGGCGTTATCGTATCCGCGCTCAGTTCGGCGTCCTTTCGAATGGTCGGCCCTGTTTATGGTCAGGAGGTCGGCCTGGGCGTGGACCAGATCGCTTTCTTCCTCGCCTCGTTCGTTTTGGGTGGTGCACTGGCGCAGTATCCGCTGGGATGGTTGGCTGACAAATATGACCGACGCTGGGTCCTGATCTGGTTGTCCGCAGCGGCGGTGCTAAGCTGCGGGATCACCATGGCTGCCAGTGGCGCAGGAACGTTGGGTGTCATGTTGGCCGCCGGACTATTCGGTTTGACTACCTTTCCGATCTTCTCGGTGTCTTCGGCCCACGCCAATGACTTTGCTACGACAGAACAGCGAGTTGAGCTGTCCGCTGCGCTGATGTTTTGGTACGCATTGGGAGCCATTGCATCGCCTTATGTCTCATCGACGCTCATCCAGCAATTCGGACCGGGCGCCCTATTTGCCTTTGTGGCCGTCGGACACTTGGGTCTGATCGTTTTTGGGCTTGCGCGCATGCGCTCGCGCCCGACCCCCGAGGCGCGCACGAATTACGTCTATGCTCCGCGAACATCTTTCACCATCGGGCGTTTGCTGAAGCGATCGCGCGAAGAATAGAGAAAGGGCCGGGATAACCCCGGCCCATTTTTTGCCTTTACTGGTGCGTTTGCGGTGCTTCGTCCTCAAGCACCTCTGCGGCTTCGGTCGGTTCCGGGGTCGCTTCAAGCGCGCCGTTCACTACGCCGCCTACCCCGTTTTCCATCGACAGCCCCAGTTCTTCGCCCAGCTTCTTGAGCGCGGGCATCTGCACCGCC
The DNA here is from genome assembly GCF_056533365.1 of Ruegeria sp. G5. Classification (NCBI taxonomy): domain Bacteria; kingdom Pseudomonadati; phylum Pseudomonadota; class Alphaproteobacteria; order Rhodobacterales; family Roseobacteraceae; genus Ruegeria; species Ruegeria sp. G5. The sequence continues at coordinate 237,465 of NZ_JBQFOK010000005.1, read as the reverse complement.
ATACCCATGATCGAATCCAATGCCTGATTGACCACCGGCTTGTCGCTGTTGGCCGCACCGCCCGAGGCACCGGCCCCGATACCACCCACCTGATGGATTTTGATCGAGTCGATCTTTTCGGCTGGCTTGACCATTTCCGAGATGATCGAGGGCATGGTCTCAATCCGCGCCAGATCAACCTTCATACGGATCTGTGCTGCCGACAGAGCGTTATCTGCCTCAACAATCGCTCGCTTACCTTCCGCTTCGGCCAACATGTCGTTCTTCTTGGCCTCGGCCCGGATGTTCAGCGCATCCGCCTCGGCCTGTGCTTCCTCACGGCGCGCTTCGGCGCGGTCTGCTGCGGCCTCTTTCTCGGCCTGCGCAGCCAGACGGATCGCCGTTGCCTGACGCTCAGCTTCACGGGTCGCCTCGATCAAAACGATCTGCTTCTGACGCTCGGCCTCGGCCACTTCGCGAGCCGTTGCCACCGCTTCGGTCGCTTTCGTTGCCTCAGCCCGAGCCAGGTCAGCGGATGCACGCGCGCGGCTTTCCTCTTCGGATTTCTGCGCGATGATGATCTGGCGCTCTTGCTCGGCCACTTCGATCTCACGCTCTTTGGCGATCTCGGCATCGCGGATTTTACGCTCACGCTCAATCTCAGCCGCGCGAATGGCCTCTTCACGGGCGATCCGGGCGCGTTCGGTTTCACGCACTGAGTCTTCGGTCCGCGCGGCGATCTCGGCCTCTTGCGCCACGCGCAGGGTTTCAACCTTCTGCGTCTGCTCAATGCGCGCCTGCGCCTCATCCTGTTCGATCAACAGCTTCTGACGCTCGGCCTCCATCGCAGCGCGCCGCACTTCGACCTCGGCCTCTGCATCGATTTGCGCGCGCTCTTTCTTGGACACGGCGATAACCTCAGCCAACTTGCGCATACCCACGGCGTTAAAGGCGTTGTTCTCGTCCAGAGCCTCAAACGGAGTCTGGTCCAGCGCGGTCAGCGAGACAGATTCCAGCGACAAACCATTCTTCAGCAGGTCTTCGGACACGGCGTTCTGCACCTCTTGCACAAAGTCGGCACGGTTTTCGTGCAGCCCATCCATGGTCATCTGAGCGGCCACAGCGCGCAGACCGTCGATCAGCTTACCTTCGATCATCTCGCGCAGTTGCTCGACATCAAAGGTGCGGTCGCCAAGTGTCTGCGCGGCACGTGCGATCCCCTCTTCGGTCGCCATGACTGAGACGTAGAACTCGACGCCCACATCCACGCGCATGCGGTCTTTCGTGATCAAAGCCGCCTCACCGCTACGCTGAACCTCAAGGCGCAGGGTCTTCATGTTGACGGGGCTGACTTCATGCAGCAGCGGCACGATGATAACACCGCCATCCATGATGACTTTCTTGCCGCCCGCACCGGTTTTCACCAGGCTGACCTCTCGGGTCGCGCGGCGGTACAGGCGGCCAAGCACAAGGCCAATGAACAAGAGTACTGCTAAAATGGTCACAACTGTGACGGCCAGGAATTGAAGTTCCATGCAAATCCTCCTTATTGGGGGTTAAAAATTGATTAGTCTGACAAACCGACCAGCACGAACCGGTCGTGTCGTCGATCACGCAGAACAAGGACATCAGAACCCTGTTCCAGCGTGTCTTTCTCCTGCAGCGGTTCTGCGCGCAGGTAGTGGGTATTGCCGAACCGGTCCATAACGCGCACCTCGGCCGGGCGGCCGCGAGACGCGGTGCCCTGAGTGATGACGCCGCGACGGCGGGCCAGCATCCGCTCTGACATGGCTTCGGTTTCTGTCTTGGGCAGAAGGCGGGCGAATACACCGCCGAAACCACGCGCAAACCACAGGCCAAAGACACCTGCAGGTATTGCAGCCAGCCAAGTCGGCAGGTCGAAGCCCAGCAAGTCACGCAAGGCCAGTTGAAGACCCATACCCGACAGGCCGAAACCTGCCAGCAATACAGCCAACCAGATCATCACAGGCACCCGGCCAATCCCAAGCCATGCAATCGGGCCCGCCGGAGCGGCATCAGGGGCGTCGGCTTCCACGTCGGCCAGCTCAAAATCGCCAAGATCCACACTCGCGTCTATATCAAGATCGAAATCGCCAAGATCGACATCTGGTGCATCAACCACGTCCAGATCGACCTCACCCTCACCCGCCAGCAGGCTGCCGCCCACCATCAAAGCGATCAGTTCCAGCGCCAAAAGGCCGAACAGAAGCGCAAGCGCAAAGGTAAAGGGCGCAAAAGCACCCTCGAGCAAAAAGTCGAACATCAGGAAATTGCCCTCGGTTTTGTATACTTTTGTATACACAGTAGATGGGAAGCCATTTTTAACATTTCAAGAGGTTGTGATTCCAATTTACAACCTATGGGTATTGTGGCCGCGCTTTGGATCACAACCCAAGAACAGCCTCAGACAGTTTTTTTCACCTGTTGCGTGTTTAAAATGACCAAGGCCGCGACGCCGGGGTTTTGCTGGCCGTTCACATAAGGTAGACGAGCCCGCAGTTAGATACGTGGAAACGGAACATGGCTCGGATTCTCATCACTTCGGCGATCCCCTACATCAACGGGATCAAGCACCTCGGCAACCTGATCGGCTCGCAATTGCCTGCGGATCTGTATGCACGTTACCAGCGTGGCCGGGGGAACGAGGTCATGTTCCTTTGCGCAACAGATGAACACGGCACCCCAGCCGAACTGGCCGCAGCCAAAGCGGGCAAACCGGTCGCTGAATACTGCGCGGACATGTACGCAGTTCAAGCGGACATCGCAAAGCGCTTTGGTCTGAGCTTTGACCATTTCGGCCGATCCTCCAGCGCGCAAAACAAGGCTTTGACGCAGCACTTTGCTGGCAAACTGGACGAAGCTGGTCTGATCCGTGAAGTCAGCGAAAAGCAGGTCTACTCCAACGCCGATGGTCGCTTTCTGCCCGACCGTTACATCGAGGGCACCTGCCCCAACTGTGGCTATGACCGCGCCCGCGGAGATCAGTGCGAAAACTGCACCAAGCAACTGGACCCGACAGATCTGATCGAGCCGCGCTCGGCCATCTCTGGTTCTACTGATCTGGAAGTACGTGAAACCAAGCATCTATATCTGCGCCAATCGGCGATGAAGGATCAACTGGATGCTTGGATCGACAGCAAAACTGATTGGCCGATCCTAACCACGTCGATTGCCAAGAAATGGCTGCATGACGGCGACGGCCTGCAGGATCGCGGTATCACTCGCGATCTGGATTGGGGTGTGCCAGTTAAGAAGGGCGATCAGGACTGGCCCGGCATGGAAGGCAAGGTTTTCTACGTCTGGTTCGACGCCCCCATCGAATATATTGCCTGCGCCAAGGAATGGGCCGATGCCAGCGGGAAACCGGATGCCGAATGGGAACGTTGGTGGCGCACCGATAAGGGCGCTGAAGATGTTCGTTATGTGCAGTTCATGGGCAAGGACAACGTGCCCTTCCACACCCTGTCCTTCCCGGCCACCATTCTGGGATCGGGCGAGCCGTGGAAGATGGTCGATCACCTGAAATCCTTCAACTATCTGAACTATGACGGCGGTCAGTTCTCGACCTCTCAGGGTCGCGGTGTCTTCATGGATCAGGCGCTGGATATTTTGCCCGCTGACTACTGGCGCTGGTGGCTGCTGAGCCATGCCCCTGAAAGCAGCGACAGCGAGTTCACGTGGGAAAACTTCCAGCAATCGGTAAACAAAGACCTTGCCGACGTGCTTGGCAATTTCGTCAGCCGGATCACCAAATTCTGCCGCTCGAAATTTGGTGAAGCGGTGCCGGAAGGCGGAGAACTCGGCGCGCGCGAGCAAGAGCTGATCGCCGATCTCACCCACCGCGTACGCGCCTATGAAGGCTTTATGGAGACGATGGAAGTGCGCAAGTCTGCTCAGGAACTGCGTGCGATCTGGGTGGCCGGAAACGAATACCTGCAATCCGCAGCCCCTTGGTCAACCTTCAAAGAAGACCCTGAACAGGCGGCGGCGCAAGTCCGCTTGGGCCTCAACCTTATCCGCCTTTACGCCGTGCTCAGCGCACCGTTTATTCCAGACACTTCCGCTCGGATGCTCAGCGCGATGAACACGTTGGATACCAGTTGGCCCGATGATGTTGCGGCGGCGCTGCAAGCGCTGCCGGCGGGCCATGACTTTGCCGTTCCCGAGGTTTTGTTTGCCAAAATCACGGATGAGCAGCGCGAAGACTGGGAAACGCGGTTCGCTGGAACCCGCGACTGACGTCAGGCTGGAAGGAATTTTCAAAGGGGGGCCAATCAGCCCCCCTTTTTTCGTGCAATACACCTGTTGTGTTCGCCAAAAGGTATACCCCATCGACGTAAGCCTGCCGCATGTCAAAGAAAATTCGGCCCTGAAAACCTTAGAGCCTTGTGTCATCACGCTTGAGAAAAAAACATAAACCCGCCATCCTGAACCCAGGTTCAGTCGACTCGGAACTGGCTTTCGGCAACCGGTCGCATTCAGTTTTTCTACAACGAGGCAATTGCCATGTCCCTTGCATCAGTGTTTTCGCAACTCCGCCATAGCTGCACGGCGCCGGAATTTCTCAGGCAAACCGCAGCCGTGGCTTTGATCGGACTGGCATCCTCGGCCGCGGCACAAGATCAAAGCGACGCGCCGCCACCAAAGGTTTCAATTGCTGCCGCCTATACACAGGAAATAACCGAAGAGGCCACGTTCATCGGTCGGGCCGAAGCGTTGAACAAGGCCGATATCGTAGCCCGTGTCAGCGGCTTTCTCGACAGCCAAGACGTGGAAGATGGCGCGCTGGTCAACGAAGGCGATTTGCTTTTCAAAATTGAGCCCGATCTGTATCAGGCAACGCTGGAAGCGCGTAACGCCGATCTGGACAGGGCAGAAGCCAATCTGGAACTGGCCAAGGTCGAACTGGCGCGAAAACAGGAATTGTACGAGCGTGACGCGACGCCGGAATCCGAGCGCGATATTGCGCGCGCAAACGAGTTGGTTGCCGAGGCCGAGGTCAAATCCGCCAAAGCCGCCATCCAACAAGCTCAGCTAGACCTAAGCTATACGGAAATTCACGCGCCATTTACCGGCCGGCTCGGTCGTGTTGCGACCAGCGTCGGCGACGTCGTGGGCCCCAACAACCCACCGCTAGTAAATATTGTGAGTGAAGCGCCGATATATGTGAATTTTGCGCTGAACGAAAAACAGTTCACGTCTGTTCTGGAAACAGTTGGTGAAAACGCTGCATCACTCGCCGAAAGCAACAAAAGCCCTGTGGTGAAGGTCATTCTTCCCAACGGGTCAGAGTTGGACGAGACCGGCAAAATCGTCTTTGTCGACAACAGAATTGATCCCTTGACCGGTGCCATCACAATAAGGGCCGAGTTTGACAACACAGACCGCCTGATCATCGACGGTGCATTCTTGAACGTCCAGATCGAAGCGCTCGAACCAACGCTTGAGGTTCTGGTGCCGCAAGCCGCGTTGCAACGTGACCAGCGCGGAGACTTCGTTCTGGTGGTCAACGACCAACAGATGGTCGAACAGCGGTACATCACCACGGGCAACACCGTTGGGACAGCTATCATCGTGAAAGATGGTTTGCGTGAAGGCGAAAGTGTGATTGTCGAAGGGCTTCAGCGCGTACGTCCCGGTGTTGCCGTCGACGCTGTTGTCGCTGCCGAGCAGCCGGGAGAGTAACGGATGTTCTCAGCCCTGTTTATCAGCCGGCCCAAGCTGGCGCTCGTTATCTCGCTGGTGCTGACCATTATGGGCGGCATCGGCTATCTGGTCTTGCCGGTCGCACAGTTCCCGGACATTACACCGCCAGTTGTCAGCGTTTCGACCACCTACACCGGTGCAAACGCGGAAACCGTTGAAAACACGGTCGCCGCCCCAATCGAGGCGCAGGTCAACGGTGTGGATGACATGATCTACATGACATCGACCTCGTCGGATAACGGCTCGTATTCTCTGAACGTGACGTTTGAGGTCGGAACCGACCCCGACATCGCATCCGTGAACGTGCAGAACCGCGTGGCGCAGGCGATGTCGTCCTTGCCAGCCGAGGTTACGTCATCCGGTGTGGTCACCCAGAAGGCGTCGACCAATATGTTGCTGCTGGTGACGCTTACTTCGCCAAACGGTACATATGACAGTGTTTTCCTGTCCAACTATGCGTCGATTAACCTCAAGGATGCGTTGGCGCGTATTCAGGGCGTTGGTAAAGCAGATGTTCTGACCAACCTGGAATACGCGATGCGGATCTGGATGGACCCGGACAAGATGGCGGGTCTCTCTATCACTCCGGGCGATGTGATCAGCGCCATTCGCGAGCAAAACGTTGAGGTTTCGGCCGGTTCTATCGGTGCGCCTCCGGTGCCCGAGGGGCAGACGTTTCAGTACACCATCAAGACCAAAGGACGCCTGACATCTGCGGCCGAGTTTGGTGAGATCGTCATACGCACCGGTGACGCCGGTTCAATTGTCAGGGTCAAAGACATCGCACGTGTCGAACTGGGTGCCCAATACTACGCGGCATCAGGGTTCTTCCAAAGTGTGCCAGCGACGGTTCTTGGGATTTATCAGGCACCGGGCGCAAACGCCCTTGCCGTGTCCGAACGCGTTCAGGCCGAGCTTGAGCGCCTGTCACGTTCTTTCCCGACAGACGTGGAATATGCCGTCCCGTTCAACACAACAGATTTCGTTGAACAATCGCTGAACGACGTCGTTTCAACACTGATCCTGACCTTCATACTGGTGATATCGGTTGTGTTCGTCTTCCTTGGAAGTTGGCGCGCAACGATCATTCCTGCGGTGGCAATTCCGGTCTCATTGATCGGGACATTTGCCTTCTTGCTGCTATTCGGGATGTCGCTGAACACGATTTCCTTGTTCGCCTTGGTTCTGGCGATCGGTATCGTGGTCGACGACGCCATCGTGGTTGTTGAAAACGTCGAACGCATCATCGCCGAAGAGGGTTTGCCCCCAGCCGAAGCGACACGTAAGGCGATGGGTCAGATCACTGGCCCTGTCATTGCAACCACCCTTGTTCTGCTGGCGGTGTTTGTTCCGGTTACCTTCATGCCCGGTATTTCCGGGCGGCTCTACTCGCAGTTCGCTGTGACAATCTCTACCGCTGTGGTCATCTCATCGGTCAACGCGCTGACATTGTCGCCTGCTTTGTGTGGTCTGGTCTTGCGCGCGCGGTCAGGAACCCCCAAGGGTCTTTTGGCGGTCTTCGAAAAGTTCATCGGAACGGTTCGGTCTGGCTATGTTTCTATCGTGCGCCGGTTGCTGATTTTGCCGGTCATCGCGCTGGGAATTATTGTTGCCCTTGCGATGGGGACCGGGACAATCATGTCCAAAACCTCAAGCGGGTTCCTTCCGCTGGAAGACAACGGTTACCTTTTTGTCGACGTCCAACTACCTGACGCCGCAACGCTGGAGCGTACGGAGGTCGTCACCAAGCGTGTCGACGATCAAATCCGCGAAATCCCCGGCGTCGCCAATACGGTTCTGGTCAATGGCTTCTCGATTCTGAACGGGACTTCGACGAATGGCGCCGCAATCTTCGTCAATCTCGATAACTGGGATGAACGACAGGAAGACGACCTGAGCGCCAATGCCATTCTGCAAAAGGTTCTTGCCATCGCCTATGGCGAGACGGCTGCGTCCATCGTGGCCTTCAACCCGCCGCCTATTCAGGGTCTTGGTAACTCGGCCGGTGTCGAGATGGAGGTTCAGCAGACCGGTGGCGGCACTCCACAGGACCTGGCTTCGGCGGTGGGTTCGTTTGTCTACGCCGCGAACCAGCGGCCCGAAATCGGACAGGCATACACAACCTTCCGCGCGAACGTTCCGCAGCTTTTCGTCGATCTGGACCGGGAAAAAGCCAAAACACTGCAAGTGTCCGTGGCCGAGATTTTCCAGACCATGCAAGCGCAGTTGGGGTCTTATTACGTGAATGACTTCAACCTGTTCGGCCGCGTGTATCGCGTTATGATCCAGGCCGAGGGTACATACAGGGACAACGTCGAAGATATTTCCAACCTGTATGTACGATCGACCCAAGGTGAGATGGTGCCCCTTGGTACGCTCATTGACGTCGAAAACGTGCTTGGGCCTGTCTTGCTGAAACGGCATAATCTGTTCCGATCCGCAACTGTGACCGCCGTCCCAGCCGAGGGGCTGTCGACCGGGGATGCGATCACCGTCATGACGGAAGAATCCGCAACCGCCTTGCCCCCGGGCTATGCCTTCGAGTGGACCGGAACGGCGCAACAACAGCTGGCGTCAGGAGGTCTGGTGATCGTGATCCTCGGGTTGGCGATATTGTTCGGCTACCTCTTCCTTGTCGGGCAATACGAAAGCTGGTCAATGCCGGTGTCGATCCTGCTGTCCGTGATCGTCGCTTTGTTTGGCGCGGTCGCTGCTGTCGCCATCGTGGGTAGTGACATCAACCTCTACACGCAGATCGGGATGATTATGCTGGTGGGGCTGGCGTCAAAGAACGGCATCCTTATTGTCGAATTCGCGATGGAACAGCGCGCAAAGGGATTGTCGATCAAGGACGCGGCCGCCGAGGCGGCGCATCAGCGTTTCCGCGCCGTTATGATGACCGCACTGTCCTTCCTGCTGGGCGTGGTGCCATTGTTGGCCGCAAGCGGTGCGGGCGCTGCCAGCCAAAAAGCCATTGGTGTGGCCGTGTTTGGCGGCATGCTGGCGGCAACGCTGATCGGCGTCATTCTTGTACCGGTTCTATACGCGCTTATGCAGAGCCTCAGGGAATGGATTAAAGGCACCAAGACCGACCCTGAACCTTCGGAAGGTACAGCCTGACGAAAAAGCCCCGCCAAACAGCGGGGCTTTTTTTATGCCAATCGGTTTTTAATCCAATCCTGAACGCGCGCGATCTGTTCTTTCGTCAATCTAAGGCCCAGCTTGTTGCGACGCCAAACTGCGTCCTCAGCACTGCGTGCGTATTCCTTGGCAACCAGCCACTCCAGCTCTTTTTCTGTGAGCGTCGCGCCGAATTCTTCGCCCAAGTCCTCGGCTGTTTTCGCATCTCCCAATATCGCGCGCGCCTCGGTTCCATAGGCACGCACCAGACGGTGAGCCCATGCTTGATCCAAAAATGGAAAGTTTGACAACAGATCCGTAACCAGATCAGAAAAGCCGTCGACTGGAAAATCCCCGCCGGGCAAAGCAACACCAGCTGTCCAGGGCCCGGGAAGATCCTCAAACTGCTCAGCCACTTTTTCAAGCGCGCTTTCCGCCAGTCTTCGATATGTGGTGATCTTACCGCCAAATACGTTCAGCACCGGCGCCCCACCCTGCGCATCAACCTTTAAAGTATAGTCTCGAGTAGCCGCGGTCGCGCTGCTTGCACCATCATCGTATAGCGGGCGAACGCCGGAATAAGTCCAGACGATGTCGTCACGTGTTATGGGGTTTTCAAAGTACTTCGTTGCGAAGGCACACAAATAGTCCTGCTCGGCCTCGGTGCAGACGGGACGTTGCGACGGATCGGGATGGTCCTGATCTGTCGTTCCAATCAAGGTGAAATCACGTTCATAGGGAATGGCAAAAATGATCCGCCCATCCTCGCCCTGAAAGAAATAGCATTTGTCGTGGTCGAAGAGCTTTTTGGTGACGATATGGCTTCCGCGCACCAATCGCACGCCTTCGCGTGAGTTCACGCGAATCTTGGTCTGGATTATGTCCCCAACCCAAGGCCCCCCTGCGTTGATCAACATCCTGGCCATTACCGTCGTGGTCTGACCGGTGGCTTTGTCGCGCATTGTGACCTGCCAGACGTCATCGACGCGCTCTGCTGACAGAACCTCGGTTTGCACCAGTATTTTAGCGCCACGCGCCTCGGCGTCGCGGGCGTTTAGAACAACCAGGCGGGAATCCTCGATCCAGCAATCCGAATACTCATAGGCAGTTTCGAACTTGTCTTGCAGCGGCGCACCCTCGGGGGCTGATCTCAGATTTAGGGATGTGGTACCGGGCAAGATTTTTCGTCCGCCAAGATTGTCGTACATGAACAGGCCCAACCGGATCAGCCATGCGGGGCGGCGCCCGCGCATCCAAGGCATGACCGTACTCAGCAATCGCGAGGTCGGCGTATCAGACTCGAACCGCATATCTTGGTGATAGGGCAACACGAAACGCATCGGCCAACTGATATGAGGCATCGCCCGCAACAGCGTTTCGCGTTCGATCAACGCCTCGCGGACAAGGCGAAATTCGAAATACTCAAGATAGCGCAACCCACCGTGAAACAGTTTTGTCGAGGCCGACGATGTTGCCGACGCCAGATCATTCATCTCGGCCAACGTGACCGAAAGACCCCGCCCTGCCGCGTCGCGGGCGATCCCACAGCCATTAATGCCACCGCCGATTATAAAAAGATCGGTCACCTGATCGTTTTGCCGTTCCATATCCAGAAGAATCCTCGTGCTGGAAACTTGGGGCCATTAACATTTTGATCGCTCGACTCGTCAATGTTATTTTTCGTTTTTGTTCGTTATGACACACCATACTCCCTAAAAATTTCCGATTAATTGGACTTACTCTGTTTTTAAGTCATAACTTTTGTAAAACGAAAAATACCGAAAATACTCCGGAGCATCCCGTGTCCCTTTCCTTCCGCCAATCCGACATCATGAAAATCGCCAAGCAGGACGGCCGCGTCATGGTCGAGGAACTGGCCTCGCGTTTCGACGTAACCGTTCAGACTATTCGTCGGGATTTGTCGGATCTGGCGGACTTGGGCAAACTCGACCGTGTCCATGGCGGTGCGGTTCTGCGGTCAGGCGTATCGAATATCGGATACGAAGACCGTCGCGCTTTGAATGCAGACGTAAAGGCCCGCATCGCGCAGGCTTGCGCCAATGACATTCCCGACGGGGCGTCGGTGTTCATGAACATTGGCACATCGACCGAGGCCGTCGCGCGCGCATTGCTGAACCACAAGGACCTGATGGTCGTGACGAACAATATGAACGTGGCAAACATTCTTGTCGAAAACACCGATTGTCAGATCGTTGTAGCCGGCGGCGTTCTGCGCCGGTCAGACGGAGGACTGGTAGGCAACCTGACAATTTCCACAATCCAACAGTTCAAATTCGACTACGCAGTGATTGGTTGTTCCGCTTTGGATGCCGAAGGGGATCTTTTGGATTTCGACTTTCAGGAGGTCGGCGTCAGCCAGACAATCATTGCACAAGCGCGCCAGACGCTACTCGTTGCTGATCAATCCAAGTTTCAACGAACGGCCCCTGCTCGCATCGCCTCACTGTCTGACGTCGATGTTTTCCACACTGACGCCCCCTTAGATGGCAACTTGGCCAAAAAATGTCTGGATTGGGGTACGGTCGTTAAGACCTGCGACTGAAGCCTGAGCGCCTTTCTGACGCACGTGAAAACAAGCGTGCGATTCTTAAAGAGTACGTGAAAATCTAACGATGAGCAGACCTGGCGAGACTAAGTCTGCGATCACAATAGCCTTGGTCACATTAAAGGTAAGCGTCAAATTCCACAAAGACCTGTCAACCCCTGATAAATACATTGACGAACTGGACTCCAACAACTGAGGATGGGTCAACCTTCCCCCTAGGAGGCGCGAGCATGGGATTACTGGGACAGCCGCTGGGCTATTACGATTATCTGACCTTCGTCGCTTTGATCTTACTACTTGCAGCGGTGATGGGGCTTTTTCTGTTTCTCATGGGTTTGCCCGGTCGCATCGCCATTAAGCGAAACCATCCACACGCCGAAGCCGTAAAGATAATGGGATGGATGGGTTTTCTGGCCATCGTGCCATGGGTACATGCCTTTATCTGGGCTTTCCACGACGGAACAACCGTCGACATTCGGCGCATGCCGGATGACGAACGCGACGCCGTGCGCAAGGAAATCAAACGCCTCGGTGGAACGTTAAACGAGGAATACCGCGATCCGCTGGATCCCGAAGAGCCGCAAAAAAGCTAAGGCCAAAGGAAACCGAATACTATGTTTGTCGCCCTCGGCATTACGCTTTTTTACCTCATCTTCGTCTGGCTCATTTTCTTCAAACTGCAATGGCTGAAGTTCAACATTGCATGGGGTATCGTTTCATTCTGGGTCGGCGCACATCTATTGCTGATCTTTCTTGTTGCGCTTCGTTTTTTTCAGCCGTTTTCGCTGGACAGTCATGTGGTGCGGTCAACAATTCAGATTGTACCGCGTCTGACCGGCCCCACCCTGTTGACCGAGGTGCTGGTCACACCCAACACCGAAGTCAAAAAGGGTGAACCGCTGTATCGTTTCGACGACACGATCTTTGCGCTCGAGGTTCAGGAAGCCAACGCTCAGCTTGTAGCGGCCCAGCAAAACGCAAAAATTCTTGAGCAAGACGTCATAGCAGCAGGCGAAGCTGTTGAGCGCGCCAATGCTCAGCTGGCCTACGCGCTGACGCAGCAAACGCGGTATGAAAATCTGGTACCAGCCGGTGGCGCACGACAGGATGAGCTTGACCGTTGGAACGAACAAGTCACCGAGGATCAGGCCAAGATCAAGGAGGCGCAGGCCAATCTGGAAAAGGCTGAACTGGCGCAGGCATCGCAAATCGACGGCGTGAATACCGGTATACTTCAGGCGCAGGCACAACTTGAAAAAGCGCAATACTACCTCGACAACACAACGATCTATGCGCCCGAGGATGGCATGATCGTTTCACAGCAGGCCCGCCCCGGTCTGGTTGTCGGTGACCTGCGTCTGGGCGCGATCGCCAGCTTTGTCACGAAAGACAACCCATATATTCTGGCAACATACCGACAGCAAAACCTGAAATTCGTAGAGCCCGGACAAGACGTTGAGGTTGCGCTGGACCTCTACCCCGGTGAAATCCTGACCGGCAAGGTCGAGGCGATTTGGTGGGCGACGCGACAGGGCCAATACCTGCCGTCCGGCCGCCTGCCCGGCTTTGAACTACCCAGGCTGCCCGGTCGTATCGCCGTTCAGATTTCTGTCGATTTGCCCGACGGCCATACCCTGCCAGCTGGCGGGCACGCCGCAGTGGCAATCTACACCGGTCAGGGAAAAAGTTTCGAGTTCCTGCGGCGCATCAATATCCGCTTGTACTCGTTTGCCAACTTCATCCGACCACTGGATATCTGAGGATGCGCAGCATGAAACGGGCAAAACTTTACCGCACGATCTTGGGCACAACTCTGAGCGCTGCGCTTTTGGTTGGCTGCGCTCCGGTCGGTCCGGACTTTGTGCGCCCCAACTCACCCGTTGTGAAAGAGTGGATTGAGGTGAATAGCCCATCCGCCGGATCCAGCGGTTTGACGTCACGTAGCGCGCCCGTGGTTAGATGGTGGGAAACCTTCAACGATCCCACCCTGAACAAACTGATCGCTGAGGCATACGCCCAGAACCTTGACTTACAAGTTGCAGGATCACGTGTGCTGCAGGCCCGCGCACAGTTGGGTATTGCCTTTGGAGAATTGTACCCACAATCACAAGCCGTCGGTGGCTCGATCGAGCGTCGACAGATCAGCGAAAACCTTGGGCCAATAGCCGACATCAACGAGATCGTCGCGCTGGATACCGAATTTTCAACCTCGCAGGTCGGGTTTGACGCCCAATGGGAGCTGGACCTCTGGGGCCAGCAGCGTCGCGGCGTACAAGCCGCCCGGTCCAACCTGGCGCTGCAAGTGGCAAATTATGACGACGCGTTGGTGACCCTGACGGGCGACGTCGCCGCGATATACGTCAACATTCGTGCCCTTCAGGAATCCTTAGGGGTCGCGCGAGAAAACATCGGGTTGCAACAGACATCCGCCGATTTGACTCAGTTGCGGTTCGAGAACGGCGTAACGACGGAACTTGACGTGCAGGAATCCAAGGCACTGTTGAATAATACCAAGGCCATAGTTCCGGAGCTGGAAAGCGATCTTCAACAATCCAAAAACGCGCTGGCCGTGCTGCTGGGCACAACGCCTTCTCGTATGACGAGCCTGCTGGGGAACTCGGGCCGTATTCCATCGGCGCGCTCGAACGTGGCCGTGGGCGTCCCGGCCGAGCTATTGCGTCGCCGCCCCGATGTACGCGCCGCCGAACTGGCTGCGGCCACGCAGTCCGCTCAGGTCGGAATTGCGTTGGCGGACCTCTACCCGCAGTTCATCTTGTCCGGCTCGATTGGCCTGCAAGCCTCGGGCGGACGGGACCTGTTCAGTGGTAACAGCACCACCGGGTTGGCCAGCGCAGGGGTTGTCTGGAACGTACTTAACTATGGGCGCATCAAGAACAACGTGCGCGCGCAGGATGCGGCTTATCAGGCACTGATTGCCAATTACCAGAACACAGTTCTGACCGCGTATTCCGAGGTTGAAAGCGCGATGGTTGCCTATGTGCAGGCACGAAAACAGGTCGGATTTTACGAAAACAGCGTTGCCGCTTCGCGCAAGGCCTCAGAAATTGCGGTGGATCAGTACCGGGACGGCATTGTCAGCTACTCTCGTATTCTCAATACTCAGACCGCCCTGCTGCAGTCACAGGCGAACCTTATTCAAGCCCGCCAACAGGTTTCCAGCAATCTGGTGTCTGTCTACAAAGGCCTTGGTGGCGGCTGGCAGATCCGCCAGAATCAGGAATTCCTGCCTGAAACCGTTCTGGCCGAAATGGCGTACCGCACGGATTGGGGTGACTTGCTGCAGCAAGATCCAACGCGGGCAAGTCTGAACTAAGCGCTACTTTGTCAGGCCGCTCAGACCGCCCGAGATCAGGATATTCACCTCGTACAGAATACGGGGCGCGGCCAGACCACCGGGGCTTGCCAGATAGTTGGGGCTCCATTCCGGGTCGAACTTCTGCTTGAAGGATCGCAGCCCTTCGAAGTGATAGAACTGTTCGCCATGCTCGTAAACGAAGCCGCCGACCCGGTTCCAAAAGGACGCCAGTTGCCTGCTTTCGATCCCAGAAAAAGGCGCAGCGCCTAGCGAGAACCAGTGAAACCCCTGTTCCGCCCCCCAAGACATCATCTCGGCGAACAGGGCATCCATTACAAAACTCGGGCTGTCGGGCTCATAACGCATCAAGTCCAACGACAATTCCGACTTGTGACCACCTTGGAACAGGTTGGCAAAGGCATGGATCTGCCCCGTTTCACCATTCCTTAGAACAGCATGGTCAAAATAGGATAGGTATTGTTCGTCAAAACCGCCAAGGGCGAAACCCTTTTCGGCCCCTGCTTTTTGCGCCAACCAATCATCTGAAATCTGACGCAGTTTAGGTAAAACCGGGGCCAATTCTTCTTTCGGGATGATTTCGAATACAAAGCCTTCGCGCTCGGCCCGGTTTTTGGCCTGCCGAAACCGCTTGCGCGACTTGCCGTCCAGCGAAAACCCTTCGAGCGGGACGCGCGCAACCTCACCTATTTTCAGGATCGACAAGCCAAGATCCAAAAAAGTTGGCAGGTACTTGGTCGACACGCTGTAAAACGCACATAGTTTCCCCTCGCGATCCGCCATTTCCCGCAACTGCCAAATCAACTGTTGGCCGGCCTTTTCATCGCCGACCGGTTCGCCCTTGGTGATCAGCGCGTTGCCTGTATCGGCATAAGCCAAAAACGCCGTCTCATCCGGTGAGATCAAGAATTGTTTGTCACCCGTCAGGGAGATTTGGGATTCCGTGTCTTCACTTTCCATCACCAGGCGTTCGACCACAGCGGGAATCTCGGTCCGAACCGGTTCAGGGATCTCGCGCCCGAACAGAGAAGTGACAGCAACCACACCCAGAATGACAGCAACCACGAGACTGGACCGTAAGAAGCGTGAGGCGTCTCCGTCCCACGCGAAATCCCACCACAGGGCATTTTGGTATTCGACGTGTGAATAGGCGAACAAACCGATCCAGAAGATCACCGCAAGCAAGGCAAAAACGCTCAACAGCCACGGGATGTTCAACCGAAAAATAGACGCTCCGCTCACGCGGTAGAACGCGTCCCTGAATGTGGCCAGGATCGCAATGGTGGCCAACATGCTGATCGCTTCGTGTGTGTCGAGACCTTTGGCCAACGACGCGACGAAACCCGCCACCATCAACATCATCGCCACGATCCACGCGCGGTAGAGTTTTCGAAACAATCCGCGCGATACAAGGATGAGCAAGACGCCGATGGCACTGCCTGCAAGGTGAGAAGCTTCTACAAAAGACAGCGGTAAGACGTTTCTAAGGACACCAAGGCTCTGACTACTGGCTGGCAGGGCTCCTGATACCAACAGGATAACGCCAGCAACGGCAGCGACACCGGCCGCGACCATCGGAACGACTGGTCGAATGACGCGGTACACCCATGTTGCTGCGCCCGTGATGTGGTGACGATGCGACAAAGCAGAGGCTACCGCGATGGATAAGCTCGCGATTGCAAATGGCAGGAAGGTGTAAACCAGTCTGTATAGCAGCAGTGCGGCAATCACATCTGACCGGCCAGACGCCCCAAGGCCCGCGATCAGAGTAGCCTCGAACGCGCCAATTCCGCCCGGCGCATGACTAAGGATACCAACCGCAATGGCGGCAATGTAAACGGTGAAGAAATAGGGATACCCAACCCCCAAATCGTCGGGCATCAAGATGTACAGCGTCATGGACGCCCCGAACAAATCGCCCAATGCGGCCAAAGTCAGTAAACCTGCCAGCTTACCCCCTGGCAGGTTGAAACCCACACCACCATAGGCCAAGCGCCGACCGCCCTTTGCAAGCCACAAAAACAAAGCGGCCAGTGCTGTCAGAAGACACAAGCCAATGATGGTTTCGGCCGTGTCACTAATAGGAACAATTTTGGAAATCCCGTCGGGATGCAGGGTCAGAAGACAACCCAATAGCAAAACCATCCCCGACCAGAACGCGATCCACGAGGTCGCAATAACACCTGCAACGCGGCCAAGATCTAACCCAAGTGACGCATAGATCCGATAGCGGATCGCAGTCCCGGTTATGTAGGAAAACCCAAGGCAATTGGACACAGCATAGCCACAGGCCCCTGCCATGCCCGCAACCGGCAATGGCACTTCGCCGTCCGCAACACTCTGGACGGCGAAAACATCGTATAGAGACAACGAGAAAAAGCTAACTGCAGTCCAGCACACCGCGAAAAACATCAATTTCCATGAGGTGTTCGCGACATCCGTTTGAACATCTGCCCATTTGACGTGCGACGACAGTTCGTGCAGGACAGTCAGCGCGACCAGCATTACGAGGACGGGGATGATTACTCGGACCCAAGGGCGTTCAAGAAATCCGGTTACTCTTTCCGCCAACCGAACGGCCCAAAGGTCTTCGCCAGTTCCCTGATCGGTCATATGTCTTCCCTGCCCCTGGGTTTTTTGCTGCTCGTGGATGGAAACGCGCAGGCATACTGTTGCACAATTTCCTTGAACCTCAAAGCGCTACGGCATTCATACACGCCCCTTGCGCGTCGATAGCAGCAAATTGGTTTCGGACCGGGTTATTCCTTCCATACGGCGGATCTGAAACAGGATTTCGTCCAGTTCAGCCAACGTCTCGGTGCCGATCTCGGCAATCAGGTCCCAACTGCCATTGGTTGAATGCACCGCCCGCACCTGAGGCATCGCCGCAATACGTGACATCGTGCGTTCAGTACCGCGCCCTTCGATTTCCAACATCATCAATCCGCGAACCGGGCTTTGCGCCACGTCCTGGCGCGTCAGCACCGTGAAACCTACGATCTCGCCTGATTGTTTCAGGCGTTGCAACCGGCTGCGGACGGTGGTTCGTGTTACACCAAGCGTTTCCGCCAGCTCTGACAAGGACGCCCGCGCGTCGCGATGCAATGCGCTGAGCAGCCTGTTATCCAATTCGTCCATAGTGACTTTCCAAATTGATTTATCAAAATTCTTTTTGAGCATTTTGATATCTTTTCGCAACCCGTTCCGAATGACTAAATAAGCATATGGAAAATATGAATGTAATTTTGGTCGGATCGCCAATGGATGCCGGCAAACGTCGGCAAGGATGTCGAATGGGTCCCGATGCATATCGTGTCGCCGGACTTAGAGAAGCGCTTGTCGACTTGGGCCATTCAGTTTTGGACATGGGCAACATCACAGCCGATGCAACGGACATCGGAGAACACGAACATCTTTTTGCCCTTCCTGAATGTGTCGGCTGGACCCAGGCCCTGAACCGCGCAGCGCAGGATGCTGCCCCCAAGGGCCTGCCGATCTTTATGGGCGGCGATCATGCCCTGTCTATGGGAACCGTGGCCGGAATGGCTGAACATGCGCAAAGGCTTGGGCGCCCGCTATTCGTGCTTTGGCTGGACGCGCATAGCGACTTTCATACGCCAGACAGCACCGCAAGTGGCAACCTGCACGGAACGCCGGTTGCGTATTTCACCGTACAAAAGGGTTTTGACAGTTTTCCACCAGTGAAGGCCCCTATCCCCACGGACCGAGTAGGAATGATCGGCCTGCGATCTGTCGATCCCGCCGAACGTGCGCGGCTTGAAGAAGACCATGCCATGTTGGCCGACATGCGCAGCATTGATGAGCATGGCATCAAGGCCCCCCTGCTTGCATTCCTGGATCGTGTCCGTACCGAGAACGGCATCTTGCATGTGTCACTGGATGTAGACTTTTTGGACCCTTCCATAGCGCCCGCAGTTGGCACCACGGTACCGGGGGGCGCGACAGAGCGCGAAGCGCATCTTGTGATGGAACTGCTCCACGAAAGCGGGGTTGTGTGCTCGCTCGATCTTGTCGAATTGAACCCCTTTCTTGATGAACGCGGCCGGACCGCAAAACTGATGGTCGATCTGGCTGCCTCTTTGATGGGGCGTCGCATTTTCGACCGCCCGACCCGGAGTTTCTGATGACACAACCGTCTGACAAGGCCCTCGTGCCGTTCGTTTCCGTCGATAACATGATGCGGCTTGTCCATCACATCGGGCTCGAACGAATGATCAGCCAGATCGCCGAACAAATCGAAGAGGATTTCAAACGGTGGGAAAGCTTTGACAAAACCCCGCGCATCCCTGCCCACTCGCCGCACGGCGTTATTGAGCTGATGCCGACATCCGACGGTGAGGCATACGGCTTCAAATACGTAAACGGTCATCCGAAAAACACCTCGGAAGGGTTGCAAACCGTTACCGCCTTTGGGCTGCTTGCGGACGTTTATACCGGGTACCCAACGTTGCTGACCGAGATGACTTTGTTGACGGCGTTACGTACGGCGGCGACCTCGGCTTTGGTGGGGCGCTATCTTGCGCCTCAGTCCGCGACCACGATGGCAATGATTGGCAATGGCGCACAGTCCGAGTTTCAGTGCCTGGCCTTCAAGGCAATGTGCGGGATCAACACGGTGCGACTGTATGATACGGACACCAACGCCACCGAGAAATGCGCGGCAAACCTGAAAAACTCCGGCCTGACTGTTGTTCTGTGTAAGACGCCCGAAGACGCAATCGAAGGCGCGCAGATCATCACCACCTGCACGGCCGACAAGAAATACGCTACCATTTTAACAGATAACATGGTCGGCCCCGGGGTCCACATAAATGCCATTGGCGGCGATTGTCCGGGGAAAACCGAGCTACACCGAGACATCCTTTTGCGATCCGACATCTTTGTCGAATATCCCGATCAGACGCGGGTTGAGGGTGAGATTCAGGCTCTGGAACCAGATCATCCTGTCACGGAAATTTGGCAGGTTATGACTGGGCAAGCCGAAGGTCGCCGCGATGACCGTCAGATTACCCTGTTTGACAGTGTGGGTTTTGCGATCGAAGACTTTTCAGCCTTGCGGTTTATTCAGACAGCAATCGAAGGCACGGATTTCTATGAACCGTTGGATATGTTGGCCGACCCCGACGATCCTCGGGACCTGTTCGGTATGCTCATGCGGGCGGGATAAGGTGGGGGCTCTGCCCCCGTCGCCCTTTCGGGCGCCTCCCCCGGGATATTTTTAGCCAGATGAAGAGGCGGATTTTTAGCCTCTTGTTTCACCGCTTAATCGTTTTCCAGTTTTTTTCGCTATCCCGCCAGTGACGGGAGGTACAGAACAATCCCCGGGAAGGCGACCAACAGTGCAATCGTCACTGCATCTGCGACGAAAAACGGTGTCACGCCTTTAAAGACGTCCTGAACGCTGAGGTCAGGGCGGACACCCGCGACAACAAAGCAATTCAGGCCTATCGGAGGGGTGATCAGACAAAACTCGGCCATTTTAACGACGAGTATCCCGAACCAGATTGCGCACATGGGGCCGGACATTCCAAAGGCGCTTTCGGCGGCGCTGACCGTTTCACCACCATTGAGCGCCATGACGGCGGGATAAACGACCGGCAACGTCAGCAGCAGCATTCCGATTGCATCCATGAACATTCCCAGCACGGCATAGGCCAGCAGGATGCAGATCAGGATCAACATCGGCGACATCTGCAAAGACGTGATCCAGTCAGAAAAGGCTCCGGGCAGATCAGCGAAGCCAAGAAACCGAACGTAGATCAAGACGCCCCAGATGATCGAAAAGATCATTGCGGTCAGCTTGGCGGTCTCAAGCAAAGCTGATTTCAGCTCTTTCCAGCGCATGCCGTGGAACAGGGCGAAACAGAAGACGATGAATGCGCCAATCGCGCCCCCTTCGGTCGGTGTGCCCCAAGCTTTTTCGCCGAAGGGGTTATAGACAAAGCAGATGATGATCAGAATGACAGCGACAATAGGAAACGCTCCGGGCAATGAAGAGAAGCGCTCTTTCCAGGTAAATCCCGTAACCGGTGGTCCGACGGATTTAAAGATCACCGCAATCCCGACGATCAGCAATCCGTAGACGACCGCCGAAAATGCCCCGGGAATAAACCCGGCCAGCAGCAGCTTACCCACATCCTGTTCGACGATGATTGCGTAGATGACGAGGATCGCCGAAGGCGGGATCAGCGAAGCCAGCGTTCCGCCCGCGGCCACGACGCCTGCAGCGAACTGTTTGTTATAGCCGACCTTCAGCATTTCCGGAATTGCGATCCGGGCAAAGACAGCGGACGTAGCGACAGACGCGCCAGACACGGCCGCGAAGCCTGCCGTTGCAAAGACGGTCGAAACCGCCAACCCTCCGGGCACCCATGCGACCCAGCGTTTAGCTGCCTCGAAAAGCGCTCTGGTCAGGCCAGCGTAATACGCTAGATATCCGATGAGAATAAACGTGGGGATCAGGCTTAATGTATGCGCTGCCACTTTCGAGTGTGGAACCTGCCCTGCGGTTTTGACAGCCACGGTTACGGCTTTGCCAAAGCGATCGGGGTCGTATCCGAACTTAGCCCAAAAGATCCAGACCAGCCCGATCAGACCGGCGAGGCCCGCGGCGAACGCAACCCTCATACCAGTGACGACCAGAACCAGCAGTCCCCCGGTGACCCAGAGGCCAATATCAATAGTGTCCATCTGCTAGTCCTGCCCTTCGAACTGTTCGACCTCGGCAGCGGCCTGCGCGGCGACATCCTGTATCAGAGGCACCGCAACCGGGCTTTCAAGTCCCAGAACAAAAGCCCGCCCATAGCCCCAGATCTGCAGAACGAGCCGTACACACAGAACCGAGAATGCGACCGGCGCCAAAAGTTTGGCGGGCCAGAGCGGGATGCCGATGTCAATCGAGCTATCACGGCTCCAAAGTGGCGCACCAAAATCGAAGGACCGATCAAAATGGGACCAGCTTCCCCAGACCAACGCCAACATCAGCACAAGAATAAGAAACACCGAGATGAGCTCGAACAGCCAGAGTGCCCTTCCGTTCAGTCGCGATATGACGATGTCCATCCGAATGTGCCCACCATCGCGCTGGACATAAGAGATTCCCAGAAACGCGATCAGCGGCATAGCCTGCTCGATCCAATCCACGTAACCCGGCAGAGGTGCGTTTAGGGCATTTCTGCCGCTTACCGAGACAACAGCCAGCACCATCAGCCCGAACACTGCAATCCCGCTGATCAAAGCCAGAAAACGTTCAAGTCGCAAAAGTTGATGGTCCAGCCGGCTGAGACGGCTGTCATCCTCAAGCACCGTGGCCTGTCCTGCCATTCCGGTGATCCCCTATTTTCTTAAATGTTGCCCGAGCGCCCATTGGGGCGCTCGGCGCTGTTGATCAGTTGCCGCCGCGCTGCTGTTTCAGCGTAGCCTGAACAAGATCATACAAGTCCTGTGCCGGAAGCCCCTGCGCAGACATATCTGCAATCCATTTTTCACGGATCGGGTCAGCGGCCTTTACGCGGAATTCTTCGATCACCGCATCGTCGATGCTTACTTTCTCGACGCCCTTCTCGCTGAGAACGCCATCCCATTGCTCCAACAAACCACCGTAGTTCGTCAGGTAGTGATCAATCGCCTCGTCGATAGAGCTTTCCAGCGCTTCGCGGTGTTCTGCGGGCAACGCCTCATAGGCGTCGATATTTACCACAACCGGGCAGTTCACCGTGCCGGGGTTCAGGTTCGCCGTCCACCAATCTGCTTCGTTGATTGTGCCAAATGACAAATGCGCGTGCTGAGCAAAGGCGACGGTGTCTACAACACCGGATTCCATTGCGTTAAACGCTTCAGTCGCGGGAACCGATGTCGGAACGCCACCGACGGCCTCGAATGCCTGTCCCAGACCGCCGGTCGCGCGGACGCGCATTCCGTCAAAGTCTGCCAGCGTCGCACGCGGATCACCCGTGCCTACAAGGTTATATTGCGGCATCGGCGAGGTCATGATGATCTTGGCGTTCCACTGCGCCATCTCGTCCTTGACCGCAGGATGATCGTAAACTGCGTGGCTGACGGCAACCTCCTCCTCAAGGTTGTTCACGCCCAGAAACGGCAGTTCCAGCACGGTGATGGCGCGGTTCTTATCCCGGTGATACCCGGCACAGAACTGGGCCATTTCAAACGCACCGATCTCGATACCATCCAGGTTTTCGCGCGGCTTGGACAGTCCACCATAGCTGACATTGATCGTGAACTCGCCGCCGGTCTTTTCGCTCACCAACTCGGCCAGCTTCTCAACATGTTCTGTAAAGGCCCGGCGCTTGCCCCAGACAGAGGCGCTCCATTCAGTCGCCGCGGCCTCGGACACGAACGCAACGGTCAAGGCGGCGACAGCGGCACCGCTCAACATCTTTTTCATCTTGATTTCTCCCTTTGATGCGCCCCCTTGCCGGGACGCTTGACGTCAAAGCTAGCGCCAACATCCATGTGTGCCAAGCCCCGGGAAAACTTCTGAAGCAGCACTTGGGGAAACTGTCATGCGCTAACAACCAAAAGGTGTATTCTAGATGTCTTTTGGCAAGCTCTATCCCGGTGCATTTGTCACCCAAAGACCGTTACAACTACATCTTTGTTTTTTTTATTTTTTTTATTCCATATTTACAATATATTTTCATTTTCACAAAAATGAGAAAAATTTTTTTACAAACTAATCTTTAGTTTTCGGTAATTTATTTCCTTGTTTTCAGTTCTCCGTATTATTCGGTATGGGGAGGAAGCGGGTCGACATTGCCCGATGTGCAGGCAACATCGACCGCGTGAATTTTAGTCCAGAGGGAGGAGCCTCAGAATGACAACCGCTGCCCAGGCAGATGCCAAAGCTTATCCGCCATCCGCAGACACTGTTGCACGCGCCCATGTCGACGCCAGCAAGTACGACGAGATGTACGCGGCCTCCGTTAATGATCCTGATGCCTTTTGGGGTGAACAGGGTAAACGTATCGACTGGATTAAGCCCTACTCCCAGGTCAAGGATGTCGATTACAATTTTGGGTCGGTTGGGATCAATTGGTTTGCCGATGGCACGCTGAACGTTTCTGCCAACTGTCTGGATCGCCACCTGGAAAAGCGCGGCGATCAAACCGCGATCATTTTTGAACCCGATGATCCAAACGAAGAAGCCCAGCACATCACTTATGCCGAGTTGCACCGCCGCACCTGCCGCATGGCCAACATCTTCGAGTCGATGGGTGTTCGTAAGGGTGATCGCGTTGTCATTTATCTGCCAATGATCCCCGAAGCCGCTTATGCGATGCTTGCTTGTGCACGGATCGGGGCAATTCATTCGATCGTATTTGCCGGCTTCTCTCCCGACGCGCTTGCCGCACGGATCAACGGGTGTGACGCAAAAGTCGTTATCACTGCGGACGAAGCGCCGCGTGGGGGTCGTAAAACACCGCTGAAATCAAACGCCGATGCCGCGCTACTGCACTGCAAGGACACGGTCAAATGCCTTGTTGTTAAGCGCACCGGCGGTCAGACCACATGGATTGACGGTCGCGATTTCGACTACAACGAAATGGCACTGGAAGCAGACGACTATTGCGCACCTGCCGAGATGAACGCCGAAGATCCGCTGTTCATTCTTTACACCTCTGGTTCAACCGGTCAGCCCAAAGGCGTGGTGCATACGACCGGCGGCTATCTGGTTTACGCATCGCTGACGCATGAAGTGGTGTTCGATTACCACGAGGGTGATATCTATTGGTGCACCGCCGACGTCGGCTGGGTCACCGGCCACAGCTATATCGTTTACGGGCCGCTGGCTAACGGTGCAACCACACTGATGTTCGAAGGTGTTCCAACATTCCCTGATGCAGGTCGCTTCTGGGAAGTGTGCGCAAAGCACAAGGTGAATCAATTCTACACCGCTCCGACCGCGATCCGCGCCCTGATGGGGCAAGGTAACGAATGGGTTGAAAAGCACGATCTCAGCGACCTGCGCCTTTTGGGTACAGTCGGTGAGCCGATTAACCCCGAAGCGTGGAATTGGTACAATGACGTTGTCGGCAAGGGCAAATGCCCGATTGTAGACACGTGGTGGCAGACGGAAACCGGCGGTCATATGATGACTCCGCTGCCCGGCGCCCACGCAACCAAGCCCGGTTCGGCGATGAAGCCTTTCTTTGGCGTTCAACCCGTTGTTCTGGACCCGCAATCAGGTGTCGAGATCGAAGGTAACGGCGTCGAAGGTGTTTTGTGCATCAAGGACAGCTGGCCCGGTCAGATGCGCACCGTCTGGGGCGATCATGAACGGTTCGAAAAGACCTATTTCTCGGATTATAAAGGCTATTACTTCACTGGCGACGGCTGCCGTCGCGACGAAGATGGCGATTATTGGATCACGGGCCGCGTGGACGATGTGATCAACGTTTCGGGTCACCGCATGGGCACGGCCGAGGTGGAAAGCGCACTGGTCGCCCACGCCGCAGTGGCCGAGGCCGCCGTGGTCGGCTATCCCCATGAAATCAAAGGGCAAGGCATCTATTGCTATGTCACTCTGATGAATGACCGTGAGCCCAGCGATGAGCTGCTCAAAGAGCTGCGCACCTGGGTCCGGACCGAGATTGGCCCGATTGCATCACCCGATGTCATCCAGTGGTCGCCAGGTTTGCCAAAGACACGTTCGGGTAAAATCATGCGCCGTATCCTGCGCAAGATCGCCGAGAACGATTTTGGATCGCTGGGCGACACCTCGACACTGGCGGATCCGTCGGTTGTCGAAGACCTGATCGAAAACCGTGCGAACAAGTGAGGACGTGATGGACGCTGCTACTCTCACCACCCCCGCTGTTCTGATCCTTCTCGGCCCTCCGGGCGCCGGTAAGGGAACCCAGGCTCGCATGTTGGAAGAAAAATTCGGTCTGGTTCAACTCAGCACTGGCGACTTGCTGCGCGAGGCCGTTGCTGCAGGCACCGAGGCGGGTAAAGCCGCCAAGGCCGTGATGGAAGCCGGCGATCTGGTCAGTGATGAGATCGTCATTGCCATTTTGCGTGATCGCATGGCGCAAGCGGATTGCCACAAGGGTGTTATTCTTGACGGCTTCCCCCGCACCACCGTTCAGGCCGAGGCGCTGGACGGGTTGCTGGCCACGTCAAACCAAAAGATCAACGCTGCAATCAGTCTTGAGGTTCAGGACGAGGAAATGGTGAGCCGCATCTCGGGTCGCTACACCTGCGCCGGTTGCGGAGAAGGCTATCACGACACGTTCAAGAAGCCGGTGAAAGAAGGCGAATGTGACAAGTGCGGCAACACCGAGTTCAAGCGCCGCGCTGATGACAACGCTGAAACCGTCGCTTCCCGTCTGACCGCGTACCACGCGCAGACGGCACCACTGATTGACTACTACCAGGCTCAGGGCGTGCTGAAAGGCATCGACGCCATGGGTCAGATAGATGACATCGCAACCGACCTTCAGGGTCTGGTGCGCGAGGTCATGAACTAAGGGGAGGAGATAAGCCCGAACCGGGCTTTGATCCTAAAACAGAATACTTCAACGGACCCGCCTTGGCGGACCAGAGAAGTTTTGCCTGACGTCACGGGGGCGTTTGGCACATTCGAGATGCGGCCTAACGCGCTGGAGGAGTTGGGCATCAGGCCGCCATCGAGGTAGCGAAGGAGGAACCCGCAATGGCGGATCAAACCACAAACTCCGCGCAGGCTGCAGAGTCCGACAAGGGCTATTGGCAGGCCAACCTGCGCCTTATCTACATCAGCCTTGTCATCTGGGCGGTGGTGTCTTTTGGATTCGGCATTCTGCTGCGTCCGTTGCTGTCCGGAATCGCCGTTGGCGGTACCGATCTGGGCTTTTGGTTCGCTCAGCAGGGATCAATCCTGGTCTTTCTGGTGCTGATCTTCAACTACGCCTGGCGCATGAACAAGCTGGACGCTGAATACGGCGTTGAGGAGGAATAAACCCCATGGACCAGTTTACCATCAACCTGCTGTTTGTTGGCGCGTCCTTTGCGCTATACATCGGCATCGCGATCTGGGCCCGTGCGGGTTCCACATCGGAGTTCTACGCCGCCGGTCGTGGCGTTCACCCGGTCACCAACGGTATGGCGACAGCGGCGGACTGGATGTCTGCGGCCTCGTTCATTTCGATGGCGGGCCTGATTGCCTTTACCGGCTATGACAACTCGACCTTCCTGATGGGTTGGACCGGTGGCTACGTGCTGCTGGCGCTGCTGCTTGCCCCTTACCTGCGTAAGTTCGGCAAGTTCACCGTCTCGGAATTCATCGGCGACCGTTTCTACAGCCAGACAGCCCGTATCGTGGCGGTTATCTGTCTGATCGTTGCGTCGGTGACCTACGTTATCGGTCAGATGACCGGCGTTGGCGTTGCCTTTGGCCGCTTCCTTGAGGTTTCCAACACCTCGGGTCTGCTGATCGGTGCCGCAGTCGTGTTCGCGTACGCGGTGTTCGGCGGGATGAAAGGCGTTACATACACTCAGGTCGCTCAGTACTGCGTTCTGATCACCGCCTACACCATCCCTGCGATCTTCATCTCGCTGCAGCTGACCGGCACGCCTGTTCCGGCGCTGGGTCTGTTTGGTGACACCGCCAGCGGTGAGCCTCTGCTGACCAAGCTGGATGCCATCGTGACCGAGCTGGGCTTTAACGACTATACCGCCCACCACTCGAACACGCTGAACATGGTGCTGTTCACCCTGTCGCTGATGATCGGTACCGCGGGTCTGCCCCACGTCATCATGCGCTTCTTCACCGTTCCCAAAGTGGCTGACGCACGCTGGTCGGCTGGCTGGGCGCTGGTGTTCATCGCTCTGCTGTACCTGACCGCTCCTGCTGTTGGTGCAATGGCTCGCCTGAACATCACCGACATGATGTGGCCCAATGGTGGCATCGAAGGTGGCGCTGTTTCGGTTGAACAGATCGACAATGACGCTCGGTATGACTGGATGGCCACTTGGCAGAAAACCGGTCTGCTGGACTGGGAAGACAAGAATGGCGACGGCAAAATCCAGTACTACAACGACGCAAACGCCGACATGCAGGCACTTGCCGAGGAAAAAGGCTGGGTTGGTAACGAGCTGACCAAGTTCAACCGTGACATCCTGGTTCTGGCTAACCCCGAAATCGCCAACCTGCCGGGTTGGGTGATCGGTCTGGTCGCTGCTGGTGGTCTTGCGGCCGCTCTGTCGACCGCTGCGGGTCTGTTGCTGGCGATCTCGTCGGCTGTATCCCACGACCTGATCAAGGGCGCTATCAATCCGAACATCTCGGAAAAAGGCGAACTGATGTCAGCACGTGTCGCAATGGCTGTAGCCATCGTTGTGGCAACATATCTGGGTCTGAATCCTCCGGGCTTCGCGGCGCAGACGGTTGCTCTGGCCTTTGGTCTGGCGGCTGCCTCGATCTTCCCGGCGCTGATGATGGGTATCTTCTCGACCCGCATCAACAACACCGGCGCGGTCGCGGGTATGCTGGCTGGTCTGGTCGTCACGCTGGTCTACATCTTCCTGCACAAGGGATGGCTGTTCATTCCGGGCACCAACTCGTTCACAGATGCTGACCCACTGCTGGGTCCGATCAAGTCGACCTCGTTCGGTGCGATCGGTGCGATGGTCAACTTTGCGACTGCCTACGTTGTTGCAGGCATGACCAAAGAGACCCCGCAGGAGATCAAGGAAATGGTCGAAAGCATCCGCATTCCCCGTGGCGCGGGCGCAGCTCAGGATCACTGAGACATGATGCGGCCCAAAGCGCACTTGCAAAAGGCCGCGTCTTTCGACTGACTACTCCCGCCCGGCACACCACCGGGCGGGATTTTTCTAGCGGAGCCTAAAGAGTACCCCATGCCCCTGTCCCATGACGAGATCATCCGGTTTCTGAAGTCCGTGCACCCCTATGACGCATTACCCGCAGATGTACTGGACACGGTCGCGCGACAAATTGAGGTGTGGGAGGTCGAAGAGGATTTCCCAGTCTACGAACTGGGGCATACCCTGCCCGGCGTTTTCGTAATTTACGAAGGCCAGGTCGAAATCAAAGATGAGAATGACGCCGTTGTCTCTCAGCTGGGTCTGCGCAATTCCTTTGGCGAACGTGGTCTTCTGAAAGACGGAAAAGCGATCACCAAAGCCAGGGCGCACACCCCTTCTGTGCTGTTGGTTCTGCCGCCTGATCTGGTGCGCGATCTTATCGACGGTCATCAAGTCGTTTCCAAATTCTTCAACCGCACCAGAGATGCACGCTCGGGACCGCAGAGTCTGGCGACCAGTTCCATTGACGTTCTGATGGCCCACAACCCCGCCACCTGCCCGCCTGACACTCTGGTGCAAGACGCTGCAAGGCTGATGCGGGACAAACATATCTCATCGCTTTGCGTCACCGAAAACGGCGCACTGCAAGGCATTGCAACACTGCGCGATATCTCGGGTAAATTCGTGGCAGATGGGCTGCCAACCGATACGCCCATTTCAGCCATCATGACCGCAGACCCAATCACTCTGTCACCAACAGACATTGGGTCGGATGTTCTGCATATCATGATGGAACGCGGGATAGGCCACATCCCAATATCCGAAGGGGGCCGTCTGGTTGGGATCGTCACCCAAACCGACCTGACCCACTATCAAGCCGTCAATTCGGCCGAGTTGGTCCGGCGGATCGCAAACGCACAGACAGCGCAGCAGATGGCGACGGTCACTGCCGAAATCCCACAGCTTTTGGTGCAATTGGTCGCCGCTGGAAACCGGCATGAAATTGTAACCCGCCTGATAACGGACATCGCGGATACGGCGACGCGGCGACTGTTGGCCTTGGCCGAAGAAAAACTCGGCCCGCCCCCAGTTCCTTATTTGTGGCTGGCCTGTGGCTCTCAGGGGCGACAGGAACAGACCGGCGTTTCGGATCAGGACAACTGCCTGATGCTGGACGATAGCGTGTCGGATGCGGACATGCCGTATTTTCATTCACTGGCAAAGTTCGTGTCGGACGGGTTGGACACCTGCGGGTATTTCTACTGCCCCGGCGACATGATGGCGACCAATCCACGCTGGTGTCAGCCGCTCCGGATCTGGCGGGACTATTTCCGAGGCTGGATCGCCAAACCCGACCCCGAGGCGCAAATGCTGGCGTCGGTCATGTTCGATCTACGCCCGATCGGCGGTGCCTTTCATTTGTTCGACGACTTGCAAGCTGACACGCTGGAAGCCGCACGCGCAAATTCGATCTTTGTTGCGCACATGATTTCGAATTCCCTGAAACATACACCGCCGCTTGGCCTATTGCGCGGCTTTGCAACCATTCGGTCAGGAGAGCATCGTAACACGCTGGATTTAAAGCATAACGGAGTTGTACCCGTGGTCGATCTGGCGCGGATTTACAGTCTGCAGGGTAAACTGACCGAGGCCAACACAAGGGCGCGACTGCGGACCGCTGGCGCGGCGGGTATCCTTAGCCCATCGGGCGCGCGTGACCTTTTGGATGCCTATGACCTGATCGCTGAAACAAGGCTCGAGCATCAGGTGCGCCTGGCAAAAGACGATAAACAACCCGACAATTTCCTGCCACCATCCGATCTATCCGACTTTGAGCGAAGTCATCTACGCGATGCTTTTGTCGTGGTAAAAACGATGCAATCCGCGGTAGGTCACGGTAAAGGGATGCTGGGGTAAGCCCCGGGAAGTTCGGAGAAATACAATGTTCCTAGAGCTGATTGGCACCATCTTTGCAGGCATCGCATTTGCCGGCGTGGTCATGCTGGTAAATAAAATCACTGGCGGTCGGCTGCCAAAATGGGCCGCTCCGGTAGGGGCCGGGCTGGGCATGATCGCGATGACGATTACCAGCGAATACTCGTGGTACGGCCGCACTGTCGACACTCTGCCCGAGGGGATGGAGATCGTGCAGGAAGTTGAAAGTAAAGCATTCTACCGCCCCTGGACCTATGCGATCCCATTTGTGAACCGTTTTGCCGCGGTCGACACAGTATCTGTTCGCACCAATGATCAGGTCCCCGAGCAACGGCTTGTAGACATGTATTTCTTTGGACGTTGGTCTCCGGTCTCAAAACTGCCCGTTGCAGTCGATTGCGCTGCGAACAGCCGTGCCAATCTGGCCGACGGCGCCGAATTCGGGGACGATGGTCGCCTGCTGAACGCCGACTGGTTGGCGCTGGGTGCTGAAGACCCGATAATCGAGGCAACTTGCGGAGTGTAACATGCTGACTCAGTTAAGCCTTCGCCTACGGATTTTTCTGTTTTTTTGCCTGTTGGCGGTGGGCGGCTTGGCCGTCAGCTCGATCTCGTTGTGGATTAGCTACAAGCGTGTCTCGAACCCCGCCCTGTTGGATGCCTTCGTATTTGCCGAAATCATTACAGCGTTTGGTCTGCTGGCCCTGATTGTAGGTGTGTGGCTGCTGTTTGACGACAACGTTGCCAAGCCGATCGAACGTCTCTCAGCCGAGCTGCGCGCAAGAGCGCATGCTGGGGTTCAAAGCGCTATGGACATGCAGGCTGCAAAGTATCTGGGCGATCTTGCACCCGCAGCGGCGGGACTAGCTGATCAGCTTTCAGAAAAGACAATGGATGTCGCCGAAGCGATCGCGGCAGAAACCGCCAATCTGGCGGCTGAAAAAGAACGGCTTACGGCACTTCTGACCGACATACCGGTGGCGATGCTGTTGGCTAGTCCGACGCATAAAATCGTTCTGTATGACGGACAGGCGGCAGGCGTCCTTGCGCAAATCTCTCACCCTCGTCTTAACGCATCCCTGTTTGAATACTTTCAGCATGGGCCGCTGGAACAGGCGTACAAAAAACTGTCTGCGTCGGGACTTGAGGTGCAATGCACCCTGACCAGCCTTGACGGTACTCAGACATATTCGACCCGCATGAAACCGCTGGGCGACGCGCCAGGCTATATGCTGATCCTCGAAGACAGCGCGACCAGCATCGCACCCGACGCCGCGCGGCCATTGGTTTATGACTTCGCGTTGCTGAATTCCGCGGCCAATCAGGCCTTTGAAGATCTTGAACTGCGGGACTTATGCTTTGTCGTGTTTGACACCGAGACAACGGGACTGCTGCCGCACAAGGATGAGATCGTTCAGATCGGCGCGGTTCGGGTCATCAACGGCCGGATCGTGGACGGTGAGCAACTGGACATGCTGGTGGATCCAGGTATGCCAATCCCTGCCGCGTCGACCAAGGTTCACAAGGTGACAGACAGCATGGTCGCAGGCGCGCCTGATATCGCCGAGGCAGGTCGCATATTCCACCAATTCGCCCGCGATGCTGTTATCGTTGCACATAACGCACCCTTCGACATGGCCTTCTTGCGGCGTCACGCACCCAAGATGGAAGTGGAATGGGATCACCCAATACTGGACACTGTTCTTCTTTCTGCGGTCCTGTTCGGTGCCAGCGACAAGCACACACTGGATGCGCTATGCGAACGGTTGGACATCGTCATTCCCCATGAGCTGCGCCATACCGCCTTGGGCGATGCTGTTGCGACGGCTGAAACTCTGGTCAAGATGCTTCCGATGTTGCAGGCCCGCGGGATGAATACCTTTGGTGCCGTGGTCGAGGCGACCCGTCAGCATGGTCGTCTGCTGGAAGACCTGAACTGATCTGGAAAATCTCGGATTTCGACACAGCTTTTCGTGGACAATTCCAACAGTCCGTGGCACCTGAGGCGCGGCCACAGAACGAGCGCGCGATGACCGAAAAGACTTTTACCCCGACACCAGATCAAAGCATCGCATTCCGCGAAGCCTTGGGCTGTTTCGGTACCGGTGTCACGGTCGTCACAACAACGACGGATCTGGGGCCGCGCGCAATAACAGTGAATTCTTTTTCGTCCGTATCATTGGACCCGCCTTTGGTTCTGTGGTGTTTGGCCAAGGATTCAAACCGTTTCCACGCGTTCAACGCCTGTCAACACTATTCGATCCACGTTATGGCCCAAGAGCAGCAGGATCAGGCCTTAAAATTCGCCCGTGACGGAAACGATTTTTCCCATGCGCAATGGGAAAAAGACCACGCCGGTCGCCCCCAGCTTGCGAATTGCCTTGCCCGATTTGATTGCCAACTCCACGCGAGCCATGAAGCCGGAGACCATCTGATCCTTGTCGGCGAGGTCGAGACTGTAATGTACCGCACCGGAAAGGGCCTGATTTTCAAACGCGGTCAATTTGGCGGGTTTGCGGACCTGATCTGACGATCACTCATCCAATGAGCCGTGCACAGCCAGCGCCTCAAGTTGGGTTTCCTGCGGTGTGATGATGCGAAACGCCTCGTGCACGCCTGTGTCCGACAGTTCGCGCGCAACGGTCAAAAGCGTATTGGGCGCGTGTTCTTCACACAATTCAGACATGTGAGTGATCTCAGCCTGCGCTACACCCATAGCGGCCTCGACGGAGGGCGCGCCGTAAAACTGCACAAAATGCTCTGCCAGGTTTTGCGCAATTTGGTCCAACTCGTTCGGTTCGACCTGTGTCACCGCCACGAAAGTCACCCGGCCAAAGGTCTCGACCCCCAACCAACCGTTCGAGAAAGCCTGACGAGACTTACCTTCAAGGTCACCATCACCCCAGTTCGAAAACTCGAAACCGCCAGATATGCACCACTCACCAGTTCGCGCCGGAGAGTGGAACACATTCATATCGCTTTCGTCGAAATGGATCGCGCGCGCCAGTTTCATGTCTTGTTCTCCAGTAACTCTGTCAGAGGTCGCAAACGGGTGTCCGAACCCTCGCGGATCAGCATCCCAAAGCGTTCATCTGCGCCTAGAAACACGCCGGTTTCGCCATAGTCCTCACCGACGCCACGCAGCAGCCCCATCCACTCGCCATGCAGTGGTGCGTTTCCGTCTTCCTGCCAGCGATTGAGCCATGTCAGCATGTGGCGCGACCAGCTTTCCACCAGTTGAACGGCAGAGACATCTGCGCAGCCTTCGTCATAAAGCGCTGTGACATCAGGTGTTTCGCCTGGTGCGTCACTGGTTTGCAGCAAAGCCAGCTCCCACCCGACGATGAGCCAGTCAGGCTCTGACTCCGGGTTGGTGTCCGATGCTACAACCTGAAACTTGCCGCATTTTGCGCCATTCACACAAATTGGACCGTCCCAATCCAAATGAACCGCAACCTCGGGCGGAGCCAAAGCGCCAAGCGCGTTCTGAAAACCGACTGAGCATAAAGGCAGCATCGCCATAGCGTCCTGCAAGGGAACTTCTGGCGTAAAGACAATCGCCACGCGAAGGCGATCGGCCTGTATGTTGTAAAACACGGTTCCCGCATCGCACCCAAGCGCCGCCATTGCTTGCGCACGCTCGAACGGATCGTCCCCACCCTGCACCGGGTGGCCCTGTAGCAGAGGGGGAAAAACCGGCTCAATCATGCGTTGCCCTTGGCAATCAGATCACGCGCAATCTTGCGGAACGCATCTGCTTGGGCGCTTTCGGGTTTGCTAACCACAATTGGCGCACCGCCATCGGCGGCAACACGGATATCCAGATGCAGCGGGATTTCACCCAGTAGTGGCACGCCTAACGAATCGGCCTCGGACGCGACGCCGCCATGGCCGAACACATGTTCTTCATGCCCACAGTTCGAGCAAATGTGCGTGGACATGTTTTCGATCATGCCGACAATGGGCGTCTTGAGCTGATTGAACATGTCGATGCCCTTACGGGCGTCGATCAGGGCCACATCCTGCGGGGTCGACACCACAATCGCGCCGTCCACCTGGAACTTCTGGCTGAGGGTCAACTGAACGTCTCCGGTTCCGGGTGGCAGGTCAACGATCAGAACGTCCAAAGCCCCCCACTGAACCTGATTCATCATCTGCTGAAGCGCACCCATCAGCATCGGACCGCGCCAGACAACCGCCTGCCCTTCATTCGTCATGAGCCCCATGGACATCATGGTCACGCCGTGATTGCGCAAAGGCAGGATCGTCTTTCCATCGGGGCTGGCCGGGCGGCCTGACACCCCTAGCATCCGGGGCTGGGACGGGCCGTAAACGTCAGCATCCAGCAGACCAACGCGACGCCCCTCGGCGGCCAAGGCGCATGCCAAGTTGGCCGACACCGTCGACTTACCCACACCGCCTTTACCCGAGGCGACGGCAATAATGCGGTCGACGCCCGGTACGGCCTGTGGACCGGTCTGCGACGGTTTCGGCTTGGGTTTAAGATCGGGTGGGGCCTTGTCCGAATGCGCAGTCAGCATGGCCGAGACCTTGGACACGCCATCCACCATCTGCGCCGCTTTCTCAGCCGTTGCGCGCACGGGTTCCATCTTTTCGGCGTTCTTTGGGTCGATCTCCATGACAAAGCGCACGGTGTCGCCTTCGACGTTCAGCGCACGCACAACTCCGGCGCTGACAATGTCCTTTCCGGAAACCGGATCAGTGATCTTTTTGAGGTTCGTCAGAACCGCGTCACGAACACTCATGCCTGTAACCCTTTGATTTCTTGAACCATATGGTTGCCGTTCATCGCATGTGTCTCCGTCTCTTTCTGTTTATTTGACGCGTTCGGGGCGCTGCCGCTAGGCTATACCCATGCGCGTTATTCTGTTGTGCCTGAGCCTGACGCTCACTGCCACCCCCTCTTGGTCGCAAGAGGCACTGGGGCTTGCCGCCCCGCCCGAGGTTACAGACTCTGGTCTGTTGCAACATATCCTTCCACGCTTCTCTCTCAAGACCGGGATACGCGTTATTGCCGATGAAACCGGTGTTTTGGTGCTGGAAAGTGGGCCACCCGGTGATCCGGTCTTTGCCCGGGACGGGGTGATCTACCACTTGCGGATCGGCGACGATGCGAAACACGAACGGTTCCGCGACTGGTTGCTGTCGGATATCGGAAAACGAACCGTCGAGGGATTCGCCCCTGAAAATGGCGCGCCCTTCTCGGCAGAGTTCGAAATCGCAGCGATACAGCAGGAAACCGTAATCGACGGCGATGCCCTGCGCGGTGAAGAGCTGTCGATGACCCACTGCGGACGCTGCCATGTAATCGGCCCCAAGAACCGCATGAACGGGCTGGGTTCGACGCCGTCCTTTGCCGTTCTGCGCGCGATGCCGGACTGGTCCGAACGGTTCGAGGCGTTCTTTGTCCTGAACCCGCACCCCGCCTTTACGCAGATCGACGGGCTGACGCTGCCGTTCGACCCCGAGCGCCCGTCGCCTATTCATCCCGTCGAGATGACGTTGGACGAATTGGACGCCATATTGGCTTTCGTCTCGGTCCTGAAGGCGGCCGACTTGGGCGCACCGCTGCAACTTCAGTGATCCTTCCGCTTTGAAAAGTAATCCTCGGTCGTGACGACCTTGGGTCGTGGGTTCGACTGGAAGGGATTGTCTTGTTGCTGGAACTGTACGTTGACACGGCAGTTGTCGCACATCTGGATCATTCGCGCCTTTTCCGAGGTCGCAAACATCGGATGCGCCCCCGACAGTTTCTCCATGATACGCTCCACGGTCGACTTTACGCCAAACAACGCCCCACATTCTACGCAGGCAAAGGGTTCTTCTTCGTTCAGTACCTGCTGAGACAAAGCGGCATCGCTCAGATCCAGTTGTGGGACCAGCGAAATGGCGTCTTCCGGGCAAATTGTGCTGCACATTCCGCATTGCAGACAAGCGTCCTGCTGAAAGTTCAGTTGCGGCTTGTCCGGATTGTCGATCAAGGCACCAGACGGGCACAAAGACACACAGCTGAGGCACAGCGTGCAGCTATCCTTATTTACGGCAACCGCCCCGTAGGGCGCGTTTTCAGGCAAAGGCAGCGGAGATTCGGCCCCCGGATTCAACGCCTGTGCCGCCAGTCGGGCAATCTGCCGTCGGTTTCCAAGCGGCAAAACTGGGTCCGCCAATGGTTGCGGCACGTCCTGTTCATATAGCAGGTCAGAAACCGCATCGGGATCAGCCTCGTCAATCAGGCCGACTTTTCCCACCCCGCAGATTGCTTGGGCAAGTTCCAGTTCCTTATCCAGCGCATCTCGTTCCGTCGTCGGGGACAAAAGCACATCCACCCGCGCGAAACCATGCGCAAGCGCTGCGAGCATTTCAGCGTGCCCAAATCCTGAGATTACTTCCAGCTCCAGCGGGATAACGTCTGCGGGCAGACCGCGCTCAAACCGCGCTGATAGCCGGATCATTTCAGCGCCATGTGCGTTGTGAACCAATAGCCGCGGAGCACTACCGCCAGCGCGCCGATAGGTACGCGCCAGAATATGCATTCGGGACAATAGCGCAGAAACCGGAGGGTCCTCGTAGGTGATCGCGGTCGATGGGCAGACCGCGGCACATTCCCCGCAACCAGCGCAGATCATCGGATCGATCGTCACATGTTCACCGGCGGGCGTAATCGCACCGGTCGGACAAATATCCAGACAATTCGTACACCCCACCTGCTCGGCCCGGGAATGGGCGCACAGCGATTCCTCCATCCGCACGTACAGAGGTTTCTCAAACGTGCCAACCAGTTGGGCAGCCTCAAAGGCCAACCGTTCAACCGCGAGCGCATCTTTGGGGTCTGCACGCAGATAGCCTTCGCGCTTGGCAGGGGCCTGAACAAACGCTGTGTCACCTGCGAGGTCTACGACAATGTCACAAGACGACTGAGCCCCGTCCTTCGGTTCCGACCACGCAAAAGCGCCACGTCCACCGGGCTCAAGCTGTTGCAGCCCGTCAAGCCGCATGGAAAACCCACCCAGCGCACCGGTAAGATTGCGGATTTTCCCGCGCACGACATCATAGGCACGCGACATAGGCTCAGCCGCATCGGTGCACAGGACCGTGACAGCCAGCGTCCCGGATAGTTTTTCAGCCAGGCCAAATGCAACCTCACCCGGGCCAATGATGAAACAAGTCCCTTCGCTGCACACATCTACACTGGGCGTAATGGGTTGCGGCAAAAGTGCCTCTGCCGTCAAAGCTGCCATTTTTTCTGCGACGTCATTGCCTTGTTCCGACCACCCTGCGCGGTCCCGCAAGTCGACAAATCCAGGCACGTCGACCTGCAATTCTTCAGCCAACGCCCGGAAAACATCCTGTTCCTGACCACATGCGATCACTGCATCGCCGTCCTGCAGCAGGGCTGCGGCGCTTTCCAGCTCGCGGGTGCAAAGCGCTGTGTGCACTTTTGAGCATGCCGTATCACAGGCCGAGGCTATCTTGTCTGCGTCAATAGATTGAGTCCCTGCGCAGTCACACAGCAATATCTTGGTGCTCATATCCCCTCCCCGGAAATCGCTCCATCCCTCAGCACATTAGGCTGTCGTCCCCAACCGGCAATGTAAAGACCCCGATTTTGGCCGAAAACTTACCCTTGGACGCGCAACCAAACCCTTATTTCACGGCGATCCACAAGCCCCCTCACGAATACGCTATCAACGTATACGACTAAGGTCGTAGTGTCCGGGCTTGGCTTTCTAGCAATTTGTGTACCATAGTGGACATGGGGAAGGCAGGGGAGAGCTTTCCGGGGAGGACTACGTGGCGAAGGCCGCTAACCAGATTGAAATGCCAATCGGCGTCGTCGTGCGCAAAACGCCTGGGGTAACCCGCTGGGCCAAATGGAACTGGCGTGCGGTTGCCGTTTTGCCGGGTGCCGCGCCTGCGGACTGGCTTGAGATGCGCCGCGAAGGTGAGGCCGTGGAGTATCACGCCGCGACCCTGCCGCTAAAGCTGTGGGCGGACGAAACCGAAGCTTATATGGTCAATTTGTCCGACGGACAGCCTTCGATCTATCTTGTTCTGCGCGATGCGCTGGATGGCGAGCGGCCCATGGATGCCGTTCTGGTAACCGCCTCACCTTACGAAGGTCAGGACTATGCCGATACCGGCGAGGAAATCGTCGAGAAAATCCCGATGACCGAAGGACTGATCGCCTGGGTTCGCGACTTTGCTTTGGAACACCATCGCGATGAGGTTTTCGTCAAACGCAAGCGGGACAAAAAGCGCACCGATCTGGTCGAGGACGGCAAAGG
Source organism: Ruegeria sp. G5 (assembly GCF_056533365.1). Classification (NCBI taxonomy): domain Bacteria; kingdom Pseudomonadati; phylum Pseudomonadota; class Alphaproteobacteria; order Rhodobacterales; family Roseobacteraceae; genus Ruegeria; species Ruegeria sp. G5. The sequence continues at coordinate 198,710 of NZ_JBQFOK010000005.1, read as the reverse complement.
CGACTCCCGTATCCGGCAAGCCTCAGACGTCTACCGTGCGCCGCGTAGGATTATCCAATGACCGAAGCGCGCGATTTTTGGTCCCGCCGAAAGGCCGCTGTGCAAGCCGAGGCAGAAGCCGAAGTCATTGCGGCCGAGGAACAGGTAATCGCGGATCAGCGCGCAGAACTCGAAGAAAAAACGGATGCCGAAATCCTGGCCGAGTTGAACCTGCCCGATCCGGATGAGTTGCAGGCGGGTGACGACGTTTCAGGGTTCATGGCCAAGGCGGTTCCCGATCGTCTGCGCCGCCGCGCCCTGCGTCGGTTGTGGCGGCTTAACCCGGTACTGGCGAATGTCGACGGCTTGGTCGATTACGGCGAAGATTACACCGACGCCGCTTGCGTCATCGAAAACATCCAGACTGCGTATCAGGTTGGCAAAGGGATGCTGGCCCATGTCGAAGCCTTGGCTGCGCAAGCCGAGGATACCGAAGTAGACGAAGTCCAGCACGAAACCGAAACCGAGGTTGAAGAGCATCAACCTGAACCGGACGTAATCGAAGACCCGACCCCCGAACCATTCGAAATGGCGCAAACCGAAGAACCCGAAGAAGCAGAGCTTCCCCCTGCCCCGCGCCGTATGAAATTTGAATTTGAAGGATAACCTGATGACCGCAAGCGAAGCGCAACAAATCGATGTCTCGGCCGAGGATCGCCTGCGCGCGGATTTCTATAACTTTCTGGGTTTGCTGCTATCCGGCCCGCCCGATCAATTGCTTTTGGACCAGGTTGCGGGTCTGACTGGCGATGACACTGACCTTGGACAAGCTATCCAGGCAATGGCACGTGTCGCCAAAATCACCAAACCGGCTGCTGCCGAGCGTGAATTCAACGCGCTGTTCATTGGACTTGGACGCGGCGAGCTGCTGCCGTATGCCAGTTTCTATCTGACCGGATTCTTGAACGAAAAACCGCTGGCACAGCTGCGCAACGATATGGCTATTCGTGGCATCACACGCGCACCGAACGTGTTCGAACCCGAAGACAATATTGCCTCTTTGATGGAGATGATGGCCGGCATGATTGTTGGCCGCTTCGGTTCAGCCGCCGGGCTGGACGACCAAAAGGCGTTCTGGAGCAAACATATCGGTCCTTGGGCCACACATTTCTTTTCGGATTTGGAAGCCGCCGAAAGCTCGGTTCTCTATGCCTCGATCGGGACAGCCGGTCGCGTGTTCATGGAGATCGAGCGCGAGGCGTTCCGAATGACGACAGCGTGACGCGCTGTCATTCGCCAGCGCCCTTCGCGGGGCGTTAAACTGCAAATGGGAAAGGAGACACCCATGAGCAAGACCAAGGAAGAAGGCGCAACGCGCCGCGACTTCCTCAAACTGGCCGGAACCGCAGCACCCGCTGCTGTCGCCGCCGCCAGCCTGACCGGACAGGCCGAAGCAGCCGAGCTGCCTACGGACGAAACCCGGATGCAGGACACCGCGCACACGCGCGCATATCTCGACAGCGCCCGGTTCTAAGACCGGACGACGTCACCACCCGACTGACGGTTGCGATTGGCCCTGACGTCGGTTTTGGACAGTACCAAGCCAGCCGTGGCTGACACGGCGCGCAAGGGAGGAAAGTAATGCTTAGGAAAAAGACCAACGGGGTTGCGAGACGCCCCCAGCGGACAAGTATCCTGTCCCAGGTCGGCGAAAAAACCGTCGATCGCCGCGCATTTCTGCGTGGTTCGGGCCTGACGATCGGTGGCCTCGCCGCGATCAGCGCGACGGGTGGAACCGTAACGCAAGCCAGTGCCCAGACAGCGGCCAATCAGGCCGTGGAAAATATCAAGTCCGTATGTACCCACTGCTCGGTCGGTTGTACCGTCGTAGCCGAAGTGCAGAACGGTGTCTGGGTCGGGCAAGAACCCGGCTGGGACAGCCCGTTCAACCTGGGTGCACACTGCGCCAAGGGGGCCTCGGTCCGCGAGCACGCCCATGGCGAACGCCGCCTGAAATATCCGATGAAAAAGGAAGGCGGCGAGTGGAAACGCATCAGCTGGGAACAGGCGATCGACGAGATCGGCGACGGCATGATGAACATCCGCGAAGAATCCGGGCCGGACAGTGTTTACTGGCTGGGTTCCGCGAAACATAACAACGAACAGGCCTATCTGTTCCGCAAGTTCGCCGCCTACTGGGGCACGAACAACGTGGACCACCAGGCCCGTATCTGCCACTCGACCACTGTTGCGGGCGTTGCGAACACATGGGGCTACGGCGCCATGACCAACTCGTACAACGACATGCACAACAGCCGGGCCATCTTCATCATCGGTGGTAACCCGGCCGAGGCGCACCCCGTCTCGCTGCTGCATATCCTGCGCGCGAAAGAGCAGAACAATGCCCCTCTGATCGTCTGCGACCCGCGCTTTACGCGCACTGCGGCGCACGCGGATGAATATGTCCGCTTCCGCCCCGGTACCGACGTCGCACTGGTCTGGGGTATCCTGTGGCACATCTTCGACAACGGTTGGGAGGACAAAGAGTTCATCCGCACCCGTGTCTGGGGTATGGACCAGATCCGCGAAGAGGTTGCCAAGTGGAACCCCGACGAAGTTGAGCGCGTCACTGGCACCCCCGGCTCGCAGCTGCGCCGCGTTGCCCGGACGATGGTGAATAACCGTCCTGGCACCGTTGTTTGGTGCATGGGTGGTACACAGCACACCAACGGCAACAACAACACCCGCGCCTACTGCGTGCTTCAGCTTGCGCTGGGCAACATGGGCACTTCGGGTGGTGGCACCAACATCTTCCGTGGCCATGACAACGTGCAGGGCGCGACGGACCTTGGTGTTCTGTCCCACACCCTGCCTGGCTACTATGGCCTGTCCGCAGGTGCATGGGGTCACTGGAGCCGCGTCTGGGGCGAAGATCTGGATTGGCTGAAAGGTCAGTTCGCAACGATCAAGGACAAGGAAGGCAAGGACAAGCCGCTCATGAACGAGCGCGGCATCCCGGTCTCTCGTTGGATCGACGGTGTTCTGGAAGATCCTGCCAACATGGATCAGGACAATAACGTCCGCGCCATGGTTCTGTGGGGCCACGCGCCCAACTCGCAGACCCGGATGACGGAAATGAAGACGGCGATGGAGAAGCTGGACATGCTGGTCGTGATCGACCCGTATCCCACCGTCTCGGCCGTTCTGCATGACCGCACCGATGGCGTCTACCTGTTGCCCGCCTGTACGCAGTTCGAAACACGTGGCTCGGCCACGGCATCGAACCGGTCGCTGCAGTGGCGTGACAAGGTGGTTGATCCGCTGTTCGAAAGCTTGCCGGACGAGGTCATCATGGCCAAGTTCGCCAACAAGTTCGGCTGGGCAGATCGGTTCTTCCGCAATATCGAGATGGAAGACGCCGAAACCCCCAATGTTGAAAGCATCACGCGTGAATTCAACTCGGGCCTCTGGACTATCGGGTACACCGGTCAGTCGCCGGAACGTCTGAAAAGCCATATGGCCAACCAGCACACGTTCGACAGAACCACGCTGCAAGCCATTGGTGGACCCAACGACGGCGAATACTACGGCCTGCCGTGGCCCTGCTGGGGAACGCCTGAGATGGGTCATACGGGGACACCAAACCTCTATGACATGTCCAAGCCGGTGGCCGAAGGCGGCCTGACCTTCCGCGCCCGTTTCGGGGTGGAGCGTGATGGTGACAACCTGCTGGCCGAAGGGGTCTATAGCGTTGGATCGGAAATTCAGGATGGCTATCCCGAATTCACGATGCAGATGCTGATGGATCTTGGCTGGGATGGCGATCTGACAGCCGAGGAACGCGCGGCGATCGACGCTGTCGCGGGACCAGAGACCAACTGGAAAACCGACCTGTCCGGCGGTATCCAGCGGGTTGCGATCAAGCATGGCTGTGCGCCCTTCGGGAACGCAAAAGCCCGCGCGGTCGTCTGGACCTTCCCGGATCCGATCCCGCTGCACCGCGAGCCGCTCTATACGCCGCGTCGCGATCTGGTGGAGGACTATCCAACCTACGAGGACCGTCAGGCCTATCGCCTGCCAACCCTTTATGCTTCGATCCAGAAGAACGACTTTTCAAAGGATTACCCGATAATCCTAACGTCTGGTCGTCTGGTCGAATATGAAGGCGGCGGTGATGAGACGCGGTCGAACCCGTGGCTGGCCGAGCTGCAGCAGGACATGTTCGTCGAGATCAACCCCCGCGATGCCAACAACCTTGGTATTCGTGACGGGTCACAGGTCTGGGTCGAAGGTCCGGAAGGCGGCAAGGTCAAGGTGATGGCGATGCTGACCAACAGGGTCGGTGCCGGCGTAGCCTTCATGCCGTTCCACTTTGGCGGCCATTTCCAGGGCGATGATCTGCGGTCGAAATACCCCGCTGGTGCAGACCCCTATGTCTTGGGTGAAAGTTCCAACACCGCCCAGACCTATGGCTACGATTCAGTGACCCAGATGCAGGAGTCCAAGTGTACTCTCTGCAAGATCTGGGCAGCGTAAGGAGGAGAAGAGAAAATGGCAGCAAGAGCAAAGTTTCTCTGCGACGCCGAACGCTGCATCGAGTGCAATGCCTGCGTCACCGCGTGTAAGAACGAACACGAGGTGCCGTGGGGCGTGAACCGCCGCAGGGTGGTGACGATCAATGACGGCAACCCGGGCGAACGCTCGATCTCGGTGGCCTGTATGCATTGCTCGGATGCGCCCTGCATGGCGGTGTGCCCGGTCGACTGCTTCTATCAAAACGAAGAAGGTGTCGTCCTGCACTCCAAAGACCTGTGCATTGGTTGCGGTTATTGCTTTTACGCGTGCCCCTTCGGCGCGCCGCAATATCCGCAGGCGGGCAACTTCGGATCGCGCGGAAAGATGGACAAATGTACCTTCTGCGCCGGTGGCCCCGAGGAAACGCACTCGACCGCAGAGTTCGCCAAGTATGGTCGCAACCGGATCGCCGAGGGCAAACTGCCCATCTGCGCCGAGATGTGTTCCACCAAGGCCCTGCTTGCCGGTGACGGCGACGTGGTCTCGGCCATCTATCGCGAGCGCGTCGTCGCCCGCGGCTTTGGCTCGGGCGCGTGGGGTTGGGGCACAGCCTACGACCAGAAAGACGGCTAAGGTCTGACTAAAGCCTTACAGCCCCCTGCCCTTAGCCGGGGGCTGTTCCACTCTTGTCGGTGGCCGCTTGTCGGCCGCCGCATTTCCTGACCGTGGTGGAGCGAACATGACCGACGATGTCTACTGGCTGCTGAAGCTGGATCTGAACCCCGAAAAGCAGTCTGAGTTTGAGGGTCTGATGGCCGAAATGGTCGCCGCCACGCGCGAGGAAACGGGTGCCAAAAGCTATGAGTGGCACCAAAGCGACAACGCCATTCACATCTATGAACGTTACGCAAGTTCCGAAGATGCGATGATTCATATGCAAAATTTTGGGGCAAACTTCGCGGATCGGTTTATGTCTTTGCTTACGCCGGTCCAGTTTGATGTGTACGGCCCCGCGAAAGACGACCTCCAGGCGGCCCTGTCCCCTGTCGGAGCTGTCTTTCACACGCAAATCGGCGGCTTTGACCGCTGACACGACCAAGAATAGGGAAAGAACCCATGCGCCTGATCCATTTTTTGCTCGTTTCACTCTTTCTGACCGGGGCCGCATGGGCACAGGAAACGTCCGAGCCCGCAGCACCAGACCGGTCTGCAACAGGTGGCGCGACAACGCTTGAGGACATCCTCGCCCGCCAGCGCGGCGAAAAAGTGGACAACACGTATCGCTCGGAAAACACCGGTCAAGGCAATGTCGAAGGCCTGTTGGGTCAGTTCGGCACCCGAGGCGTCGCCTCGGACAGCGAGGTTTACCGCGCGCTTCGTTATGGGTCCGCTGACGTCACAGTATCCTCGCGCGGCCCGGCTGATAGCGTTCTTATCCAGGATGGCGGCATGTGGTGGTGGTCCTTCCGTACCGGCCCACTGCGCGAGTATGGCTCATACATCATCGCGGGAATGGCTGCGATCATTCTGCTTTTCTTCCTGATCCGCGGAAAGATCCGCATCGACGGTGAGAAAACCGGCCGCACGGTAACGCGCTTTAACGGAATTGAACGCTTTGGCCACTGGCTGTTTGCCGGGTCATTCCTGGTGCTTGGGATTACCGGGCTGCTTACCCTGTATGGTCGCGACTTTCTGATCCCTATCTTCGGGAAAGAAGGCTTCGCCACTATCGCACAGGGCTGCAAGTGGCTTCACAACAACCTCGCTTGGGCCTTTATGCTCGGGTTGATCATCATCACTGTTAACTGGATCGCCCACAATATCCCGAACCGAACTGACCTGAAATGGTTGGCTGCGGGCGGCGGGCTATTTACGAAAGGCAGCCATCCCCCGGCTAAGAAGTTTAACGCCGGACAAAAGGTAATCTTTTGGTCTTGTGTTCTGCTGGGTGTGTCCATCAGCCTGTCTGGGCTTTCGCTGCTGTTCCCGTTCGAGATGCCGTTGTTTGCCAAGACGTTCTCGATCGCGAACTCGACCGGCATTCCGCAAATGTTGGGTTTGAACCTGCCTGTGCAGATGTCCCCGCAAGAGGAAATGCAGTACGCGCAGGTTTGGCACGTGATGGTCGCGTATGTCTTCATCGCCATCATTATTGCGCATATCTACCTTGGCTCGGTTGGCATGGAAGGCGCGTTTGACGCCATGGGCACCGGTGAAGTCGAAGAGCAATGGGCGCGCGAACACCACTCGCTGTGGCTTGAGGAAGTCCAGGAAAAAGAGGCTGGCAAAGCTGCGGCCTCGCCCGCTGAATAAATGCGCGCCTTCGCGCTGGTTCTTGCCCTTTTGCCCCTGCCCGCCTGGGCCGAGTTCTTTACGCTCAAGGGGCATGGCGGTCCCATCATGGGTATCGCCTCTGCGCCAGACGGACGGATTGCGACGGCCAGCTTTGACAATTCGGTCGGCATCTGGTCCGACCAAATGCCCGAGTGGCTGGAAGGTCACGAAGCCGCCGTCAACAGCGTGGCCTTTAACGGTACCGCGATCTACTCCGCCGGGGATGACTTTACCCTGCGGCGCTGGCCCGGCGGCGAAGTCGTGGGCCGCCACAAAGGTAAGATCGTCAGTATTTCAGCGTCTAAAACCCATGTCGCTACAGCCAGTTGGGATGGCACGATTGGTGTTTGGCCGGTAGACGGCTCCGCTCCGCAGATACTTGGCCCGACAGGCAGCGGCGTGAACTCTGTCGTGTTTACACCGGACGGCAGGCAACTTTACTCGGCCGGTGTGGATGGAACTTTGCGGCTTTGGGATGTTGAAACAGGGCAAGAGACGTTGCGCATTGTCGAGCACGGCTTTGGTGTCAATGAACTGGTTCTGAATGCCCAAGACAACTGGATTGCGTACGGAGCGGTCGATGGCGTTACCCGCATTCGCGACCTGACCACGGGCGAGGAGCGGGATTTCACACTGGATCGCCGCCCTATTCTTGCTCTGGCGCTGAGCCCGGATCGCAGTCTGTTGGCTGTTGGTGATGGCGAAGGCTTTATTATGGTCATCGACACCAAGGAATGGCGCATCGCGCAAGACTTTCGCGCGACGCTGCGTGGGCCCGTGTGGGCGCTTGCCTTTTCACCGGACGGTCAAAACATCCATGCCGGTGGTATTGATGAGGCCATGTTCAGCTGGCCCGTCGACAGCCTGCGCGGTCAGGAACAGATGGCAGGTGCCGAACCAAGCTTTCTGAAAAACCCCAGCGAGATGAGCAACGGAGAACGCCAGTTCGCCCGTAAATGCTCGATCTGTCATAGCCTGACACCGGATGGTAAACGGCGCGCGGGCCCGACCCTGCACGGTGTATTTGGGCGAAAGGCCGGAACTCTGCCGGGATATTTTTTCTCGGATACCTTGCAAGACTCTGATATCATTTGGAATGATGAAACCATAAATACCCTTTTCGACGAAGGGCCAGACCACTACATTCCGGGGTCTAAGATGCCGATGCAACGGATAACGCAGGCCAGCGACAGGGACGATCTGATCGCCTTTCTGCGCCAGGCCACGGCACCGGAAAACTGAGCCGGAGGAAAACGATGAAAGCCTTTCTTGTCGCTGTCGCTGCGATGGTCGTTATTACCGTGGCTGCACCATATGTGCTGGGCCAGATCGGTTTCAGCGCGGCTGATGCAGGGACGGGTTCCGCCGTACGCCTCGACTGAATGAGCGAATACCTAACCACGAAAGAGCTTGCCGATCTGTTGCGCATCGGCGAGCGCAAAGCCTACGACCTTGCCTCGTCGGGCGAGGTTCCATGCGTGCGGGCGATGGGAAAACTACTGTTCCCGAGGGCTGAGATCATTGCCTGGCTCAACGCCTCGCGTTCCGGTCCGCAGGTGGCTGACCCCCCCCTGCCCCCGATCGTCGCTGGCAGTCACGATCCGTTACTGGATTGGGCGCTACGTGAAAGTGGATCCGGTTTGGCGACGTATTATGACGGGTCATTCGATGGTTTGAATCGTTTGAAAGATCGTACCGCGCAGGCAGCTGCCCTTCATATTCACGAAGAAGACGGTTTCAACGCCCGCGCTTTGCGCGACCAACTGGGCGAGGCACCTGTTGTTCTGTACGAAATTGCAAAACGCCAACGCGGGTTGCTGCTGGCCCCCGGTATTTCAGACATCAACACGTTCCGGGACTTGTCCGGGCGGCGTGTGATATTGCGCCAAAGCTCGGCAGCCAGCCAACGCTTGTTTGAGGCGCAGCTGCAGGCTCACGGTCTGTCGTACGAGGATCTCGATACTTTACCGACGTGCGCCCGTACCGAGGAAGAGTTGGCCATTGCCCTGCATGACGGCAAGGCAGATGCTGGTTTTGGACTTGGTGCCCTGGCCGGGTTGTACAATCTAGGGTTTGTCCCGACACATTCCGAGCGGCTGGACCTCGCGATCTGGCGCCGCGCGTACTTTGACGATCCTATGCTAAAGCTGCTGCAGTTCCTGCAATCCGACCGTTTTGCCAATCGGGCCGCTGAGTTTGGTGGATATGACCTGAAAGGTTTGGGTACAATCCATCACAACGGGGCCAGCGGCTAGATCACTTGGCATTGGGAAAGAACAACCGTTCTCCATCCAACTTGTACGATGCGATAGCCGCTTGCCCATCTGGGCCAGTTAGCCAATCGATGAAACGTTGCCCGGCCGCGGCACGCACGCGGGGATGTTTTTCAGGATTTACTAAGATTATACCGTACTGATTGAACAAACGAGGATCTCCCTCGACCAAAATCGCAAGATTCACCTTATTTCCAAAGGATTGCCACGTGGCACGATCCGTCAACGTATAAGCGTTCATACCGCTGGCAACATTCAGCGTAGCCCCCATGCCCGAGCCTGTTTCGCGGTACCATGTTCCGGACGCAGCCGTCGGATCTAAGTCAGCCGACGCCCAATGCTTCATTTCTGCTTTGTGCGTTCCGCTGTCATCCCCGCGCGATGCAAATGGGACTTCAGCCTCAGCGATTGCAGCAAGTGCCGCAATGATATCATCACCACCCTTTACCTTTGCCGGGTCCGAAGTAGGGCCGACCAGCACAAAATCGTTGTACATGACGTCAAATCGCTCAACGCCCCAGCCATCCGCAACAAATTGCTCTTCGGCAGGTTTTGCATGCACCAAAAGGACATCACCGTCACCGTTAACCGCATTCCGGATCGCTTGCCCCGTGCCCACAGCGACAACGCGAACGTCAATGCCAGTCTCAGCCTCGAACCCCGGCAAAATATAATCCAGCAGCCCTGAATTCTGCGTCGAGGTCGTGGACTGAACCACGATAAAGGGCGCTTCAGCAACGGCTGGGGCCGCCATCAATCCAAGCGATACCACAGCCATCCGAAGAAAAGTCCGGATCATTCAGATCTCCATCATTCGATTAAGTTACAAGTCCGCCTGCAAGATAGCGACGCGATGCAGCACTTTCAGGGGCATCCAGCACTTGCTTGGCAGCACCGTGTTCCACCACGCGACCAACCTGCATCATCACGACATCAGCAGCCAACCGACGCGCCTGACCGATGTCATGGGTTACCATAACGATGCGAACACCGCGGGCCGACGCACGCAGGATCATCCGCTCGATCATTTGTGTCGCCCCCGGGTCCAAGGCGCTGGTGGGTTCATCCAAAAACAGTGTTTCGGGGTTCAAGGCAAGCGCACGCAAAATGGCAAGCCGTTGCGCTTCGCCGCCGGACAATGAACGTGCCGATTGGCGGGCTTTGCCTTCCAGTCCGCCTTCGGCCAAAAGCTCTTCGATCCGGGATTTGCGCGATGCACGCGGCAATCCTTGACGTTTCAGCACAAAATCCAGGTTCCCGGCCACGGACCGGCGCAGCAGAACCGGCTGTTGAAAGACCATGCCCTGACGTGCTTTGTCATCGGCGTTTAGGGGTGATCCATCCTGAACCACCTGACCCTGATCGGGCACAATCAACCCGTGCAAACATCGCAGGAGCAAGCTTTTGCCAGCCCCATTGGGGCCAAGGATCAGGGTTGGACCGCGTCCGTCCAAAGACAAATGCGGGACGTCCAGCAAAGTTTTGCCGTTACGCGCGATTTTTAGCCCCTGAACGGCAAGGCCACCGGCCATTTCGCAAACGAGATCACGCATGACGCAGCCCCTCTTGTTCTGCCCTTAGGCTAACGGCACTGACCATGGCGTTCACGGCGACCGCAATGCCGATGAGTATGGCGCCCAATGCCAATGCCAGTGCCAGATTCCCCTTGGACGTTTCTAGGGCAATCGTCGTCGTCATCACCCGCGTTACGTGATTGATGTTGCCGCCTACGATAATAACGGCCCCAACTTCGGCTATCGCGCGCCCAAAACCGGCCAGCAAAGCCGTCACAAGCGCAAGCCGCGCATCCCAGAGCAGCACAGGAACCGAGGCCAATCGCGACACGCCCAGTGATCGCAGTTGTTCCGCGTATTCTTCGGCCAGCATTTCGATCACCTGTCGGGTCAGTGCCGCGACTATCGGCGTCACCAAAACCACCTGCGCGATGATCATAGCAGTCGGCGTATAGAGCAATTCCAGAACACCCAAAGGACCGGAACGAGACAACATCAAATAAACCAACAAGCCCACAACGACCGGAGGGAACCCCATCAAGGCGTTCATCAGAATAATCATCAGGCGTCGCCCCGGAAACCGTGCGACGGCCAAAGCGGCCCCAATCGGCATGCCGATCAAGGCGGAAATCAGCACAGCAAAAACGGAAACTTTAAGCGACAAAAGCACAATCGCCCAAAGCTCTGAATCTCCGTTCAGGATCAGAGAAAAAGCGGCACTGAATTCTGATGCAAATCCCTGCATATTTTTCCATCTTTATCGCATACCGGACGAAATGCGTTAAATTACAACAGAATACTATGCGATTTTTCCGGTAAGTACACACACTTTTCCGACATCAGAAACGCAAAACGCGGCCCCGTCGGGACCGCGTTCCGCTTACATCGAACTCGACTTAATTCAGAGCGGCGTCCGTGATCTTGTGCGTCCACGCTCCGTCGGGTTGCTTGGTGATCACCGGGTCTGAACCGCCAGCCAGCAGAGTGGCCACTGTGCGTTCAAAATCCGCAGGGTCTAGCGTACCGTTCGAACCAGCCGTCAGTTTGGCAATCTCACCCATCATACGCTTTTGGTGTTCCTCGGTCTGAGCACCGGTTGCGTCGTTTTCAAGCACGATATCGGCCGCTTCTTCAGGGTGCTCTTCGGCATATTTCCATCCCTTCATAGACGCACGGACAAAACGTTCCATCTTGCCCACAAAAGCTTCATCGCTCAGGTTTTCTTCCAGGACATAAAGACCGTCTTCCAGAGTTGCGACGCCCTGATCCTCGTACTTAAAGGTTACCAGCTCATCCGGGCTAACGCCTGCGTCAATCACCTGCCAGTATTCGTTGTAGGTCATGGTGCTGATGCAGTCGGCCTGGCGCTGCAGCAATGGATCGACGTTAAAGCCTTGTTTCAGCACCTCGACACCGCTTTCGCCTTTCCCACCGGTATCAATGCCCAGCTGGCTCATCCAACTCATGAATGGGAACTCATTCCCGAAGAACCAGACACCCAGCGTTCGGTTCTTGAGATCGGCTGGCGAAGCGATGCCTGCGTCCTTCCAACAAGTCAGCATCATGCCTGAACTTTTGAACGGCTGCGCGATATTGACCAGCGGCAAACCCTTTTCACGGGCAGCCAAGGCTGCTGGCATCCACTCGACAGTTACGTCAGCGCCACCGCCTGCAATAACTTGTGTGGGTGCGATGTCAGGACCACCAGGCAGGATCGTGACGTCCAAACCCTCTTCTTCGTAAAACCCCTTATCCTTAGCGACGTAGTACCCTGCAAACTGAGCCTGCGTGACCCATTTTAATTGCAGCTTCACCTCATCGGCGGACCAGGCCGCGCTTGCTGCCAGGCTAAAAGCGGCAACCGCCCCGCTGAGTAGCTTCTTCATCTTCATGTCTCCTAGTTGCTGTTGTTGCCCCATTTTCGGGGTCTGTTGAATTATGTTTACCCTCGTTGTGACGGGTGCCAGAACGTGACCGTTTTTTCGATCGCCGCGACCCCACCGTAAAACGCAGTTCCAGCCAGCGCCGCTACGGCGATCTCGGCCCAAACCAGATCGATTTCCAGACTTCCGACCCCCGTCGAAATGCGAAAGCCCATTCCGCGCGTCGGCGACCCGAAATACTCGGCCACGATGGCACCAATCAGTGCGAGTGTTGTCGCGATCTTCAGACCGTTGAACACAAATGGCATCGCCGCCGGCAGTCGCAGTTTGAGAAGCGTTTGCCAGTAGCTTGCCGCATAGGTCCGCATCAAATCACGTTGCATCGCATCAGCTTCACGTAAGCCTTGTACAGTATTGACCAAGATGGGAAAAAACACCATCACCACGACGACTGCGGCCTTTGATTGCCAGTCGAAACCAAACCAACTGACCAGAATTGGTGCAATACCCACGATCGGCAGCGCCGCGGCGAAGTTCCCGATGGGTAGCAGTCCGCGTGTTAGAAACGCCGACCGGTCAATTGCGATAGAACAGGCAAAGGCCGCAGCAGAACCGATGGCAAAACCCGTCAATGCGCCCTTGAAGACCGTCTGTTTAAAGTCTTCCCATAGAATGTTGGACGAATTCACAAATTCCTCGGCCACGTCCGACGGAGGCGGCAGGATCACTGGGGACACCTCGAGCCCGCGCACGAGGCCTTCCCACAGAACCAAAAGCGTTACACCGAAGAGTACCGGCACCAGAATCCGAACCCCGCGGTGCGTACGGTACTGCGAGATTGCCAACCGGTAGTTGGCCCACCACGCCAACCCCCAGAACAACAGTGAAAAGGATAGCCACGTCATGCGCTCAACCCCATCCGGCGCAGCGCTAGGCGCTGTAGCAGATCCAGCAGAGTAACCAAAATCCCGGCCAGAATAGCTGCGGCCAGCAAAGCCGCCCAGATCGCCAGTGGAGTTCCGAATTGATCACCAATCAGAATACGCGCGCCTAGCCCGGACACCGCACCTGTCGGCAATTCCCCGACAATGGTCCCGACAAGCGCCGCCGCAATACCGACCTTAAGCGAGGTAAAAAGATACGGCACCGAGGACGGCAATCGGAGCTTGAAGAACCCCTGCACACCTGACGCGCTATACGTTTTCAGCAAATCCAACTGCGGCGGCGACGGCGACCGCAAGCCTTTCACCATACCCACCAAGACAGGAAAATAACACAGGTAAGCCGAAATGATCGCTTTGGGCACACCGCGCCCTTCGATGCCAACTTGTGAGCTGACCACAATAATCATCGGCGCCAGTGCAACAATTGGGATCGTCTGACTGATGATGGCCCAAGGCATAAGGCTCATGTCGGCGACGCGCGAATAGACAATGGCGACGGCTGCCAAAATACCCAGCGTTGTCCCCAACAAAAAACCCCATAGGGTCGACTGCAGGGTGATACCCGCGTGATAAATCAACGACCTTTTCGAGAACGCCCGACCTTTGGCCACCATCTCTCCGGTCGTTTTCCAAAGCTCTTGCCCGACCTGCCCGGGCGTCGGCAAGCGTGGACGATCCAAAGAATACCCAACGGCAACATGACCGGGGTTCTTAGCCATCAAGATCCAAACAGATTCGTCCCGACGCGTACGCGATGTTTCCGGTGTTACCGTTTCTCCGGCGCGCTCGGCTTGATCCAAAGCGATACGGATATTCATCGGCGCTACTGCTGCATACCAAAGCACAACAATCGCGCCAAGGACCACGAGTATAGGCACAAGGTTCTTCATGCCGCCCCCACTTTGCACCAGTAATCAGTCTTCATAGGAATGCCCCGCCCTTAGGCCCTCACGCACCCGGTGCGCAACTTCGATGAACTCGGGCGTGTCGCGGATATCCAGCGGTCGTTCCTTTGGCAGTGGGCTGTCGATGACATCAGTGATCCGCCCGGGCCGAGGACTCATGACAACGATCTTGGTACTCAGGTAAACCGCCTCAGGGATGGAATGCGTCACGAAACCGATCGTTTTCTCCGTTCTTGCCCAAAGCGCCAAAAGCTGTTCGTTCAGGTGATCGCGAACGATCTCATCCAAGGCACCGAAGGGTTCGTCCATCAGCAGGATATCGGCATCAAAGGCCAGCGCCCGCGCGATGCTGGCCCGTTGCTGCATACCTCCGGATAGCTGCCAAGGGAATTTCCCGCCAAAACCTTCCAGATCAACAAGTTCCAGAACGTTCTTTACACGCTCTTCCTGTTCTGAGGCCGAAAACCCCATGATCTCAAGCGGCAGCTTGATGTTTTTGGCAATTGTCCGCCAAGGATACAACCCGGCAGCCTGAAACACATATCCATAGGCCCGCTTGCGCCGCGCTTCATCTGGCGTCATGCCGTTAACGGTCAGGGTTCCTCCGGTCGGCGTCTCAAGCGCAGCCACACAGCGTAGGAAGGTTGTCTTCCCGCAGCCGGACGGCCCGATGAAACTAACAAAATCACCCTTGTCGATGGTTAGGTTGACATCCTTCAACGCGTGAACCGGACCGTCATTGGTTTGAAAGGTCAGATCCAGGTTTTTAGCCTGGATCACCGGCCGCGTGGTACTTTCAGTATTCATTCAATTGCCTTGAAAAGATTTGGTTTTGGGCCGCAGCGCCTGCGGCCCGACCACGTTACACGCCAGTCGCAGGGATTCCCGTCCGCTCTACAGGTCTCGGCGCGGTCAGCTCTTTCCAGGTACTCAACGCCTTGTTCACATGCCCATTCGGTTCACGTGCGACGAACGCGCCATGTCCTTCCTGCGTGCGGATTTCGCCGTCATGAACTGCAACCTGCCCGCGCGTCAGGGTAAAGCGAGGCAGGCCTTTGACCTCTTTGCCCTCGAACACGTTGTAGTCGATCGCAGATTGCTGGGTATCCGCGCTGATCGTCTTGGTCTTTTCGGGGTCCCAGACAACGATATCTGCATCCGCTCCAACTAGAATCGCCCCCTTTTTCGGATAGCAATTCAATATCTTGGCAATGTTTGTTGACGTCACAGCCACGAACTCATTCGGGGTCAACCGCCCGGTGTTAACCCCGTGGGTCCACAGCATCGGCATCCGATCCTCCAACCCGCCGGTGCCGTTCGGGATCTTGGTAAAATCCCCCACGCCATAGCGTTTCTGTTCGGTAGTAAAGGCACAGTGGTCCGTCGCCACCACACTCAAAGTACCCGAATGCAACCCATTCCACAGGCTGTCCTGATGCTGCTTGTTGCGGAATGGTGGGCTCATGACCCGCCGCGCCGCGTGGTCCCAATCGTGGTGGAAATACTCGCTCTCATCCAAGGTCAGATGTTGGATCAAAGGCTCACCCCATACGCGCTTGCCCTGCATCTTGGCCCGGCGAATGGCCTCGTGGGCCTCTTCACAGGACGTGTGCACCACATAAAGCGGTACACCCGCCATGTCGGCAATCATGATTGCCCGGTTCGTGGCCTCACCTTCAACCTGCGGCGGGCGTGAATAGGCATGTGCCTCGGGGCCGGTATTGCCCTCAGCCAGCAGTTTGGCGCTGAGCTCAGCGACCACATCGCCATTCTCGGCATGAACCATGGCGATCCCGCCCAACTCAGCCAATCGCTTGAACGAAGCGAACAATTCATCATCGTTCACCATCAGCGCGCCTTTGTAGGCCATGAAATGTTTGAACGTGTTAATACCGCGCGTCTCGATCACGGTCTTTATGTCGTCAAACACCTGCTCGCCCCACCAGGTCACGGCCATGTGGAAGGAATAGTCGCAATTTGCGCGGGTCGATTTGTTGTCCCATCGTTTTAATGCGTCCAGCAGGCTTTCACCTGGGTTTGGCAGTGCAAAATCCACCACCATCGTGGTGCCTCCCGCCAATGCAGCCCGCGTCCCGCTTTCGAAATCGTCGCTGGAATATGTGCCCATAAACGGCATCTCGAGATGTGTATGAGGATCAATCCCGCCCGGCATGACATAACAACCGGTTGCATCCAGCTCTTTGTCACCTTTCAGGTCCAGACCGACTTCAGTGATAACACCATCTTCAACCATGACATCCGCTTTGTAAGACAGATCGGCGGTAACCACGGTTCCGTTCTTGATCACAGTGCTCATCTTATACTCCCTGATGCGGTCTGCGCCGCTTGCTTCATCTGGCTATAAATATCCCGGGGGAGTCGCCCCTCGGGCGACGGGGGCAGCGCCCCCTATTCCACGATTTCCGCCGTCTCGACGACTGCATGAAACAGTACATCCGCTCCGGCCGCAGCCCAGTCCTTGCTGATTTCCTCGGCCTCATTATGGCTCAAGCCATCAACACATGGGCACATCACCATGGCCGTCGGCGCAACCCGGTTGATCCAGCATGCGTCATGCCCGGCACCCGAAATGATATCCGTATGCGAATACCCCAAACGCTCAGCCGCATTACGAACGGCTGCGACACAGCCTTCGTCGAATTCAACGGGGTCAAACCCCCCCACCTTTTCAAACGAAATCTCCAGGCCCATTTCGTTGACGATATCCTCGGCCGCGACCTTCAGACGGTTTTCCATATCCGTAATCACGTCCAGATCGGGTGAACGGAAATCTACCGTAAAGACAGCCTTACCCGGAATAACGTTCCGCGAATTCGGGAAAACGTCTATGTGACCAGCAGCCCCAACGGCATGAGGGGCATGCGACCACGCGATCTCATCCACCTTTTCCAAAATACGGGCCATCGCCAAACCCGCATTCTTACGCATTGGCATAGGGGTTGACCCGGTATGGGCATCCTTGCCAGTCACTGTAACCTGTGTCCAGCTCAAGCCCTGACCATGGGTGACAACACCAATGTCCTTTCCTTCGGCTTCTAGGATCGGACCTTGCTCAATGTGCAATTCAAAGAATGCGCGCATCTTTCGCGCACCAACCTCTTCATCTCCGCGCCAGCCAATCCGCTGCAACTCATCGCCAAACTTTTTGCCCTCAGCGTCTTCACGCTCATAGGCCCAATCCTGCGTATGCATTCCTGCAAAAACACCAGACGACAGCATCGCGGGCGCGTAACGTGTACCTTCTTCATTCGTCCAATTGGTCGCAACGACCGGATGCCTGGTTTTGATGCCAAGATCGTTCAGCGTTCGGATGATCTCCAGCCCTCCCAAAACACCCAGAACGCCATCATACTTGCCGCCCGTGGGCTGCGTGTCCAGGTGAGAGCCAACATAAACCGGCAGCGCGTCGGGATCCGTTCCCTCACGGCGGGCAAACATGTTGCCCATCTGATCCAGACCCATGCTGCAACCTGCGTTCTCACACCACCTTTGAAACAGCGCGCGCCCCTCTGCGTCTTCATCCGTCAGCGTTTGACGGTTGTTCCCGCCTGCAACACCGGGGCCGATCTTCGCCATCTCCATCAGACTGTCCCACAGCCTGTCGCCATTGATCCTGAGGTTCTGCGCAGGAGCTGCCATCTTACTTTTCCCTGTTGCTTGCGATTTGGCTCGCTTTTGGTGTCTTGATTTGACCATCTGGTCAAACTCACGCTATCACGGGTTCGAGATCAGTCAAGAAATTGCAGGACACCGTCGGTTTTTTTGACCTATTCACCGCCCGCGTGCCGGAAAAAGAGACAACCTGAAAACATGCCCAAAGACCGCGCCCCAACCCGAATTCAGAAAAAGAACCGCGCCGCGATACTCGAAGCCGCACTGAACGTGTTTTCTGCGCATGGTTTCCGCGGTGCAACTGTCGACCAGATCGCGGCCGAGGCAGGTCTCAGCAAACCGAACCTACTGTATTACTTCCCCTCGAAAGAGGCTATTCACACCGCGCTCTTGTCGGGCCTTCTGGACGTTTGGCTTGCCCCGCTTCATGATTTGGATGCCGAAGGCGATCCGATGGAAGAGATACTGTCCTACATCCGGCGCAAACTGCAAATGAGCCGCGACCTGCCGCGCGAAAGCAGACTGTTTGCCAACGAGCTTGTACAGGGCGCGCCGCGAATTCACGAGTCGCTATCTACGGACCTAAAACAGTTGGTTGATGAGAAAACCGCGATTCTCACACATTGGATGGATCAAGGGAAAATTGCGCGATTGCACCCCTACCACCTTATTTTTTCGGTTTGGGCATTAACGCAGCACTACGCGGATTTCGATGTTCAGGTAAGGGCGATCTTGGGCGACGAAGATCCATTTGAGGGTGCCGAACCGTTTATCGATACGCTTTATCGCAAACTCCTGACCCCTTAAGTCGCTGTTAACTTAGAAGATACAATGTCGCGGCATGGTTACACTGCGCCCAAATCCCGAACCCTGGATCACACAGATGTTTTCCACCAAATCCGCGAAGGGCGGTGCGGTGGTGCGAAGATCAATCGCTTGGGTCGAGCGGGAGGTCGGGCACGAACGTTTCCAACAAGAGATAAAGCGGCGCGGATTTCACCTAATCCGCACCGCCAACCAATACATCGTGGTCTGCCATGGTGGCCCCATCGATATACTGTTCTAAGAAAATTCGTCGAATTTTCTCTACCAAGATTTTTCGACGAAAAATCTCTTACTCAGCCGCCTTAGCCATCGGATTATTCGGATGCGTCGTCCAGTTGGCATAGTCTGGCTGAACTTCAAGACCCGTGCGGGGATCAACTTCTCCTGCCTGCATGGGCACCATCGAAATACACCCATCGACCGGACAAACATCGACGCACAGGTTGCAGGCGACACATTCGTCGTCCATCACCTCAAAAACCCGGTCGTCAGACATCGAGATCGCCTGGTGGCTCGTATCTTCACATGCGGCGTAACACCGGCCGCATTTGATACACTGATCCTGATCAATCTTGGCTTTGGCCACGTAGTTAAGGTTCAGGTACTGCCAATCCGTCACGTTCGGCACAGCCAGCCCAACGATCTGCGAAACATCCTCATAGCCTTTCTCATCCATCCACTTGGACAGGCCGGCCGTCAGTTCGTCAATGACCTTAAAGCCATAAGTCATGGCGGCGGTGCACACCTGAACGGTGCCACATCCCAACGCCATAAACTCGGCCGCGTCGCGCCACGTGGTCACGCCACCGATGCCCGATATCGGAAGGCCATGCGTAGCCTGCGACCGCGCGATCTCGGAAACCATCGACAGCGCAATTGGCTTCACCGCTGGGCCGCAATACCCACCATGACTACCCTTGCCGTCGATTGAGGGCTCGGGGCTGAAGGTGTCCAGATTTACACTTGTGATCGAATTGATCGTGTTAATCAGAGAAACCGCATCCGCACCGCCATTTTTTGCAGCTTCGGCGGGTTTGCGGATATCGGTGATGTTGGGCGTCAGCTTTACGATCACTGGGCGATCATAGTATTTCTTGCACCATCGGGTCACCATCTCGATATATTCCGGAACCTGCCCGACGGCTGACCCCATACCGCGCTCGCTCATGCCGTGAGGACAGCCAAAGTTCAGCTCGATACCGTCCGCCCCGGTTTCCGCAACGCGTGGCAGAATCTCTTTCCAGGCCCCTTCTTCACAAGGCACCATGATGGACGCGATAAGGGCTCTGTCAGGGTAGTCCGCCTTGACCCGAGCCATTTCCTCGAGGTTGACCTCAAGCGGGCGGTCGGTGATCAACTCAATGTTGTTCAGACCCAGCAACCGCCGATCCGCACCATAAATCGCACCGTAACGAGGGCCGTTGACGTTTACGACGGGCGGGCCTTCGGCACCGAGTGTTTTCCAAACCACACCACCCCATCCGGCCTCGAATGCACGGCGGACATTGTACTCTTTGTCGGTCGGCGGCGCCGAAGCCAGCCAGTATGGATTGGGGCTTTCGATGCCCAGAAAGTTTGTCTTTAAATCAGCCATTTATCCGGCCTCCCTGATGCAATTTTGCATCTTGAACTGTAAGTTTCACGCAGTCAGGCTCGCGTGGATATCCATCGCGGCATCGCGGCCTTCGGCCACTGCAGTTACGGTCAGGTCTTCGCCACCCGCAGCACAGTCGCCACCGGCCCAGATACCTGCCATCGACGTGCGACCGGCTCCTGTGACCGCAATCTTGTTACCATCCAGCGCAAGCCCTTCTGGCGCACCCTCCAAGGTTTGACCAATCGCCTTGAGCACCTGATCAGCAGGAACGCGGATCATCTCACCCGTACCGGTCAGCTGGCCGTCAAGGCTGGACGTGTATTCCAACTCGATCTCTGCCGCTGCCCCGTTTCCATGAACGGCTACGGGTTGAACATTGGTCATGATTTTTACGCCATGCGAGGCTGCAAGGTCCTGTTCATACCGGCTGGCCCCCATGGCATCGCGTCCCCGACGGTAGGCGATTGTGACATGCTCGGCCCCAAGCAGTTTGGACTTTACCGCAGCGTCGACTGCCGTCATGCCGCCGCCGATAACCACGACATTCCGACCCACAGGTAAGCTGGCAAGATCATCCGCCTGTCGCACATCCGAAATGAACTCGACAGCGGCACGGACGCCGTCCTTGTCAATGCCGCCTGCACGCAGGGCGTTCACCCCAGCTAGACCAATGGACAAAAACACGGCATCATAGTTTTCGACCAGACCATCCAGCGAGACTCCTTCGCCAAGCGCAGAGCCGGTCTCAATCGTGATGCCACCGATTTTCAACAGCCAATCCACCTCGGCCTGCGCAAAATCGTTTGTCGATTTATAGGCGGCAATACCGTATTCGTTCAGACCACCGGGTTTGGGCTTACTTTCATGAATGACCACATCGTGGCCCAACATCGCCAGCCGGTGCGCGCAGGCTAGACCTGCGGGCCCTGCCCCAACCACTGCAACTGTCTTACCCGTTGCCGCTGCACGTTCAAACGGATGGTCGCCCGATACCATTACGCTGTCGGTTGCGTAACGTTGCAAGCGCCCGATCTCGACCGGTGATCCTTCGGCCGTCTCTCGAACGCACGCTTCTTCGCATAGTGTTTCAGTCGGACAAACACGCGCGCACATTCCGCCAAGAATATTCTGCGCAAGGATCGTTTCGCCCGCCGCCTCGGGTTGACCTGCCTGAATCTGACGCATGAACAACGGAATATCGATATCCGTCGGACAAGCCGTCACACATGGCGCGTCATAGCAGAAATAGCATCTGTCAGCTGCAACGGCGGCTTCGTGCGCGGCAAGCGGAGGATGTAAATCCGTGAAATTCGAGGTCAGCTCATCGCTGGAAAGCCGACCGGAGACTATGCCGGGGGCAATCTGGCCCTGTGCCATCGCTCTACTCCCTGTAGATATGTTCGTTATGGGGTCAGCTTGCCATAGTCTGAAATTTTATCAATTGGTAAAATTTGCCAATTGGTCAAAAAATGCAAAAACCGGGCCTTTTGACCCGGTTTCGGAAATGAATGCCTGTTTTTGCAGCGACGTCAGGCCTCAGACCATCTGCGACAGATGTCCCGTTTTCACCCAGACACGTGCGCCCGCCTCACCGGCGGTAGCCGATGAGCGTGATCCGGGCGGTAATCTGAGCCAATCCCAGGTCGCAAAATCCTCGCCCGCTTCGGTGACCATGCCGTCGATCACAAAAAGCTCAAGACCTTGTTCCGCGTCCAGATCAAGGCTTTCATCCGGAGCCATTGCCAGAACCCTTACATCTTCACCGGTGTCTTTATACAGTTGAACGTTCCCAACGCCATTAATCGACCGGCGTACTTCTGTGCGATCATCAGGATCAAACTGGTGTAGCTTAACCAGGATCGTCGCGCCCTCTTTCGCCGAAGGTGTATGTGACGAAGTCGG
The DNA here is from genome assembly GCF_056533365.1 of Ruegeria sp. G5. NCBI lineage: Bacteria > Pseudomonadati > Pseudomonadota > Alphaproteobacteria > Rhodobacterales > Roseobacteraceae > Ruegeria > Ruegeria sp. G5. Next base: position 176,406 of record NZ_JBQFOK010000005.1, on the reverse strand, counting down.
CGGATTGCGCACGTAGCTTCCGACAGGAAAGTCGCCGGTTTCATCCTGAAAGACACCATCCAGAACCAGATACTCCTCGCCCCCGTCATGCGTATGCGCGGCAAAGGCGCTGCCGGGTGCAAAACGAACAATCGTCGTTGCGCGGGCGACTTCCTCGCCAATGCGATCCAGCATCTTGCGCTCGACACCTGCTGCTGGCGAAGCAACCCATTCGTTCTGGTCGAAATGAACGGCGACGCGTTTGGTGAAATCTGCGTTGACCCTCATGTGCTCTCTCCTGCTGCAGCGTTCCTGCATAAAATGGGTAGGTCTCGGGGATTTTCAAATTTCATCGCGCAGACAGTCCTTCGCATCTGGTTTTGTCTGTGCCTCATGCGTACTGTGGCGCAAACGGAAATTGCTGCGCGCCGGTCTACGGCCGAACTCCTGAAAGACCTTCGATGCAGGCCAGGCCCCCAAAGTTCAACATCGTCATCATCGGGCAAGATAATCGTTTGCAATACGAGGCTGTGCTGTTTGCCGCGTCTCTTCGCCATAGCAGCCCAAACTTCGAAGGCCGCCTGATTGTCGCCGTTCCCCAGCCCGGCCCACGTTGGTCAAATGACCCCCGCATTCAAAACGAAGACGTTCTGAGAGCCTTGCAACAACTGGGTGCCGAGATATTGCCGTTCGACAATCAGGTCTTTGGTGAAAGCTATCCCTACGGCAACAAAATCGAGGCGCTAAGCACCTTGCCAGAAGGCGAACCGTTTGTATTTTTCGACAGCGACACGCTGATCACCGGGGACATCAACAGCGTTCCATTTGACTTTGACCGTCCCGGAGCGTCGCAAAAGGTCGAAGGCACATGGCCCCGCCCCACCCTTTATGGTCCGAGCTTCGATGGGATATGGCAGGCGCTTTACGGTCGGTTCGGGCTAGATTTTGACAGTTCGCTGGATAAAGAACAGCCGCCCGATTATTGGCGCCGCTACCTCTATTTCAATGCCGGATACTTTTTTTACAAATGCCCCCGGCAATTCGGCAAACTGTTTCTGGATTATGCACGCACGATCCGGGATGACGAAATTCCCGAACTGGCGGGTCAAACGTTGGATCCCTGGCTGGACCAGATCGCCCTACCCCTGGTCATTCACTCGCTCGGAGGTGGCCGCGATGTTCTGCCGCCAGGCCTGCTGGATGGGTCGGTCACCTGCCACTATCGCCTGTTTCCCCTACTTTATGCACGCGAGAGCGATCATGTGATCGACGTGTTGGAGGCCGTCGCGGCACCAAATCGCATCAAGAAAGTGCTGAAGGCCTATGAGCCGATCAAGAAACTGGTGATCCAGCAAAAAGGCCACAAAATCCGCGCGATGTTCGATCGCGATAACCTGCCGCAACGCGAACAAGCACTCCGCAATCAGATCAAAAGCAAAGGTCTTTGGATGCGGTGACAGGATTGTTGTGCGCAAGCCCTCAATCGCCTAGAGATTCTGCAACAAACATTCCAAAGGGAGATTTCAACGATGTCTGACGGCCCCACCTACGGTTTTGACACGCTTCAAATTCATGCGGGCGCGCGCCCTGATCCAGCGACTGGCGCTCGTCAGACACCGATTTACCAAACCACCGCTTACGTTTTCCGGGATGCTGAACATGCCGCAGCGCTGTTTAACCTGCAAGAAGTGGGCTTTATCTACTCGCGCCTGACCAACCCAACCGTAGCTGTCCTGCAGGAACGCGTGGCAACCCTTGAGGGCGGCGTGGGCGCGGTCTGCTGCTCGTCGGGACACGCGGCGCAGATCATGGCATTGTTCCCGCTGATGGGTCCGGGCTGCAACGTCGTTGCCTCGACCCGCCTTTACGGGGGTACTGTCACGCAGTTCAGTCAAACGATCAAACGTTTTGGTTGGTCCGCTAAGTTCGTCGACACGGACGACTTGGATGCGGTGAAAGCTGCAATCGATGAAAACACGCGGGCCGTCTTCTGCGAATCCATCGCCAACCCCGGCGGCTATGTCACCGACATCCGATCCCTAGCGGATGTCGCCGATGAAGCGGGCGTTCCGCTGATCGTCGACAACACCTCGGCCACGCCCTATCTGTGCCGACCGATTGAACATGGTGCGACATTGGTTGTGCATTCGACCACAAAGTATCTGACCGGCAACGGGACTGTAACCGGCGGCTGCATTGTGGACTCGGGCAAGTTCGACTGGTCCGCGAATGACAAATTCCCATCACTCAGCCAGCCAGAGCCCGCCTATCACGGCCTCAAATTCCACGAGACATTCGGCCCACTGGCCTTCACCTTCCACGGTATCGCCATCGGCCTGCGTGATTTGGGCATGACAATGAACCCTCAGGCTGCGCACTACACCTTGATGGGGATCGAAACCCTGTCCTTGCGGATGGAGCGTCACGTGGAAAACGCCCAGAAAATCGCGGCATGGCTCGAGGCGGATGATCGTGTGGACTATGTGACGTACGCGGGCCTGCCCTCCTCACCATACCATGACCGGGTCAAATCCCAGTACAAGAAGGGTGCAGGCGCGCTGTTCACCTTTGCGGTCAAGGGCGGCTATGACGCCTGTGTGAAGCTGGTGAATGCGCTCGAGATTTTCAGCCATGTGGCGAACCTTGGCGATGCGCGATCATTGATTATCCATTCGGCCTCGACAACACACCGGCAGCTTACACCGGAACAACAAGAGGCCGCAGGTGCCGGTCCGGGTGTTGTTCGGGTTTCTATCGGAATTGAAGACGCCGACGACCTGATCGCCGATCTGGATCAGGCACTCAGCAAAGCCAGCGCCTGAGGATATGGCCGAACATGGAACGAACGCGCTTGGCCAACCCATTGGCCTGCCGGTCTCGGGTGAATTCCCGCGTCCAGCCCCGCCGCGCAGCCCGATGGTGGGGCGATACTGTTCGGTCGTTCCATTAGACGCGAAAACTCATGCGCCCGGATTGTTCCGGGCGTTTTCACAGGATCCGTCTGGAGCGAACTGGACGTACCTGCCCGAAGACCCCATCGCGTCGCCGGACGCCTTGGAAGACTGGCTGGTGAAGTGTCAAAGCAGCAGCGATCCGTTGTTTTTCACAGTTCTGGATGGCAACGGTGATCCCGTCGGGCATGCCACATACCTGCGTATTCAACCGCAAAGTGGGGTTATTGAAGTTGGGTACATTCACTTCTCTCCCCTGCTTCAACGAACCCCAATGGCGACTGAGGCCATGTACCTGATGATGCGTCGCGTTTTCGACGAACTTGGATACCGACGCTACGAATGGAAATGCGACGCGCTAAACGCCCCATCGCGCAAGGCGGCCGAGCGTTTGGGCTTTACCTTCGAGGGCATTTTTAGACAGGCCACCCACTATAAAGGCCGCAACCGCGACACCGCCTGGTATTCAATTCTGGATAGCGAATGGCCGCGTATTCGTGCGGCTTTTGAGGCCTGGCTATCTGCTGACAATTTTGACGCGGCGGGCCAGCAACGAACTGCACTGCAGGCCCGCTCTAAGGGCTAAATTCAGTCCGAGATCCCAAATTCCATGGAAACAGTGACCGAGACAGAGACCTCTCCGCCAGCGACAGGTACTCCGCCGGCGTCAGCGGAAGCGAACTCTCGCATCTGAGCGGCCGGGCGCACGCTGCCCACCTGCTCGCTGATCTTACCGACTGGGCCCAAGGTGACATTTGCCGCCTGCGCCAGTTGTTCCGCCTTTGCTGTTGCCTCCCCGACGGCCTTGGCACGCGCTTCCGCTTCCAGCGGTTTGGGGTCCTGAATGCCAAAGCTGAGACCACCAAAGTCATTTGCACCGTCTTGAATGACCGCATCCATAACCGAGCCGAGCTGGTCCAAATCACGTACACGCACAATGACACGGTTCGACGCAACGAACCCCGTGATCTCAGGTTTTTCAGCCGTTGAGTTTCCGCGCCCTGACCAAACCGGAGACAGCGATACATCGCGCGTCTGCACATCGCGGGCATCAATCCCCATCCCATCCAAACGGGTGAGAATCTTGGACACCGCGTCCGAAGTTGCGCTCATGGCGTTTGACGCCTGAGTGTCCTCATTCGTAACACCAAGAGTAATCGTCGCCATATCGGGTTCAGCATGGACCACACCAGCCGCGCTAACGGTGATGTGACGTTCTTCCGCATGGGCCATTCCAGCGGCCGCCACAGCGATTGCTGCGGCCAAAAAAGCGAATTTCTTCAAGGTTTTCCCTCCAAAGTCGTTTCAAATTACATGGGGTGGCGGGTGTCTGCTGAACAAGAGGAATGCTTGCCTTTTTCTTTTCCTCGGCAAGATCCTGCTTTATTGTCAGTCTGCGGGCGATGTTTCGTCTGTTGTGACGCTGATAATTATGGTTCATCCGGATTATGATACCCGCCTTTGCGCTGTCTTTTTCTACTGCCGGAATTTCCTTGCACCACTTTTCCGACGGAGAATGGTTTTGCATTGGCGAGGTCCCACTGGATGTTGAGGACCTGAACGCCGAAGTAAACGCGCTGCGTGACAAGGCGTTCGCCCTGGAAAACGAGTTGACGTGCAAACTGGTGCTGCCCGTAGATCAGGTCCGGTTTCTCAAAGTCGAAGCTGAAAGCGCCGACATCTCAGACCAACAACAGCGAGTTCAGTATGCGCTGACAGAAGCGACGCCATATTCGCTGGATGAGCTTGTCTATGACACTGAAACACAAGACGGGGTAACTTATGTTGCAGCTATGGCCCGTCAGACACTGGACGAGGCCCATACTTTCGCAAGCGAACACGGTTTCCGACCCATCCAGGTTACTGTACCAACCGACGAGCAAGAATATCCAAGAACACCTGAGTTTTTGGTCGAAGAAACCGCCGAGTCTGACGAAGACACTACACCAGTTCCGGTTCAGGAGCCGCCAGTTCACGCGATTGCCGATGGTGAAACGCCGACAGAGTTTCGGCCCGCAGCGCTCGCCGAACATGGCAGTCAAAGTCAGGGCGCTGAACGCAAGGTTTTGCCCGCTTATGCTATCCCAGCGGGTGCCGCAGCCGCTGTACTCGTGACCGCGATTGTGGCTTGGGCATTGATCAGCCCCTCGGAACAGCCTCAGGCGGAAATAGCGCAGACCGAACCGGCTGAAACTCAGCCTGTGCCAGAGCCACCAGAGGTCATCGCCGCACTACCTGAACCGGTAGAAGTTCCTGAAACCACTGAGGAGCCCGAACCAGCCGCAGCCCCGGAGCCCGAGCCAACTGAAGAAACAGAAACGGCCGAGGTTGCACCGATAGAGGCGCTTCCAGACACCAGTGACGGCCAAGAAACCGAACTTTCGGCGACGGACGCAGCGATCCTCGAGGCATTGAAAATCGCTCCGACAGTAGTTGAAGAGGTGGCGCGCGATCCTGAACCCGAACCAGAGCCGGAACAGGTACATGCAGGCGCACGGATTGTTACGCCCGAAGCCTTGCCAGATCCTGACTTACAGCAATCTGATGTTAAGTTTCTTGCCTCAATCGATAAGTCCGATCTTTCCCGGGATGCGGTAGCGCTGCCATTGGTCAGCACATACGGGGCAGATGAACCGTTTGACCAAGTCACTGAACCCAGCCCTGCAGGCCAACGCTTTGATTTGGACGAACGCGGGCTTGTAACAGCATCGGTTGAGGGCACGTTAAATCCGGACGGCGTGTTGGTTTACCTGGGTCGCCCTGCAAAAGTTCCACCGGAAGTCCCCGTTCGGTTTGAGCAGGAGCCAATCGAAGAAGAGCCTAGTTCCAGATTGGCCGAGCTGCGCCCCAACCCGCGCCCAGCCAACTTGATAGAACAATTCGAGCGCGCACAACTTGGTGGGCGCACACGCATCGAACTCGCCGGGGTGCGCCCAAAACAACGTCCTGAATCCCTGCAGCAAACACCCCAGATCGACGAGACACCGACTGCTCTTGCTGTGGTGGTGGCCCCTCGGCCAAAACCACGACCCGCTGGCTTGTCCAGACCGGCGCAGGCCAGTACCTCGAGTCTTGGATCGACGGCAGCAGTGCAGCCGCCCGCAGATGAGCCCGGCTCGTTCCAGCCAAAAGCGGTTTCACCGAAGATCCCGTCGTCAGCCTCGGTCGCGCGGCAGGCCACGATCGACAACGCGATAAACCTGCGCAAGCTGAACCTGATCGGCGTCTATGGCACACCGGCGAACCGTCGCGCACTGGTGCGTTTGCCCAGCGGCCGCTACAAGAAACTGAAGGTCGGAGATCGAATAGATGGCGGCAACGTCATCGCGATCAGCGACAGTGAACTTCGGTACCAAAAGCGCGGCCAGAACGTTACCCTGCGTATGCCCCGCAGTTAGCGGACGTGAAAAGGCGGCGCATGATTTCTGCACCGCCTCAGTCGTTTATAAAATTCCAGCGTCAAGCGGCTGAAATTTCACCACTTTCAATTTGCTCGCGTTCAATCGACTCAAACAGCGCCTGAAAGTTGCCTTCGCCGAACCCATCGTCGCCTTTTCGCTGAATGAACTCGAAAAAGATCGGCCCGATGACAGTTTTCGAGAATATCTGCAGCAGGATACGTGTTTCACCGCCGTCGAGTACACCCTCGCCGTCAATCAGGATGCCGTGTTTCATCATGCGATCCAGCGGCTCTTCATGGTCGGCGACGCGTTCTTTGGACATCGCGTAGTAGGCCTCATTCGGGCCTGGCATGAACTTTAGCCCTTTTTGGGCAATCGCGTCAGTGGATGCGTAAATATCTTCGCTGCCGACAGCGATGTGCTGAATACCTTCGCCTTTGTATTTCTTCAGGTACGAGACGATCTGCCCTGTTTCACCGCGATCTTCGTTGATCGGAATGCGAATACGACCGCATGGCGAGGTCAGAGCACGGCTGTAGAGGCCAGTGAACTTACCCTGAATGTCAAAGAAACGGATTTCGCGGAAGTTGAACAGATCACCGTAGAACTTGAACCACTTGTCCATATTGCCCTTGTAGACGTTATGCGTCAGGTGATCGAGATAGTAGAATCCGTCCCCACGTGGCTTGGATTGCTTGGTCCACGTAAATTCCTGATTATAGGGCGAAGTATCGTAGTACTGGTCGATGAAATAAATCAGCGAGCCACCAATGCCTTTGATGGCAGGCACGTCCATGGTTTTGTCCACGGCCTCATAAGGCTCGGCCCCTTTCGACACCGCATGCTCAAAGGCTTTCTGCGCATCCACAACACGCCACCCCATGGCAGGCGCACAGGGGCCATGCTCTTGCACGAACTTGGCCGCAAAACTATCGGGGTCGGCATTGAGAATGTATGTCACGTCGCCTTGCTGCCATAACTCGACCAAAGGCATATCCGTATGATGGCCGACTAATTCGAACCCCATCTTTGCAAAAAGTTCGCGAAGTTCCTGCGGTTCTGGATGTGCAAACTCGACAAATTCGAAACCATCCGTTCCGGCCGGGTTTTCAGGCGTAATCGCAGATTTCGGGGCATTGTGAGGGAAAGGACCCATGGCGTGTCTCCTCCATAACAGGAATTTCTTTGCTGATTCCAAAATATGTCTTATCAAGCGCTGTTTCTGCGCGTATTTTTCATGTAAACTAACTTCATACGCGATAATTCCGCATATTTATGAATATTTATGGAGAAACGCCGCATATGCTGGATTCCACTGACACGCGGCTGTTGTCAGCCCTCCAAAAGAACGCGCACCTGACCGCCCATGAGCTTGGCGAGATGCTGAACCTGTCTGCCAGTCAGGCCGGGCGTCGTCGCCAACGGCTTGAGACGGAAGGCTACATAACCGGATACACGGCGCGGCTCGATCCTTTGCGCCTTGGTCTTCAGGTACAAGGTTTCATTCAAGTGCATTTAGGCACCCATGGCCCAGAGCAATCCGAAAGTTTTGCCCGTATGGTCGACACCCGCCCCGAAATCACAAGCGCGTGGACGATGACTGGAGAAGCAGACTATCTGCTACATGTCTATTGCGACGATCTATCCGCACTCAATCGCTTGCTTCATCAGGTGATACTGCCGCATCCTGCCGTTGCACGCGTGCAAAGCCAAATCGTAATGGACCAACTCAAGCGCGACGCCCCGCTACCCACCTGACTCGAGCAAGAGGACACTATGGACGATTTCCTTTACCAGGCTTCGATCTATCTGGCGGCCGCCGTGATCGCAGTTCCGCTTTCAGCGCGCCTGGGGCTCGGGTCCGTGTTAGGGTATCTGGCCGCGGGCATTGTCATCGGGCCCATGTTCGGATTGGTCGGCGCGGAAACGGAAAGCCTGCAGCACGTGGCGGAATTCGGCGTGGTCATGATGCTGTTCCTGATCGGGTTAGAGCTTGAGCCGCGCGCATTGTGGGACATGCGAGACCGATTGTTGGGCCTTGGTGGGCTGCAGGTGCTGCTGTCCACCGCTGTCATTGCATGTGTGGCCATGTACGCAAGTCATCCCTGGTCTGTTGCGTTGGCGGTGGGGCTGACGCTGTCACTGTCATCCACCGCGATCGTCTTGCAAACCCTGTCCGAGAAAGGGTTGATGCAAACCAACGGCGGACGCGCCACCTTTTCTGTCCTGCTGACACAAGACATCGCCGTTATTCCAATACTGGCTTTGTTGCCCTTGTTGGCATTGCCCGCGATCCCGCAAATCAACAACGACGGCTCTATCGCACGCGGCGGCAAGGACTTGCATGATGCAGCCCATCACAGCCTATCACTGGTCGAGGGTCTTCCCGGTTGGGCGGTAACGCTGGTCACCATAGGGGCTATCGCGTTTGTCATTCTGGCGGGCGTTTACCTGACCCGTCCCCTCTTCCGTTTTATCCACGCGACCCGCCTGCGCGAAATGTATACCGCGCTGGCACTGATGATTGTGGTCGGGATTTCGTTTCTGATGACGCTTGTTGGCCTTTCCCCTGCCCTCGGCGCGTTTCTGGCCGGCGTGGTGTTGGCAAGCTCAGAATTTCGACATGAGATGGAAAGCGACCTAGAGCCTTTCAAGGGCCTGTTCCTCGGCTTGTTCTTTATCACAGTCGGTGCGGGAATAGATGTTGCGTATTTCTTCAACGACCCATTAGACCTGATTGGTCTGGCACTACTGGTGATCCTTGCTAAAGGTCTCATCCTGTTTTTGGTTGGGCGCGCGTTCAAGCTGCGGGGGCGCGACCATTGGTTGTTTACGTTGGGGCTGGCCCAAGCGGGCGAGTTTGGTTTCGTGTTATTGGCCTTCTCGACCCAACAGAATGTAATTCCGCCGGACTTGTCTCAAAAACTGTTGATGATCATCGCGCTGACCATGCTGATCACGCCGCTTTTGTTCATCATTTATGACCTTGTATCGCGGCGTATCCACGATAACTCACCCACACCAGAACCCGATGAGATCGACGAAAAGGGCCCGGTCATCATCGCTGGCATCGGACGGTTTGGACAAATCGTCAACCGTCTGGTTCAGGCGAGCGGCTTCAAAACCGTTGTCCTCGACCACAACATTGAGACAATCCAGCTTATGCGTCGTTTCGGGGTGAAAGGGTTCCTTGGCGACCCGACCCGCCCGGAACTGCTGCGGGCTGCAGGGCTGGAAAAAGCATCGGTTTTAGTCGCTGCGATGGATGATGCGAAAACCGTCACCCGGCTGGTCGGTTTCGCACGCCGTCAACGTCCAGACCTTCACATTATCGCCCGTGCACATGACCGGACCCATGTTTACGAGCTATATCAGGCCGGGGCGAATGACATCGTACGCGAGATGTTCGACGGCTCATTACGTGCCGGACGTTATGTTCTGGAGAATATCGGTCTTAGTGAGTATGAGGCCGCGCAGGCCGAACAGACCTTTTATCACCACGACCGGACAGCGGTGCGAGAGCTGGCTGAACTTTGGATTCCGGGCATGCCAACGGCCGAGAATAAAAAATACATCGAACGCGCACGCCAACTTGAGAAGGATCTGGAAACCGAGCTGTTGGAACTGGCCGAGAAACATGCACAAAAGTCGGCCTGACCTCTGATCGGTCAGGCCAAACGGTTTAACCGTCCGAAACGCCCGCCTCTGCGTAGGTCGCCATGCCTGAATGGCAGGCGACAGCGCTTTTTAGGATGTTGATCGCCAACGTTCCGCCCGACCCCTCGCCCAGACGCAGGCCCAGGTTCAGCAACGGCGTTTTACCAAGCTTATCCAACACGGCCCCATGAGCCCCTTCGGCACTTTGATGGCCTGCGACGGTGTGATCGAGTGCGGTGGGTGTCACATCTGCAAGGCAAGCTGCAGCGGCCGAACAAATGAAACCATCCAACAGGACCGGTATCCGCAAAACGCGCGCAGCTGCAATTGCTCCGGCCATGGCGGCAATCTCGCGACCGCCAAGACGGCGCAGAATTTCCACTCCGTCACCTGATCCGGCATGAAGCGCAACACCTTCCGCCACGACGCGGGTCTTGTTGGCCAGACCGGCATCATCCACCCCGGTTCCGCGCCCGGTCCAGTCGGCAGCCTCGCCCCCAAACAGGGCGCAAGCGATAGCCGCGGCAGGTGTCGTATTACCGATCCCCATCTCGCCAACCACCAAGAGGTCAGCGTTTGTATCCACGGCGTTCCAACCTGTACGGAGCGCGTCCAGCAGCTCGACCTCGGTCATCGCAGGGCCAGCGGTGAAATCCGCCGTGGGTCGATCCAATTCCAGCGCGTGAACATCCATCTTTGCGCCAGCAGCCTTGGCCAGCTGGTTGATTGCCGCCCCGCCATGTTCGAAATTCATCACCATCTGGACTGTTACTTCCGGCGGAAATGCCGAAACGCCTTGCGCAGTGACGCCGTGGTTCCCGGCAAAGACAATCACCTGAGGCGCTTTGATTTGAGGCCGCGCATCTCCGCGCCAACTGGCATACCAAATTGCCAGATCTTCCAGACGCCCCAACGCCCCAGGCGGCTTGGTCAACTGACCGTTGCGACCAGTGGCACCTTGCAAGGCGCTATCATCAGGGCCGTCAGCCTGTATCAGGGCATCTCGGAAGGAATTCAGATCGTTAAGTTCAGGCAGCATCCAAAGCCTCGTTGCATCAGAGTGGTCCTGTGTGTTTAACCGAAGCAACTAAACCAACAAGACCCCGAAAGGCGCGGAAGTGCTAAAAAACGACACGAGGTTCATTTCCCGTTGGGATATCCCGCTGGCGCTGGTCCTGTTAACCCGACTTCCCATACCGCGTTTGCCTGAGCCTGTCTTTTCACGTCAGGCCCGCGCGGCATGGGCTTTTCCATTGGTTGGGCTTGTAGTGGGCCTGCTGGGCTGTGCCGCGGCCTGGCTTGTACTGTTTGCCGGATTGCCTCCGATCGTCGGTGCTGTCGTTGCGGTCGCGGTGCTTATCATCACAACCGGTGCCATGCACGAGGATGGTCTGGCCGATACGGTAGATGGCTTTTGGGGTGGTTTCACGCCAGCTCGGCGTTTGGAAATCATGAAAGATAGCCATATCGGGACATATGGTGTTCTGGCCCTGGTGCTGTCGCAACTGCTGCGCGTCGCCCTAGTTTGGACCCTGCTGACAGCCGGTGATCTGGGCGGCATTCTGGCGGCCTGCGTTCTGTCACGCGCGGTGATGCCGGTTTTGATGACAGCACTTCCAAACGCACGCCAGTCAGGGCTGAGCCACTCAGTCGGAGCCCCAACCACTGCGGCAGCGCTTGTGAGTTTAGGGATTGCTTTGCTTTTGACCTTCCTTCTGCTTGGCATAAGCACATTTTGGGTCATTCTGTTTGGATCAATACTCGCTTTCGCGATCGCCATAGTCGCGAAAACAAAGATTGGCGGACAAACTGGCGATGTCTTGGGGGCCTCGCAAGTCTTGTCTGAGATCGCCATCCTCATGGTCATCGCAGCACAGGGTTAAGACGCCCCTCCCGTTTCGATCCGAATGGTCGCGCCGCAGTGTTTGCAGTGCACGGCATCCGGATCATGGCGAAACAGCCCACAGCTTGGGCATTTGTGGCGTACCTTCTGAGGCATGAAAATGGCTTGCGCCAAACGCACAAAAAGCGCCACGCCCACGACCATAATGAAAACCGAAAACAACTTGCCGCCCGGCGTGGCAAGAGTGATGTCGCCAAAACCCGTTGTCGTAAGCGTTGCCATCGTGAAATAGAGCGCGTCGATATAGGCTGTTTGGCTGTGTTCGGGGATAAAAAACACCAGTACTGCGGTCGAGGTCACAAAGACGAAGACCAACAGGTTGATCGCAGCGATCACCGCGTCCTCATGCGTTCGGAAAAACTCGCTGTCGCGCCGTAAATCTCGCAGCAAATGATAGGAATGGATCAACCGCAGCGCACGAAGGATACGTAGAAACGCCAGGTTTCCCGACAAGAGCGGATCAAGCATCAAGGATATAATGACCACCAAATCCGCCAACGTGTAGATTTTGAAAAACAGCTTCCAGCGATCCTTAGCAATCCACAAGCGGGCCGAAAAATCCATCAGGATCAGAAGGCCTACAACCAGGCTGGCAATCGTAATGCCGGGGCCATGCGGGATATGCGCGGTTGAAATGAAGAATATGATTGTAACCGCATCGAACAGGATCAAACCGTACCTGAACCAGACGCAGACAGGGTCATGCGCGACGTAAAGATACTTGAGATTTTGTTTTAACTTATCCATGTACCCGCCTTGGCTGGCAGCAAAAATACCTTCAAACGCCGGACTTACCAAGCGACCGGCGACAAAAAAGGCCGCCCCTTTTCAGGAACGGCCCGAATTGCATAAATGCCTGAATATCAGGCGGCGCGAGAGGTCAGAACCTCATCTACTTGCTTAGCGGCCGAGACTTCACCCGCACCGGAAACGGCGGCAACTTCGCGTGTCAACCGCTCAAGCGCTGCTTCATAAAGCTGACGCTCGGAATAGCTCTGCTCGCGCTGATCATCGGTGCGGTGCAAGTCACGTACGACCTCAGCGATCGAAATCAGGTCGCCGGAGTTGATCTTTTGCTCATATTCCTGCGCACGGCGGGACCACATAGCGCGCTTCACCTTGGCCTTGCCCTTCAGCGTCTTCATCGCCTGACTGATAACGTCGGGCGAGCTGAGCGACCGAAGGCCCGATTCTGTAATCTTGTTGGTTGGGACCCGCAGGGTCATTTTGTCTTTCTCAAAAGAGATCACGAACAGCTCAAGCGAAAATCCCGCGACGTCCTGCTCTTCGATCGAGATGATCTGTCCTACGCCATGCGCAGGATAAACAACGTAATCGTTTGGGCGGAACTCAAGCTTTTTCGACTTAGACATACAGGTTCATCCTTAGTTAAACGAGGTGGGCAAAGACAACAAAACACACCGGCCCGCGCCAAAATCGGCTCGGTCAGGCGGCTGTCTTGTCAAAAAATCACAACTCCAAAGCGTTCATACTTACGGAGTACATCCCCAACTCAGTCATCATTCAGCTACTGAGTATATCACAAAAATGCGACATACGAAAGCAGAACCCGTCAAACCCGGGTTTAATCCATTTCGAAACAACCGCTTACGGCGCTTTTCTCCGTTCAGCGGAAAGTTTTGGTTAGGCGAATCGCTTAACCGCCCTCACCCGGTGCTTCAGAGAAATATTTCTCCATCTTGCCCTCTTCACCATCACGTTCCTCGGCCTCGGGCAGCGGATCTTTCTTGGTGACGATCACGGGCCACATTTCCGAGTACTTCCGGTTGAACTCGACCCACTGATCCATTCCAGGTTCAGTATCGGGGCGGATGGCGTCTGCGGGGCATTCCGGTTCGCATACACCACAGTCGATGCATTCATCTGGATGGATGACCAGCGTATTCTCACCTTCGTAGAAACAGTCCACAGGACACACTTCAACACAGTCGGTGTATTTGCAGCCAATGCAGTTTTCGGTGACAACATAGGTCATGGTGAGTTTCCCGTTTGCGCTTTGGGCGTCTAGCTAAATCAGTATGGCGTCGGCTTCAAGATATGATCAGCTATCTTGAATGCGAGAAAGATCAAGCGCGCGCCGATCTTTCTTTGTCGGACGACCTTTTCCCCCAAACCCCGGATTTGGCGGAGGCATGTCCTGCTTTTCGGTCAAATCCGAATAAAGTGTTTGCGCCTCGGTCGCTGGTCCGCGTCGTTCGCCCAGTTTTTCAACGCGAACAACCCGCACGATCCGCCCTTGAGGGAACGTTAATACATCCCCCGGCCCCACCGCTTGAGAAGCTTTCAGGACCCTGTTGCCATTAACACGCACATGGCCTGCAGTGACCTGCTTGGCGGACAGGCTGCGGGTCTTGAAGAACCGCGCCTGCCACAACCACTTGTCGATCCGCAGCTTGGCGTCCGCCATCCGAACTTAATTGCCGTCCTTCAACCCCATAAGCGCAGCCGCAAATGGGTTGTCGGGATCAATGGCTTTCTCTTTCTTGGGCGGACGGGACGAGAAGGACTTGGCGCCTTGCGGTTTGCCGCCCTTATTGCCGTGCGGTTTTCCGCGCCCCTGCTGAGGTTTGCCACGCGGTTTGCCCTTGCCCTGCCCGTGTTCACGGCGAGGGCCACGGTTCTGCTGTCGCTGACGGCCCCAAGTGAAGGTATAGAAAACCTCGACCTCGGGCTCTTCACTGGCCGGAGCCTCGGCTGCCGCCTCGGTGCTTTCGGTAGCCTCAGCTGACGCCTCGGCGGGCGCTGCGACCTCTTCCACCGGTGCTTCCGGTGCTGGGGTTTCTTCGGCGGCAGCTTGTTCAACCGCGTCTGCCGAAGGCGTTTCTGCGGGCGTCAATTTGATTTTTTCTCGCTCGCCGCGCTCGGCCTTGTAACCCAGACCCTGCATCAGATCGGCGAACTGATCCAAAGTCATACCGGTGATCGACAGCATATCAGCCTTGGCTTCGAAACCACCCCGACTGTCCTCAGCCCGCAACATATCGGCAAGCCGTTCCAGCATGTCGATACGGATCGAGCGATCGCCCGCATCACGGTACCCGCACATGGTGTCGTAACCTTGTGGCGCATCTTTGGCCACCGGGACAGTAACGAGGCCCGGAGGGGGTGCCTCAGGGAATTCCTGAAGGCCACTCGACAACGCCCAAAGAACCAGGCGCAAACGCGTTGGTGCAGGTTTCAGCAGCAGCGGCATAAAGATCGTGAACTGGCCGAACCGGATACCGTGCTTACGTAGAGCACCCCTAGCATCCTGATCCAGATCTTTGACCTCTTGCGCGACCTGTGCACGCGGCAGCACGCCCAGCGCCTCAACCATGCGGAAGGCAAATCCTTTGGCCAGCCCGGCGAGTTCTTCATCGCGAGACAGGTTCAGCAGCGGCTCGAACAGCGCGGCGATCTTGCGGTCGATGAAATGCTGCAACCGGCGCTGCACTTTCTGTTCGACATCGGGGCCTGCGGCCTCGTCCACAAAAACCTCAACCATGGGCTTCAGAGGCTCAGCACCGGCGACCAGTTTGCCGACTGCATATTCGCCCCACATCAGGCCGCCTTGTTCAGTGAAATCTATTTCAGTATCGGGCGCATTGTAGAAACGGTCGGCACGCAGATGAAATTGCGGCGCGAGGGCTTGCAAGGACGCCGATTTCAAAGCTTTCGCCTCGGTCCCATGCGCAGCCTTGTCCGGAATGAACCGGAACCCTTCAAGACGACCGACGAATTCACCCTCGACGGTCACTTCACCCTTATCATTTACTTCGGCCAAAAGGGCCTCCTTCTGTTTGAGCCGGCGCAGCAATACGGATGTGCGCCGGTCCACAAATCGCTGTGTCAAACGATCGTGAAGAGCGTCTGACAATCTGTCTTCTACAGTGCGCGTTTCCTCGCGCCAATGGGATTCGTCACGCACCCAACCGTTTCGTTGCGCAACATATGTCCAGGTGCGAATATAAGCCAACCTTTTGGAGAGTGCATCTATATCCCCGTCGGTGCGGTCAATCCGGCGGATTTGCCGCGCCATGAAGTCATCCGGGACCGAGTTCCGCTCGTGTAGGTGGCCGAAAATGACCTCCAGTAGACTGGCGTGTTCTGAATGGCTGATGCCCCGGAAGTCAGGGATTCGACACACATCCCACAATAAACGGACGGATTGGGGATCGCTCGCGCGCGCCATCACCTCGGTTACCTGAGACAGAGACTTCAGCACGTTCAGGTCGTCGGCCGGACGCGCCTTGATCAGGTGTTCGTTTTCAGGACCAACCTCAAGCGAGTCGATCAGCGTCTCGATCGAACCAAACCGCAAGGCAGCATTTCGCCAGTTTAGCTTTTTCATCGGCGTAAAGCGGCTGTCCATGATTGCCTGTGCGACGCCATCATCCAGCGGTGGGGCCTCACCGGTGACGCCAAACGTGCCATCAGACATTCCGCGACCGGCGCGACCTGCGATCTGAGCCAGTTCATTTGGCGCCAAAGGCCGCATCCGTCGACCATCAAATTTGGTCAGGGATGAGAACGCCACATGATTCACATCCAGGTTCAGCCCCATACCGATGGCATCCGTAGCGACCAGATAGTCCACCTCGCCATTCTGATAGAGGTCTACTTGCGCGTTCCGAGTGCGCGGGCTGAGCGCCCCCATCACCACAGCCGCCCCACCCTTTTGACGGCGCAGCAGTTCCGCGATGGCGTAAACACTGTCGACCGAGAACCCGACTATGGCACTGCGCGGTGGCATTCGGCTGATTTTCTTGGACCCGGCATAGACCAGTTGCGACATCCGCTCGCGCCGCACGAACTGTGCCTCGGGCACAAGGGCTGCAATCGGGCCGCGCATGGTGTCCGAGCCCAGAAACAGCGTTTCGTTCGTGCCACGGGACCTTAACAGGCGGTCCGTAAAGACATGGCCTCGTTCAGGGTCGGTACAAAGCTGAATTTCGTCGATGGCGACAAAGTCGGCCCCCATGCCTTCGGGCATAGCTTCAACCGTGCAAACCCAATACTGAGTTCGGGGTGGCACGATGCGCTCTTCTCCGGTAACCAGCGCGACCACGGATGGACCACGAATAGCGACAATCTTGTCATAGACCTCGCGCGCCAAAAGGCGCAGCGGCAGACCGATGACACCGGTCCGGTAGCCCAGCATCCGCTCGATCGCGTAATGGGTTTTACCTGTATTGGTTGGGCCAAGTACGGCCACGATTCGGGATGACCCGCTCACCTTTGCCCCCTGCCTTGGCTTCTCAGAGGGCTGATCCCTCGACCGATGGCTTAAGTCGATTCACCGCATTGGTTAATTCTTCGTGATGGGGATGTATAGCCAACGCACGCTCATACGCCGCAAAGGCTTTGTCCGGCTGACCAATGATCTCAAAAATCAGACCTAGCCCGTATATGGCTTCGTAATGGTTCGGGTTCAGCGTCAAAGCGTATTCCAGATCGGCAGCCGCCAATCCAAAACGCTCGACTCCAAAGAAGGCCGACGCACGCATGTGCCAACCTTCAGCGAAGTCCGGCGCGTGGTCTGTCAGTGCCGTAAGATGTTCTATCGCGGCTTTCGTATCCCCATCATCCAATGCGTCGCGGCCGCGCTCTAGCAGCAGGTCAGCCGAAGCAGAACCCGAAAGCGACCACAGCGACTTGAGCTGACGGTCGATGCCAATTGCTTGTTCCGGAGTTGATTGGGCCAGTTGCTGCAATAGCTCAGCTTCGTCCCTCGAATCCGCCTGTTGCGCGGAAGAAGGCATGGAAAACATCACTACGGCGACAAGTGCCGCAACGATACCTTTGAGATTGGTGCTTGCAATGCTCATAACAACGGTCAGTGTAGCGTAGCGTATCGGGATGTCCATTCCCGACGCTCAAATCAAAGTGAGGAAGAACATGAGCGACACTCTGGAAAAAGCGGCAGCGGCTCTGAACGAAAAACTGGCCGACAGCGGCTTTGGTGCATCCGCCAAGTTTGCCATTGAAGGTCTGGGCGCGATTGTGCTGGACGGCGCAGGTGCGCGGGTCAGCGATGAGGAAGCAGACGTCACCATGAGCGCGGACGCAGATACGTTCGAGCAAATCCTCAGCGGCGAACTGAACCCCACAGGTGCGTTCATGTCTGGCAAACTGACGGTGGACGGCGACATGGGTGTTGCCATGCAACTGGCATCGGCGCTGGCCTGATGGAACTGACGCCGGCCCCCTTTTTTGAAGACTTGGCCGGCGTACCCGCCGGTGGACAGGCCCATTGGCTGCACACCGCTGACGGTATTCGTATTCGTGCGGGACATTGGTTGCCGCAAGGTGAAAGCCGGGGCACTGTTCTGATGTTTCCCGGACGCACCGAATACATCGAGAAATACGGAGACGCGGCAAATGAATTCGTTGGCCGCGGCTTTGCGTTCATGGCGATCGACTGGCGCGGTCAAGGTCTGGCTGACCGCCTGCTGGACGACCCTCGCGTCGGTCATGTTGAAAAGATATCCGACTACCAGAAAGACGTGCAAGTCGTGCTGGATCTGGCGGCCGAGCTTGGATTGCCGAAACCTTGGCACGTCATTGGCCACTCGATGGGCGGTGCAATCGGATTGCGAGCGACGCTTGAAAACGATTGTTTCGCAACTTGCGCCTTTACCGGCCCGATGTGGGGTATTTTCTTCACTCCGTTGATGAAACCCCTCAGCCGGTTAACTGCGTATTGGGGTCCTCGGTTCGGACTGGGTGAGAAAACACCTCCGACGACCAGCCTTGAAAGCTATGTGCTGTCCCAACCTTTCGAAGGCAATGTGCTGACGCGTGACCCGGAAATGTACAAAATGATGCAGGACCAGCTGACCGCCTGCCCGGAGCTGGCCTTGGGTGCACCGTCGACGATCTGGCTGCGCGAGGCGTTGGACGAATGCGCCTGGTTGATGGAGCAAACCGCACCGACCATACCCTGCCTGACATACCTTGGGACCCACGAACAAATCGTGGACCGCAAAGCCATTCGCGCGCGCATGGCGAACTGGCCAAGTGGCACTCTGGTTGAAATACCTGATGGCGAACACGAGGTTTTGATGGAACCCCCCAACGTTCGCGGCCCGATTTTCGACCAATTGACTGCGCATTTCCTGACTGTCCAGCCCGAGCAATCAAGCGAACCCGCTATCCCGGGATAAGACCCTGCTTGTGATCCTTGTCCTGCGGCCCTAGATGTTTGCCAATGCAGATTTTCGAGGTGATCCATGCGCGACCTTCCCTTCCCCGTCCGTGACGCAAATGCAATCGGTGGAGCCGACAACCTTGGCAACCTTCCGGAATGGGACCTGACCGATCTTTACAGTTCGGAAGACGCGCCCGAACTGTCGCGTGATCTGGAATGGCTGGAGGCTGAATGCGCGGCCTTCGCATCGGACTATGAAGGCAAGCTGGCTGGCCTGAGTGCTGATGACCTTTTGCAATGCGTTCTGCGCAACGAAAAGATCAACGCTATTGCCGGTCGGATCATGTCCTTTGCCGGACTGCGCTATTACCAGCTGACCACGGATGCTGACCGTGCAAAATTCCTGTCGGATATGCAGGAAAAGATCACCATCTTTACGACCCCGCTGGTGTTCTTCACCCTGGAAATCAACCGCATTGATGATGAGGTTTTACAGGGTCACTTCGATGCAAACGCCGACTTGGCCCGGTATGAGCCTGTATTCCGCCGAATCCGCGCAATGAAGCCGTACCAATTATCGGACGAGCTTGAAAAATTCATGCACGATCTAGGCGTCGTGGGTGATGCGTGGGAACGCCTGTTCGACGAGACCATTGCCGGGCTGACCTTTGACATCGATGGCGAAGAGCTAAACATCGAAGGCACGCTCAACCTGCTGACAGAACAAGACCGTTCCAAGCGCGAAGCTGCGGCCCAAGAATTGGCACGCGTTTTCCAAAGCAACATCAAAACATTCGCGCGCGTACACAACACTCAGGCGAAGGAAAAGGAAATCGTCGACCGCTGGCGCAATATGCCCACGGCCCAAACCGGTCGCCATCTTTCGAACGATGTTGAGCCCGAAGTAGTCGAAGCCCTGCGCGAAGCTGTGGTAGCCGCCTATCCCAAACTGAGTCACCGCTACTATGAGCTAAAGCGGAAATGGCTGGGCCTTGATGTCATGCAGGTCTGGGACCGTAACGCCCCGCTGCCGATGGAAGACACGCGCATCGTTGGCTGGGACGAAGCCGAGACAATGGTGATGGAGGCTTATAACGCTTTCGATCCCCGCATGGGTGAGATCGCAGCGCCCTTCTTCTCGAAAGGCTGGATTGATGCGGCCGTCAAACCCGGCAAAGCGCCCGGTGCCTTCGCGCACCCGACCGTGACAGACGTCCACCCCTATGTGATGCTGAACTATCTGGGCAAACCGCGCGATGTGATGACCTTGGCGCATGAGTTGGGCCATGGTGTCCACCAGGTATTGGCCGCGGGTCAGGGTGAGATGTTGTCCTCCACCCCGCTCACGCTGGCCGAAACTGCATCGGTCTTTGGCGAGATGCTGACCTTCCGCAAAATGCTGGATAAGGCTGAAACGCCGGAACAGCGCAAGGTCTTGCTGGCCGGTAAGGTCGAAGACATGATCAACACGGTGGTTCGCCAGATCGCGTTTTATGACTTTGAGTGCAAGCTGCATGCCGCACGACGCGAAGGTGAACTGACACCAGACGATATCAATGCGCTGTGGATGAGTGTGCAGGCGGAAAGCCTCGGCCCCGCATTTGAGTTCATGGAAGGGTACGAGACATTCTGGGCCTATATCCCTCATTTTGTGCACTCGCCATTCTACGTTTATGCCTATGCCTTTGGGGATGGCCTCGTAAACGCGCTCTATTCTGTCTACGAAAGCGGCGCTGAAGGGTTCGAAGACAAGTACTTTGACATGTTGCGCGCCGGTGGCTCTATGCACCACAAAGAACTTCTGGCCCCGTTCGGACTGGACGCCAGCGATCCGCAGTTCTGGGACAAAGGTTTGTCGATGATTTCGGGCTTTATTGACGAGCTTGAAGCGATGGAAGGCTAATCACTTCTGGTTTTTGGTCGTGAGAAATATTGCGGCCACGATCAGCACAGCCCCGAGGGCTGCGATCGGCGTGATTGCAGCCCCCAAAAACAAAGCAGAGTTTATGAAGGTAAACACCACCGAGGCTGCAAACATCAGCGTTGCGGTCAACGTGGAAACGCGCGCTGCCGCCTCGTACCACAGGTAATAGGCTAACGCGGTCGGCAACATTCCCAGCAGGATCAAAAATACCACGTCATTCACTGTGGGAACTTGCAGGGAAAACATGGCCATCGGCAGCAGCAGAACGCCTGAGCACACGAAGATACCAAACAGGAAATTCAACCTCTCACCCGTCGACTGAGAGCTGCGCATCGCCCGGCTGCTGCAAATCAGAAACACCGCCCAGCTGAGACCTGCACCGATTTCCAGTAGGTCACCGAACAGCGGGTCTCCTCCGCCCTGAAAATCGCGAAAGACGGTCAGGAAAACGCCCAGAATTGCCAGGCCTGTGGCCAGTACATCCACACGCGTTACCGGAGCGTCAGCGAAAAAGTACAAGAAAACCAATACGAAGAATGGGGCCGTATTCTCCAACACTATCGCATTGGCGGCGCCCGTGTATTCCAACCCTATGTGGAAAAAAATGTAGTTGATGACGGTCGAAAGAACGGCCAGGCGGAAATTCCAGTCGCCCAGTTGAATTCGCGCAGGCACCCGCATCAGCTTTAGCAATCCATAGATCGCCAACGCGGCTATAAACAACCGTGAGACGGCGATCTGCAACCCGCCCAGATCGTTCGTCAGGTATCGAGCGATAACGCTGTGCGTGCCCCACAAGAAAGCGGCGAGAAACCCCAGCACCAAACCGTTTTGCATTAAAGCATTTGAAGTCTTGGTGCGCTTCATCCTCAACGCCTACTTCAACTGACTATCTTTGGAGCCGCGCCGGTTGATCCCAGCACGCGACTTAAAGGCTCCGTCCCGTTCCTGCTGACACTCCAGGCACAGCTTCACACCCGGCAAAGCGAGGCGTCGTTTTTCCGGGATAGGCTCTTCGCATTCAGCACAGTGGGTCAGGCTGTCGCCTACAGGTCGTTTGTTTGCCCTCATCCGAGCAAGCTCGTCCGAAATGGACGCTTCGATCTGTTCACTCACAGCGCCGTCGCGCGCCCAGCCACCAGCCATGGATGCCTCCTGTTCAGGTGACAGCCAGATTAGTTCAGCCGGGCACAGCGTGGCAAGTCAGAGCGACACAGCCCCTTCGAACACGCGGTCGATCATTTCCTGCGTGCCGCGCGAGAACTCCAGCGGGCAAGCGTACTCGACCCCTTCGCGGACAGATCTACTAAACGCCTCAACCTGCAGTTTGTAGTGATCATCACCCGGGAACCGCGTGACCTGCACCTCAAGCCCCGGCCGGTGCAGTTCAACCCTGGCTTCTCCAAAAACGCGGGCGTTGAACGGTGCGGTCAGACGGATAACGCCACCTTCACCGTGGAAAAGCATCTCTTGATAGGGGTGCAGGCGGATCGAAACGTAGCTGGAATAGGTAAAGTCCGGGAACTGAGCGCGAATTTCAGTGAACGCGTCGATCCCATCTTCCCAGCGGATAGCCGATTGAACGCTGACCGGTTCTTGCCCCGTCGCATAGCGGGCGCTGCCGATGACATAAACGCCGATATCGCGCAGTCCGCCACCGCCGGTTTCGGCCCGGTTGCGGATGTTTGCGGTGTCTTCGCGGTTATCAAAGCTGAACGCTCCGGTCACGTGTACCAGCTTGCCAATTGCACCATCTGCAATGAGCTTGCGTGCAAACTGCCACTGAGGATGGTGGACAATCATGTAGGCTTCTGCAGCCAGCAATCCGGTCTCGTCGCGCTTTTTGATCAGTGCATCGAACTCGGAACCCTGCATCGTCATCGGCTTTTCACACAACACGTGCTTGCCTGCATCCAAGGCTTTCAGGCTCCACTCCACATGCATGTGGTTCGGCAGCGGGATATAAACCGCGTCGATCTGCGGGTCTGCCAGCAGAGCGTCATAGCTGTCGTACACAGTCAGATCAGGACAAAATGACAGGAAAGGTTCCGCTTTTTCGGCGCTGGACGTTGCCAGCCCTGCAAGGCGCGCCCCGTCTGCCCCGTGAATTGCTGGTGCCATAAATTGACGTGCGAAATTGGCCGCGCCCAAAACGCCCCATTGAACTGGTTTTTGCATAATGTCCCCTCCTTTTCTTGCCGCTGGTGCGGCAGACAGAAGCCTGTTTATCAACCACCCGACGCAAAGTCAGGCTTTTCTAAGCCCCAATCCCGCGTAGTCTGCGCTGGGATGTCGGAAGGAAGAGCAGATGCGCAGATTCTTGAAATGGGTCGCCGGGTTTGTGGTTGTGGCAATCATCGCCGGTTTGATCGTTTTCTTCGTGTTTTTGCCACCTTACATCGAGTCCACACGGAACAACGTGATCGAGCACGACCCCTATGCGGTCGCGGAAGAAGCAGCCGCGCTACACAAAAAGTTGATCGTCGGAGACCTTCACGCAGACCCTTTGCTGTGGAGCCGCGATCTGACGAAACGCGGAACGCGCGGTCAGGTGGACATCCCCCGCTTGATCGAAGGCAATGTTGCACTGCAAGTATTCACGGCGGTCACGAAATCCCCCGCGGGTCAAAACTACGAAGCCAATTCTGCTGAGGCTTTCGACAATATCACCCTTCTTGCGATCGGCCAGCGGTGGCCGTTGCGTACCTGGAACAGCCTCAAAGAGCGCGCCATTTATCAAGCGGAGAAACTGCATCGGTTCGAGGCAACCTCGGACGGTCAGCTCAAAATCGTCAAGTCCCGCGCCGATCTGGATGCCGTTTTGGCGGCAAAGGCAAATGGTGAGGCTGTGGTCGGTGGAATTCTGGGGATCGAGGGTGCGCATGCGTTAGAGGGCGATATGGCGAACCTCCAAGACATATTCGACGCCGGGCACAGGGTTTTTGGACTACAGCACTTTTTTGACAACGCCTTGGGGGCTTCTTTGCACGGTCACGAAGACAGCGGTTTGACCGAATTCGGGCGCGCGGTGGTCGCTGAACTGGCCACCATGCCAGTTGTAATCGATCTGGCCCATTCCAGCCCACAGGTTGCCCGGGATGTACTGGCCCTGACCGACGCTCCTTTGATCGTAAGTCACGGTGGATTGCACGGGTTTTGTGCCGTCAAGCGCAACTATCCTGATGACCTAATGAAGGACATCGCAGCAACCGGGGGCGTGATCGGTATGGGATATTGGGCCGACGTGACCTGTGGCGACATTACACCCGCCGGTATTGCAAAGATGATCAAGGCCGCCGTCGAAACACTGGGCGAAGACCACGTGTCACTGGGGTCTGACTATGACGGATCTGTGGAAACCGCTTTTGATACTTCTGAGTTGGCTGCGCTGACGTCAGCCTTGCTGGCCGAAGGCCTGAGCGAAGCCCAAGTTCGCAAAGTGATGGGCGAGAACATGGTGCGTGTCTTCAGACAGCAACTGGCCCAATAAAAAAGCCCGCCGAAATCGGCGGGCTGTTCGTTGAGTTGGGCGTTCGTTACATCGCGCCCAACATTCCTTTTTCACGCGCAAGGTCCCGCATCTTCTTTTGCAGCTTTTCAAAAGCACGGACTTCGATCTGACGAATACGTTCGCGGCTGACGTTGTACTGCGTGCTCAGTTCCTCGAGCGTGACCGGCTGATCCATCAGGCGACGCTGAGTCAAAATATCCTTCTCGCGGTCATTCAGAACTTCAAGAGCGGCGGCCAAAAGCTCACGCCGCGCGTCAAGTTCATCGCGCGCCTCATAGTCGCCCGCCTGATCCGCATCTTCGTCCTCAAGCCAATCCTGCCATTGCATGGTGCCCTCGCCTTCGGATCCGACCGTCGCGTTCAGCGACGCATCGCCACCGGACATACGGCGGTTCATGCTAATGACTTCTTCTTCTGTCACGCCAAGGTCATTGGCGATCTGAGCGACATTCTCGGGGCGCAGGTCGCCCTCTTCCAATGCACCGATACGTGCTTTGGCTTTGCGCAGGTTGAAGAACAGCTTTTTCTGCGCCGATGTCGTGCCAAGTTTCACCAGCGACCAGGACCGCAGGATATACTCCTGGATCGAGGCGCGGATCCACCACATCGCGTAGGTTGCCAGACGGAAGCCCTTTTCAGGGTCAAACCGCTTCACCGCCTGCATCAGGCCCACATTGGCCTCGGAAATAACCTCGGCCTGCGGCAGACCGTAGCCGCGATAGCCCATGGCAATCTTGGCCGCCAGACGCAGATGCGACGTGACCATTTTATGAGCGGACTCGGTGTCCTGCTCTTCGACCCAGCGCTTGGCCAGCATGTATTCTTCTTCCGGCTCGAGCAGAGGAAACTTGCGAATTTCCTGCATATAGCGGTTCAAGCCGCCTTCCGGCGTCGGCGCGGGGAGATTTGCGTAATTTGCCATAATTCATGTCCCTCCGACAAATGTTTAAGTTGTTAACATAGGATATGGGAGGTCATCCCATTCCATTCAAGAGGTACCGTTAACAGTTTGGAATTAACGATGGATAAAGGAAAGATAAGAACGCGTTACTCACAACTGTTTGCACATTATGTCAGGGGTGTTCTCAGCTTATCAATCAGATTTTCCATATCCGCAGGCAAATCCGCCTCAAACCTTAAATATTCGCCTGTCACAGGGTGTTCGAACCCCAAAACAGCCGCGTGAAGTGCCTGCCGTGGGAAACTGCGTACAGCCTCGGCGACATCCGCGCTAAAGGCTTTCGCCGCCAGCTTTCTTTTGCCGCCGTAAACAGGATCCCCGACCAAACCGTGGCCAGCATGGGCTAAATGGACGCGAATTTGATGCGTTCGACCAGTTTCCAGCCAACATTCGACCAAGGCAAGCCCAGCCGGTGCGCCAAAGACCTCGACCACCCGTGCCCGCGTTACGGCGTGCCGACCACCATGGAACAGAACGGCCTGTTTTTGGCGATCCGTCTTGTGCCGAGCCAATTGCGTGGTCAGGCGCATGATGTTGCCGGGTTCGAAACTGACCCCTTTAACGCCACGCAACCTTGTATCATTGGCGTCGGGAACACCGTAACAAACGGCCCGGTAGTACCTCTCGACACTGTGGGCTTCGAACTGGGCCGCAAGGCCATGATGCGCGGCGTCAGATTTCGCAACAACAAGTAACCCGCTGGTTTCCTTGTCTATTCGATGCACGATTCCGGGCCGCTTTACGCCGCCGACACCGGACAATTCTGTACCGCAATGATGCAGCAGTGCATTCACAAGCGTTCCGTTTGGCGAGCCCGGTGCAGGGTGAACCACCATTCCAGCCGGTTTGTTGAGG
The DNA here is from genome assembly GCF_056533365.1 of Ruegeria sp. G5. NCBI lineage: Bacteria > Pseudomonadati > Pseudomonadota > Alphaproteobacteria > Rhodobacterales > Roseobacteraceae > Ruegeria > Ruegeria sp. G5. The sequence goes on along the minus strand of NZ_JBQFOK010000005.1, from coordinate 150,114 downwards.
ACGATCAGGTCGTCATCCTCGAAGACAACATTCAGCGGAATGTCCTCGGGTCCAATATGGCTGTCTTCTGCTTCGGCGACGGATATGACCACGTGCGTGCCCTCGACCACTTTGGCCTTCGGATCGCGGATTTCGGCACCGTCGATTTGGACCGCCCCTTCTTCGATCAAGCGTCCCAACCTTGTGCGCGAGAGGTTTTCCTCGGCTGGAACATCGCGGGAAAGCGCCTTATCAAGGCGAGGCGGCGGATCAGCCGCGATCTGAAATTCAATCTGGCGAGTGCCCATGACTGTCCCTTCCGAGCCTCAAGAACCGATAGAAACGCCGCAGCTTAAACTGCTGAGACGGATGGTCATGCTGCTGACCGCGGTGATGATTGGCGGGGTTCTAGTGACATTCGCCCTGATTGTCATCCGGCTAACGGACAGAACCCCCACCCTTCCGGATCAAATCGACCTACCCGATGGCGCAAAAGCAGAGGCTCTGACAATCGGCAGCAACTGGTACGCTGTAGTCACAGACGACAATCGCATCCTGATCTTTGACAAAACGACCGGTCGTCAGCGTCAGGAAATTACGGTCGAATAACCGGGCTTTACGCGTCCAGCGCCATTCTGAGCACGATCTCAGACGCTTCTTTCAGCGCGGCGTATTCTTCCGCTGTATCCCGGCGAAACCCTTCGTCCTCTACGCTGAGCTGTTTGGGAGGGAACATTTCCGCTGTATCGCCAAAGAATTCCTGATGGAACGCGCGATCTTGCCCGGCCATGAATTCATCCAGCCACGCGCGTTCATTTGGCTCTAGCACATCATTCCGGCGGATCATTACCGGATCGTCCGGTGCCAACCGCCGCAATTGGCGGCTTCGCTTGCGTCCCACCGCACGCGTAACGATCCCGAACGCCTCGCTTGCGGCCCGTGATTGCGATGGGTTCGAGGTTTGATCCGTCACATACCCATCGGGCAATGGCGTACCAATACGCGTCAGAAAATCGTCCACGACATGACCGCGGATCATCTGGGACCGCTCATACAGAAGCGGCACCACGGTCACACCAGGAAAGGCTGCCCGTATCTGACCAAGCTTGAAAGCAAAGCTGTACCTTTGTGGGTCGCTTTCGATTTGCGACAGTTGTTCGCGAATATAGGGCGTGCCGATAACCGAAAGCCGACCGTTCTTTGCGCGTTGCTTGTAATCGGCTTCGAAGAAGTCGGAATACCGGCGACAATAAAACGTTATCCTCATCTCACGAGCCGGGATTTCCGAAAAAACCTGGGCCAATTTGGCCAGATCGCAGGAATAGAACATCTCGGATGACACAAGGCAGGTATGGTCAGAATATGCGTCGAACTCGGATGTCATTGCCGTCCGGAACGAGTCCATCGGCTGATCGCTTTGGTTCATATGAAAGGCGACGATGTTGTGGCTGATCGCCAAGCGAGAACTGCCCTCTAACCTGCGCCGGCCTGTCTCCATGTATCGAAGCCCGATATCGTTCAGAAGGTCTGGTTTGCCCCGCAAAAACGCCTGTAAAGCCGTGGTTCCAGTCTTGGGCATCCCCAAATGCAGCCAGAGCATCAGATGCGTCCCACCATCATCTTAGCGACCATCACACCGCCGCACTTGCGGAAACATCTGATGTCATTTGACGCAAAAGCTCTTGCATTTCAGGTATTTCCCGCAATTGAGCAATCTGCTGGCGATGCTGATCACAGGACAAGTGATGCAGGCGCGCTGTCTCGGGGTCTGACAACATCTCGTAATATATGGCGCGTTTTCGATCCAGAACGGCGTCGATTGATGTGTTGGTTTCGGCATTCTGGTTCATGGTGTTCCAGTACTCCAAACCCAAGCTTTCGCCCAAATGGTGCGCTCGCCCCCGCATTTTCTTGACCAGATAGCTCTCGCAAGACTTCAAAGCATAATGGTTCACCTGCACCAGATCATAACCGACCGAGTCGCGGGCCGAACGCCAGCTACTATCAAAATAACGCTCTGGCATAAGTTCACCGGATCCGTTGTACCAGTGGCAGTCTTGCATTGTCGCGACGGTCGGGCGTTTTGGTCGATGAACCCCCAAACCATCCCAAATCTCGCGCTGGAACATCGTTTTCAGACCCCAAGCCTGAGGGGGGCGGAAAATCCGCTCTGGCGCGGCTTGGCGGAATTGATCGGACAAAAAGCGATCTTCGTACTGAACGACGCCAGCGTTTCCGAACAAACGCCACGTCATCGAAATTGTCTTTGCATCCGGGATTGCGTTGGTCAAAGCCCGCAGCGTGTTATCACCTGTTTTGACGTTTATATGCTCATCTGCATCGATCACGATGACCCAGTCCTGAGGTCGCGCAAACTCCATCTTTAGAAATCGGTTGTACGCCCGTTTCTGAGGGCTGTTTTTGCGATGTGAATTATTGTCGACATGGGTGACAAAGCCCGTCTCATCCAGGCGCTGAAGCAAGGCATCCGACCCGTCCGAACAGTCATTGGTGAACACCACAATCTGATCAACACCAATCGCCCGATTATGGGCCACCCATTCCAGAACAAATGGCCCCTCATTCTTCATTGGGGTGATGCTTACATACCTTGGGTCCTGCCCGACCATTTTATTCTCCTAGACACGATCCGACAAAACCAGCGCATCGTGTTTTTTGCCACCATAATTGGAATGACATTCATATCCAAGACGCTAGCGAAGGGGAAAAAATATCGACTCACTCTTAGCCCTGCGCGCGTCTTAGTTGGTTGGCGTACCGCTTATAGTGTGGATAAAGATCATGTGCTTTCTGCAAATATCGACGCGCCGCAATTTTATCGCCGCGTTTGAGCGAAATTTGCCCTGCCGCACCCTGTATCGCAGCCGTGACATCATCCAGTTCAGCTGCATTCAGAATCTGATTTTGACCCTTTTCGTCTGATCCCGCTCTCTCAAGAACCCGCCCCATAGCAAATATCAAAAAAGGGTTTTCTGGGTCACATGCGACTGCTTCAGCCATTGAACGCCGCGCACTGTTGAGCTCGCCTTCGTTTTCATAAACTCGCGACAAACGCATATGATAGGTGGGGTTTTCCGGGTGCTTGGCAACACAGGCCCGGGTAGTATCAATAGCTGCTGACGAAGTTATGTCACCCAAATGAAACTGTAGTACCGCATTCAAGCTTTCAGCGCCTGGGTCAGTTTTCTCCACACGTTTGGCATTGATCAAAGCGGTGTGCAACCGTTCCAAACGCACAGAATCCTGAACCAGTCTGTGTGCCTTTTGATCGGTTGAAAGCTCAGCCCAGTCCAGAAGTATCATATCAAAATTGCAGGGCTGCCGAACGATAACTTTGTGCTGCAACAAATACAGGTTGTTAAAGGGTGGAAATCGCCGCTGTCGGATATCTCTTTGCAACCTCCAGTCTACGGGTGGAAACAACCGGTATGGGATCTGGTCACGGTACAGCATCCTAGAACCCAAAACGACCACATCCGGACGCAACGGCTTGGCCCAAAAAGCCCGAGCCAGCTGTCGCCCTGCTGACCAGCGTTTCTTTTGCGCGCCCAACGTCGCGGCATACAAAGCAGTTAGAACTGCGAAATCCTCAGGCCAGAGGTTGGGGTTTTCCAACCCCCCTTTGCAAAGAGCACCGCTTTCTTTCCATCTGGACATGTAAAAGCAATTCAGGGCTTGTAGCATCGGAAGAAACGCATTGTCCGGTTGTTCAGCAAGTATCGGCTCGGCCAAGTCATATGCGCGCTCGATCTGGTCCTGTGCACACAAGTACTGGGCGGCTTTTGCATATATGTGTGCCGCCTCGGATTTGTTTAGAAACGTACTCGGCCCCTCTGCGACGCGGTCGATAACACGCTCTGTTGCACAGGACATCTCCGCAGCCGAGAGAACTTCTTTGAAAACCAGCCGCTGGCGCCCGGAAATGCGGGCGGCGGCCATGGAAAACGCCGATATATACGGGGCAATTACCTGTTCCGCGCGCGACATCGTGTAAAGCTCCAGGAAATCCCGCTTGGCGCGTGTCATAATGGACAAGTCGGCGATATCTGACATCTGCAGAAGGTTGGGGAAACGTCTCTGGAACCGAGCAATAAGTTCTGGCTGGTCCGAAAATATGATCGCCTTTTGCCCGCCGCTTTTCTCAAGATGAGCCTCATAAAGCTCTTCGGGCTCGATCTTTGCTGGCCAGGTCGTGTGCTTCCATGGAAGCCCGTTCAAGATATCACCGCGACGGATGTGATAGGCAGAGACGCCCTGCCCTGTCAGCATCTTATCCGCGCGATCCATCACCGCTCGGATTTCATCGGTGAAGCCGATCCGATGAATGAAATCGCGATACCGGGGGCGGATTGCTTCAATGTCTTCCCAAGGAAAGGCCAGAACTTCGAACCCCTCCTCAACCAGCACCGAGTGACCTGCATTCAGATGCGCGATCAGGCGGTCAGGTGATGGATCGCCCAGAAATGCCCACACCGGCTTTGTGTTGCGATTGAGCTTTTCGAATTGAGCCGTTTTCAAAAAGTGCTTGCGCATCCAATCTTGCTTAAACAGCTCATCAGGTTGGTCCAATTCCGGGGCATCTGCGCCTTGCGGAAACCAGTTGACCTTGTACGTCGTCCCAAAATCTTCAGCCAGACGAATGCAGGTCAACATCATGAGCAGTCTTGCACCCATACGATCCTTGCGTTGGCCGATAAAGACGCCTTTGGCACCGCTCATGCGGGATCCTTTTCCGCATTGGCCGTGGCTTGCCGGCGCAGGTGCCTGAACCTCTGACGTGCGCGTTGTTTGAGCATGGGATGGCGATCACCGCAGTGGGCTTCGATTCCACGCATGTACAGAGGCAGCCGGCGTCTGGCCCGCATCATCTTATAGAACGCATCTGGTTCAAGCGATCCGTTCATCGCCGCCAACATAATAGGTTTTAGGATGTCCAACTTGCGCAACATCGGGGCCGCGAAATGGTTCGAAAACCACGTCTTCAGTAGATGGACGTTGTCCCCTTGCAGGCGCTGAACCTGTTGCCGGTCCAGATCAAAAAACGGGTCATAGAAGACGTAAACCTTGCTTGCGTTGGACACGGTTTTCGCTGCATCAGCTATCGGCAAATCCCAATCCTGCACCCGGCCAAAGCGATAGCGCGTCTCCCACGGAACAAGGCGTTCATCTAGCGTCGTCTGAGGGTTAAAGGCGATCACGATCGACCCGGGCACCAGGCTTGAAAAAGTTAGCGCTCCGAACCCGCCCATAGACGCGCCGGCAAAGACAACCCGGTCGAATTGGTCAAAAAAACCTTCGGCTGCCTTGGTTTGAAAATAGGTGATGATTTCCGGGTCGCGGTACCACGCCTTGGTGCGCGCAAAGACCCCCATATGCGACCACCCTTCGTCGCGGAAGAATTTCCAACCCCATGGCTCACGCGCGAAGGACAGGTCATTGGCATTCGCGATATTGTCGAAACTGACCACAAGCTGCGTGGCCGAGCGGTGATGAAACAGAACCGAATGACGCTCCAGTTTCTGCAGGAAGCCTTTTCCATCGCCACCCGGGTACAGTTCGACGAACCAAGGTGGTGCGGGATCCGTCAAAATACGCTCGTACCCCGTCTTGCGATCGGGGTGGTCCGGTTTGAGTTGCTGTTTCGAAAGATCCTCTGCCATTGCCGTCAGATCAGGTTCTCTGCCAGCCAAGCGCGGAATTCGATCCAATCCGGGCGCATTTTGATTTCCGTAACCTTCGCCCGATGCCAGTCACAGGCGCTTTCATGTAGCTCTCTTAGCTTGGGGTCTGATTTCAGTTCTGCCAGAACCGGGGCCGCTCTCTGCGCCGCGGGCAGGATGGATTGGTCCAGTTCTTTGTTGGCATTCATGTCTTGCCAGTAGGACTGCCCTTGGTCCACCCGGATGTGGTTTGTCCTGCCACGGTCGCGCTTGATCAAAAACCCCTCCAAGGACCGAACAGAGTAATGGTGAAGGCGACCAAGGGAATGATCAAAGTTCCGCCAAGCACGCCAGCCAACCTTATCTGCCGGGAACAGCTTACCGCCTGCATCCGACCACGCAATATCGGCGGCCCCCTCCTCCGTGAAGCCCTTGGGCCGATGGGGGCCAAATCGCGTGAACTTACCGTTGTTTCGGAACAAGGTCTTAAGTCCGTACGCACGCCCTGAATGATGTGGAAAAGCCAGATCCGCCATCGAGAAAGCCTCGGTCACCGGTTTATCTTCGAAACTGATATTTCCAGAACTTCCAAAAAGCTTCCACGCGAACGAAATCGCATCCACAGGTTGGCCCGCACGCTGCTCGACCTCTTCGATCAGGGCATGAAAACTGTTGTCCCCGCAGCGTATGTTCCAAAACTCGTCCACGTCCAGACACATGAGCCAGTCGGCTTCTTTCACCTTCGGCTGACGCCGTGCACGCCGAAGCATCTGGTGCTGCGGGTTACCGCCCTCTTTTACCTCGTTGGAAACGTGCGTCGCGATACCCAGTTCCTGCAATCGACGCGCGATATCATCGGTTCCATCTTCGCAACTGTTGGTAAAGATCACAAAGTGATCGGCCCCCAGGGACTTGTGAAAAGCCACCCACTCTAACATGTAGGGGCCTTCGTTTTTCATTGTCGTGAATATGGTGATGGCCTGAGACATCTGCACCTTTCCCGAGTGGTCTTGAGTTCAAGTCATACACATCCATAACGAGACGGGCGAGACAGGAATTGCAGGCAATATCAGTGAACCCGAAACTGGTGCATCTCTACACTGTGTTTCGTTAAATTTGCACTGCCAGATTTTCAGGGAATGGTGCGGTCGAGAAGACTCGAACTTCCACGGGAGTTACCCCACAGCGACCTCAACGCTGCGCGTCTACCAATTCCGCCACGACCGCACTGTCTGTGACTTGGTAGAGGGGCGTATAGACGGTGCGGAACGGGATGTGAAGAGGCAAAAACACGCCGGATTGATTTCCTGTCCCCCATTCATATCTGTAGCATGAAATTCAATACATCCGCCCAGTCAGGAGCCTTAGCATGACAACGCCAGACCCTCGCCCCATCGTTCAGGTGGATGTCGTATCTGACGTCGTTTGTCCTTGGTGTATCGTAGGTTTCAGACAATTGGATCAGGCTCTGCAGCAGGAAAACGTATTGGCCAAGCTCAGATGGCACCCTTTTGAGCTGAACCCGAAAATGCCGCCCGAAGGTCAAAACCTGCGTGAGCATATCATGGAGAAATACGGCTCGACCGCCGAACAAAGTCAGCAGGCCCGCGAAAGGCTGACGCAATTGGGCTCGGAACTGGGGTTCACCTTTAATTTTAGCGATGACAGCCGGATCGTAAACACGTTCGCGGCGCATCAATTGTTGGACTGGGCCGAGGCGCAAGGGCGTCAGCACCCGCTGAAGCTTGCGTTGTTCCAGGCCTATTTCACTGATGGTCAGGATGTTTCGGATACGAAGGTCCTGCTGAACGCCGTAGAAACCGCCGGGCTGGATCGGGACGCCGCACATGAGGCACTCACGTCTGGTGCGCACATCGCGCCGGTGCGGGAGAAACAACAGTTCTGGACCAGCCGTGGGATATCCGGCGTTCCATCCATGGTTTTTGGCGGAAAATATCTTTTGACCGGCGCACAAGGAACACCCACCTACACACAGGTTTTGCAGCGCTGCCTGGCCGAGGCTGCCTGACCTCTTTCCCTTGCTGCACCCGCACGATATGACACAGCCATGGAATGGAAGATAACAGACGGCTTGACCGACTATGACGATGCCGTGGCCTTTATGGAGGCACGCGTCGCCGATATCTCAGCGGGCGTTGCCGACGAATGCGTTTGGCTTCTGGAACACCCGCCACTCTATACGGCGGGAACATCGGCAAAGCCCCAAGACCTGACCGATCCCGACCGGTTTCCTGTGTACACGTCCAAGCGCGGCGGTGAATACACGTATCACGGGCCGGGTCAGCGGGTTGCATATGTCATGTTAGACCTGAACAAACGCGGCCGAGACGTACGCCTTTTCGTAAAACAGTTGGAAGCATGGGTCATCGCGTCGCTGGCCGAATTCAACGTAACCGGAGAAATCAGAGATGGGCGTGTTGGTGTTTGGGTGCGCCGCGACGACAAACCCCGGACAGTTTCCGGTCAACCTGCGGAAGACAAGGTTGCAGCAATCGGTTTGCGCCTTCGCAAGTGGGTCAGCTTTCATGGGATATCGATCAACGTCGAGCCGGATCTGGACCATTTCACGGGGATCGTGCCCTGCGGCATCACCGAACACGGCGTGACGTCTCTGGTCGATCTTGGACTGCCCGTCACGATGGAAGATGTAGACACAGCGCTGCGCAAAACGTTTGACGATATCTTTGCCTCAAATTCGCCAAATACATAACAGACGAATCGCTCAATCTCGGTATTTTTGTGAACAATCAGAGGCCACCAATCTGCTCTGTTTCCATTTCAGGGCAATAACTTACGAGCTGGAAGCCTCAAAACAGCTAAATTTACCTAAAATCCACTCAAGTGAATACAGGCCGCAAATTCGCGGCTAATATGATCCTACCGTTCGAGAGTGAGTGGTGTGTTAAACCGGTAACCATGGGGTATCCCATGAGGTCGGAAAAGTTCTTGTTAACGAGTCTGCCGTTCCGACCCCAAATCGGAACGGCAATTCTTTTTCAGCAAGGCCAGCCTCAAGTCTTTTAAGCAAGAGCAGCTTTGATTTTCTCGGCGTGCTGGGCGATCTGCTCAAAATCCCCCATATTTCCAGGTGCGCGCATAGGGACGCCTTCATGACGGGGCAAAACGTGGAAATGGAGGTGGAACACCTCCTGCCCGCCCGCGGCTTCATTGAACTGCTGAACCGTCACACCATCGGCATCGAACGCCTTCACAACCGCTTTGGCCAGTTTCTGTGTCGTGGATGCGACCGCGGCCAGTTGCACGGGCGTGGCGTCCAGAAGATTTCGACACGGTGTTTTCGGGATAACCAGCAAATGGCCATCAGATCTTGGCATGATGTCCATGAACGCCAATGTCTCGTCGTCTTCATAGACCTTCGTTGACGGGATTTCACCGCGCAGAATCTTGGCAAAGATATTGTCGGGGTCATAGGCGGTCATGTCAGTTCTCCGATTTCAGCGTTGAAACAAGTACTGCTGTGCCACCTCGCAAGGGTCAAGCCGCGAATTCGCCTTGGTATTCGGTGGCTTGAATTTTCATGTGCGATACCCAGATCTGCATTGCTTTAGGTCGAAAATACGCGGGTCCCTGTCTTGCCCGCGACAATTATTCTTGATCCAGATCAAACTCGACCATTGAAGGCGCCTCTTTCGCATTCTAAAACCAGCAGGAATCCCGCGCGCCGGAGAGGTCTGGCTGCGCGGTGCAGTTGCAACAGGAGGCACCTATAATGGCAGACGCAGCCATTCATGGTCACGATCATGAAGACAACCGTGGGTTTTTCACGCGCTGGTTCATGTCGACCAACCACAAGGACATCGGGATTCTCTACCTGATATTCTCGGCGCTTGCCGGGTTTATCTCGGTGGCGATGACCGTATATATGCGGCTCGAGCTGATGCACCCCGGTGTGCAGTATATGTGCCTTGAAGGCTTTATGGCCGACCCATGCACCCCTAACGGGCACCTGTGGAACGTTATGATCACCTATCACGGTGTTCTGATGATGTTCTTCGTTGTCATCCCTGCCCTGTTCGGCGGATTTGGCAACTATTTCATGCCGTTGCAGATCGGCGCGCCGGACATGGCGTTCCCGCGGATGAACAACCTGTCCTTCTGGCTGTATGTCGCTGGTACCTCGCTGGGCGTGGCCTCGCTGCTGAGCCCCGGTGGTAACGATCAGCTTGGTTCGGGCGTTGGCTGGGTTCTCTACCCACCGCTGTCCACGACCGAGGGCGGCATGTCCATGGACCTTGCGATCTTCGCCGTGCACGTATCGGGCGCCTCCTCGATCCTCGGCGCGATCAACATGATCACCACGTTCCTGAACATGCGTGCCCCGGGCATGACACTGTTCAAGGTGCCGCTGTTCAGCTGGTCGATCTTCGTCACCTCGTGGCTGATTCTTCTGTCCCTGCCGGTTCTGGCGGGCGCGATCACCATGCTGCTGATGGATCGTAACTTTGGCTTCACCTTCTTCGATCCTGCAGGTGGTGGCGATCCGATCCTGTATCAGCACATCCTGTGGTTCTTCGGCCACCCCGAAGTGTACATCGTCATCCTGCCCGGCTTTGGCATCATCAGCCACGTGATTGCCACCTTCGCGCGCAAGCCGATCTTTGGTTACCTGCCGATGGTCTGGGCGATCATCGCAATCGGTGTACTGGGCTTTGTCGTGTGGGCACACCACATGTACACCGTTGGTATGTCGCTGCGTCAGCAGGCTTACTTTATGCTGGCTACGATGGTCATCGCGGTTCCGACAGGCGTTAAGGTGTTCTCGTGGATCGCGACCATGTGGGGCGGATCGATCGAGTTCAAGACACCGATGCTGTTCGCATTTGGCTTCCTGTTCCTGTTCACCGTCGGAGGTGTGACCGGTGTGGTTCTGTCGCAGGCTGGTGTAGACCGCGCCTATCACGACACGTACTACGTCGTTGCGCACTTCCACTATGTGATGAGCTTGGGTGCCGTGTTTGCGATCTTTGCGGGCGTCTACTTCTACTTCTCGAAGATGACGGGCCGTCAGTATTCCGAGTTCTGGGGCAAGATCCACTTTTGGATGTTCTTCATCGGCGCAAACCTGACCTTCTTCCCGCAGCACTTCCTGGGCCGCCAGGGCATGCCACGCCGCTACATCGACTACCCCGAGGCGTTCGCCCAGTGGAACTTTGTATCGTCGATCGGTGCGTTCATCTCGTTTGCTTCGTTCCTGCTGTTCTTCGGCATCGTTTTCTACGCCCTCTTCCGCGGCGCGAAGGAAACACGTCCGAACCCGTGGAACGAATACGCGGACACGCTGGAATGGACCCTGCCCACGCCGCCGCCAGAACACACGTTCGAGCAGCTGCCCAAGCAGGAAGACTGGGACAAGGGCCACGCGCACTAATCCCGACCAACACCAAAACCCCGCCAAAACGGCGGGGTTTTTCTTTGGCGGCAACCCTTTCACGGAACAGTCGCGAAAACCCACAAAATCAGCTATCCTGCAAAGGGTGACACGTCCCGCCAAACCGGGGGTAGCTTATGTCTGAATTGGATTTTTGGTTCTCAATCGGCAGCACCTACAGTTTCCTGACGATTATGCGCATGGATGACTGGTGCGCGGAAAACAACGCGTCGGTGCGCTGGCAGCCATTCAACGTCCGCACCATCATGGCCGATCAACAGAACATCCCGTTTGCGGGAAAACCCACCAAGTCTGCCTATATGTGGCGCGATATCGAAAGGCGCGCTGCAAAGTACCACTTGCACGCCCATCTTCCTGCCCCCTATCCCGTGTCAGACCTAGCGCTGGCCAATCAAATCGCCTTGCTTGGAATGAGAGACGGCTGGGGCAAAGCTTTCACACAAAACCTGTACCGCATCTGGTTCGAAGATGGGATCGAGGCAGGCAGCGAGGCGGCGCAGACAGAGGCGCTGCATAGATGCCAACAGGACCCACGCATCGTTCTGGCCCGCGCACGCAGCCCTGATATTGTCGCGGCGCTAGAGGTCGACACTGACCGGGCTGCACGCTTGGGTGTTTTCGGGGCACCAACCTTTGTCGTGCGCGGAGAAGTCTTCTGGGGCGACGACCGCCTTGACGATGCATTGTCCTGGGCGCGGGTTGGCCACGTCACCTGATTACACCCGTCGACACGCGTTGCAGTGACGCTATTTTAGGATCATGCCCTATCAGTGGAATCAAACATCAGCATCCGAACAAGAATTGCGGCTTTGGCCGCATAACTCGTTACCACCGCGATGGGCCGGCCGTGTCGTACTGTCTGTCTTCCTGTTCGGGTTGATCCCCTTGATGGCCGTACTGGGATCGGCTGTGCTGTGGGGCCTGCTGCCCTTCCTGCTTGTGACTGTTCTGGGCGTTTGGCTCGCGATTCAAGCCAATTACAAAGCACGAAGTGTGTTTGAGGTCTTAACATTGAACGGCACCCAAGCGCGGCTAATCCACCATCACCCCCGCAAAGGCCCGCAAGAGTGGGTCTGCAACCGCTATTGGGCCAGACCTGAAATGCACGCGCATGGCGGACCGGTACCAAACTACGTTACGCTGTCTGGTCAGGGCCGTGAGGTAGAAATTGGCGCGTTTCTTACCGAAGAAGAACGGATTTCTTTATACGATGAGCTTACAAAAAAACTGCGCGAACCAGTCGCGCAGTAATCAGCCTTTGTCGTGATTTGTGGATCAGCAACCGCCGCTTGCGGATGCGCAAAGCTGGTCTTTAACCATCGGGCCGACCTTGCCGAAATCCATCTGACCCGTATAGCGCGTCTTAAGCTCGCCCATGACCTTGCCCATGTCACGGATCGAGCCCGCGCCAGTGGCGGTTATCGCAGTCTCAATCGCCTTGGAGACTTCGTCTTCGTCCAATTGCTTGGGCAAAAACTCTTCGATAACTTCAACTTCACGCAGCTCGCGCTCAGCCAGGTCCAGCCGTCCACCCTCTTCGTAGGCGCGCGCGCTTTCCTTACGCTGTTTCGTCATTTTACCAAGAATTTCAAGAACCTCGGCATCGCCGCAGCCCTTGGCTTCTTCGTTGTCTGATGCACGTGAGGCAATATCGCGGTCCTTGATCGCGGCATTGATCAAACGCAGCGTCGACAAACGCTCAGCTTCCTTGTCTTTCATTGCTTGCTTCAGGGCAGAAGTCACCCGCGAACGCATATCCATATGATCTGTCCATCCCCATGGAAAAAGGAACCCCGACCATATCGAAACAAAAAGCGCGACACAACCGGGGACGAATATGGCTAAGTTGTTGATTTATATAGATAGCCCAAAATTTGAACAGGCTTGACCCAAAGGCGTAACCCCCTTAGGTATGCGCCGGTTTACCTTGCAGGAGAGTCGCGCCATGGCACAGAACGCCCCGTCCAAGCCCACCGCATGTCTGGCATTGGCCGACGGTACACTGTTCTACGGGATCGGCTTTGGTGCCACCGGCCAAACAGTGGCTGAGCTGTGCTTTAACACCGCCATGACAGGTTATCAGGAGATCATGACCGATCCCTCATATGCCGGTCAGATCGTCACTTTCACCTTCCCGCATATCGGTAATGTGGGTGTGAACCCCGAAGACGATGAGACCGGCGATCCGGTTGCCGCTGGCATGGTGGTCAAATGGGACCCGACCGAACCGTCCAACTGGCGCTCGGCGGAAGAGTTGAAAACCTGGCTTGCGCGTCGCGGCCGCATCGCGATCGGTGGCGTCGATACCCGCCGCCTGACCCGTGCGATCCGTCAGCAAGGCGCTCCGCATGTTGCTTTGGCCCACGATCCCGACGGCAATTTCGACATCGAATCTTTGGTCGCTGCCGCGCGTGGGTTTGCCGGACTGGAAGGTATGGACCTCGCGAAAGAGGTCACTTGCGCCCAAAGCTATCGCTGGGACGAAATGCGGTGGGCATGGCCGGATGGGTACCCCCGTCAGGAAAACCCTGCCCACAAGGTTGTTGCCATCGATTATGGTGCAAAGCGCAACATCCTGCGGTGTCTGGCCTCTGCCGGTTGCGATGTGACCGTCCTGCCCGCCACGGCGACGGCCGCCGAAGTGCTAGCGCATAACCCCGACGGTGTATTTCTTTCAAACGGACCAGGCGATCCGGCAGCAACCGGCGAATACGCGGTCCCGATGATCAAAGAAGTTCTGGAGACAACGGACCTGCCGGTCTTTGGCATTTGCCTTGGCCACCAGATGCTGGCATTGGCCTTGGGCGGTCAAACCGTCAAGATGAACCACGGCCACCACGGTGCAAACCACCCGGTCAAGGATCTGGACACGGGCAAGGTCGAAATCACCTCGATGAACCACGGTTTTGCTGTTGACGCACAGTCCTTGCCCGACGGTGTTGTCGAAACGCACCGCTCATTGTTTGACGGCTCGAACTGCGGAATTCGGATGGCCGACCGCCCGGTTTACTCGGTGCAGTACCACCCGGAAGCCTCCCCCGGGCCACAGGACAGTTTTTACCTGTTCGAACGCTTCGCTAAAGCCATGGCTGAGAATAAAGCACAGGCTTGACGCACATCGTTAAGGATTAACCTGCTGTTAACCTTAATGGATCATCCCTGACACTCGTCATGTGTGTCAGGGTTTTTTATGGTTGAACTGAACCTGCAGCAATTCGCCCAAGCGAAGCCAATACCACGGCGGGTCAGAAAACCTTTGGGCACCTGCCTCGTTGACAGCGGTCTGATCAGTGATGATCAACTGGGAAAAGCCTTAGAACTGCAAAAGCATCAACAAGCACCGCTAGGGGAAATTCTGGTCGGTGAAGGCTGGCTGGATCGGCAAGACGTCCTGCATGGACTGTCAGCGCAATCCGGTTTGCAGGTTGTGGACCTTTCGATGCACGCGCCGGATAGCACTTTGTGCCAATTGATGAGCGTAGATTACTGGTTGTGGCACAACGTTATCCCTTGGTCGCGAGTCGGACCAATTCTGTTGGTTGCGACGGCCCGCCCAGACCTTTTCGAGGCAGTCCGGCGAGACTTGGATCAATTCGACTACACGGTCGTCCCTGTTCTGGCATCAAGTGAACAGATCGACCGCCATATCGAGCACGCTTTTTCCAAACAATTGGCCGAGGCCGCCGAAACCCGAGTGGCTGCCAATCAAAGTTGTCGTTCCTGGACTACGCGGACCCGTACCGGTCCAATGCTCGCACTGATTGGCATCATCGCTTTAGTAGCTGTCTGGCCCAGCCCGGGATTGGCCGCCCTTCTGGCCGCCGCTGTTTTATCGCTGGTCCTGTTTCTTGCGCTTAGGCTTGCGGGCCTGTGGGCTTGCTTGGCAAAGCCTAAAATTTCTCAGCAGTTTGAAAACCCACCCCCAAAAATGCCGCGCGTTTCCATTCTGGTTCCACTTTATAAAGAACGCGAAATCGCCAACGAGCTTATACGCAGGCTTCAAAGGCTGACGTATCCCAAGGCTCTGCTGGATGTAATTCTCGTGCTCGAGCAATCAGACGACGTCACCCGCAGCGCTTTGGCGAATATTACCCTGCCCAGTTGGATCAGAATTGTTGAAGCGCCTGAACGAAATGGGCTGACCACTAAGCCACGCGCTATGAACTACGCTTTGGATTTCTGCCGCGGGGACATCTTGGGTGTCTGGGATGCAGAGGACGCACCGCAACCCGACCAGATTGAGCGTGTCGTAGAACACTTTGCACGTGCGGATAAAGACGTGGTCTGCCTGCAGGGCGTGCTGGATTATTACAACCCTCAAACCAATTGGCGGTCGCGGTGTTTTACCATTGAATACAACAGCTGGTTTCGCGTGGTGCTGCAGGGCATAGCCCGGTTAGGTCTGGTCGTTCCCTTAGGCGGTACGACATTCTTTTTCCGGCGGGACAAGCTGATCGAATTGGGGGGTTGGGACGCCCACAACGTCACCGAAGACGCTGATCTTGGCGTTCGGCTTAGCAGGTCGGGATATCGCACCGAAATGGTAGATACGACGACTTATGAGGAAGCGAACTTTCGGGCCTGGCCGTGGATCAAACAACGCTCACGCTGGTTGAAAGGCTTCATGGTTACCTATCTGGTCCATATGCGCGCACCGCGCCAATTGATTGCGGAATTGGGGATCGTCAAATTTCTTGGTTTTCAGGCGTTCTTCGTCGGAACGATCGGGCAATTTCTGCTCGCCCCGGTACTTTGGTTGTTCTGGCTGACGACACTCGGCCTTGCAAATCCATTCAATGCAATACTGCCGATGCAGGCGATGTTCGGGCTGATTGGTCTGTTCATCTTGGCCGAGGTTACGAATTTGTCCGTGGGTCTGATTGCGGTTGCCGCACCCGAACGGCGGTTTCTAGTGCCATGGGTGGTGACGATGCCGCTCTACTATCCGCTTGGCGTGTTGGCTGCGTATAAGGCGCTTTGGGAGCTGGTCCGCAATCCATTCTACTGGGACAAAACCCAGCATGGACAGGCGGGGGAAGACATCCCGCTGCCTTAACCCTTAGTTTTCGCGACGCACAGCGTCCTGTTTCAAGCGTGTCATGAACGCGACTGAGATGTGCTCTTTCAATGCGCGCGCCGCGGCCTCTTCGTCCCGTTCGGCAATAGCGTCGACAATGGCCTTATGTTCGTTTTGGGCGATTTCACCCCGTCCCTGTGCGGCTAGAGACGTTGTCGCCATCAGCGCCATAGTTCTGTGCACAAGGTCAAGCTGCTGCACCAGATACCGGTTGTGCGAGGCAAGGTGGATTTGTTCATGAAACCTGCGGTTTGCGCGTGACAAGGCCGTTGGATCATCCACCAGCGCATCATCGGCGGCGACCATTTCCTGCAGAACCCTGATCTCCTCTTCCGTTGCGTGTTTCGCAGCTAGGCTGGCTGCTAAGCCTTCTAACTCGCGCCGGACCACGTAAAGCTCGGCCATCTGGTTGTGATCCAGCGAAGCCACAATCAGCGAGCGCCCATCCCGTTCGAGCAGAGACTGCGTTTCCAAGCGTTGCAAAGCTTCGCGGATGGGGGTGCGCGACACTCCGAACCGTTCGGCCAGTTCGCTTTCGACCAACCGGTCGCCGGGCTTGTATACGCCAACATCAATGGCTTCTAGGATCAGACTGTAGGCGTCCTTGTTGGATTGTTTGGAATGCGGCATCGGGTGGTTTGTCTCCTCGTTCGAACCTGTCTATCCGTCCCCGCCCCCTGCAATCAAGTGCGGCATTGAAAACCGGGTTGTGGCGGCCTAAACCCAAACCATGGTCAAACCTGCCTTTTCTCACGTCACGCAGTGGGTGTTCGATCTGGACAACACCCTTTACCCACCTCACATGCGCCTGTTCGATCAGATCGAGGTGCTGATGACGGATTACGTAGTAGACGCGATCGGCGTTGACCGGGCCGAGGCGGATCGGCTGCGTTCCCACTATTGGCGGGAATACGGCACCACGCTGGCCGGCCTGATGGCCGAGCACGATTTGGACCCAGATCCCTATCTGCACGCCGTGCATCAGGTCGACATGAGCCACATGGACCCCGATGCCGACCTCGCAGATCACATCCGCTCGCTGCCGGGGCGTCGCATCGTCTACACCAATGGCAGCGCGCCGTATGCCGAGCGTGTTTTGGCCGCACGCGGCCTCAGCGGTTTGTTTGACGCAATTTACGGAATCGAACACGCCGACTACCGACCCAAGCCACAAAAGGCCGCGTTTGAGGCGATCTTTGCGCAAGACGGAATTGACGCTGCCAAAGCCGCGATGTTCGAGGATGAACCGCGCAATCTGGCCGCCCCGCATGCCTTGGGAATGCGCACAGTTCATGTCGCGCCCGAGCCGCATGAGGCCGACCATATTCACCACCATACCGATGATCTGACTGCTTTTCTAAGCCTCCTGCGGTAGGCTGTCACACTGCGACGATCTGCACATTCTGCGGCTGCATTGGCATCCTTATATGCGCTGCAGCGACGAACAGAATCGGAGAATCCCATGAGCGCGACCGAAGGTCTTAGGCGCCTGCCAATCTGGCAGCGCCTTTTGTTTGCAATCCCCCTGTTTGGTTGGATGGCGCGTGATGTCGCCAACAGCGAGGGAGAAGACTGGGGCTATACCGCGATTGCGATTTTCAGCATGTGGGGTTGTTCGATCCTGCTGTTTGGATTGCCCGGACTGTATATTCCGGCGCTTATGATGGTGCCGGTTATGTTTCTGATCCTCATCCTGATCTCTCGCGGCTAGGATACGGGACAGGATGTCGCTTGGCACCTGACCATGAACCGATCTAGGTTCTGCCCAAGTTACGGAGGCCACGGTCATGACAGACAGCTGCGACATCCTGATTTCCGGCGGCGGCATCGCCGGATTGACCGCCGCAGCGGCCTTTGGTGCTGCTGGGTTTCAGGTAGTTTGCGTGGACCCTGCCCCGCCAATCACGGAACGCGACGTCGACGGGTCTGATCTGCGGACCACTGCGTTCCTGCAACCTGCACGCGGACTACTGGAACAATGCGGGCTGTGGGATAGGCTTGATGCCCATGCCGCTCCGCTACAGATCATGCGCATTGTGGACGCAGGCGGTGAGTTTCCGGAACCCCGCGTCGTACGTGATTTCAACGCGGCCGATATCTCGGACCAGCCTTTTGGGTGGAATTTACCGAACTGGTTGCTGCGGCGTGAAATGGTGGCCCGTTTGGCAGAACTGCCCAATGTCGATTTTCGCCCAGGCACTGGCACGGTGAGCCTTTTTACCCGCACAGCCGAAGCCCGCGTCGGGTTGAGCGATGGGTGTCGTATTCGGTGCAAACTGGTTGTTGCAGCGGATGGGCGCAACTCTGTCATGAGAGAGGCCGCGGGCATTCAGGTGCGGACCACGCGTTACGGCCAAAAGGCCTTGGCATTTGCGGTGACACACCCGACCCCACACGAAAACGTCTCAACAGAAATCCACCGCTCGGGTGGGCCTTTCACTTTGGTTCCCCTGCCCGACTGGCAAGGCCAACCGTCGTCAGCCATCGTATGGATGGAGCGCGGCCCTCGGGCAGTCGAGCTATTGAACACCGAAAAAGAAGCGTTCGAAGCCTTGATGACGGAACGGTCCTGTGGGTTGCTTGGACCTCTAACGCTGGCCTCACGACGGACGATCTGGCCGATCATCAGCCAGTCTGCTGAACGCTTATCGGGTGAACGTGTCGCCTTGATGGCCGAAGCTGCCCATGTTGTGCCCCCCATTGGCGCACAAGGTCTTAACATGTCACTGGGTGATCTACGCAGCCTTCAGGAACTGGCCCAGGCGCGACCCGATGGTTTGGGGGACGCACAGATGCTTGAGGCTTACCACAAGTCGCGCCATGCCGAGATTGAGATGCGGGTCAAAGGTATCGATTTGCTGAACCGCGCCTCAATGATTGAGGCGCGGCCATTGCGGGACGCTCGGGCGATGGGGCTAAACGCCCTGTACTCCCTTCCGCCGGTGCGCAAGACCCTTATGCAAATGGGTCTTGGCGTCCGTTAGGGCAAGATTACAGGACCTGGTCCAACACGCGCTTCAATCGCGCAATTGTGCCGTCGACGTCGTACAGCTTGTCCAATCCAAACAAGCCAAGCCGGAAGGTGCTGAAATCTGCGGGTTCATCGCATTGCAACGGAACGCCTGCAGCGATCTGCATCCCCAAGGCAGCAAATTTCTTGCCGTTCTGAATTTCGGGATCCGCCGTATAGCTGACAACGACGCCGGGTGCGCCAAAGCCATCTGCCGCAACTGAAACGACACCCTTGTCTTTGAGCATGGCACGCACGCCATCCCCCAAGGCCCACTGGGCGTCCCGCAGTTTCTCAAAACCGTATTCCCGCGTCTCTTGCATCGTGTCGCGAAACGCCTTCAGCGCATCCGTCGGCATCGTCGCATGGTAGGCATGGCCACCGTTTTCATAGGCCTGCATAATCTGACGCCATTTCTTGAGATCAACGGCAAAGCTGTCTGAAGTTGTTTCTTCCAAACGCGCCTCGGCCCGCTCGGACAGCATTACCAAGCCGGCGCAGGGTGACGCGCTCCACCCCTTTTGCGGAGCAGAGATCAGGACATCCACGCCGGTTGCCTTCATGTCGACCCACGCACAACCCGATGCGATGCAATCCAACACCATCAGCGCACCGACCTCATGCGCGGCCTGTGCCAAAGCAGTGACATAGGCGTCCGGCAAGACAACGCCCGCCGATGTCTCGACATGAGGGGCGAACACAACGTCAGGCTTTTGCTCCAGAATAGCTGCGACCACTTCCTCGATCGGTGCGGGCGCAAAGGGGGACGGGCTGGAATTTCCTGTCTGCCGCGCCTTGAACACGGTTGCTGACTTGGTCAGGCTACCGGACTCGATGATCTGGCTCCACCGATAGGAAAACCATCCATTCCGAACGACCAGCACATTGGCGTCCCGGGCGAATTGCCGCGCCACGGCTTCCATGCCGTACGTGCCGCCACCCGGAATAACTGCGACACCATCCGCGTTATACACCTCTTTCAGCATGCCAGAAATATCGCGCATCACAGTCTGGAACTGGGCCGACATGTGGTTCAGGGACCGATCCGTGAAGACGACCGAAAACTCTTCCAGACCATTCGGGTCAATGGTGTCCAAAAGCGCTGCCATGATTAATCCTTTCAGTTACAGCCGCCGACCGGGGCAACTGACCCGTTCTGGCACGCCGCACTCTAACCTTCGAGATTGACCCGAGGGAACCCAATAACGCCCCTCTGAAAACACTTTTTTTCGAGCTAACCTCGCAATAAATGACGCCAATTAGTATCACCTGCCCTTTACACTTCTACGTGTTTCTGACCAGATGCATTCACTTTACAGCAGAAAGGTATTTTCCAACGTGACGGCCCACAAGCGGATTAGTTTTCAAAATGTACGGGACGAGGTGAAACGGCGGATTGAAACCCGTATCTGGCCTCAGGGCGCTTTGTTGCCGACGGAAACCCAGCTTGCTGAAGAATTCAATTGCGCCCGCGCGACGGTGAACCGCGCGTTGCGGGAACTTGCCGATCAGGGCTTTGTTGAACGCAAGCGCAAAAGCGGGACGAGGGTCAAGAAAGAGCCCAGCAAACACGCCAAGCTTGAGTTTTCACTGACGCGGCAAACAGTGGAAAACCAAAACTCTACTTACCGCTATTCACTGGTTGAACGGAACATTGTCGAAAGCCCGGGTTGGTTGGCGTCACAATTGGGCGTGTCGCCCAATTCGCGTGTCTTGCATGTGGTTTGCATGCACTACGCAGACAACCGCCCCTTTCAACTTGAAGAGCGTTGGATCAACATCGAAGTCGTGCCCGATGTGGAATTCGCGGATCTGGAATCGCATGGGCCGCACGAGTGGTTGTTGAAAGCAGCCCCCTTCACCGAAGCCGAGGTCGCGTTCTGCGCAATTTCCGCAGATAGCCGCTTGGCCGAGTTCATGGGCACAACGGCTGGCGCATCGATGATCCAACTCGAGCGGACGACGTGGCGGGATGGCAAACCGATGACATTCGCACGCATGACGCACCATCCAGGTTACTGCATCAGAACAAAGTACTGACTTAGCCCATCGGCCCCGGCAACCTTTCTTCGCTGAGCAGCACGTTGGCCTCGACATCGCCTGCCCCGGGCAAGGTCATGATGCGCCGTCTGAGCACGCGCTCAAAATCCGCAATATCGCGGGCAACGACGCGCAACCGGTAGTCGTATAGTCCAAGGACGTGTTCTACCGTCTGAACTTCGGGAATGGCGCTGACGGCGCGTTCAAAGTCTGCAAGGCTGATCTGACCCTTCCGTGCCAGCTTAACACCTAGAAAAACGGTCACCCCAAAACCCAAAGCTTCGGCGTTCAATCGCAATCGGCGCCCCTTGATCACCCCGGCCTCTTCCAAACGGCGAATGCGGCGCCACGTCGCTGGCTGAGACAACCCCAATTTGCGCCCCAAAGCACCGGCGCTTTGCGCAGCATCCTGTACTAAGGATCGCAGGATGCGGCGGTCTATTTCGTCCAATTCAATCATACCGGCAGCACCACGTCGCTTTTGACTCGCGCAATGTGCATCAAGGCCTCGATGTCCGCGATATGCGGCAGCGTCAGGATCTGGTCGCGGTATAGCTGCTGGTAGTGCGGCATGTCCCGCGCCAACACCGATAGCCGCACATCCACACGACCCAGAAAAGTCTGGATTTCTATGACTTCCGGCACCTGTCTGGCTGCGGCGGTGAATTCGTCAAAGGCGCGCGGTTGTGTCTTGTCTAGAGTGATACGTAAGGACACCTCGACCGCATAACCCAACACGGACCAGTCGATCGCGGCCTCTTGCCCTTCGATGACGCCCGCTTCTTGCATTTTCTCGATCCGGCGCCAACACAGGCTGGAGGAGATACGGCTGCGCTCTGCCAGCTCGGCTGTCGACAGGCTGGGATCGGCCTGAAAGTGGCGCAGGATTCGCCGGTCTATTTCGTCAAGCATGATTTTTTCACAATCTTCAAATTTGGCGAATTACTTCTCATCAAAAATAGAAAATTTCAAGCTCTACACTGTCGTAATCTCGGATGACTGACTTTAGAACCTCCTTCAATCGAAACTGAAAGGACCAGCGACATGCGCGTCTATTACGATCGCGATTGCGACATTAACCTGATCAAAGACAAAAAAGTGGCGATCCTGGGCTATGGCTCGCAAGGGCACGCCCACGCACTGAACCTGCGTGACTCGGGTGCCAAAAACCTTGTCGTTGCTCTGCGTGAGGGCTCGGGCTCTGCAAAGAAAGCAGAAGCCGAAGGTCTGCAGGTCATGGGTATCGCAGAAGCCGCAGCCTGGTGCGACGTCATCATGTTCACCATGCCCGACGAACTGCAGGCCGAAACCTACAAGAAATACGTGCATGACAATATCAAGCCGGGCGCGGCTATTGCATTCGCCCACGGCCTGAACGTCCACTTTGGCCTGATCGAGCCCAAAGAAGGCGTTGACGTCATCATGATGGCCCCCAAAGGCCCTGGCCACACCGTACGTGGCGAGTATGTCAAAGGCGGCGGCGTGCCTTGCCTTGTTGCCGTACACACCGACGCAACCGGCAAAGCGCTGGAAATCGGCTTGTCCTACTGCTCGGCCATCGGTGGCGGCCGTTCAGGCATTATCGAAACCAACTTCCGCGAAGAATGCGAAACTGACCTGTTCGGTGAACAGGCCGTTTTGTGCGGTGGCCTGGTAGAGCTGATCCGCATGGGCTTTGAAACCCTGGTCGAGGCCGGTTACGCGCCCGAAATGGCTTATTTCGAGTGTCTGCACGAAGTGAAGCTGATCGTAGACCTGATCTACGAAGGCGGCATCGCGAACATGAACTACTCGATCTCGAACACCGCCGAGTATGGCGAGTATGTCTCGGGCCCGCGCGTTCTGCCTTATGAGCAGACCAAGAAAGAGATGAAGGCGATCCTGACCGATATTCAGACCGGTAAATTCGTGCGTGACTTCATGCAGGAAAACCAAGTCGGCCAGCCTTTCTTCAAAGGTACACGCCGCCTGAACGACGAACACCAGATCGAAGAAGTTGGTAAGAAACTGCGCGGCATGATGCCGTGGATCTCTGCCGGCAAACTGGTTGATCAGGAAAAGAACTGATCCCAACCTGATTTTGCGAGAGGGCGGCCTATTGGGTCGCCCTTTTTCGTCCTAGCCAAACCAAGGTTACATATGGTTGACCACCCTACATCCCGAGACTGGAGCGGCGTTGTCGCATTGGGCCTGATCTGGGGCGGAACCTTTATGGTCGTCGCGATGGCCCTTGAAGGGTATGGCCCGGTCACAGTTGCGACGGCTCGTACCACTTTAGGTGCCGTCATGTTGATGGCCTTGATGGCGGTGACAAAGCGCCCTCTTCCCAGCTACTCGCGAGGCCTATGGTGGTCGATCGGTATAATCGGTGTGTTGTCCACCGCCTTGCCATTCGTATTGCTGAGCTGGGGACAGCAATATGTTCCCTCGGCTTTTGCCGGGCTGTCGATGGCCGCCATTCCTCTCATGGTCTTGCCGCTGGCGCATTTTTTCTCTGACGAGCCCCTCAACGCGCGCAAATTTTTTGGCGTTTCGCTGGGTTTTGCAGGCGCTTTGGTCTTGATCGGCCCCGGTCTGGCGCAGCTTGGCCAAGGCGCCGAGCCGATTGCTCAACTGGCGTGCATCGGTGCGGCCTTGTGCTATTCCTGCGCTTCGATCTTCACCCGCCGCTGCCCTCCGATCGACCCGGTGGTGCTGGCAGCGCTGACCTTGCTGGTTGGCTCAGTCATCTTGCTCCCCATCATGTTGGTGACCGAAGGGATACCGCGTTGGGAAGGTACACGGCCCAGCCTTGCGATTATCGGACTAGGGCTGATACCGACGGCCTTTGCCACGCTCTTGCGCGTTTCGATCATCCGCAGCGCGGGCTCGGTGTTCCTGACGCTGGTGAACTATCAGGTTCCAATATGGTCGATGGTCTTCGGCGCTTGGATCCTGTCCGAAGCGCTGCCATTGCGGTTTTACATCGCTCTGGCGATGATCCTGACAGGTTTGGCTATCAGCCAATGGTTCAGCTTACGGCGGATGCTGATCGGGCGTTAACCCGCGACAGCCTCGACCTCGGCGACGATACCGTCGACGACCTGAGCCAGTAGCGCGTCGTCCTCGCATTCCGCCATGACACGGATCAGCGGTTCTGTACCCGATTTACGGATCAGCAGCCGCCCCTGCCCGTTCAACCGCGCCTCGGCATCCGCTATCGCGGCTTGGACGTTCGCGGCCTCTAGCGGGGTTTGTCCCGCCCCGTATCGTACGTTCTTGAGCATTTGCGGGACCGTTTCGAATTGCACCGCCAACTCGGACGCTTTGCGTCCCGAATGTACCATCTCAGCCAGAAAATGCAGACCTGCCATAAGGCCGTCCCCGGTGGTGGCGAAATCGCTCATGACGATGTGGCCCGATTGCTCGCCGCCAAGGTTGAAGTCGCCTTCTCGCATCCGTTCTACGACATAGCGGTCCCCAACCGCCGTGCGCTCCAGTCGTAACCCTAAAGAGCTCAAGTGACGTTCAAGCCCAAGGTTGGACATCACTGTGGCGACCAGAGCCCCGCCCCGCAGACGGTCGGCCTTGGCCCAGCAACCGGCCAACAACGCCATCAACTGGTCCCCATCGGCGATCTGACCGTTTTCGTCGACCATCACCACACGGTCTGCGTCACCGTCCAGACAAATCCCCACGTCAGCGCCATGTGCCACGACCGTTTCGGCCGCCAGCTGGGGCTTGGTCGACCCGCAGTTGAGGTTGATGTTCTTACCGTTCGGCGTGACGCCAACCGGAATCACTTCGGCACCCAACTCCCACAAAACTTCGGGCGCAGTGCGGTGTGCAGCACCATTTGCGCAATCGACCACAACCTTTAGACCGTCCAGGCGCAAATCACGAGACAATGACGATTTTACACGCTCGCCATAGCGAAACCGAGCATCATCCACACGACGCGCACGGCCAATATTCTGCGCCTGGGCTGGCTTGACGCCTTCATCAATCAAGCGCTCAATTTCGGCTTCTGCTTGATCCGACAGCTTGAACCCGTCCGGCCCAAAGAACTTTATTCCGTTATCCTCAGCCGGGTTATGACTGGCTGAGATCATTACCCCAAGATCAGCCCGCATAGACCGTGTCATCAAACCTACAGCCGGGGTCGGCACCGGGCCCAACAAAAGGACATTCATTCCTGTCGAGGTTAATCCGGCCGTCAGAGCATTTTCCAACATATACCCGGACAGGCGCGTATCCTTGCCAATAACCACCCGGTGAGCGCCAGACTGGTCACGCCGGAAATATCGCCCTACTGCGGCACCAATACGCAAAGCCATCTCGGCGGTGATCGGATGAGTGTTGGCAGTTCCTCTCACGCCATCGGTTCCGAACAGCTTGCGCATCTCTTCTCTCTCCGTACTTTCGTGCTTGCGACCGGATTACCGGACGGCAGCCCATAGACGCAAGGCTTGTGCAGTCTCGGCCACGTCATGCACCCGCAAGATCTGTACACCTTGTGCCAGACCAGCAAGACCAACTGCAATTGAACCCGGCGCGCGGGCGTCCTTGCGCGTCTCTTTGCCGATCTGACCGATGAAACCCTTGCGGGATACACCTAACAAAATTGGGCACCCAATGCCGTGAAACAGGCTAAGGTTTTGCAGCAGGGTCAGGTTGTGATCTGACGTTTTGCCGAACCCGATGCCCGGGTCCACCACGATCTGGTTTCGGTTTAACCCAAGCTTCTCCAGATGCGCGACCTGTTCATCCAAAAAATCAAAAACGTCCAGCAAGACGTTGTCATAAATTGGGTTTTTCTGCATCGTAGACGGATCGCCCAGCATATGCATCACGCACACGGCAGCACCCATCTGCGCGCAAAATGGGGCCAACTGCGGATCAAAGGTAAACCCCGAGACGTCATTGATCAGCCCGGCCCCTGCTTCCCACGCCGCTTTTGCAACCTCAGATTTTCGCGTATCAATTGAAATCAGCGCATCGGTCTTTTTACGGATCGCGCGGATCAGCGGCTCCGTTCGCTCGATTTCCTCGCCCGCAGGGACGAAAGACGCACCGGGTCGTGTCGACTCACCGCCGATATCAAGGATGGTGGCGTCGTCTTGCACCATTTGGATGGCGGCAGACTGCGCCGATTGAACTGAGTTGTGTACACCACCATCCGAAAAGCTATCGGGCGTTGCGTTTAGGATGCCCATGATATGGGGGCGATTCATATCAAGACCAACCAACGCCGTACGTGGGCGCGTCAGACGATCCAGTACGTCATCCGGAACTTCGGCAGCGGCAACTATCCGATGCGTTGAGTCCCGGCTCAACTGCTCAACATGCGTAAACCACAAGTTCTGACCCGCCAGCGGCATAGCCCCTAGGGGGCGCACTGATCCATTTTGAACAAGCGGACGGTAGTACTGTTTCACAGTTTCGCCTGATCCACGGAAACAGCACGCAGCGGCGTTTTAGGATCCTGAGGTAACGCACCGCCGATCACCATCATTTCGCTTGCCTCAAAAGTGGCGGCAAACCACGCGGCCAAAGCAACAGCATCAGAAGGCGCCGCCGAAGGGCCATCGACCGCATCCAGTACGATCTTGGACGGGGCCCAGACGCAAATCTGACCATTTTTCATAGCCCAATCTAACTCTGTTCGAGTGGATACAACAACGCAACGATGATCCCGGGCAGCCAAAACCCACGCATTTTGTTCAATTGCCAGCAGGTCGATCCGGCGCTGCGTCATCGCATGACCTGTCTGGGACACCGCGATATCCGCCGCTCCGACACAGAGGATAAGCGGACGTTGGCGGTTCTCAAGCTGGTCAATCCAACCCGTCAGATTTTCGGATGCAATCGCCTCATTCGAAAGGAAAACCAAACGGGGATGCGGGCGCTCTTCTTCAACGACCTCGTGTTGGACGGCATCCTTGCCACGAACAATCTCGACTCCCAAAGCACCTGGGCCACGGTCCAGCTTTTCTATTCTGACAAAGGCCCTTACCGCCTGAGGCTCAAGTAGAATTCGCTCCGCCACGCGGTCAGCTAAAGTTTCGAGCAAATTCAGTCGCTCAGCGGCGAGTTCAAAGGCGATTGCCTCGGTTACGCGATCATAAGACAGAATGCGATCCACATCGTCGTCAATCGGATCTGTCAGAGGGCGAACCTCAACAACGATATTGAAGCAAATGCGTTGCGTCGTACCACGTTCAGCCTGAAACGCCCCTATTTCAACATCAACGATGTGATCGCGCAGTGAAATGCGGTCCAATGGCCCCCGATCGGCTGTCGCTTCGGAACGCTCCGAAGGGTGCGCAAATGCGAGGCGGATTTCAGAACTCATAAGTTGGACCTTCTCGGGCTTTTGGACTGATCAGCCCAAATTAAACGATGCGCGCGCGTATAGCACTGCAACAAACGCCTTTCTACCCGTAGAATGCGTCGTCAGGTGACGCGAAACCAACTCATCATACCCGACGCGGCATGTCCCAACATATGACAATGTAGCAACCAGTCGCCCGGGTTATCCGCCACAAGAGCGACCTGCCGGGTCTGACCGCGTCCGACCAACACTGTGTCACGCCATGGTCCCAGTGTTCCGTCTGACAAAATCAGACGGAAGTGGTGGCCGTGCAAATGCATCGCATGCGGAAACGCCGTTTGGTTCACGAACTCGATCCGATGGGTTGTTCCCAGCGACGCATCCAGAAAGGGATCCTTTGGACGTTCAGCATATCCGTTCAAAGCCCAGAAACGCCCTAGCTGTGCTAATTCCTGACCGGACAATTCGGTCTCACCCAGCTTGGCAGAGGATAGCCATTGCATTGCCCCGCCTTGCATGGTCATCCGGTGCAAAGGCGCATCGTCCAGAACAACCTCTGGCACAGGATTGGGCGGCAGAGGCACAATCCCGGATCGCGCGGTCGCTGCAGCGCCCGAGACATCAAATCGAACCATCCCAAAGCCGCCATCGCGTTCAAAACTCACCAGACTGGCAGTGTCGGTTGAACCCGACACATCAACGATCAAATCCGCGCGCTGCGCCGGACCCAGCGGAAAGCTGTCGGTAACCTCAAGTGGCACATCCAAGGGCATTCCGTCCAACGCCACCAGCCATCCCGTCAAGCCGTCCAATCCCAGCTCGAATATGCGCGCGTTCGCAGCATTGACCAAGCGCAGCCGCAGGCGTTCCCCCGGCCCGACCTTATATGAGGGATCGAATTGCCCATTGACGGACACGATATTACCCAGCCTTCCGGCATGGCTCAGATCGTGGCCGTTATCAAAATCTTCCGAGATCTGCGCTGTCTCGGGCTCAAGTCGCCAATCGTCCAGCATGAGTGTCAGATCGCGATCTACGTCGACTGCAACAGCTTCTTCAACAATCAGTGGTCCGTATAAACCACGTGCCACCTGCTCCATCGAGCGGTTATGCGCGTGGTACCAATACGTTCCCGCATCAGGCACAACGAAATCGTAGTCGAAATTACCGTCGGCCTCGACCAGGTCCTGCGTCAACCCCGGCACCCCGTCCATCGCGTTGGCGATCCGGATGCCGTGCCAATGTATCGTCGTTGGCTGAGGCAGATTGTTCACCAAACGGCGTTGTACGCGACCACCCTGTGGTATTCGAATCTCGGTCCCCGGAACCGTTCCGCCATAAGTCCAAACGGATGTTTCAGGGAATGTATCAGGCGCAATCTGCTGTTTGGTTTGTTGGGCAACCAACGTGGGAAAAGATGCACGCGCCACGTTGGGCGCCAACATCAAAGCTGCACCGGTTTGCAGGAACTGTCTGCGGGAAAAAATCATTGCGAGCCTCCTGGCTCGCAACATAGGTCATAAAACGCCCCGCGCCATAAGGTTCCAGCGCAGGTGCGTCAGTTAGTTGCTCGCCGTACGATAGTTGTGCCGATAGAAGATGTGCACTCCGATACGGGCGGTTTCCTTATAGACACGTGACCAGGACGGGCGCACTGCGGTCGTATGGTAGTGCGTCGCTCCTTCGGTCAGATCCGGAATATTGCCGTCAATCGCCGCGCGCGCCACTTTGGACACCCGCTCATAGGCTTTTTTCTCACGGATCACTTCCTTGCGGCCATCGCAGGTGTAGGTGAACTGGCACTGGTATTTTTTGCCGGTCCCTTGCTTGATGACCCCACAGAGAGTGTCTGGGAACCGGCCGCTATCAACGCGGTTCAAGATGACTTCGGCCACAGCAAATTGACCTCGCACGCTTTCCCCACGCGCTTCGAAGTACAACGCTTCGGCCAGGCACTTAAAGTGTTCGTCCCCCGACGCTTTCGGTTGCTTGTCCAACCAGTCCTTAGAGTAGGACATTTTTCGTGGTTCAACCGCCTTACGCGGCTTGAACAGACTTAGGTAGTCACGGAAGTTTTGACCGGGCAATTCAGTCCGGGCCACTAGTTCACGCTTGGCAGTATCGGTTGCTTCCCTCTCAGCGACGGAAACACTCGGCAGCGTGGTTGCTGCCATTGCGGCAACAGCCAGTATGTATCGTAGCATCAGATAACCTCGCACAGGCACGTTACGCGCCATACCCTCCCCCGGCGGGCGCGACGAGGCTCTTAACGAATTGAATCGGAAACGTCCAGTTTTGGGCAAAAAGCAAGTGGAAAATCGCCGTTGTGCAAAATAATTCCAACAGCGAGGCTTATTGTTTCCTACAATTTCTAGCGTACAACACGCGTGTCAACCCCCAAGTCTGGACGAAATCGCCAGTTGAGCGGCAGCCAGCCGAGCGACGGGTACCCGGAACGGTGAACACGAGACGTAGTCGAATCCCAAATCCCGACAAAGGGCGATTGATTCGGGGTTCCCGCCATGTTCGCCGCAGACTGACAAAGTCACGTCCGGTTGCGCGCCTCTTCCACGTTCCGATCCAAGCTTGAGCAGCTCTCCGACACCGTCCGCATCCAGCACATGAAACGGGTCTTCGGCAAAAACACCCTGACGCACATAAGCCGACATGAACCGCCCCGCGTCATCGCGCGACAAACCATATGTCATCTGCGTCAGGTCGTTGGTGCCAAAGCTCAGGAATGCCGTCTGCGGCGCGATTTCATCCGCGCGCAAACACGCGCGTGGCGTTTCCACCATCACGCCCAGACGATATTCAAATTCCTGCCCTTGTTCAGCCGCAACCGAAGCCGCAACCGAATCTATGCGCGATTTAACCAACTCCACTTCCCGCTTGGCCGAGACCAAGGGGATCATCACCTCGGGCACAACGGGCGCGCCGTTTTTGCTGGCCTCTAAAGTTGCCTCAAAGATTGCGCGGGCTTGCATGTCATAGATTTCCGGAACCGTGACACCCAGCCGAACGCCTCGTAAGCCCAACATCGGATTGTATTCGCTCATCGCGTCCACACGACGTTCTACATCGGAAACCGGCAGGTCCAGTGCTTCGGCCAGTTCACGTTGCCCGCCGCGTGTCGTGGGTAGGAATTCGTGCAATGGCGGATCAAACAACCGGATGCACACGGGTTGACCTTCCATGATACGGAAAAGCTGAACAAAATCTTCGCGCTGCATGGGCAGCAGTCGCTCCAGCACCGCAGCCCGACCGGAGGACGTCTGCGCAAAGATCATCTCGCGCATAACGATCAAACGACCGGGGTCGAAGAACATGTGTTCTGTCCGGCAAAGACCGATCCCCTGCGCCATAAAGTTCCGGGCGGTCTGTGCGTCCGCTGGGGTGTCAGCGTTCGCACGGATCGCGATATCCCGCTCAGCGTCAGCCCATCCCATAAGTGTTTGGAAACAATCGTCTAACGCGGCTTCCAGCATTGCTGGCTGTCCGGCCAAAACCTGCCCGGAACTGCCGTCGATCGTCAGCGTATCGCCAGTAGTGAAAACCCTGCCGTCTGGTGCCGTCAGCATCTTTTTCTTGGTTTGGAAGCGCATCTCGGACGCGCCAACTATACACGGAAGACCAAGACCCCGGCCAATCACCGCCGCATGGCTGGTCATACCGCCCTTTTCGGTCAACACGGCGACGGCTGCATGCATCCCACGCACGTCTTCAGGGGCAGTTTCGCGACGAACCAGAATACAAGGCTCGCCCCGCGCGGCACTTGCTTGTGCTTCTGCTGAGGTGAAAACAAGCTTACCGGTCGCAGCGCCGGGACTTGCGGCAATGCCTGTGGTCAGAACATCTCGACGCGCCTCTGGATGAACCTGACGGTGGAGCAATTCGTTCAACGAATGGGGATCCACGCGCATCACGGCTTCTTGCGCCGGAATGATGCCGTCTTCGGCCAGCCGCACGGCAATCCGCATAGACGCGCGCGCGCTGCGCTGGACACGCACGCCATCAAGAATATGCACTCGGCCGTTTTCAATCACGAACTCGACCTGCATTTCCTCGCGCAGTTTTTCACGCATCAAAGCAGCATGAGCCTTGAGATCGGCGAAGGCCTCGGGCGCGACCTCTTCCAGCGACAAGCCGCGCGGATCCTTTTCCAGATACAGCGCCGCCACGCCCTCGCCCAAAGCGTCCCTACCCTGACTCTGGCTAAGATACCGCCCCGTTAGCTGAGGCATTCCTGTAGTCGGATCAACCAACTGCAAAACACCCGAGCCACATTCCCCCTGACCCACGCCCGGGATCATTTCCTGAATAACCAGTCCCAAGCCCGCATCTGCAGGGGCACCCTTGGCTTGCCGCAACAGGCGTGCAGATGTGCCGTCCCAAGCCCGCGCCATCGACCGCAAAACGGCGATGAGCTGCTCGCCCCGTTCTTGCGGAAAGCTCTCGTCGGTTTCGTCTTCATAGGCGCGCAGGGACTGCTTTAGACCTTCGCGGCCATCGGCGTCGATATCGTCGAAAACGTCAGCGTCCAAACGGGCCACATGTACTGCGTAGCTTTGCACAAACCGCAGATACAGCGCAGCCGCGGCCTCTCCTCCCATGGAATCAGATAAGTCCACATAGCGTGCGTCGTTCATCCCGATATTCAGGATCGCACCGGGACCACCCCAATCTGGATCTTCCGAGCTGGGGCGGACGCAAAGAAGCGCCGTCTGACTGAATTGGTCCAGGATTGCGCTTATGTCGGGCACCTGCCCTTTGGCAATGCTCTGCACTGCATCAAATGACAGCGCCACTGTCCTTGGAACCGGCATGTCCAGTCGGACAAGACGTTGCAGACATTTCGCCCGTCCACCATGGGTATGTGGCGTTAGGGGCGCTTTGGGCGTGATCAGCGTGGTATGCGGGTTATTCTGCACTGCGGCACCTTTTGGTTTGACCGCAGCATAAGCCCCTGCATCATTGACGCAAGGGCGATCTGGGTCAGCCCTCGATCTTGCTGAGATCCGCTACACGCGAACACACCTGGCGGATTTGGCTAAGCAGGTTCAAACGGTTGCGGCGCAGGATATCATTGTCCGTGTTGACCTGAACCTCGTCAAAGAAGGCGTCCACCGGGCCGCGCAACCCTGCCATAGTGCTCATGGCGGCGGAGAAGTCTTCTGCATTCAGCGCAGGCTCGATTTCCGCCTGTGCTTGATCCAGGGCCGCGAAAAGGGCCTTTTCGCTATCGGTCTCGGCAAATTTCACATCCGCGCCGTAGGAGTATTCGACACCGTCCTTTTCCTCGGCCTGCGTCAGGATGTTGTTGGCCCGTTTGAACCCCTGAACAAGGTTTTCACCATCTTCTGTCGCGATCACCGCGTTCAACGCACGGGCGCGCTTGACCAGCAGGTTCAAGTCATCGCTGCCATCCATGGCAATACATGCGTCGATGATATCGTGCCGGATGCCTTCGTCGCGCAGGAAGACCTTGAGGCGGTCATGGAAGAACGAGAGGAGGTCGCTTGCAACCTCAATCTGTCTACGCTTCACCCAACGCACCAACGTGCCCAAATCCCACTGGGCTTTGTGAGCTTCTGCCATCACATGATCAAAGAAAGCACTTACAATGTGGGGCGATTTCGGGTCAACCGTCACATCCGATATCGCGTCCAAAAATGCGTATTCTTTCCAATCCACTTCTCCTTTCTCGTCCAAAACATCGAGAAAGACTTGGCTATGTTGCAGCTTGGAAACCGATTTTTGGCATTCATCCCTTAGTGAAAATCGAACTCCGTTCTCCAAAATCAATCGAATAACCCCCAACGCCGCACGACGCAGGGCGAACGGGTCCTTTGACCCGGTGGGTTTCTCTTCGATCGCCCAGAACCCGGCCAACGTATCCAGCTTGTCGGCTAACGCAACCGCCACGGAAACCGGCGCGGTTGGAACGTCATCCGAGGGGCCCAGCGGTGAATAATGCTCTTCGCTCGCCTGCCCCACTTCTGCAGGCAGTTCGGCAGCATTTGCATAATAGCGGCCCATAAGGCCCTGCAACTCGGGGAATTCGAACACCATCTCCGACGACAAATCTGCCTTGCACCCTTGCGCCGCCATCATCGCCAGAGCGGGGGTAGCCCCTACCGTTGGGGCCAGTTCATGCGCCAAAGCCGCGATGCGGTTCACACGGTCCCCTTGCGAACCCAGTTTCGCGTGGAAGGTCACAGAGTCCAGTCTCTCGACCCACGGTTCAAACCCCTCGGATTTGACGATACGCAGGTCATTCTCCCAAAAGAACTTGGCATCGGCCAGACGCGCTGACAGAACCTTTTGGTTCCCCGCTAGAATGGTCCGCCCGTTATCTGAAGTCTCGCGGTTGGCGACGGTGATGAATTGCTCGATCCGACCGGTCTTGGGGTTCTTGACCGAGAAAAACTTCTGATGCTCTTTCATTGAGGTCTGCAAAACCTCGGGTGGCAGATCCAAGAATTCATCGTCGATCTTGCCCATCAAGACAACGGGCCACTCGACCAACCCGGCAACTTCAGCCAGCAAGCCTTTGTCTTCAACCACTTCAAGACCAGCGGCAAAAGCCATGTTCTGAGCGTCGTTCCAGATATGCTCTGCCCGATCCGCAGGGTTCAACACCACAAAAGCGCGTTTTAGTTTGGCCGCGTAGTCGTCAAAAGATGTTACGTTGAACCGACCGGGTGCCATGAAACGGTGCCCATCGGTTGTATCGCCAGATTTGATTCCGTCAATTTCAAGCGGCACAATCTCGGCGCCTGCTTCATTGCTGAGGATGCACAGGATGGAATGCAGTGGGCGCACCCAGCGCAGCGGACCACTGCCCCAGCGCATTGACTTGGGCCACGGGAAATTCCGGATGGTCGCCTCAAGAACTTCGGCTACAATCTCTGCCGCTGGGCGGCCCGCTTTTTCGATTGTCGCGAAATATACTGCGCCCTTGGGTGTTTCACGCTCTTCCAACTGTTCCCGCGTCAGCCCTGCGCCGCGCAGAAAACCTTCGATCGCTTTGTCAGGTGCGCCGACCTTGGGCCCCTTGCGTTCTTCGCGAATAGTCGGGCTTTCGGCTAGCAACCCTTCGACCGCCAGTGTCAGCCGCCGCGGAGTGGTCATCGCCGCAGCACCCGCATAGGTCAAACCAGCCTCAACCAACCCGTCGGTAATCCGCTTTTTCAGATCCTCACCGGCGCGGGTCTGCATGCGCGCGGGGATTTCCTCGGAAAACAGTTCGATCAGCAGGTCGGGCATGGTCGGTCCTTAGAATGAAACGATCGTCTGGATGACGATGGCATTAGCGATATCCACAAAGAATGCGGATACAAGGGGCAATACGATAAAGGCAATAGGTGAAGGGCCATATCGCTTGGTTACAGCGGTCATATTTGCGATTGCCGTTGGTGTTGCGCCCAAAGCGAAACCGCCAAACCCGGCTGACAGAACCGCAGCCCGGTAGTTTCCGCCCATGACGGGGAACAACAGCCAAACAACGAAGACAACAGTCAACAAAGTTTGCGCGGCCATTATGACGACAATGGCCAGACCCAGCTGAGCGATGGTCCAAAGCTGAAGGCTCATCAACGACATCGCCAAAAACGCGCCCAGTGAGAACTCGGATATTAAGGCCAAGGACGGTGTTCTTGCGACAGGCTTGGCCGAAGGGAACAGCGCGGATCGCAGGTTGGCGATCACTATGCCCATGATCAGACAGGGGACAAATAGTGGCAGTTTTAGCCCTGCCGCGCTGATCACCTGATGCAAAAGATACCCGGCGACAATCGCGAGATTCAAAAACAGCATGACCCGCATGATTGTCAGGTGATCGATCTTGGCTGCAGCTTCGCTTGGGCTTTCGGGCAATCCAACCGTGTGCTCTTCGGCCGGGCGATCGGGCGTCAGTTTTTTACCTTCGACAAGGAATCGCGCAATGGGCCCGCCGACAAGTGCGGCCAGAACCAAACCGACAGTCGCGACCGCCACTCCCAACTCGGTCGTGCCAGCAAGGCCGGTGATCTCACCAACTTCGGGTGCCCAGGCAATGGCTGTTCCGTGACCGCCAATCAAAGCGGCCGAGCCGAACAAAACACCTGCCTGCGCGGGATATCCGAACATGGCCGCGCCAGCGGCACCGACGACGTTTTGCAGAACGATCATCGCAAAAGTCAGGATCAATAGCAAAAACAGTGGCTTACCGCCCGCTATTAAATCCGACAACCGCGCGTTCAATCCTATGCCCGCAAAGAACAGCACCAGTAAGAAGTCTCGGGCTGCCAAGCCAAAAGACACCTCAATGTCAAAAACAAGGTAAAGCAGCAAGAAAAACAACGACGCCAACAAGCCACCGGTCACGGGCTCAGGAATGTTGAACTGTCGAAGCGCAGCAATACGTGCGTTGATTTCGGCACCGATCAGATAGACGGCAAAGCCCAGCGTCGCGGTCAAAAAGTCCGGGATCTGAAGCGTACCATCCACCATCGCTTATTCCTGCGGCCTGACCGGGCACTCTTCTCCTACGACGGTACCGTCATATGCTTTTTCACCGCAATTGTTCAGGGCGTGCCAGACGAAACCTCTGCCATCTTCTGTAATGGCAACAATACGATCCACGCCAAAGTGAATGTTCTTTTGCCCCATAAACGCCTGAGCGCGCCCTGCTTTCAAATCCTCGGCCAGCAACGCCGCATCATAGCAGTCAAACCAACCCGGAGCAGTCAGCGGCTCCGGGTTCTCGACCGGAACAAAACGGGACATGTCAGCCGGTGACAAATCCGCTTGAAAACAGGCCCGGTACCGGATCGGTGAACTGTCGGCGTCAATCGCCTGAAATGCGGTATAAGTAATTGCCTCAGGCTGCTCATCCTCAGACAGCATCAGCGAAACGTCCTGCCCTGGCACGGGTTCTACCGTGTAGTAAAAACCATAAACCTGCAGATAGTACATGGCCCCTCCGGCCACGGCCGCAGACGCGAGCAATAGGATAGCTAGCAGTTTTCCGGTCATAGTTCACACATCCTGATCACGCGGCCTCTTTCAAACATGTGAGAAATGGGACAAGTTTCAAATCATTACAGGCTGAAATGAGGCTTTTCGAATGGACTCTACCCTTGCCGTCGGATTCTTTGGCGCATTGTTCGCCATCATGAACCCGATCACCAACCTGCCCGTTTTCCTGAGCGTAACCGATGGCCTTACCCCGACAGATCAACGAAAGGTCGCCACTAAAACCGCTTTGTATTGTCTGATACTGGGCGGGGCATTTGCTGTGGTTGGGAACAAGGCACTGGGGCTCTTCGGCATCAGTGTCGATGATCTGCGTGTCGCAGGGGGGCTTGTCGTCCTGATGATCGGGCTGAACATGCTGAGCGGGAACGAAAGCACCACGCATCATGGCACCGCGGATGAAAAGCAAGCCTATCCCAAACCCGAAACCGTTGCTTTCTACCCCTTGGCCTTCCCGATTCTCGTGGGGCCCGGTACCATCACCACGCTGATCCTTTACGCGCACCACATTACGAAACCTGTGGATGCCATTGTTTACGCAGGTGTTTTTCTGGTCGTTCTGACTTTGTTGTTCATCACATTCTGGAACGCTTCGGCGCTGTCCAAACGCCTGTCCGAGAATGCCCGCGTAATCATGAGCCGGTTCATGGGCATGATCCTGTCTGCCATCGCGATCAGCATGATCGCAGACGGTCTCAAGGTTCTTTTGCCCGGACTGGCCTGAACCCGCCATCAGGCCTCGAACCCGGCGGCCTCGGTCATGACGAACGCATCAGCGCATTGCTTGGCCAGCGCCCGCACCCGGCCAATATAAGCCTGACGCTCTGTTACCGAGATCACACCCCGTGCGTCCAGAAGGTTGAAGATATGAGAGGCCTTGATGCACTGATCATAGGCCGGGTGTGCCATCACGATGCGCTTGCCTGTTTTGGGATCGTCATGCTCCTGCCCCAGAATAGCGGCACATTCCGCTTCGGCTTCTTCAAATTGACGCAATAACACCTCGGTGTTGGCAACGTCGAAGTTCCAACGCGCATACTCTTCTTCGGTCTGCTTGAAAATATCCCCGTATTTCAAAGGATTAGGCGATTGCGGGTCATTGAAAGGCATGTCCATCACGTGGTCGATGCCAAGGACGTACATTGCCAGACGCTCCAGACCATAGGTCAATTCGCCGGACACGGGTGCACAATCATGGCCACCTACCTGCTGGAAATAGGTGAATTGGCTTACTTCCATGCCATCGCACCAGACCTCCCAGCCCAAGCCCCATGCACCAAGCGTGGGGCTTTCCCAGTCGTCCTCGACAAAGCGGATGTCGTGCAGGTCCATGTCGATGCCGATGGCTTCAAGCGACCCCAGGTACAACTCCTGCAAGTCCGGCGGGCTGGGTTTGATCAACACCTGATACTGGTAATAATGCTGCAGCCGGTTTGGGTTTTCACCGTACCGCCCGTCTGTAGGTCGGCGCGACGGCTGCACATAGGCGGCTGCCCAAGCCTTGGACCCCAACGCACGCAACGTGGTCGCCGGGTGAAAAGTGCCTGCTCCGACCTCCATGTCGTAAGGCTGTAGAATCGCACAGCCTTTGGCGGCCCAATAGGTTTGCAACCGCAGGATTATTTCCTGAAATGAACGTGGTGCGCTGGACGGTTCGGTCATGTCATTCCCTTTGGCGCACAGGCGCCGGTTCCGTTGGGTTTTGCCCTTCCTATGCAAGGGGCCAAGGGGCGTCAACGGGCCAGTGTGCTCTAGCTGTCACTGCGCCGCCACACTGGAAATTCCCCGCGTTCTTGGCATGGCGTTCAATACCCCAAATCGCGTAGTCTGCGGCAAAGCTAAAACACCGCGGACACGGGCAGACAATGACACGCTTATTTTCGGCAATTCTGTTTCTTTTTCTATTTGGCGCGCGCGCCGTCATCGCCCAACAAGACGCGGGCGTTTGGGTTCAGGTTGAGGCACGACCTTCTCTGAGCGAGGCTCAGGATCGGGCGCAGGCTTACGCAAGCATCTTGCCGGATGTGAACGGATTTCGTCTGAACTCTGGCTGGTATGCCATTGTTATTGGTCCGTATTTACGCAGCGATGCCGAGCAGGTATTGCGCGTATACAGGGCCGAGGGGCAGATACCTTCGGACAGTTACATAACCTTTTCAAATACACTCGGCCAGCAGTTCTGGCCTGTCGGCGTAAACCTGTTGGACCGTGGTGTCGTGTCCCCCCCGGTCGAGCCGCAACCACAAGAACCCGTGGTCGGACTGTCAGCGGAACCGACCGACGAAACCCGCGCTGAAGCGTTGCAAAGCGAGCGTCTTTTGACAGCAGAAGAACGCAAAGCGCTGCAGACGGCCTTACAAGCGGCGGGTTTTTACAACTCGACAATTGATGGCGCGTTTGGGCAAGGCACCCGCCGTTCAATGGGCGACTGGCAGCGTTTCAACGGGTTTGAGGCAACTGGCGTCCTGACCACTGCACAACGCAGGGCACTTATGGACGACTTCAACGCCCCCTTGATCAGTGTTGGGATGGCACGACACGTGGACCCACAGGCGGGGATTGATATCGATCTGCCCTTGGGTGCCGTTGCGTTTTCGCGCTACGAAGCGCCTTTTGCGCATTTCGACAGCACGTCCGATTTGGGTGCAAGCGCATTGTTGATCAGTCAGCAAGGCAACAAAGACACGTTGCGCGCATTGTATGAGGTTATGCAATCGCTGGAAGTTGTCCCACTGGAAGGTCAAAGACAGCTGCGCGGTGACAGCTTTGTGCTCGAAGGGCGCGGGAATGGCATTGTGTCTTATACCGAAGCCCGTTTGAACGACGGCAAGATCAAAGGGTTTACTTTGGTTTGGCCAGACGGCGACGAAGCGCGCCGTAAACGCATACTGGGGGCGATGAAGGCCAGCTTTGCGGTGAATGACGCTGTTTTGGACTCGGCCGCCGGTGCGGACGCCGAACAGCGGATTGACCTTGTCTCTGGGCTGCAAATCCGCAAACCTCGCCTGTCGCGGTCAGGGTTCTTCGCGGATGCAAATGGAACTGTGCTGACCGTAGCGGAAGCCACCAATAGCTGCACGCGCGTAACCCTTGACGGCGATCAGGAACTGCAAGTGGCGTGGAGTGACGCCGATCTTGGCGTTTCCGTCCTGCGCCCCCGAACCAATCTTGCACCGCTGAGTGTTGCTGAATTCAGCGCGGATATCCCCCGCATCCAATCCGAGGTGGCGGTATCCGGCTTTTCGTACCAAGGGGCTTTGGGCGCTCCTACTCTGACATACGGACAAATCGCTGATGTGCGCGGCCTGAATGGCGAAGAAGGGGTCAAGCGACTTGCACTTGCCGCTCAACCCGGAGACGCAGGTGGCCCGGTCTTTGATGATGCGGGGCATGTCGTGGGTATGCTGCTGCCAACCCCATCCGAAGGACGCACCCTGCCCGCTTCGGTCAGTTTGGCAGCAACCGCCGCTCGCCTGAGCGAGATTCTGGGCAAGGCTGGTATCTCTGGCCAGTCCAGCCAATCCGATACGCAAATCTCACCTAATGAGTTGAACCGGCGCGCTACAGGGATGACTGTTCTGGTGCATTGTTGGGATTAACCAATGCTTCATACAAAAAAGCGCCGTCGGCTAAGCAGCGCTTTTTTGTTTCAGACGATGTCCGGTGTGATCCGGATTAGCGTTGGAACCGGCGCATCAAAGGCCGCCCTTACAGCTTGCTGCATCTCGTCCAGATTAGTGGGTGCCGCCGATAAAGCACCGAACGCCTCAGCCAGTTTGCAGAAATCGGGATTTCGCGCAACGACCGCATTAGGGGCAATCTGACCACGGACCATGCTGTCCTCGATCTCCTTCAGTTTGCCGTTGTCCCATAGGATGATCGGCAAAGACAGACCAAGCTCGACCGCGACCCCCAGCTCCATCATGGTGTAGTGAAAACCATAATCTCCGGCGATTACCGCCGTAGGCTTACCAGCGCGCGCAACCGCACCGCCTATTCCAGCAGGCAAAGCATACCCAAGTGTTCCGAAACCCGTTGGGTGATGCCAATGGTACGGAAAGGTCATATCCCAGACTTCTTTTGCGACATACGCAAACTGTGTCATGTCCGAATAAATCATACAGTCGGCGGGGATCGCCGCCCGCAGCGCATCGATAACCGGCACAAGACCGGGTCTTTCGGCATCAACCTCCGCGCGCCACCGGGCACGTGCCTGCGCGACCTCTTCCGGCGTCCAGCCAGAGGACGGCTTTACATGGTCAATTGAGCTCCACAACGCGTGGGCAAAGCTCTCTCCATCCGCCTGCAGCTTGACCGCGGCCCGGTGATGATCGGATAGCACCACAGGGTCGATATCCACGCGGACAAGATTTCCACTATACCCCAGCTTATCGCGCCACAGATCGACTTCGCCCAGTTCAGCCCCCACTGCGATGGCCAGGTCGGCGGAGGCAATGACGTCCACACTGCTGGGACGCGGCAGGTATGCTCCGAAATCCAGCGGATAGTTCAAACCAGCCAACCCGCGACCCGCATATGTGGTAAAGCACGCAGCCCCCAATTGGGTCAGAATTTGCCGCCACAGGTTCGACCGCGTCCCACCACCCAAAATAAACAGCGGCCGGCGCGCAATGTTCAACATAGAAAGAACCGGCGCGACATCTGGTGGCAACGCCTTTGTGCGCAACCCCGGCTGATTGGGGAACGGGGCTGGGTCGGCCTCGGTTTCAAGCTGCGCGATCGGGATCTGGATATGTTTCGGTCGCGGTCGGGACAGCTCGAACTCTTCAAAGGCGCGCTCGACTAGGCCGTAGGCTGCCTGCGCTGTATTCGCTTGAAGGGACCAGTCGGCCACGGTGTCCGCCGCTGCGCGCTGATCTTTCATCTGGTGTAACTGACCCTGCACAACCTGCGTTTCGTCGAGGCACGAGGACAGAACAAGCATAGGAACAGAATCCGTATAGCCCTGCCCCATCGGTGTCATGATGTTGCACAGACCCGGCCCCGTAATCACATAAGCCACGCCGGGTTTACCCGTTGCCCGCGCATATCCATCGGCCATAAACCCGGCGCCTTGTTCGTGGCGCGCCAGAACGTGGGTAATACCGGCCTCTTCGATACCGCGATACATCTCTTGGTTATGCACGCCGGGAATGCCAAAAATGACGTCCACGCCTCGGTCCCTGAGCATGTGCGAGATCTGCGCGCCAAGGGGTCTTTTCATCAACTTCTCCAGAATTGAACGGTAAATAGCGCGTAGACTGCCAGTAGTTCTAAACGTCCCACCAGCATTCCGATGGACAACAACCACTTGGCCGTATCGCTCAGCCCGGCAAAGTTTCCTGCAGGACCGATCTGATCGCCAAGGCCCGGTCCGACATTCGCCAACGCCGTGGCTGCACCTGAGACCGAAGTGATAAAATCCAGCCCAGTCAGCGCCAACGCCCAAGCCAGAATGCCCATCGACAACACGAAGAACATGAAGAAACTCATGACCGAGGTCAGAACATCCGTGCCGATCGGCCGCCCATCATAGAGCGGCATGAACACACCATGCGGAGAGCGGATGCGCCGAATTTGGGTTTTGATCGACGCAAACAGCAACTGGTATCGGAAAACCTTGATCGAACAAGCGGTTGAGCCAGCACAGCCACCGATCAGGCCAACCAAAAAGAACACCATCACGGGAAAACTACCCCAAGTCATGTAATTGACGCTGGCATAACCCGTCCCGGAAATGATCGAGGTGATGTTGAACAGCGACTCTCGGAATGCTTTCTCCCAATGATGTGGGAAAACCGCCAGCAAGAACATCGTCATGATAATGACCAAAACCATGATCGTCGCCAGAAAAGTGCGAATCTGGCTGTCCCTCAAAAGCGAGCTTGTATGACCATTCGCCAGCTGCACGTAGCGCACAAATGGCAAGGCCGCCAGAATCATGAAGACAGATGCGGCATATTCGGTCGGGCCTGAAAACGTAGCGAACGACGCATCATAATTCGAAAACCCGCCTGTCGCGATTGTCGTCATTGCGTGCACCACGGCGTCAAAGAACGACATGCCAAAACCCGCATATACCAACGCGCAGACAAAGGTCAGGAAAACATAGATCAGCGAAATCTGCCCCGCTATCTCTTGCGCGCGAGGCAGAATTTTCCCCATTGTTTCAAAACCTTCCGAGCGGAAGATCTGCATGCCCCCGACGCGTAGCTCGGGCAGGAAAACCATGGCGACAACGATGATGCCGATGCCACCCAACCATTGCAACACACCGCGCCACAGCAGCAAGCCCTGCGGTAAGTCGTCTAGCCCCGAAATCACGGTCGACCCCGTTGTCGTCAGGCCAGACATCGCCTCGAAATAGGCATCAACAAAACGCAGCTCGGTCTCGCCGAACAGGAACGGGATCGCGCCGAAAAAAGGCAGGGCCACCCAAACACCAGTGGTCAGCAAGAACGTCTGGCGAATGGTCAGCCCTTCGCCCACACCGTTCGAACAGCTCATCGCCAGGATGACACCTGTCAGGACGGTTATGATACCGCTTTCCAGAAAGACATGCCATTCGCCGCGGCCCTCGATGAGGTCCGCAAGCAAGGGTAGCGACATGGTCGCCCCAAGAATGGCGACCAAAAGGCCAATCACATATCCAACCGGGCGCATGTCCGTCATGAGGCGCAGCGTTGGCGTGCCAACACGACCGAGTCAAGCAGGTGCCTGGATTTACTTTCCTGTTTTGCTTGCCGGAGAGGGCATCGCAGGCGGTTTAGATGGCGCTCGCGTTCGTCGCACAGGTGCCTCAGACACGGCCGCCTTAGGCGCTGCAGGCTTTGGCGTGACGGTCTTGGCAGCCGGTTTCGGCGCAGCGGCCTTGGTCACGGTGGCTTTGGGTGCTGCAGGTTTGTTCACAGCCGGTTTGATAACCGGAGCTTTCACCGCCTTTGGCTTTGGCGCGGCTTTGGCCGCGGCTGGTTTAGGAGGCGCCGTTTTAACCGTTGCCGTCTTGGGTGCTGCCACTTTCTCAGCAGCCGGTTTCGGTGCCGCGGTCTTGGCCACCGGCTTAGGTTCAGCCGGTTTCGGAGCTGCGGTCTTGGCCACTGGCTTAGGAGCAGCCGGTTTCGTTACCGCAGGTTTTGGAGCAGCAGTTTTCGCGGCTGCTGGCTTCGCCGCAGCTGGTTTCGGAGCGACTGGCTTAACTTCCGGCGCTTTCTCCGTGGCGACTTTTGGAGCGACCGTCTTGGCAACTGCAGGCTTCGGAGTGGCAACCTTGGGCTTGGTCGGTTTCGCAACCGGAGTGCGCCCTGCCCGCGCCGCAGGTTTGGCAACCTCAGCTTTCGCGGTCGGCGTGGCGCGTTTGGGCGCTGCACGGACCGTCTTCGCCTTTGCCACGGTCGCCTTTGCTGGCGCAGCCTTGGGCGATTCGGACACCGTTTTGGCCGCCGGTGCCGCGGCTTTGGCAACTTTGGGCTTTGCAACCGGGGCTGGTTTCGCTTTAGCGACCGGCTTGGTGGCCGGGGCTTTTGGCTTGACCGCAGGCTTTGCAGGTGTCGGCGCAGGCGCAGCCGATGAGATGTGCAAAGCATGTACCGGAACAAATGGCAGCTCTAATGCCGAGGTGGCAATAATCTGCATTATTTTCATCTGGTTGCTGACCGCGTAGCCAGCCATGCGAATGGCGGCCGCCTGAAACTCCAGCGGCTGGGTAATGGGGTTCATACGCTATTTCTCCTCTGAAAACGACACAGCCGGGAACGGAGAGAAGAGCTCTGTCCCGCCCAATTTCTCAGGCGGGATGCGATGTCGTGCACTATCGAGCGTCGCACGTTTCAGCGTCCTTCACGAGTAGCAGTAACCGCTGGAAAGCGGCCTTTGCCACGGCTGCAGTCATGCACAGTCTACTTGAAAGAATGTGCGTGCGCAGCAATTATTGCCGCACTGCGGCAAAAACGTGCCTGAAGGCTGGTTCTGAGGCTAAATTAGCTCACCCAACGTGAAAGAGCGTGGTGAACAACCGTGGGTCCAGACTGGCAGAGACGAATGTAGGACCCTCTGTCAAAACGGACACCGCATCATGGCTGTGCAGGCTTTCCTGATGACTTGCAACAACGCGGAAGTCGCCAATGTGGTGGTCCGCCAAAAGCTCGGCGCAGAACAGGCGGGCCGCATCTTCAACAAAAATGGGGTTTGCCGCGTTCAGCTCGGCAAAGGCCTGTTCATCCTCACGCTTGACCATGACCTGAGTTTCGGTTGGGACTGCCCTGCGACATAACGCGATCAGGTCCTCGAACCACAGGCAGTCTGCGTCGCAATCCAGAACGACAGAAATTCGCGCAACCGAGCGCTGCGAATGCGGGGTTGCCAACTGGCCACGCGTTGACCGGGC
The DNA here is from genome assembly GCF_056533365.1 of Ruegeria sp. G5. Taxonomy (NCBI): domain Bacteria; kingdom Pseudomonadati; phylum Pseudomonadota; class Alphaproteobacteria; order Rhodobacterales; family Roseobacteraceae; genus Ruegeria; species Ruegeria sp. G5. Next base: position 105,182 of record NZ_JBQFOK010000005.1, on the reverse strand, counting down.
ATGTTCGCTCAATTCCAACGAACACGGACAGGTCGATGAATAGACATAGTCCAGGTGCATGATCTTCTGACGCACGCCATTCTGTTCGACCAGTTCCAGCGCGATGTCATAGTACTGGTAGCCTTCCAGCCCCGAGCGCAGGCTTTTCACCTTATCCGGATACGAGAACCGCATCTGAATGCGCGCATCAAAGCTGTCCAGATCGTTCATGTAATCGTCCAGCGCGGCCTCGATGACCTCAAAGCTGAATGTACGCTCAGCATGCTTGTAGAACGAGCGCATGATCCGGGACATGTTGATGCCCTTCTTTTCGGCCTCCAGGCTGACGGTCCCGGTGACAGAGGTCTCAAGTGTCAGGTCTTCACCGTTTTTCCGATGAAACCGGATCGGCAAACGGAAGTTCGAGATGCCGACATGTTGGATCTGCTGTTTGGCACCACGGATCAGGCTGGATGGCCCATTCTGAAGATCCGGCAACGAAGCACGATAGGCCGCGTCAACCTTAAACCCTTCGGGGTAATCGCGCGACAAAGACGGATAATTCTCAGGAACCAATCCCGGCACCAGACGCGCAATAGCAGGATCAAGCTGGCTGATCTCGGCATCGGTCGCAGATACGGCCCATTTGCGCAGCGTTTTCAGTGCTGCGGCGGCCTCATCATGGTCGGGGGCGTCGTCAATGTCACGGGGGTGCACGTTCATCGATCAGGGTTCCTCGGGGTTGGTCGCCGGACTATATACAGCTTGGGCGCGTTTTCCAGTTTATCCGTATACGCCGGAAAACACAGCCCGGATCGATTTTCGGTGCGGGATGAGCAATTTACCACCCCACACACGGTCCTTTGATCCGGCTTTTAGCAGCCTTGACGCGACGTTTACTGCTGAGAAACGTCCAATGCGCGTTCAATATCGGCAAGAAGATCGCCTGCATCCTCAAGACCCACCGAAAAGCGGATCAGGCCGGGCGTGATGCCAAGCTCATCTTTTTGGTCGTCCGTCAGGCGCTGATGCGTGGTCGTTGCGGGATGGGTGGCAATCGATTTGGCATCACCCAGATTGTTCGAAATCACCGGAATCGTCATTGCATTCAGGAGCTTGAACGCAGCTTCTTTGCCGCCCTTGATGTCCAGCGACAGAACCGTGCCACCTTTACCGCCCAATTGACTGTGGACCAGCGCATTCTGCGCATGGGTTTTCAGGCCCGGATACAAGGTACGCTCCAGCGCCGGGTGCCCTTCAAGCGCCTCGGCAATGGTCTGCGCCGACTCAGCCTGAGCGTTAACCCGCAGGGCCATCGTCTCAAGGCCTTTCAGCATGACCCATGCGTTAAACGGGCTAAGCGCGCCGCCTGTATGCTTAAGGTAGGGTTCGATCGTACCACGGATGAACTCCTTGGTGCTGATGATGACTCCTCCAAGCGCACGCCCCTGCCCGTCGATATGTTTGGTGGCCGAATAGACGACGACATCGGCCCCCTGCTGGATCGCGCGCGAGAACACGGGCGTTGAGAAGACATTATCCACGATCACTGTCGCGCCGACCGCATGCGCCAGCTCGGAAACGGCTTCGATATCAATGACCTCAAGCGTGGGGTTCGACATGGATTCGAAGAACACCGCCTTGGTTTCCGGGCGAATTGCAGCTTTCCATTCATCCAGGTTTGTTCCGTCGACAAACGTCACGTCGACCCCGTAGCGGGTCAGGATGTTTTCGAGAATATAAAGGCACGAACCAAACAGCGCCTTGGCAGAAACCACGTGGTCGCCAGCCTTTAACATGGCCGTCAGGGCCGCGTTTACGGCTGCCATGCCCGATGCGGTCGCAAAAGCGTCCTCGCCGCCTTCCAACGCGGCAATACGCTGTTCGAACATCGACACGGTCGGGTTGCCATAACGGGCGTAAATGAACTCATCCGGTCCGGTCTCAATAAACCGCGCCTCGGCCTGTTCGGCGTTTTCATAAACGAAGCCCTGGGTCAAAAAGATCGCCTCGGATACTTCGTTGTATTGACTGCGACGGATACCGCCATGGACGGCTTGGGTGCGTTTGTTCCAGCTCTCGCTCATCTCAATCCTCTCGACCCTTGTCTGGCAAGGGCATCAAAAAAACCCCAGACGCGGTCAAGCGAAAGGGGCCTTTCATCCTGACCTTTTAGCGGTGATGTTTAGCGTGGCCCGCAATCCGGTAACAAATCGCCACGTAGTACCGATGGCCTTACGCTGCACTTGCGAAGGCGTCAAGCCCGCTGTGGGTTCAGTCACGGTTTCGTAACACTTTACACCTGCCCCTTGCCCAACCGCCTGAAACCCTCATGATCGCCTCAACTTGAGGAGAGACCATGATTGATCTGTATTTCTGGCCCACGCCGAATGGCTGGAAGGCGTCCATCGCCTTGGAAGAGATGGAGCTGCCCTACACCACCCACCTGATTAATATCGGCAAGGGTGACCAGTTCGATCCCGAATTCCTGAAGATTGCGCCCAATAACCGGATGCCAGCCATCGTTGATCCAGATGGCCCGGGCGGTGAACCGATTTCCGTCTTCGAAAGCGGTGCCATCCTGATGTATCTGGCCCGTAAAACCGGCCGGTTCTATGGCAAGACCGAGCGTGACCGGATCGCGGTCGAAGAATGGTTGATGTGGCAGATGGGTGGAGTTGGTCCCATGGCAGGTCAGGCACATCATTTCCTGAAATACGCGCCGCAGTTGGAGCCACCGCAGGATCTGCCCTACGCCAAAGATCGCTACCGCACCGAGGTCGGGCGGCTTTACGGGGTTCTCGACCGGCGACTGGCCGAAAACGAATACGTCGCGGGCGATTTCTATTCCATCGCCGATATCTCAATTTGGGGCTGGGCAAGCCTTTGGGAAGGTCAACAACAGGTGCTGGAAGACAAACCCCATTTCACGCGTTGGCTGGAAACCGTCAGCGCGCGTCCGGGTGTTCAGGCGGGGCGCGCCCTGCATGCGGATTTGCGCGGAGATCACCGAGACAAGCAATCGCAGAGCAATTTGTTCAAGCGATGAGCATCGTCGCAGACTGAACCTGTCAACGGTTACCTCTGGGCCAGAGAGCTAACGGCTCAAATCATTCCTCTGTCGGCGGAACAGCCCGCTGATAGAGATGCCATGTCGTGTGCCCAAGTATTGGCAGGGTGAAGATCAGTCCCAAAAATGCCGGCACCAGTGACAACAGCATGGTGGCCGAGATAATGGCAGCCCAAGTCAACATGACCACGGGGTTCTCGCTAACGGCCCGCAGCGAGGTGAGCATTGCGGTTATGAAATTTGTCTCTCGGTCCAGAAGCATGGGCATGGCAACGACAGTGACCGAAAACAAAACCGCCGACAAAAAGGCGCCAATTCCGGTGCCTATGAGAAGGAACAGCCAGCCTTGCGGCGTAAAGAAGACCGAGTTCAAAAACCCATCGAAATCCGAGAAAGAGGCGTTTTGCAAGATAATCGCCAGCCAAAGCCGGACCTGATAAATCCAAACCCAGAAGATGAATAGTGTAACGAAAGCCATCCAGCCCATTTCGCGCTTACGTTGATCTGCCATGACGGTCAGAATGTCAGACCAGCCGAAATCCTCGCCTTTTTGCAATCGACGCGACATCTCATATAGCCCTGCAGCCGCAAAAGGCGCGATGAGCGGAAAGCCCACAATGGCGGGAATGATCATCCAGATCTTGCCCAGCCAAACCATGACCCACACTATCAGAATTCCAAACACTGCATAGAACAGGCCGAAAAAGCCGCTCATGACCGGGCGCGCCAGAAAATCGGAAAATCCGGCCTTTAGCGACGCGCGAATATCATCTGCAGTGATCGTGTTGACGCTGTACCTGTCCGGCTGCGGTGGTGCCAGGTTTTCCGGCGGTGTGGAACCTGCGGTTTTGGATGTCATGACGCATTCCTCCCCAATCGCGGCGTAGCAGGCATTCGATGCCGCTAACATCCCGATTTCGAAACTGTGCATCAGCGCTGACTTTTGGGCAAGGCAAGAGTGGGTTTCAGACGTACAGCGTGCTGAATGTCGACTTGTTCTATGACCATTAAACAAGCAATCGCGGCGCAGCCTGTTCGCGCAGAGGAATCGCCTTTTGGCCTCAAAGACAAACGATTTTTGGCAGATTACTAGGCAGACCCGCCGCTTTTACTAGGCGGATCGTCACTAAACTGCTCGAAAAACCGTGCGAGTCCGACCAATGGCGACACATACGGCAAATCGACCAGTGCAACCGAGGGCAAACCTTCGGCGGCATCCAATCTGGCATGCAAATGGTCCGCTCCGAAATCCTGCACCCAATAACCCAAATCTTCGTAAAGGTTACATCGGCTTCTGATTGTAACCGTTTCACAAATCGCGGTCTGCCCTTCGCTGCGAACATTAAGGCGTTCGACATCCACATTCGCTTCGCCTTCGACCATGTAATACGTCGAAATAACCTGACTCGTGCCGCTCTCTTGCTCGATCTTGCATCTATAGAGCATTTCCATGTTCTCCGGGTCCCAGGTTTCGGGATTTACCGTGTTCATGTTCATCGAGACCGTGAATAACCCATCATCCCCCACCGGGCCGGTTTTGTATTTTCCGCTATAGCTGTCAGGTCTTGTCTTCAGAATGTCAAAGGCACGCTGTGCGGGGATGGGGTATCTGGTGCGTGACTTCCATTCCCGCAAATCAATGGGAACATGCAGAAAAACACTGGGCAACCAGTTCAGGCCGAGCCATAGGAAAAAACTAACTAGAACCGTTCCGACAATCGTCCAGGCAGCAGCCTTCCCTTGATTCTGCGTTGGCGCAAGATCGGGCAACATCTCAATCACCGGCAAGAGCATTAACGTCATCCCAAGCATCAAAGCCGTTGTGACCGTCTCCCACCAGACTCGCGGATAAATGAGAACCAACGACATGATTGCACATACACCACACAAGGCTGTCACGATTTGCGTTTTGGGATCCGCCAAGAGTGCGGAATGACCAAAGAGTTTGACCCCGACAGCCCATGGCACGAATAGAAGAAACAAACTTAGCAATATCAGGCGCCGCAGTCGAAATATGCGGTACAAATATTTGTTTTTCATAATGTAATACCTGTCAAACTTGTGACTGGATTACATTCAACCTTGGCGAAACCATGACGCTTGGGTGTTTTCTGCTCACTTGCCTTGGGGCGATTGCTCTTCCCCTCGCACCAACACGTCCAACATCCCCGAGATATCCTCAATCTCTTCCGCGATTACATGGGTTACTGAATGTGCCCTTTGCATGCGGCCCGTGACCCTTAGCAATCGCCCCGAGATCACTGCACGGCGGAATTGTTCGTAAATTTTGCGCCAGACAACCACGTTCACGATACCCGTCTCATCTTCGAGCGTGACAAAGATCACGCCCTTGGCCGTTCCCGGCCTCTGCCGCAGGATAACCAGCCCCGCAACGGTGACCCGCGCGCCCTCGGGCGGATCATCCAGCCGGTTGGCAGGAAGGCACGCAGGCGGGCGTGGCCAGTCTCGGTTTGAAACTGCGGGGCGAACAGGCGCAACAAGCATAGGAACAAAGATAGAACATACATCAAGAATGTCCAGTCGCGGCATGTCGAGTCGCAAATGAGGGTGGAAAGACCTAAATGCCTTGACTAAGGAAGGTTTCGAACATCGAAAAAGGAAGACGCACGCAATGGCAAAGATCACCTATGTCGAGCACGGCGGTACCGAGCATACAGTCGAGGTCGCCAACGGACTGACCGTCATGGAAGGGGCCCGTGACAACAACATCCCCGGCATCGAGGCCGATTGCGGCGGCGCTTGCGCATGCTCGACCTGTCATGTCTACATCCACCCCGACTGGGTCGAAAAAGTTCCGGCCAAAGACGACATGGAAGAAGACATGCTGGACTTTGCCTACGAGCCCGACCCTGCCCGCTCACGCCTGACCTGCCAGATCAAGGTCACTGACGCGTTGGACGGACTGGTCGTTCAAATGCCGGAAAAGCAAATCTGATGTGGTCCAAAGCGCCGCGCCTAACTAGTCGCCTCTGGCGAGGTCAGGTTCGCGGCGCATGGATGGCTTTGTGCCTGTGGCTGGCGGGGTCAATACCCCTAGCTGCTTCAGATACTGTTGTGCGTGCCCATTTCATCGCCCCAACCACACGCTACGCACATGGCGTGTTAGGGGACTTCGTCGAATATGGCGGACTCGAGATGCGGATCGAAAATGCCTCATTTCAAGCACCACTCCGACTGCATCCGGTCTATGAATGGACAACACAATCCGTCAAGCTTCCCCTCGATCGTGTATTCGAGGACCTAGAACCACGCCTTGCCGATGTCGACCTTGATGGTACAAACGAAGTGATCGTCGTGGAATCCAGCGTGCACGAAGGCGCGCAACTGGCAATCTACAACGCCCGCGGAGAAAAGATCGCCGCTACGCCGCATATCGGTACCCGTTTCCGCTGGCTCGCCCCGATAGGCGCAGCCGATCTAGATGGCGACGGATATATCGAAGTCGCCTATGTTGACCGCCCCCACCTAGCCAAAACCTTACGTATCTGGCGCTTCAAAGATGGTACGCTTAACGAAATCGCTTCCCTTCCTGGCCTGACAAACCACAAGATCGGAGAGGACTTCATCTCTGGTGGCATCCGAGATTGCGGCAACGGCCCAGAGATGCTTGTCGCCAGTGCGGACTGGAGCACTATCGTCAGCGTCTCCTACCAAAACGGCTGGCTTACCACCGATCTCGGACCTCTCAGAAAACGCAACGACCTAAAAAACGCGCTGACCTGCTGATCCGGCCTTCATCTGGCTAAAAATATCTCGGGGTGCGCGAGGGGCTGGCCCCTCGCCCTAAAAATCAAGACGGGCACAACCCGGCAATAGAATTACAGAGCCCGCCAACCAATATCGCGACGGAAAAAGCCCTGAGGCCAGTCAACCCCATCAACCATCGCGTAGGCATTGTCTCGCGCTTCCTGAAGGGTGTTGCCCCGCGCGGTTACGTTCAGAACCCGACCGCCTGCGGCCAGAATTTGGCCCTCGGCTTCTTTGGTGCCAGCGTGGAACACCATATTCCCACTGTCTTCGGGAAGTGCCGTTAAACCACCAATCACGCTGCCTTTTTCGTATGAGCCAGGATAGCCATTTGCCGCCATAACGACGGTCAGTGCATGATCATCCGCCCAGTTCACGCGCGCCTCGGCCAACCGCCCCTCTGCCGCGGCGTGCATCAGGTCCATCGCCTGGGCACCCAGACGCATCATCAGGACCTGACATTCCGGGTCACCGAACCTGACGTTATATTCAACCAAACGCGGTTGGTCGTCCTTGATCATCAATCCGGCGTAGAGGACGCCTTGAAATGGTGTTCCCCGACGTTTCATTTCCTCAATCGTGGGTCGCACGATCTGCGCCATCGCGCGTTCTTCGATTTCGGCGCTCAAAACAGGTGCCGGGGAATAGGCGCCCATTCCGCCAGTATTGAGGCCGGTGTCACCTTCACCGACGCGCTTGTGATCCTGCGCTGTGCCGACAGATAGAACATTCTCTCCGTCACACAGCACAAACAACGAAGCTTCTTCACCATCCATGAACTCTTCAATGACAACTTCTGCGCCTGCGCCGCCAAAGGCACCGCCGAACATGTCATCAATCGCGTCAAGGGCAGTTTGTTCGTCCATCGCCACGATAACACCTTTGCCTGCCGCAAGGCCGTCGGCCTTGACCACAATAGGTGCCCCCTGCGCGCGGATGTAATCCTTGGCGGGCGCTGCTTCGGTAAATCGCGCATAAGCAGCGGTCGGAGCGCCCGCAGCATCGCAGATTTCCTTGGTAAAGCTTTTGGATGCCTCTAACCGAGCTGCTTCAGCCGAAGGTCCAAACACAAGAATTCCCGCCTCACGCAGGCGATCCGCGACACCTGCTGCAAGCGGCGCTTCGGGCCCGACAATCACAAAGTCGATCGCATTTTCTTCGGCAAAGCTTACAACGGCACCACCGTTTTCGATATCCAGCGCTGCGCAGTCTGCGATCTGGGCAATTCCGGCATTACCGGGGGCCACGATCAGACGATCGCATTTCGGGTTTTGCATCACCGCCCATGCAAGGCTGTGTTCGCGCCCTCCACTGCCGAGAATGAGGATATTCATAACTGCTCTCCGATCTGCTTGGCCTCGCCTGCCGCGCGTTCTAAGCTGGGTAGGCATTTGACACAAGGCGCTGAAATGTCCGATCTGCTTGATGACCCAATCCCCGGCCAAAACACCCCCGAATACTCGGTTTCGGACATTTCGGGCGAGGTAAAGCGCACCCTCGAAGGTGCCTTTGGCCGAATCCGTGTGCGCGGAGAAGTGGGCCGCGTGTTCAAGGCACGTTCGGGTCATCTGTATTACGACATCAAGGATGACCGGAACGTTCTGGCTTGCACCACTTGGAAAGGACAGGTCGCGGGTCTTTCCGTTGTACCCGAAGAAGGGCTTGAGGTCGTCGTAACCGGCCGTCTCACCACTTTCGGTGCCCAATCCAAGTACAACATGAACGTCGACGAAGTCGCTGTTGCTGGACAAGGCGCACTTATGGCGCTGTTGGAAAAGCGCAAAAAGCAGCTGGAGGCCGAAGGTCTTTTTGCACCCGAGCGCAAGAAACCACTGCCCTACCTGCCCCAGATTATCGGTGTCGTAACATCGCCGTCCGGTGCGGTGATTCGCGACATCCTGCACCGCCTGCGGGATCGGTTTCCGCGAAAGGTGCTGATTTGGCCGGTGGCCGTACAAGGTGCCAACTGCGCGCCCGAGGTAGCAAACGCAATTCAGGGGTTTAACCAACTGTCCCCCGGCGGAGCGTTACCTCGCCCTGACCTCATCATCGTTGCCCGAGGCGGCGGATCAATCGAAGACCTATGGGGCTTCAACGAAGAGGTTGTGGCGCGCGCCGCGTCAGCCTCGGCCATCCCATTGATTTCAGCGGTTGGGCACGAAACGGACACCACGCTAATTGACTTCGTTTCTGACCGCCGCGCCCCAACGCCCACCGCCGCAGCCGAACTGGCGGTACCGGTTCGTATGGAGCTTCTTGCGTGGACCGGAGAACAAGGCGCACGGCTTTCGCGGGCAGCATCAGATGCCGTTCAGCGTCGTTCTCAACGTCTGCGGGATCTATCGCGCGCTTTACCACGCCCAGACAGCCTGTTGAATTCTCCACGGCAACGCCTTGATTTAATTGCAGACCGTCTGACACCTGCACTGGATCGGGGGATCCAAAATCGCCGTCTGCAAGTCGTGAAACTGTCGGGGCATCTGCGTCCTTCGACCCTGCAGAACCTGATCACGTCGCGACAAGACGCCATACGAAACCTTTCATCCCGCCTGTCCCTGCGTCCAATCCAGCGAGAAATCGAACAACAACGCCAAAACCTGATCCGATTGTCCGAGCGTATGAACGCCGCACAATCCACGCGGTTGGATCGCATGCGTCAGAACCTCGAGGCAATGGATCGATTGCGCGAAACCCTGAGCTACAAAGCGACCTTGGACCGCGGATATGCCGTGGTCCGGGCCGAAGGTCAGGTTCTGACAACCAAAGCGCAAGCAACGAAACATACCGCTTTCGAGATTGAATTCGCCGACGGCCTTCTGGCTACCGGCCCGTCATCACCCCAAAAGACCAGCGCAAGGAAGCCCGCTAAAAAGGACGCACCGGATCAAGGCACGTTGTTCTAAGCAGGGTCGTTCAAACGCCGACGTCCGGTCCATAACAGACCATCTCTTCATCGATATTTTCAGCTTCGTACAGCTCAGTCTGATCCGGATTGCCCTCGAACTGAGCGATGAGCCCCCCGCCCGATCGCGTGAAAACCCAGCATTGGGGATCAGATCTGTCCTCGTAAATGAAACAGATTTGGTCGTCGCGTTCGTACCAGATGCCTTCTCTGCACTCGCCATCCAGAAAAGACCAAATCACACGTCGGTTTGGCAGATACCGTTCCGCGCCATAGACCTGCCCTTGAAAGCCGTAAAACAACGTTTTTCCGCGTGTATAAGCATCGAACTCAGCGCCTGTGAGGGCCGATTGCGCACCCGCGGTTTGCGTGGAAAGCGCCAGAAGAATCATGACGTGTTTTAGCATAGCCGTATTCTGTCAGATGAAGCCTCGCTAAGCCAATTACCATTGCGTCACAATTGCCTTCCCTTACGTAATATATTGAATTCGTTTAGTGATTTTTGCGAACCTGGCAGAAACGAACGGGACAGAACGTTGGCAACAGTCTTAACTTTAATTGCAGCGGCCTGTGCGTTGGCCTATCTGCCAATGACGCCCAAATCAGCAACGCTTTTGCGATCAGCCTTGAAAACAGCTTCTGTCGGCGTTCTGGCTTTGGTTGCTCTTTACCAAGGGGCACCCATTCTGCTAACTGCAGCTCTGGGGCTTTGCGCTCTTGGGGACGCGCTGCTCTCTCGTGAGACGGACAAGACGTTCATGGCCGGCATCGGTGCCTTTGCAGCAGGTCACATTGCATACATTGTACTGTTCGTCACACGACCGTCTGCAGACCTCGCCATGATACTGGACCACCCCGGGGTTTTCTGGTCTCTGATCATTCTCGGCATCGTGGCAGCAAGCGTTTTGGTACCACGCGCAGGTGATCTGACGTTGCCTGTTTTAGGTTACATTCCCATCATCTTGGGCATGGGAGTCACTGTATTGGCCTTACCGGGCGAAGGTGCCCTTGGGCTGGCCTTGCCCGCCGCGCTGGCTTTCATTGCATCCGACCTTATCCTGGCCGCCGAGAAGTTTGTTCTGCCCGCCGGTCACCCCGCATTGCGTGTCACGCCATATTTGGTTTGGCCACTTTATTGGGGCGCACAAGCCGGGTTGCTTTTCGCATTCCTGTGACCCTTTGCAACTGCCGCAATTCCGCATTAGGTGAAGGGAACACCTGCGGAGACCAAAAATGGCGTTTTTCTCAAAGCTCAAGGACAAACTCTTCAAATCCTCGTCGCGCCTCGAACAGGGGCTGGATGAGATCATCGAAGATGGCGGTGAGGAATCGTCGGCCCCCGAGCCTGTTGAACCCGAGCTGCCAACCGAACCGCAGCCAGAACCCGAGAAACAGCAACCTGCCGATACGCCCGTTCAAGCAACCACCCCCACGCCCCAACCTGCGCCAGCCGACCCCGCACCAGCGCAAGGCGTTTTGGGCCGTTTCTTTGGACGAAGTGAACCCAAAACCGTCATCCGCCGCACTTTGGACGACGACATGCTGGAACAGCTCGAAGAGCTGCTGATCGCCTCAGACATGGGCGTGGACACAGCGCTGCGCGTCACATCCAACATGGCCGAAGGGCGCTATGGTCGAAAACTGTCGACACAGGAAATCAAGGAGTTGCTTGCGCAAGAGGTCGCTCGGGTGATGGAGCCTGTTGCGAAACCGATGCCGCTTTACCCCAAAAGGCCACAGGTCGTTCTGGTCGTCGGCGTAAATGGCTCTGGCAAAACGACCACGATCGGCAAACTGGCCAGTCAGTTCAAAGCTGCAGGAAAGAAGGTCGTCATCGCCGCTGGAGACACATTTCGCGCCGCCGCGGTGGAGCAATTGCAGGTTTGGGGTGACCGCGCGGGCGTTCCTGTTCTGACGGCCCCCGAAGGTTCCGACCCCGCATCACTCGCTTTCGATGCCCTCACAAAAGCACAATCCGAAGGCGCAGATCTTCTGATGATCGACACGGCCGGCCGCTTACAGAACCGGGCTGACCTAATGGAAGAGCTGGCCAAAATCGTTCGCGTGATCCGCAAAGTGGACGATACTGCGCCCCACAACACCCTATTGGTGCTGGACGCAACGACAGGCCAGAACGCCCTTAGCCAAGTGGACACTTTCCGTAAATTGGCAGATGTGTCTGGCCTGGTCATGACCAAACTTGATGGCACCGCCAAAGGCGGCGTTCTGGTCGCGCTGGCTGACAAATTCGGCCTTCCCATTCACGCCATCGGCGTTGGCGAGCAAATCGACGACCTGGCCCCATTCGACCCCGAAGAATTCGCTGCCGCATTAACGGGTCTCGCAACAGGGTCCGAAACTTCATCTGGCTAAAAATATCCTCGGGGGGTGTGGGGGGCAGACAGCCCCCCCACCCTCTCCAACCAAACAAAGGCCACTATGTGAGCGATTGGCTGATCTCTCTCGAAGGTACCGAAGCCGGCCACCGCCTTGCCTTGGCGCTGGCCTTGATGGCTGCTTTCCTTCACGCTGCATTCGGCGCGCTGCAAAAGGGCCGCCATGATCCCTGGATGTCCCGTGGCGCAATCGACGCAAGCTATGGCCTAATGGCAGCCCCATTCGCACTCTTTGTGGTCCCGTGGCCAGAACCGTATATGTGGCCCATCTTTGCGGTCGTTTGGCTAATCCACATCCTCTACAAAATCCTACAGGCATTTGCCTATACCAAGGGGTCATACACAGTAGTTTACCCGGTAGTTCGGGGAACCGGCCCGCTTTTCACCGTCGTTGGCGCCTATCTCCTGTTCGGGGAAACATTTACCGGGATGCAATGGTTTGGCGTTTTTGTTCTGACAACCGGGATTTTCGGCTTGGCCGCCTACAATTTCCGTTTCCTGGAAACTGACCGAGAAACTCTTGGCATTGCTCTCGTTCTCGCCATCGCAACGGGTCTTTTTGTTGCGCTTTATACAACCTATGACGCCTACGGCATTCGGGCGACGGCCGATCCCTTTACGTTCCTTGCATGGTTTTTCATGATCGACGGTGCCGCTATGCCAATCTACGCCGCGCTGAGATGGCGCGCCATGTCCAACCCTCCAGCCATAGGCCCTTTGATGTTGCGTGGGCTGGCAGGTGGCCTGATCGCGCCATTGTCGTTTGGCTCTATCATGATGGCCACAAGATTGGACAAAGTCGGCGAAGCAGCCGTCCTGCGCGAAACCTCAACGGTTTTTGCGGCGCTGATCGGATGGCTGATCCTGAAAGAAACCGTCGGTCCAAGGCGGATTGCGCTGATGGCATTGATTGCACTCGGCGCCGTAATAGTTGAAATGGGCGGGTAAGCAGCAGGAAACCGACATGACAGGCAAAAAAGAGATCAATCCGTTTCTGAAACAGGTGCTGGAGCTGGGCCCGCCTTTGGCCTTCTTCTTCATCTACCTGCGACTGCGCGACGACAGCTTCGAATTCGCAGGGACCGAGTATTCGGGCTTTATCGTTGCAACCCTGATCTTCGTGCCACTCATGCTGGGCGCGATGGCTATCCTGTGGTTTCTGACTGGGAAACTCAGTCGGATGCAGATCTTCACCGCCTTCATGGTCATTTTCTTTGGCGGCCTGACAGCCTGGTTCAACGACGAGCGCTTTTTCAAAATGAAAACGACGCTGGTTTACGGTTTCTTTTCGGTCATTCTGGGGATCGGTCTTTTGCAAGGAAAGTCCTATCTGGCCTACGTTCTGGATGAGATGCTGCCAATGCGCCACGAAGGGTGGATGATCCTGACCCGCAGACTGTGCGGTTGTTTTGCCGTACTTGCAGTGGCCAACGAACTTGTCTGGCGCACGATGTCCACCGATCTTTGGGTTAAAATCGAAACCTTCGGGTTTCCCATAGCCCTGATGGTGTTTCTGATGCTGCAATTCAGCCTTTTGCAAAGCTACATGGATGACCCCGACCACCAGTAAAGGGGCTGGTTCAGCAATCTGGGGCACCAGTACGAAAGGCAAGCCCAACAAAAACCTTGGCTAATTGTCATAGCTGTGAAAAGTTGTGGAACCACTCACCACCGCCAGCCGGAGTACCACACCAATATGACGGCCTTCCCTAACAGTGGCTTCCTGTCGGAAGCTTCGGACCGATTGAGGGCCATGCTCTCAGCGCAGGCTACCGAAATATCCCTCAAACAAGGCGACGTCCTCTTCGAACAGGGGGACGAAGGCGATGCCCTTTTTGCCATTCTGGAGGGCACGCTCGAAGTTTCCTTTCTCGCGATGAGCGGGCGCAAGCTATCCCTGACCCTCATGAAGCCAGGAGAGGTCTTTGGTGAGATTGCGTTGTTCGATAACGGACCACGTACCGCGACGATCTCGGCGGCTGAACCGTCGCGTGTATTACGGGTACGACGCAACGACGTCATGAACCAAATTCGTCAGCACCCTGACCTTGCCGTCGACATGATCCGCTTGGCGGGCCTTCGGATGCGCTGGATGGGCTCTCAGCTGAACGAACAGGTCTTTCTGCCGATGCCTATCCGCCTTGCCCGCAAACTGTTGCACCTGTCCGACCTGCAGGGCAACGCATCCAACCGCATAACCTTATCGCAAAGCGAACTGGCCGAGTTTGTGGGCGCAACGCGTGAGGCCGTTTCCAAGACCATTTCGACCTGGAAACGCGATAACGTGGTCGAAGCCTCGCGCGGAGGGTTAAAAATCCATGACTTTGAGGCGTTGCGGGAACTGGCCGACTCGGATTTGATTTAACCTGATGTGACCTGCTTCACATACGGTCAGCCGCGTTAAGACTATCTTAATAATTGTTACCGTAGGAGGTCAGAGAATCATCCCCGATATCTGTCCACTGACCTCTCCCTGTATCAGAGCCACGCGCCTTCCCCGGCGTGTGGCTCACTAATTTAGACCTCGCACAAATAAGGCCGGAGCTCTCGCTCCGGCCTTTTTCATTTTGCGGATATTTGACGGTTACCCGCCAAGGCTCAGCGCCACGAAACGAGGATCGCCGCCCCGACGCACCAGCAGCAACAGCGACTTGCGTCCTGCTTCACGCGCTTCTTCCATCCGTGTTTCAAGATCGTCGATGGACGTCACTTTTTGCTGGCCGGCCTCGGTGATCAGATCACCTGCGCGTAAACCCTTGGCGTATGCTTCGGATGCTTCGTCAACTTCGGTCACGACCAGACCATCCGCATCTGCATCCAAGTTAAGATCCGTGCGCAATGTGTCGGTCAGTGGCGAAATGGAAAGCCCAAGAATATCGGCATTCTCGTCCACCGGCTCTTCAGGAGCCTCTTCCTCGCCGCTATCTGCGCGTTCCGCATCTTCGCGACGGCCAAGCGTTACCAGTACCGTCTGCGTTCCGCCATCACGATGAACGACGACCCGGACAGATTTGCCGACAGTGGTTTCACCGACCTGACGCACCAAACCGCGTGTATCTTCAACTTCGACACCATCAAAGCTGAGAATAACGTCGCCAGCCAGCAGGCCCGCATCTTTGGCCGGGCCGTCCGGAACATCGCTGATCAGCGCGCCGCCGGGTTTTTCCAGCCCCATGGCTTCGGCCATATCCTCGGTCACATCCTGAATGCGAACACCCAGCCAACCGCGACGGGTTTCACCAAACTCGCGCAATTGATCGACGACCTTAATTACAACGTTGGACGCCATCGAAAATCCAATGCCGATCGACCCTCCGTTCGGGGACAAGATGGCCGTGTTCACTCCGATTACTTCACCATCCATATTGAACAGTGGCCCGCCCGAGTTGCCTCGGTTAATGGCCGCATCCGTTTGGATGTAGTCGTCATAAGATCCGCTCAGCGCGCGATTTCGGGCCGATACGATACCAGCGGACACCGAAAAACCTTGTCCAAGCGGGTTACCCATTGCGATCACCCAGTCGCCCACGCGGGCCACGTCGCTGTCGCCGAACTGCACATACTGCAGCGGGCCGGACGCTTCGACCTTGAGAAGCGCGATGTCGGTTTTCTCATCCGTTCCGATCACTTTGGCGGGCAACTCTTTCTTAGGCTGTCCGTCGCCAGGGAAGAATTCGATCAGGATTTCATCAGCCTCAGCGATGACGTGGTTGTTGGTTACGATGAACCCATCCTCTGAGATCACGAAACCTGAACCCAAGGCATTGCTGCGACGCGGGCGATTGTTGTCGTCACCGTTACGATCCTGAAACTCGCGAAAGAAATCCTCGAACGGAGAACCTTCGGGAACGATCCCCTGAGGCCCTGCCTGCCCTTCGATCAGGGTGGATGTCGTAATATTGACCACCGCAGGGCTGATCTGTTCAGCCAGCGGTGCCAGGCTGTCACCACGCGCTTGCGCAGAGACCGATTGGGCCAGAACAAGCAGCAGACCGGCGACCGCCAACCACATCAACCGCATGAAACCAACAACATCGTCCCGCCGGACGGAAATACTGCGCGCTTGTGCCTGCACTTGGGAACTCCTTGTCGTCAATATTGTCTGGATCGCCCTTGGGCGGTCCTTCTTGACAACCAATGTAGTCGGTTTGTCCTAACCCGCAACTGAGGATCGCGGGGAAATCACCTGCAAGTGAAAACGCTGTATTAAAACCCGACCTGAAAAGCCCCCCAAAGCAGCACCAATCCACTTACGATGCACAATAACCCGGCCAATCGCCGCGCCTGTTCCGGTAAAGTCCGCAAAGCTTCGAGCATTCTTTCAATAAGCGAAGGGGCCAGCGCATAGGCCAGCCCCTCGACAATCAGCACCAGCCCAAAGGCCAGAAGGATCATACCCATTACTGGGTCGCCTGCCCTGTGGGCGATTTCAGGTAGTTGAAGAACTCGGAATCGGGGCTGAGCACCATCGAGCTGTTGCCACCGCCCAGCGCGCGCTCATAGGCGGACAGCGAGCGGTAGAACTCGAAGAACTCCGGGTCTTTGCCAAAGGCTTCAGCGAAGATTGCGTTGCGTTCCGCGTCGGCCTCACCACGAATGATCTCAGCTTCGCGGTTGGCGTCCGAGACCAGCTCGACCACGGTCCGGTCGGCCTGCGCACGCACACGCTGCGCCGCCTCGTTACCGCGGGCACGTTCGTCGGTCGCCTCACGCTCCCGCTCGGCTTTCATCCGGTCGAAGGTTGCATTCAGGTTAGCCTGCGGCAGGTCAGTTGCCTTCAGGCGCACGTCGATCACATTCACGCCCAGCGCACGCGCTTCGGCAATTGCGCTGTTGCGGATACGAAGCATAAGGGCCGCACGGTCCGAGCTGAGGATGTCGCGAGAGGAAACTGAACCCAGAACTTCACGCGTTTCGGCGCGCAGGATACGGTCCAGACGATCTTCGGCGACCGGGATGCCTCCGACACCAACGGCCTGACGGAATTGCTCAAGATCCGAGATCCGGTAACGGGCAAATGCGTCAACCACCAGACGACGATCGTCCAATGGCGTGACTTCCAACGGCTGTACGTCAATGGACAGGATACGGTCGTCGTAACGTACCACTTCCTGAATGACCGGGATCTTGAAGGCCAGACCCGGGTCTTCCTTGACCGAGACAACACGGCCAAATTGCAGAACCAGTGCGCGTTCGCGTTCATCGACGATAAAGATCGATGACAAACCGACCACGCCCAGGATCACGATGATGATAAGAATAATGGGTGACTTACGCATCAGTTGCTCTCCCCGCCTGAGTTGCGGCGCAGTTCATTCAACGGCAGATATGGCACGACGCCCTGGCTCTGACCGTTGGAGTTTTCGTCCAGAATGATCTTATCCACGTCACCCAGAACCTGCTCCATCCGCTCTAGATACAGACGCTTGCGGGTCACATCGGGCGCTTTGGAGTATTCTTCCAAAACCGCGCTAAAGCGGCTTGCCTCACCCTGTGCGCTGTTGATCTGTTGGGCGCGATAAGCTTCGGCCTCTTCCAGAACCTGTGCGGCTTCACCACGCGCTTCGGCCAAAACGCGGTTGGCGTAGGCGTCAGCG
This sequence comes from Ruegeria sp. G5, assembly GCF_056533365.1. Lineage (NCBI taxonomy): Bacteria > Pseudomonadati > Pseudomonadota > Alphaproteobacteria > Rhodobacterales > Roseobacteraceae > Ruegeria > Ruegeria sp. G5. Next base: position 87,470 of record NZ_JBQFOK010000005.1, on the reverse strand, counting down.
ACGTTTTGCAGACGGTCACGCTCCTGAGCAGCGGCCTGAACGTCGCGGAAGGCCGCAATCACGTCTTGCGGCGGGTCAGCCTTGTCAAAGTTCACACGGACAATGTTGATGCCTGAATCGTAACTGTCCATCGTTTCCTGGATCAACTCTTGCAGGCGTTCAGCGATGACACCACGATCCCTGTTCAGGATCGGAGCCAGTTCGCTTTGCGCGATGATCTCACGCATCGCCGATTCAGATACCGCGCGGATCGTTTGACGTGCGTCGCGTAGATTGAACAGGAACTTGGCCGGGTCGTTGATGTTCCAAACGACTTGGTAGTCGATATCGACCACGTTTTCGTCACCTGTCAGCATGAGGCCATCATCGCTGCCGCGCGCGCCACCCATGTCTTCGTTCTGTTCGCGGGTGACCGGGATGACCTCGGCGGTCACGAACGGCCACGGCGCAAAGTTCAGACCGGGATTACCAACCGCGGAGAACTCACCAAGAAACAGCTCGACTGACTGTTCTTCCGGTTTCACCGTGTAAAAACTTGCCGCGCCCCATAGGACAGCGCCAACCACGAGACCGATAATGACCGTCCCTTTAGTGAAAAGCGGCCCACCGCCGCCCGAGCCCTGCCCGTTGCTGCCGCGTCCTGAACCACCGCGACCGCCCATGAGGACGCGCAGTTGTTCCTGACCTTTCTTCATCAGCTCGTCGATCTCGGGGATCTGCGGGCCATCGCCTTCGGGTGGGCGTTGCCCGTTCCCGTTGTTACCCCGATTTCCTCCGCCGCCAGAAGAGCCTCCGCCCCCCCAGGGGCCGCCGCTGTTGCCCGCCATATGAATCTATTCCCTTGTGTTGGACCGTGTGATCACGGGTTCCCTTGTAACTTGTGTGCGCGCGGTTGCAAATCAAGCGGTGCGCGCAGGTTGCCGCATTGTCACCAGTTCTTCGGCCATGACCGGGTGAACTGCAACAGTGCGATCGAAATCTTCTTTGGTTGCGCCCATCTTTACGGCAATTCCCGCCAATTGGATCATCTCACCCGCACCCGGAGCAACAATGTGGCACCCCAATACCTTTCGGGTGGCCTGAGACACGATCAGCTTCATCAAAACACGCTGAGTTCCCCCCGCAAACGCTTTTTGCATAGGCTTGAACGATGTCGCGTAAACCTCAATCGGCTCTTGTGCCGCTGCTTCTTCTTCGCTTAGCCCTACTGTTCCAAACTCGGGCTGGGTGAAAATCGCGGTCGGGATCAATTCGTGATCAACCGGCGTCGGGTTCCCTCGGAATACGGTTTCGACGAAAGCCATACCTTCGCGGATCGCCACTGGCGTCAGGTTTACCCGATCTGTCACATCACCGATGGCGTAAATCGAAGGAACGCCCGTCTGGCTGTACTCGTCCACCAGAATCTCACCTTTGCGGCCCCGCTCAACGCCGACGGCCTCAAGACCCAGATTGTCCGCGTTCGGCGCACGGCCCGTTGCGTACATCACAACGTCGAACTGATCCTCGGTACCGTCGGTCGCTTTGACACGGATTTTGTCGCCCTCTTTCGTCATCTCAAGCACATTGGTGCCGAGACGGACATCAATCCCGTTCTGACGCATCTCTTCACAGATCAGCCCGCGTGCTTCTTCGTCGAAACCACGCAGGATTTGTGCCCCGCGATAGAACTGAGTTGTTTTGACCCCAAGCCCGTTCATGATCCCTGCGAATTCGCTGGCGATGTAGCCACCGCCGACGATCAGAATGCTTTCGGGCAGCTTTTCCAGATGGAAAATCTCGTTCGACGTAATCGCAAGATCCGAGCCCGGAAACTCGGGCACAACCGGGCGCCCGCCGGTGGCGATTAGAATGTGCTTGGCCGTCTTGCGGGTGCCATCGGCCAGTTCGACCGTATGAGCGTCAACGATATGCGCGCGCTGGTCAAAGCTTTCGACCCCGTTGTTCTTAAGGATGTTGCGGTAGATGCCTTCCAGGCGATCCAGTTCTGTCGTCAATTTGTCGTGAAACGTGTTCCAGCCAAACGCTCCGGGCTGGATGTCCCAGCCATAGGCTTGCGCGTCGCCCACCATGCCAGAATACTCACTGGCAAAAACCATCAGCTTTTTGGGCACGCACCCACGAATAACACATGTACCGCCATAGCGGTCTTCTTCGGCAAGTGCGACCTTGGCCCCGGTTTCACCAGCCGCTACGCGCGCCGCGCGGACTCCGCCCGAGCCTCCGCCGATGACAAACAGATCATAGTCAAAGCTCATCCTGAGTTCCTTCTTTCCGTCAGGCCAAAATTCGTTGAGTATCTGGGGTCGAATAACAAACTGCCAACCCTTGGTGTTTCAGAAAATGTAACAAAGACCCTGAAAACACGATTGGTTAAGCTCAATCCGCGAGGTCCGAGAATAGATTCTCGTGGCTATCGGCCGGCTGCTCGGTCTCGACAGTACCGTCATTGATATCGCGGATTTCGACGCGACCATCGCCGTAACCGACCACAACTTTGTCACAAATGTCGATGAACAGACCGTTTTCGACAACACCCGGCACCTGGTTCAGAACCAGCGCCAGTTGGCGCACATTCCCGATGCGCTGCAAATGCAGGTCAAGCACATGGTTGCCCTCATCGGTGACAAACGGCACTTCTTGGTTCATACGCAGCGACGTGCGTGTGCCCAGTACGTCCATTGTGTCCAGCGCCTCTTCAACAAGGGTGCGGGTGGTTTGCCAGCCAAAGGGGATCACCTCCAACGGCAAGGGGAACGCGCCCAATGTCTCAACCTCTTTTCCGGCATCGGCGATGACCACCATCTGATCACTTGCAGTCGCAACGATCTTTTCCTGCAGATGCGCGCCGCCACCGCCTTTGATCAGGTTCAGTTCGCCGTCAAATTCATCCGCCCCGTCGATGGTCATGTCCAACCACCGCGCCTGATCCAATGACACAACCTCGATCCCGACCTCGCGCGCCAGTTGGGCCGTGCGGGTCGAGGTCGGTACACCCCTGATCTTCAAACCGTCCTGCTGCACCCGCTCGCCCAGACGACGTACCATCCAGGCGGCAGTCGACCCGGTGCCCAATCCGACGCGCATCCCGTCCTCAACCAAGTCCGCAGCACGGCGCGCGGCCACGTATTTGGCCTTGTCGATGGGCGACATCTCTGTGGTCATTGCAGCACCCCCTTGTCTTGCTGCCGAAACGTATACGGAATGCCCTCAGAAACTGCGAGAGGGAATTGATCACGTCACCCGGCGCGCGAATCCTAAAACTACGCGTTTCCTATGGGAAACGTCGCAATCGAGGCTTTCTGGCCGACGTTCAGCGTATACATATGGATCATGAACACGCCCTATCGCCTGCACTATGCCCCTGACAACGCCTCGCTGGTGATCCGGCTGGCGCTGGAAGAGATGCGCCTAAAGTACGAAACCGTTCTGGTAGACCGCAGCGTGAACGAACAGGAAACTGATGCTTATCGTGCATTGAACCCGAATGGGTTGATCCCCGTTCTTGAGACACCGCACGGGCCAATTTTTGAAACCGCTGCCATTTTATTGTGGCTGGCGGATTCGCATAAACAACTTGCCCCTACCCCGGACGCTCCTGACCGGGCCGCGTTCTTGAAATGGCTGTTCTTTGCCTCCAATACACTGCACGCCGATCTGCGGATTCTGTTCTATGCGGAAAAGTACATTGAGGCGGGTCACGCAGACACCCTGCGCGCCGGAATCCGCCCGCGGCTGCGGAACCACCTTCGTCTGTTGGATGCGCAGGCTGCAAAGACGCCTGAGTGGCTGCACCCGGAAAAACCTTCTATTCTGACCTACTATGTCGCTTGTCAGATGCGATGGATGGGCCTTTACCCGATGAAAGCTGATCGCAGCTGGTTTCAACTTGCGGACACACCCCATCTGCAGCGGATTCTGATGCAACTGGAATCTCGCCCCGCGACGCGTGCCGCTATCGCAGCCGAAGGGTTGGGGGTTACACCCTTCACAGCCCCGATTTACCCTAACCCACCAGAAGGCTCTGCTATCTGATATGTTCCTGTCTGTCTTCGATATGTTCAAAGTGGGCATTGGCCCATCGTCATCGCACACTATGGGTCCGATGGTGGCCGCCGCGCGGTTCTTGGACCAAATGCGCGCCTCGCCGTTCGAATTTGCGGGCTTGCGTGGGTCACTGCACGGATCATTGGCGTTTACGGGCGTCGGTCACGCGACGGACAGAGCGACTATTCTGGGTCTGGCGGGCTTTGTCCCCGATACGTATGACCATGAAAAGGCCGAAGCGGCGCTGGCCGCCATCAACGAAACGCACACCGTCACGGTCGATGGGCTGCCGACGTTGCACTTTGACCCCAAAACTGATCTGGTCTTTGACTATGAACACCACCTGTCCGGCCACGCCAATGGCATGATCCTGATGGCCACTGATGCGCAGGGCGATGTGATCTTGCGTCAGGTGTACTACTCTATCGGTGGCGGGTTTGTCTTGACCGAAGAAGAACTGGCAGAAGGCAAAGCCACAGACGAAGGCAAGCCGGTCCCTTTTCCTTTCAAATCTGCGGTCGAGATGCTCGACATGGCCAAATCCAGCGGTAAAAGCATTGCCGAGATGAAGCGCGCCAATGAAATCTCGCGGGGGTGCGCCGACAGCTTTGCCAAGGGCACCGCGCGGCTTTGGCAGGTGATGAACGACTGTATCGAACGCGGCCTGACCACCGACGGCATCCTGCCCGGCGGTTTGCACGTTCGACGCCGCGCCAAGGGCATCCATGACGCGCTGCAGGCCGAGCGTGGGATGAACCTGAACGCGCCGCACACGATCAACGACTGGATGAGCGTCTACGCCATGGCCGTGAACGAGGAAAACGCAGCCGGTGGACAGGTCGTCACCGCACCCACGAACGGGGCCGCAGGCGTACTGCCAGCGGTGTTGCGCTATTACCTCGACCATGTCCCCGGTGCCTCTGAAACCCATATCGAGGACTTCCTGCTGACGGCTGCTGCAATTGGGGGGTTGGTCAAATTCAACGCCTCGATTTCGGGTGCCGAGGCCGGTTGTCAGGCCGAGGTCGGCAGCGCGGCGGCTATGGCGGCAGCCGGGCTTTGCGCTGTAATGGGCGGCACGCCCGAGCAAGTGGAAAATGCGGCTGAAATCGCGCTCGAGCATCATTTGGGTATGACCTGCGATCCCGTGGCAGGATTGGTTCAGGTTCCCTGCATTGAACGCAACGGCTTGGGCGCCATCAAGGCAGTTTCGGCTGCTTCGCTGGCGTTGCGCGGGGATGGGCATCATTTCGTCCCTCTGGACGCGGTGATTGAAACCATGCGCCAAACGGGCCACGACATGCACGAGAAATACAAGGAAACCTCGTTAGGCGGATTGGCTGTCAACGTGCCGAACTGCTGACCCTTACGGAAGGAATAACATGCAGGGACATTGCCTTTGCGGTGCCGTTTCTTTTCAGGTCGACCCTCCGGTCCTGTCCTGCGTGACCTGCCACTGTGACAGCTGTCGCCGACAATGCGCCGCCCCGATGACAGCGTATTTCGGCGTCAGAGATGGTCAGTGGCGGTGGACGGGGTCTACGCCAAAGACATTTGCGTCTTCGCCGGGTGTCGAGCGTAGTTTTTGTGCCGATTGCGGAAGCCCCATATCGTTTCGATCCGAAGCCATGTCTGGTGTACTGCATCTTTACACCGCGCTGCTGGACGACCCAAACCAGCTCCGACCCACATTACATGTTGCGCACGAAGAAAAGCTGGATTGGTTGCAGTTATCGGACGGGTTGCCGGTTTGCATTGGTCCCGACTACACCAAGGTTCAACCCTTGCCAGAAGACCTTTCAACCGATCCGCAAAACCCTTAGCGTCGCGCACATGACACAGGATCGCCCCGTCTTTGGCATCGTCTTGATGCTTGGATTTTGCCTGCTTGCGCCGTTGGGTGACGCAATGGCGAAACTGCTGGGCGAGACGACTCCGGTTGCGATGCTGGTTTTTATCCGCTTTGCGGTTCAGGCCCTTATTCTGACGCCGCTTGTTCTGTTGACCGGCAGACCCTGGATGATGCGAGGGCGCGTTTTGCGCCTGACGTTTATTCGAACGGTTCTGCACATTATCGGCATTAGTGCGATGTTCAGCGCATTGCAGTATTTGCCCTTGGCAGACGCGGTAGCCATCGCTTTTGTGATGCCATTCATAATGCTGCTATTAGGCCGGTACGTACTGGGCGAAGAAGTCGGGGCGCGGCGGCTGATCGCCTGCGTCGTAGGCTTTGTGGGCACATTGCTTGTCATTCAACCCAGTTTTGTGCAGGTCGGCGCAGCCGCGTTGTTGCCCTTGGTGGTCGCCGTGGTCTTTGCCCTGTTCATGCTGGTAACGCGTCAGATCGCCAAAGATACGGACCCAATCGCGCTTCAAGCTGTGTCCGGCCTGATGGCAACTGGTCTGATGCTGCCGTTTCTGCTGGCTGGAACATCGGCCCAGATATGGCAGCTTTCACTAGTCGTCCCCGAAGGCGACAGCCACGTGTTGTTGTTGGCCATCGGGGTCTTGGGAACGGTCGCGCATCTTTTCATGACCTGGTCGCTGCGGTACGCCCCGTCGGCCACTTTGGCCCCGATGCAGTATCTTGAGATCCCGGTCGCCACCGTATTCGGTTGGATCATCTTTCACGACTTACCAGACGGGCTGGCCGCACTTGGGATCGCAATCACGGTCGCTTCGGGCCTTTATGTCATCCTGCGCGAGAGGGCCAGCGCCCGGTCTGCTCCGACTGAAACACCTGCATAACCTGCTCTAGCGCGCCGCGCGGAACCATAACGATCATACCCGGGCCGTCGATGTTCAACTCGACCTCCGCGATGACCCGATTGGACGTACCGATTTGCCCGCCGGGTTCGAACACCAAGCCATCAATGGGCCATTCCAACCCCTTGCTTCGTCCTGTCACGCGCTCAAGTGGAAACAAGGACACGATATCTCCAACCGATAGATTTAACGCAAGACGAGGTGGCGCGTGAAAAACGACCTCATGCGCGCCCAGCAAAACACAGGGGCGATCTTGCTGGCGAACCAGTGTGTTAAGGACCGCGAGTTGATGGTCCAACCTGTGTCCAAGAAATCCGATTCCCAAAACCAGGGGGGTGTCGATACTACGAAGCGCCTTATCAAAGTCAGTGCTGTCTTGTTCCTTGATCGGAAACTGACGTTCCGATGGTATAAGGTCTTGGATACGCGGCTCAAGCGAATCGAAATCGCCGATGACAGCATCCGGAATGCGCCCATTTTCGACCAAAGGTATCGCTCCGCCATCTGCGGCGACTATTGTTTGTGTACGAATCAGCGCCAATTTCAGGTCTTCGGGCATGATTAGACCGCCGCCAACCAGCGTTATTGGGTCGTCTGACCGTACAATTGGCATATTTTTCGTAAGATTGATCATTTTTCCCGGATTTGGACACATTGAGACCACAAAATGGTAGGTTCATAGGCAGAGGTTTGAGCCAATAGGTGTGCCCGGCACAGGGCGGGTTGGCTGTCGTAGTTTGTAAAGGACGTGCGTCTGATGGTACAGAATAACAAGGTTTTAACCGTTTCATACGGAACCTTCTCATGCACATTGGAAGGCTTTGACGACTCGTTCGAGACGATGAAAGCGATTGCCGAGTATTTTCGCGATCTCGCTGCCGAAGATCGTTACTTTGGATCCGAACCTCCGCAGCCTGACGCAGAAATGCTGGCTCGTATCGCCCAACGCGACGCATCGCGTCGTGTCGAAGCCAGCCAGAACGACCACGGCCTTGTCCTGCGAGCTACAGAACAAGCCGCGCCCGCGACGATTTCTGCGGCTCCCACGCCGAACGAAGTCTCTGGTTTTATGCAGCAAACTGCGCCCGCAGAACCCGTTGCTGAAACGTCTGAACCCGTTGAAGAAACCCCTGCCCCAGCAGCCGACAGCATTGCTGCCAAACTGCAGCGTATTCGGGCTGTCGTATCTCATACCGACGAAAACTCGGTCATCTATGCCGAAGACGAAGAAACCACGCTGATGAACGCAGCCGCCGCGCCAACGGACGCCGTTGCTGCTGCGTTTGAGGCTGGTTCACTCAGCGCATCGGATTTCGAAGACGAAGCCGAAGAAGCGATTGATGCCGTCGCCGAAGACATGCAAGCCAGCCCGGTCGAAGCGGAAGAAGAACCTGCGTCGGAAGATGAGATGGCGTCCGAGTTCGCCATTGAAGACGATGAACAGGTCGGCGAAGACCTAGAACCTTCTGTCGATGAAGAGATCGCTCTGCAAGAAGAGTTGACCGAGGAAGAGCCCCAGTTCGAAGACGAAACGTCTGAAGAAGAAGATCTTCTTGAAGATGACGAACCCGCCGAGGAAGAGGATGAGCCGGTCAACATTCTGGGCGACTACGCCATGGATGACGTCTCGGACGAGCAGGAAGAGCCTGTAGAAGAGTTCGAGGAAGGCATCCTGACGGCAGCGGATGAGCAAGACCTGTTAAGCGAAATCTCGAACGTCGAAGCGTTCTTGGCTAGACGGGCAACCGAATCTTCTGACGATTCCGGTCCGGATCAGGATGTATCCCGCCTGATGGACAAGGCGAATGTGCAGATGGACGATCCCGCGACCAGTGATCAGCGTGAAACCTATTCGCAGTTGCGCGCCGCCGTTGCAGCCACCGAGGCTGAACGCAAAGAAAAAGCACCAGAAGCCGAAGAAACTGATGAAGCCGAATACCGGGATTTCACGTCGTCGGTCAGCCCGCGCCGTCCCGAAATCGAAGTCACCAGCATGCGTCCGCAATCTGACACTTTGGCCCCGCTGAAACTTGTGGCCGAGCAGCGTATCGATACCCCCGCTGACGAAGCCGCCCCGATCACTCCGCGTCGTGTCCGCGCACAGGACGAAGAAATGGCGACGGAGGAAGGCGGATTTGCGAATTACGCACAAGAACAAGGTGCCCAGTCCCTTCCCGATCTACTTGAAGCCGCCGCATCCTACCTGTCATTCATCGAGGGACAGGAGCAGTTCTCGCGCCCTCAGTTGATGAACAAGATTCGCTCGCTCAAACAGGACGAATTCAATCGAGAGGAAAGCCTGCGCTCTTTTGGCCAACTGCTTCGTGATGGCAAAATCGAAAAAGCAGGCGGTGGCCGGTTTGCCGCGTCGACTCATATTGGTTTCCGCCCGGATGACGACGAACGCGCAGCAGGCTGAAATTGACCAACAATAGAGTTAGGTCGGGGATTTCCCCGGCCTTTTCTTTTGCGCGAATTTACGCGGGCGACTGCTTTTCCTGATCAACTTTCAGAAATTTATGCTGCACTGCAGAAAAATCTGTTATGATAGCCCTAGTACGACAGTTTTAAGTCTTCCCGCGTTCAAACAGAGGCTGCGCCATGTATGAACTTCCAATTAGACGTCTTAGAATTTACGACAAGCCAAAGATAGAGAGCCATTTCAACAGCTTGGACACCGACGCGCTCATGTCGAGGTTCGGTGTTTCGGTTAAACCCGAGTTCATTCAGGCCTATCTATCTGATATTTTCGACAATGCAGCGCTTGTTTATGGCGCGTTTCCCGACGCGTGCTTGCGCGGTGTTGGCGAGATGCGAGTGGTGCCGGACAATACCAACCACGTCGCAGAAGTCGCCTTTTCGGTCGAAACCTCCTGGCAAGACCGCGGGATTGGCGATGCTCTTTTGTCCCGAATAATCGCGGCTGCCCGGAACCGAGGCATTCGAGAAGTGCATATGCTGTGTTTGGCAACCAACCAAAAGATGCGTCGTCTGGCATCAAAACACGATGCGGACCTGAACCTGATCACCGGTCAGATCGAGGCTACACTGGCCACGCCATGGCCAACCCCATTCAGCGTTGCCGAGGAAATTTCCGGCGAGTACCACGCAATGGCCCGCGCAATTCTTAGATGGCCCGGACTGGATGCCTCTACTGTTCGGTAGCGGGTAACGTTAATCGTTTGGATCGTTCGGGTCTTCTTTGCCAACGCCTTTGAAGACAAACTTGAACGGCAGGGCCCACAAGATGCCCAGCACAACGTAAACCACAAACTCCAGCCAAATCGGCGGACGGTCCAGCCAATTCACCACAGTCACCACGGCAACGATGTAAAGCGGCAAGCCAATAAGCAGCAAAACCAATGACCAACGTCGGCGGGCTTTGTAGCTGAGGCCCGATTTCTGTTCGTCAGTCATCAGTCTGCAAACGGGTCTGTCACCAATATGGTGTCATCCCTCTCCGGGCTGGTCGACAACAAGGCCACAGGGCATTCGATCAATTCTTCTACACGGCGGACGTATTTGATCGCATTGGCGGGCAGATCTGCCCAGCTGCGGGCACCCTCAGTCGATTCGCTCCACCCCGGCATTTCTTCGTAAATTGGCGTGCACCGCGCTTGTTGATCAGCAGCAGTGGGCAAATAGTCCAAACGCTCGCCATCCAATTCGTATCCAACGCAGATTTTCAGGGTTTCAAAACCGTCCAGAACATCCAGTTTTGTCAAAGAAATTCCATTCACACCGCTGGTGGCACAAGTCTGGCGCACAAGACAAGCGTCAAACCAGCCGCAGCGACGCTTGCGCCCTGTTGTCGTACCAAATTCGTGCCCTCGCTCACCCAGGCGCTGACCATCAGCGTCTTCCAGTTCGGTCGGGAAAGGACCTTCGCCAACGCGAGTGGTATAGGCTTTGACAATTCCCAGCACAAAATCGATCGACCCGGGGCCTATGCCAACACCGGTCGCAGCCTGCCCCGCAATTACATTCGACGAGGTCACAAAAGGATATGTACCAAAATCAATGTCCAGCAACGCGCCTTGCGCACCTTCAAAAAGAATGCGCTTCCCGGCTTTGCGCTTTTCGTTCAGCACCTTCCAGACGGGAGCAGCAAAAGGTAGGATTTCCGACGCGATTTCCTTGAGTTGCGCGACAAGAGCGTCGCGATCTACGGGCGCGATCCCCAGACCCTTCCGCAACGGATCATGATGCTGCAGCGCCCTGTCAACACGCGCCTCTAGGGTTGCTTCATCAGCCAGATCGGCAACACGCACAGAACGTCGACCAACCTTGTCTTCGTATGCAGGCCCGATTCCCCGCCCGGTTGTTCCGATCTTTGTCCCCTTGCTGGCCGCTTCTTCACGCGCCCGGTCCAATTCCCCGTGGATCGGCAGAATCAGCGGCGTGTTTTCCGCGATCATCAACGTATCAGGTGAAATCTCCACGCCCTGCGCACGAATAGTCGCAATCTCTTTAAGCAAGTGCCAGGGGTCCAGAACAACGCCGTTGCCGATCACACTTAACTTGCCACCGCGAACAACACCCGACGGCAACGCGTGCAGTTTGTAGACCGCACCATCAATTACCAAAGTATGCCCGGCATTGTGCCCGCCTTGAAAACGCGCAATCACATCGGCCCGTTCACTGAGCCAGTCGACGATCTTGCCCTTTCCCTCGTCACCCCATTGGGCGCCGACAACAACCACGTTGGCCATATCCGGTCCTTTTCGCGCTGAGTATTCAAACCCGGCTCGTATAGCGAGGCTCAGACGGCAGGGAAACCGATATTTCGCCGCAGATGACATTCGCGCATACGCGCGAAGCCTCCGGCGGGGATATTTTCAGCCAGATGAAGTTCGGATCCCCTGCTTCATCTGGCCACAAATATCCCGGGGGAGTCGCCCGGAACGGGCGGCGGGGGCAGAGCCCCCCTACCTACCCTGCCGCCAACTTGACAGGTTGTCCGTGGGGCGTCGTGAGGTAGGCTTGCTCCCAGGCCGCCGAGAAATCGGTAACGTCCTGTACGCTGGTTTCACCTATCTCGGCCAGGAAAGTTTCCAAAGTCTCCAGCCAAGCTTTGAAATAATCGTCTCCGCCATCCAGCTCCTTATCGAGCCCATGACGTTTTAACGTAGCGGAAAACTGTGTGGCCCAATCCGGCCAACTGAAACATCCAGACTCGTTTAGCGCGACGGTCAATGCAAATAGATCGGCATGCCAAGGAGCCGCGAAGACGGGTTCCGGGGCGGAATGTGTAAAGCAGTCGCTCATGCAGGTTCCAGATAGCTTTGCCAAAGATCGAGCACGACCTCGTCATGTGGGCTTTCCGGGTTTACCCAAAGTTCAGACGCTGGAAAGCCGACTGCGTACAAAGGCTCGGGTGCTTCCCCTAATCCGTGTGCGCTGGAATCTGGAAGCACATGTGTTCCGTGCACCCTGACTATTCGACCAACTGCACCTGATGCGTAAGCAGGCAAGCGCGTATGCCCGCCGTCTTTAAGACGGTTTGATGCCGGTCGTAACGTTCGAACCGCCTGGCCGGGTTCGAATTGTACCGGGATGTTTGACGGTCGGTCCGCCGGAGCGCCTTTGGACAACGCGGCTGCTACAGAATCGGCCTTCAACATGCGCGACGTCAGGGGATGAGGTTTGTCTGTTTGCACCCCCTTTAAGTCATCCACGGTCAAAACGCCCTGTTCGACCAAAAGGTCGGCCAACGCGGATATCCATTTCTCGTAATACGAAAACCGGGCGTAGTCTTTCGGTGACAATTTCTCGCGTGCGTGGCGCGACGTGTCGATATTCCATTGCCCCAGAAAACCAGCGGCCAGAGTGACCGCAAGGGCGCGACCGTGCCACTCTTGCGGGAATACCGGCGCGTCTTCGGCGTCTGGTATGACCGGACCGTCGCCAAAGCGGCCGCCCATATCGTGAACACGGGTCATGATGGCACCCGTGGCAGTCCGGTGCCAATCATGCTGTCACGGGTTACCAGCGCCGCGAGTTCATCCTCGGTTAGACCTTCAGTGCCCTCTGGCCTCAATGGAAGAACAAGATAGCGTATTTCGGCGGTCGAATCCCAAACGCGAACAGATGTATCTTCGTCGAGCGTCACACCGAAGTCGGCCAGAACTTTGCGTGGTTCGCGCACGGCCCGGGCCCGATAAGCGTCCGACTTGTACCAGCCCGGAGGTATTCCCAACAGCGGCCACGGGTAGCAACTGCACAGCGTACACACCACCATATTGTGCAGCGCCGGTGTGTTTTCGACCGCAACAATATGCTCACCCTGGCGGCCGAAAAAACCCAGATCAGCGACGACGGATGTCGCATCCTCTAACAGCGCCTGTCGGAATTCTGGGTCCAGCCAAGCCTTGGCCACAACGCGCGCGCCGTTCTGCGGCCCTATCTTGTTTTGATAAGTGTCGATGATTTCATCCAATGCCGCGGGATCGATCAAACCCTTCCGAGTCAGAATCGTTTCCAACGCTTTGACCCGCAGCGCAGGTTCAGGTGGCAAAAGGGCGTGCGGATGGTCGTGATCGTCATGTGGCATGGGTGGAGGTTGCGCGATCATGTACCGATCTGTCCAGTCCCTTTGGCGTGATACGCAACATCACCAACCGTGATGCGAACTCCTCCCTTGCCCCCGGAACCAAACTTGCATAAGTACCACGCGATACACGCCACGCTGTACAGGACCACCATGGAAAACGTCGTTCTCATCATCCATCTTCTTTTGGCTTTGGGCCTGATCGCCGTTGTTCTGATGCAGCGGTCCGAAGGCGGTGGGCTTGGCATGGGTGGCGGCGGCGGTGGTGCCATGACGGGTCGCGCGGCGGCGACAGCATTGGGCAAGGTCACCTGGATACTGGCCGCGTGCTTTATCGTAACGTCGATCACGTTGACCATTCTGGCGGCCCAGAAGTCCTCGGGCAGCTCGGTCATTGATCGTCTGGGTGTTCCTGCCCCAGCCCCGGCTGAGGAAAGTGCACCTGCAGTTCCATCTGCTGACGATCTTCTGCCTCCTGCTCAGGGTGACAACGCTCCGTTGCTGCCGCAGGCCGACTGATCCACTACACTTAGAAATCTGAAAGAGAACTGCAACAGCATCTTGCGGTTCTCTTGCGCTATTGGCGCGAATCCTTTATATGTGAAGTCCCGTGGTGCTGCGGTTTTTTCAAGCCGCCGGGCAGTTGATTTTGACGTCTCACGGGAGCAGCCGAAAAAACATGGCGCGATTTATTTTCATCACTGGTGGTGTGGTTTCATCCTTGGGCAAAGGACTGGCTTCGGCGGCCTTGGGTGCGCTGTTGCAGGCCAGAGGATACTCGGTTCGCCTGCGCAAACTGGACCCCTATCTGAACGTCGACCCGGGCACCATGTCGCCGTTTGAGCATGGCGAAGTGTTTGTCACCGACGATGGTGCTGAAACCGATCTGGACCTTGGCCATTATGAGCGCTTCACCGGTGTTGCCGCGCGCAAGACCGACTCGGTCAGCTCGGGCCGGATTTATTCCAACGTGCTCGAGAAAGAGCGTCGAGGCGATTACCTCGGCAAGACCATTCAGGTGATCCCGCACGTCACCAACGAAATCAAGGATTTCATCGCCATTGGCGAGGATGAGGTTGATTTCATGCTGTGCGAGATCGGCGGCACCGTCGGCGATATCGAGGGCCTGCCCTTTTTCGAAGCCATTCGTCAGTTCAGCCAGGACAAGCCGCGCGGTCAGTGTATCTTTATGCACCTGACACTGTTGCCCTACATCAAAGCCTCGGGTGAGTTGAAAACCAAGCCGACCCAGCACTCAGTAAAAGAGCTGCGCTCGATCGGTCTGGCCCCTGATATTTTGGTTTGCCGTTCCGAGGGGCCGATTCCCGCCAAGGAACGCGAAAAACTGGCGCTGTTCTGTAACGTACGCCCCGACAGCGTGATTGCAGCGCAAGACCTCAGCACCATCTACGACGCTCCGCTGGCCTATCACCGCGAGGGGTTGGATCAGGCGGTTCTGGACGCGTTCCAGATCAGCCCTGCCCCCAAGCCCGATCTGGCCAAGTGGGAAGACGTCAGCGACCGTATCCACAACGCCGAAGGCGAAGTGAAGGTCGCTATCGTCGGTAAGTATACCCAGCTTGAAGACGCCTATAAGTCGATTGCTGAGGCACTGACCCACGGCGGCATGGCAAACCGCGTCAAGGTCAAGGTTGAATGGGTCGACGCCGAAGTGTTCGACACCGAAGATGCCGCACCACATCTGGAAGGCTTCCATGCAATTCTTGTTCCGGGTGGTTTCGGCGAACGTGGTACAGAGGGTAAAATCAAAGCAGCCCAATACGCGCGCGAGCACAAGGTACCCTACCTTGGTATCTGCCTTGGCATGCAGATGGCAGTGATCGAAGCAGCCCGCAATGCGGCTGGCATCACCGAAGCCGGGTCCGAGGAATTCGACCATGAAGCCGGTAAAAAACGTTTTGAGCCAGTCGTTTATCACCTCAAGGAATGGGTTCAGGGCAATCACAAGGTCGAACGCAAAGTCGGTGACGACAAGGGCGGCACCATGCGTTTGGGTGCGTATGATGCGGTACTGGCAGATGGCTCCAAGGTCGCCGAGGTCTATGGCGGCACAAATATCGAAGAACGCCATCGTCATCGCTATGAGGTCGACATCAAGTATCGCGAACAACTTGAAAAGGCCGGTCTCAACTTTTCAGGCATGTCGCCCGATGGCCGCCTGCCCGAGATCGTCGAATGGTCCGACCATCCGTGGTTCATCGGCGTCCAGTACCACCCAGAACTGAAATCCAAACCATTCGAGCCGCACCCGCTGTTCCGTGATTTCGTACGCGCCGCCAAAGAGACGTCGCGACTGGTGTAATTCACCGCAAATTGAGGGCTGTTTCGGAATTTACTGTTCGAAACACCCTCTTACAGGGTTAACTGTCGCCATATGACCAGACAGGAGACCTGCCATGACCGATCAAGCAACCCGCGCAGCAACCTTTGCCACCCTGCACAAAAAGGGCGACCCGGTCATCCTGTATAACATCTGGGACGCTGGCAGCGCAGGTGCTGTCCGCGATGCAGGCGCTAAGGCCATAGCGACGGGTAGTGCCCCGGTCGCCATGGCGCAGGGTTTTGGAGACGGGCAGAACATCCCAATGGAGTTTGCGCTGGATAATGTCCGGCGCATCGTTTCAGCGGTTGATCTGCCGGTCACACTGGACTTCGAAGGTGGATATGCTGAGGACCCCGCCAACATTGCAGCGAACGCACGCCTCGCGCTGGAAACGGGTGTCGTTGGATTCAACTTTGAAGACCAAATTATTGGAACAAAAGACCTTTATGACATCGAGACCCAGGCCGCCCGGGTCGCTGCCATGCGTGAAGGATGCGATGCGGCAGGTGTTTCGGCCTTTATCAACGCGCGCACGGATATCTTTCTGAAAGCCAAGCCGGAAACACATGACGAAGCGATGCTGGACGATGCAATTTCCCGCGCAAAAGCCTATGCCGACGCCGGAGCAAGCGGGTTCTTCGCTCCGGGTCTAAAGGATGAAAAACTGATTGCGCGCCTGTGCGACTCGACCGATTTGCCGGTCAACATCATCGCCTTACCCGGCACGCCCGATACAGCGACTTTGGCAAGACTGGGTGTTGCACGCATAAGCTATGGCCCTGTTCCGTATCGCCAAATGCTAGGATGGCTGCAGAAGCAAGCAGAGCACGCAATTCAATCCGCTGGCTAACTCTTTTACCGTCGTCGATTTTTTGTGCGCGTGTAGCGCGTTGTGTGACCGTATGAACATATGCGGCTATGTGCGGTAGTCCGTGCTTGGCGGGGTACCAAATATAGACTAACCTCGCAGTATGTTGAAAAAGTTCTTTCAGGCTTTCCGCCCGCCGCAGCATGATAAACTACCTGATCCAGATGCCGAGCTTGCGCTTGGGGCGCTGATGGTTCGTGTGGCTCAGGCGGATCGCGATTACAAACTGGAAGAAATCAGCCTGATCGACCGCATATTAGCACGCCTCTACCAGCACAACGCGATCGAAGCGGCAAAGGTGCGGGCCACCTGCGAAAAGCTACATGCAGCCGCGCCCGAGACGGATACGTTTGGCAAGTTGATCCGCGAAACAACAGATCAACACGAACGTTTGGCCGCGCTGGATGCATTGTGGGAGGTCGTTCTGGCCGATGGCGAGTCCGATGAGGGCGAGATGAAAATCGTCGAAGAGGCCCGCATCGCAATGGGCCTGAGTTTCAAAGACAGCCAAACCGCCCGCGAGCGTGTGCAAAGACGCTTGGAAGAGACCTAGCTCACCTCTATATCTGGTTCATGTTTAGTGATTTTCTGTCCCGGCTGACTCAGCCGAAGCCCGATCCGCTTGCCGATGAAGATGCCCGCTTGGCCCTGACGGCCTTGTTGGTGCGCATTGCGCGGTCTGACAACGATTACGCAGACAGTGAAATGGCCAGAATCGACCGGGTTTCTGCCGAGCGCTATGGTCTATCGCCGTTTGAAGCCGCTGCGTTGCGCGCCCGAGCTGAAGACCTCGAGGCTGAAGCCCCTGACACAGTTCGCTTTACCCGCGCAATCAAAGAAGCCGTTGCTTACGAAGACAGGCTGGCGGTGGTTCAGGCCATGTGGTCAGTCGCATTGGCGGATGGGCAGCGGACAGGTGAAGAGGACTCTCTGCTGCGGCTTGTGGTTAGCTTGTTGGGCGTCAGTGATGTGGATTCCGCATTGGCCCGCCAGAAAGCCGCCAGTTCGTGATCGCGTCGTTGGGCATGTATGACTTGCCCGCACTACAGCCAGCAAATGACCGTTTCTGGCGTTCGATTCGTCAAAACCTTGGCTACGGCCCCGAGAAGTTATCACGAGGCATTGATGATTGGGAGGTCTGGCAACATGCAGACCTCGTGTTCGCCCAGACCTGCGGGATGCCTTATCGCAATTTTTTGCACGGCAAGGTGCAACTTGTCGGCACGCCCGACTATGGGCTCAGTGGGTGCCCGCCGGGATATTACCGGTCGGTTTTTGTCGCAAGAAAAGGCGATCCGCGCGGGCTGGAGGACTTAGTTAAGGGGACGTTTGCCTTTAACGATTCAATGTCTCAATCGGGTTGGGCTGCTCCGACCGTCTTTCTGGCGCGGCGGCATCTAAGCCTCAGTGCCGCTGTGAAAACCGGGGGTCACGCCTTGTCGGCGCAGGCCGTCGCATATGGAACTGCCGATTTTGCTGCGCTGGACGCCTTGACGTGGGAACTTTTGAAAGAGCACACCACCCTTGGCGAGGATTTACGCGCTGTCGAGGCCACTGAGCCCACCCTTGCCCTGCCGTACATCACATCACTTGGACAGGATGCTCAGCGCGTTGCGCTTTCCGTTCAATCCGCCATCAACATGCTATCTGATCAGGATCGTGCTTTGCTACACGTACGCGACCTGATCTCTGTTCCAGCCGATGCATATCTGTCTGTGCCGAACCCGCCCCAAACGGCGGTCGACCTGCTCAATCCCTGACCAATTTGGTAAGAACGTCTGGTCATTTCGTCGGTTTCAGACCCTGAACGTGTCATTTGCGCATTGCATTGAGCTGAATTTTAAGCCCTAGTACCGCACCAACACCAACCAAACCTGGACAACCCGTGACAGATTCCACTCCGGTCATCGAGATCAAAAACCTACACAAGAGTTTCGGCAATCTCGAAGTGCTGAAAGGGGTGGACATTACAGCAAGACGGGGTGACGTCGTGTCACTGATCGGCTCGTCCGGTTCAGGAAAATCGACGCTTTTGCGGTGCTGCAATCTGTTGGAAGACAGTCAACAAGGGGAAATCCTGTTCAAAGGTGAACCCGTACGCTGGAGCGGAAAAGGCCACAATCGCCGTCCCGCCGATCCTAAGCAGGTTTTGCGCATCCGTACCAACCTGTCGATGGTGTTTCAGCAATTCAACCTTTGGGCTCATATGACCATCCTGCAAAACGTGATGGAAGCGCCTGTCACCGTTCTGGGCCGCGACAAAGCAGAGGTTGAAGACAGCGCGCGCAAATATCTGGATAAGGTAGGGATCGGCGACAAGTGCGATGTCTATCCGGCCCAGCTTTCCGGGGGTCAGCAACAGCGCGCGGCGATTGCGCGTGGCCTGTGCATGGAGCCTGAGGCACTGTTGTTCGACGAACCGACATCAGCGCTTGATCCCGAGCTGGAGCAGGAAGTGATCAAGGTCATCAAAGACCTTGCCGCAGAAGGCCGCACCATGATCATCGTCACGCATGACATGAAGATGGCTGCGGATATTTCCAGCCATGTTGTCTTCCTGCATCAGGGCCTCATCGAAGAAGAAGGCCTGCCGGAAGACATCTTCACTACCCCTGAATCCGAACGGCTTCAGGGCTTTCTCTCCGCCACTAAGGCGGCGTAAATTCTGGACAGAACTAAACTGGGGAGTAACCAATGAAAAACCTGATTCTGACCACTGCAGCACTGGCCCTGACAGCTGGTTTCGCTATGGCCGACACTGTGCGCATGGGCACGGAAGGCGCTTACCCTCCGTATAACTTCATCAACGATGCAGGTGAGATTGACGGGTTCGAGCGCGAAGTGGGTGATGAGCTGTGCAAACGCGCCAACCTGGAATGCGAATGGGTCAAGAACGATTGGGATTCGATCATCCCGAACCTCGTCTCGGGCAACTACGATACGATCATCGCAGGTATGTCGATCACTGATGAACGCGACGAGGTGATCGACTTTACCCAGAACTATTTCCCGCCCACCGCTTCGGCCTATGTGGCAGCTTCGGAAGGTGTTGATCTAGAAGGTGGCATCGTAGCCGCGCAGACAGCAACCATTCAGGCCGGTCACATCGCCGAAAGCGGCGCGACACTGGTAGAGTTCGCGACGCCCGAAGAAACCATCGCAGCTGTACGCAACGGCGAGGCTGACGCTGTCTTCGCCGACAAAGACTACCTTGCCCCGCTGGTCGAGGAATCAGGTGGCGAACTGATCTTTGTAGGCCCCGATGTACCGCTGGGCGGCGGCATTGGCCTAGGCATTCGCGAAAGCGACGGTGAGTTACGCGGCAAATTTGACGAGGCAATCACCTCGATGAAAGCCGACGGTACCTTGAACGAAATGCTGATCAAATGGTTCGGCGAAGGTACACCGACTTACGACACTGATGGTTCGATCGTAACCAACTAAGTGCCATCTCATGGCCCGGCGCCCCATCGTGTGCCGGGCCACCTTGGCCGATAACCCGGCCTGACGTTCGAAAGACGCCCGATGTTCTCCTATTGCGCTGATCCAGACACGCTCGGTACGTTCCGGTGGTTCTCGTGCTATCTGACCAATGGCGTTCATTGGTCATTCTACCTGTCCTTTATCAAGGTTCTGGCTCTGCTGGCTGTCACAGCCCCCGTGGCGCTGAGTTTCGGCTTTGCCGGCGCAATGGCCGCCCGTTCGCATTTCCTGCCGCTAAGTTGGCTAGGGAAAGGCTATATCGCCGTTGTCAGGGGTGTTCCTGACATCGCGTTCTTTCTGTTCTTCGTGATCGCGCTGGATCAAGCTTTTGAATGGACACGGCATCAGGTGATGTGCCCCGAGTGGACAGACCCTGTCCGACAAGGCAACGACTTTATCGTATGTCAGGCTGCGAAACTGCCGCTTGGCAGCGCCCCTGAATGGATTCACGAAACATACGGGTTTTTTCTGGCGGTCGTTACATTCTCGATCGTGTTCGGCGCGTTTGCGGCCAACGTTCTCTTCGGGGGTATGCGTGCAGTGCCGCATGCTCAACTGGAAACGGCCGAAGCCTATGGCATGACTCGTCGCCAGACGTTCTGGCGTATCCTTGTGCCCCAAATGTGGGTCTACGCCCTGCCCGGCTTGTCGAACCTTTGGATGGTGTTGATCAAAGCCACTCCGCTGCTGTTCCTGCTGGGCATCGAAGACATCGTCTATTGGGCGCGCGAACTGGGTGGCACCAAGACCTCGCGTTTCACAAGTTACCCTCACGGCGACTGGCGCATGTGGTATTTCCTGTTCCTGCTGATTTTCTACCTTGGCATGACCCGCGTTTCGGAAATCGGACTTGAGAAACTGATGCGGCGTTTGTCTCACGGTCAGGCCACCGCAGGCGGAGAGCTTCTGCGCAAGGAGACGACGGCATGAGCTGCTTGCAAACAATTCAGGATTACGGCCTGCGGTCGATCGGGTATGGTGAGCGGCTACTGCCCAGAACCGACTTTACACTGTGCGAGCATTTCACCCTGATTGGCTCAGGGATGATCTGGAACGTCTATTTCGGTTTTGTTGCATTGGCGACCGGGTTCTTTTTGGCGACGGCTGTCGCGCTGGGAAAGGCCTCACCGAATAAATGGATACGTAAGCCTTCGGAATGGTTTATCTTTATCTTCCGCGGCTCGCCCTTGTTTATTCAGTTCTTCTTTGCTTATTTCCTCTTCCTGTCATTGAAGAAATCCTACCCAATGTTCGACGCGCTTACATCAGCTTGGCTTGGTGCGTTGATTGTCTTGTTCCTGAACACGGCCGCCTATTCGGGGGAAATCTTCTACGGTGCGCTTCGGTCGATCCCCAAAGGCGACATTGAGGCTGCTGACGCTTATGGCATGACAGGTTGGTCGCGGTTCCGCCGCATTGTCTGGCCAACAATGCTACGCCTTGCGTGGCCTGCATACACGAATGAGGCGATCTTTCTGTTTCAATCCACCACGTTGGTCTTTTTCTCAGCCTTCCCAGCTTGGCAGCAGCGAGGAGACGCGCTGTATTACGCCAGTTACTTTGCGGATAAGACGTTCAACCCGTTCGTCCCCTACCCCATTCTGGCGTTCTATTTCATCCTGCTGACACTTGTGATCGTGTGGGGTTTCGGCATGGTTAACAAGCGGTTGAACCGGCACCTTCCCACTGCCCAGAAATCGAAAATGAGGTTCCGACTGAACCTTGCACGTTGATGCAGGGTGCCATTCGATGCGACCAAACGGGCGTGCTTTTGCGGGCCCGTTTTTTTGTTCCAACGCAAGTTAACGTTCAAACGTTAAGCCATGTTTCCGAAGTTTTTGGGGGTAATGGTACCGCCTCCCTGGCTTGAACAGGGGACCTCTGGATCCACAATCCAGCGCTCTAACCAACTGAGCTAAGGCGGCACTCGTGAAGGGCGATGTACCGAACGCGCCCGGGGAATGCAAGAGGATTAAAGCCGAATTTTCCAGCTTTGTTCGACCAGATCGACACCGAAAGAATGGACCGGACGACTGTCGGTCAATTGCCAGCCCATGGACTTGTAAAGTGCGCATGCAGCCTTGTGACTTTCATGCGTCCAAAGCTCCATTTTGACAAAACCCCTATCCCGCGCATGCGACATACACGCCGTTAACATCTGTTTTCCCAGCCCTTTACCGCGGGCCTCTGGGACAAGAAAAAACAGGCGTAGCTTGGCAGTTTGTTCATCAAGTTTTACGCAAAATATACTGCCCAGTTTGCGGCCGCTATCTTCTGCAATCCATCCGCGTTCGAAACTGGGGTCATGGTTCACCACAAAATCATCCAGAATTTGGTGCACTAATTGCGCAAAGCTTTTGTCGAACCCTTCGTCGCGTTCGTACAGGATACCGTGCTGTTCAACCAACCAAGGAACATCATTCGGATCAAACGGTCGAAGCTGAATATCATGCATACCCCATCTGATAGCATCGGCGGCTTGATTCTCAAGTCTTTGCGCGCTAGCACGAACCTTCATCTCCGGAGGCGCAAATGGGCATCAACACCGAACGTGACATTCAGGCCAACCTGCAGATCGGCCCCACCGACCAAGGAATGGTACGCCTGTTCATCGAAGCCGATGGCGTCGAGATTCCCATGGACTTTGAACCCGAAGAGGCCGAGGAAATCGCAGAAGAAATTCGCGCTGCGGCGCAAGCTGCACTGGCTGTAAAAAGCTGACGACCTAAAGCCTTGGGTCGCGCAAGGTTTGCAATCTGCGCGCGGCGTCCATCGCAAATTTCTGAATCATTTTCTTACGCCGCGCCGGAGCCACCTTTTCTTCCGGGGCCATACGCACGATTTCCGCATCATAAGCGTCAGCAATAATCAGACCGGTTTGCGCAGGCAGCAGTTCCGTTGGAAAATCAATATCGACGGCCCAGAAAAACCTGTCACACCATTCCAGGTACCCTTGCCATTTCGCGTCTGACTGATAGTCAGCCCGACTGGACTTACACTCGACAACCCAAAGCTCGCCCCGGGGACCCAATCCCATAACATCCACACGCAGACCGCGTGTGGGCACGAATTCTTCCACAGACACAAACCCATGCGCCGACAAATGCCGCGCGACGCCTCGTGCTAGTTTCTGTCCTGGTTGAAGATCCAAAGTCATTTCAGAAATGTGAACAATTAGAGAACAAAAGGCAAGGCGCAACACATTGAAACTAAAGCTTGGAATGGATGCGGTTAGGCATGTCCATCTTGCAGTGGTCCAATCGTTTCGAAATGTCCCTTGCCGCCCCCAAAAACGTTATACGGCGCAATGGAATGGCGTCTTGAAGACCGTTGAGTCGCACAGAAGAGAACAACCTTTTATCTTTGCACCATGGTCTATGCCGGTTGCGGTTATCGAACCAAAACAGACAAGCTGATGGAACGAGCACGGCATTGAACGAAACAGTTGTTGCCTGACCCCTTGTGCGAACCCTCCGGACGCCCTAGGTAAGCGCTTGGCGGGTTCTGCCCTTCTTGTGACAGGTAGCATTCTGGTGGCCTTAAGCAATTCCGAGGGGGCTGGCTCTGTTCAGGTCCTGGCCTGATTACCCGGCGCCCACCTGTACATACAGGTCCTCGGGAATCAAACCGCACGGTTGACTGGTGGTCCCGCCACTTCTGCCTTCAGTCAATGGTTTGCGCAAAATTGACCTTTACGAATGTCTCGTCTTTCAATGCGAAATCGTACATTTGGCGGCCATTCCATTGCGGCATGTACTCAGCAAACAATAGATTTTTCTGATCTGGGCGAACGGGTACGGTCAGTTCTGCGACCGGCAATCCGACGCCGAAGTTCAATAATTGCCCTGCCCCATACCTTTGCGCAGCATGTGACACGGCATGGTGCAGCATGACGTGTTCGATATGACTGTATTCCCCCACTTGATTGTGCGTGATGATCGCTGACGGCTTAAACTGCTCCATCAGAGCAAAGGCAGATCCACTGAGCCAGGGGGTACATAAACATCAGCGGGAAACCAAGACGGTCTCAGCCGCTTCGAAAGGTGGTGCAATGCGGGCCATTTGAGCTCTTTAACCGGGGATGGCTCACCAAGATGGAAGTCTTGCAGCATGTGGGTGTAGCAGACATTTCCATTTATCGCGACGAGCTGCCCTGCCTTTTGCAATCCTTCGGCAATGGCCGCGTTCAAATCATGGAGATCTTGTCTAAAAGCATCAGAGGTAATCACCTCTTCGTATGTCGGCGCGTTCACAAAAATTGGCTTTCTTTGGCACTGCTATCCTGCTTGCGCGCCATAAGAATACTCCCCAGAAGGATTTTCAAGGTACGAATGGAGTCCGTGCGCCACTGTTACGCTGAGGCTTAGTTGTCAGGTCCAAGCCTCACCAACGTTCAGCTTTCTTCAACCTTCACCCGAGCAGGTTCAAAGCTGCTTACAACTGGCGTACCCCGGCGCGGGCCTTGGGGTTTTTCGGCCATGCTCATGATTTTGTAAGCAAATTGTACGCCTGCAAACACGATCCCATTCATGAACCATATCATGAACAAAGCGATCAGGCCTATGTCAGAGCCGGTGATCAGGTGACGCAAGTTTCCGACGTTCAACGCCAGCAACACACCGACAAACACGGCCGCGATGACAAAGCCCCACGCGACTTGGGTGATATACAAGCGGATCAGTTTGGGCATATTGGGCCTCCTTGCGCTACAACCGTAATTCTAGCGCAAGTCGGTTGCCGGTAAAGGCGTCAGAACGCCTCGGGTTGCGCCTCGCGGGCCATGTGGTCCAGAACGGCGTTGACGAACTTCGGCTCTTTGCCTTCGGGGAAAAAGGCGCGGGCCACGTCGACGAATTCATTGATGACCACCTTGGGGGGCGTGTCATTTTGGGTCAGCTCAGCGCCCGCGGCGCGGAAGGTGGCACGCAGGGTCGGGTCAATGCGAGCAATAGGCCATTTCGCCACCAGCGCGCGGTCGGTCATCTGGTCGATCGGGGCCTGGTAGTTCACCGCATCCTCAACCAGTTTGCGGAACAGGCGGATGTCGCCGTCCAGCATTTCCTCGCCCTCGTAGACGGCACCAAACCGGTGATCCAGAAACTCGGTCACAACCTGCTCGGTCGTCTGGCCCGACTGCTCCATTTGGAACAACGCCTGAACAGCATAAAGCCGGGCGGCGGATTTCATCAGGCGTTTCTGGTTGGCCGGTTTCGGCGCGTCGGTCTGGGTCATGCTGTCTTGGGTCCGTTGCTGTCGCCCGCCACAAGGATGGACTCGGACGGGGGCTTAAAGCCCACGCCCTTTTTGGAAGAGCCCCACTTACGGCTGAGCGCGATCAGATGCAAGGCCGCAGCGGCCGCTCCGCCACCTTTATTCATCTTTTCAGGGTTGGCGCGAACCTCGGCCTGTTCGTCGTTTTCGACGGTCAGGATACCGTTGCCGATCAGCAAGCCCTGCAGGCCCATCAACTGGATGGCCCGGCTGGAATCGTTGCAGACGGTTTCATAATGCGTGGTCTCGCCACGAATAACGCAGCCCAGCGCGACATAGCCGTCATAGTTGCACTGACGATCCGCCATGGCGATGGTGGTCGGAATCTCCAGCGCACCGGGTACTTCGACGACGTCGCAGGTGCCGCCTGCGGCCTCGATCTCGGCCTTGGCACCGGCGACCATATTGTCGGCAATGGCACGATAGAACGGGGCCACCACCAGCAGCAGTTTCACCGGCTTGTCGAAGGTCGGGGTCGGCAGGACGCCGTGTTTGTCTTGTTCAGCCACGATCAGTCTTCCTTGAGGATAGAGCGGGTGCCGACGATGGACAGACCAAAGGCGTCGAGCCCCAGATATACGGTTTCAGGCGAGTCGGTCAGCAGTATCAGTTCCTGAATGCCCATCTTGGACAGGATCTGCGAACCAAGGCCGGTTTGCTTGATGGTCCGCGGGCCTTCATCTTCCGGCGCGTAAAGCGAGTTGCGCGGCTGGCGGAACAGGCAGACGACGCCCCTGCCTTCCTCGGCGATCTTCTCCATCGCGCGTGGCAATTCGCGCGAGGATTTGGGGCCAAGACCCAGAATATCAGGCGCTTCGTGCAGCGCGTGGGTGCGGGTCAGCACAGGCTGGGGTGTCGCAATGTCACCTTTGATCATCACCACATGTTCGATGCCGTGGGTCTGATCGGTGAAAATCCGCATCTCCCATTCGCCCCCATATTCGGAGGTGACCGTTTCGCGCGAGGTTTCGACGACAAGGTTATCATTGCGCGATCGGTAACTGATCAGATCGCTGATCGTGCCGATCTTCATGTCGTGGGTTTTAGCGAACTCCACCAGATCGGGCAGTCGGGCCATGGTGCCGTCGGGCTTCATGATCTCGCAGATGACACCCGAGGGGTTCAGCCCAGCGAGGCGTGAGATATCAACGGCGGCCTCGGTATGACCCGCACGCACCAGCACCCCACCCCGCTTAGCGCGCAGGGGGAAGATGTGACCCGGTGTTGCGATATGCGCCATCGTGTTCTGTTCGTTGATCGCCGTTGCTACGGTAAGCGCGCGATCTGCGGCGGAAATCCCGGTCGACACACCCTCACGCGCTTCGATCGATACGGTGAACGCTGTTTCATGACGGGATGAGTTGTTCACGGCCATCATCGGCAGGCCCAACGCGTCCACACGTTCCGCCGTCATCGGCAGACAGATCAGCCCGCGCCCATGGGTGGCCATGAAGTTGATCGCCTCGGCATCCGCAAACTCGGCAGCGATGACCAGATCGCCTTCGTTCTCGCGATCTTCGTGGTCGACCAGAATGTACATCCGGCCTTTGCTCGCCTCTTCGATGATCTCTTCGATCGGGCTGATCGCGTCGCGCAGTTGCGCCTCGACGGGTCCGGGGGTTTCAAAGCTCATTGGGCAGCCTTTCGCTGAGCAAGTTTGCACGGGTGGATAGACCACCCCGCGCGCAAAGGCCAGTCTGCAAACGCCCCGAACTGGTCAGAACGCGGCGTTTAAATCAGGACATTTCGGCCAGACGGGCCACGTAGCGGGCCAGCGTGTCGATCTCAAGGTTCACCTTGTCCCCAACCGAGACATCACCCCAAGTCGTCACCTCTTTGGTGTGGGGGATGAAGTTGATGCCGAAATCGCAGTCGTCCACATCATTCACGGTCAGAGATGTGCCGTTCAGTGCGACAGATCCCTTAGGCGCGATGAACCGCGCCAGATCCTTGGGCGCACGAAGGGTAACGCGGGTGCTGTCACCCTCATCCTGCACGGCAACAACTTCGGCTACGCCATCTACGTGACCAGAAACGATGTGACCGCCCAGCTCATCCCCGACCTTAAGCGCACGCTCAAGGTTGACGCGTTTACCAAGTTGCCAAACGTCCAGATTGGTCTTCGATACGGTCTCGGCGCTGATCTGGACATCGTACCAGTCGTCGCCCAGCGCAATCACGGTCAGGCACACACCATCGCTGGCAATGGAAGCGCCGATATCGATTCCGGCAGTGTCATAGCCCGTTTTGATGCGGGCCCGCAGATCACCCTGCTGGTCAAGCTCGGTTACGGTGCCAACATCGGTGACGATCCCAGTGAACATTTACTTTACCCTCGGTGTTTAGACTATGAGCCGTTGTCAGTGCCGAGGTAAGGGTAACCGCCCGTCCGGGCAAGCCCTGCCTTGCCGCACGCGGCGCAAAAAGGCATAAATTTGAAACCCAAAGACAAGAGCAGCACAGATGCCACCACTCACCACAGGCAAGCAGGGCCGCGTCTTCCTGTTCTTACAGGGACCACATGGCCCGTTTTTCAGCAGCTTGGCGCACGCTCTGCGCAAAACCGGGGCTGAGACGTGGCGCGTTGGGTTCAACGCTGGTGATAAGGCTTTTTGGAGCGACCCTGGCAGTTACATTCCCTACACCGACCGCCCCGAACAATGGCCCGCTCGGTTATATGAGCTGATAACTTCTCTGGGCGTCACCGATATCGTGCTTTACGGCGATACGCGTCCAATCCACGCACATGCCGTGGAGATCGCGAATGACCGCAACATCACAGTTCACGTCTTCGAAGAAGGCTATTTGCGGCCTTGGTGGGTGACGTATGAGCGTGCGGGATCCAACGGAAACTCGCGCCTTATGACGCTAGACGTAGCGGATATGGAGCACGCCCTGGAACGATCCGATACGCAAGAGCCGCCCCCACCGTCCCATTGGGGCGATATGCGACAGCACATCTTTTACGGGGCTCTCTATCACTGGTTTGTTCTGTTTCTCAATCAAAAGTACCGAAACTTTCGCCGTCACCGCGACCTTCCGGTCTCAAAAGAGTTCTGGCTTTATTTCAAACGGTTGATGTTCATGCCGTTCCACAGAATTGACCGCCGCTGGGCCACGCTGCGCGCGCGGAAAAGCGGCATGCCCTATCACCTCGCGTTACTACAACTCGGGCATGACAGCTCTGTTCAATCTCACTCAGACTATTCGTGTACGTCCGAGTTTTTGGAGCACGCTATCCAAGGCTTTGCAAAAGGCGCACCGCAGCATCACCAACTGGTCATCAAAGAGCATCCGCTTGAAAATCATCGGGAACCTCTGGGCCGGCGCAGTCGAGAAATTGCCGCCCGATATGGGGTCGCCGACCGGGTCCACTATGTCCCCGGCGGGAAACTTGCCCGCCTGCTGAATGACGCGAATTCTGCAATTACGATCAACTCTACCGCTGGTCAGCAAGTCCTTTGGCGCGGCATCCCACTGCGGGCGTTTGGGCGATCCGTCTACGACAAACCCGAGTTCAACTCGCGACAGTCCATAGCTGACTTTTTTGCCAATCCGACGCCACCCGATCTAGCCGCATATCAAACCTACCGTCAGTTTCTTTTGAAAACCTCTCAGATCCCTGGGGGTTTTTATTCCAGACGAGGAAGGCGCCAGCTACTTAGGCGTGTGACGGACATGATGTTGTCAGCAGAGGATCCCTATCAGGCTCTTCTCAAGCCGAAAGAGGCGCGGACGACACAGTTGCAGGTCGTTGATGGGCATAAACAGGTTGGTGCTGGAGTTTGAGGCATCGACCGGGTAACTTGAAACAAAGAAAAGAAGACTGAGGATATTCGGCAGTGCAGCGCTTTCCTACCCAATGGGTGCGGGGGATTTCCCTTGTTGCCGCTTTTGGTCTGCTGGCCGCGTGCCAGCTCCCTAAGTCTGGCCCCAGCAAAAACGAAATACTTGCCGGTTCGGTGGAAAATGGCGGCAACGCCTTTGTCGTCGAAGTGGACGACCGCGTGGCTCAAGCCACGTCTGCGATCCCACATTTCGGATTCTCGCAATCGTTTCGCAGCGCAGAGAACCTGAAAGCGGATACCGTTCGACCGGGTGATGTTCTAAGCCTCTCCATTTGGGAAAACGTGGATGACGGCCTTTTGACGTCCCAGGCAGGCGGCGCCACTTCGCTGAACGATATCCAGGTCGACAGCGATGGCTTTATCTTTGTGCCCTACGCTGGCCGTGTTCGCGCGGCAGGAAACACGCCCGAGCAGTTGCGCCAGTTGATTACCGGTGAGCTGCGCGAACAGACCCCTGACCCTCAGGTCGAGGTTCGCAGATCTGCCGGAAACGGCTCAACCGTATCATTGAACGGCGAAATCGGGGCGCCGGGCATTTACCCAATCGAAAGCCCCACGCGCACCCTGGCGGGGATGTTATCGCAAGCTGGCGGCGTGTCTGTCGGGTCTGATATAGCGCTGGTAACGGTGCTGCGTGGAAACCAAAGGGGCACGGTCTGGTATGACGACCTCTTCAGCAACCCGGAACTGGATATCGCCTTGCGCGCCGGTGACCGCATTCTGGTCGAAGCCGATAGCCGTTCATATGTAGCACTTGGTGCGACGGGACAATCACGCGTCGCCTTTGACAGTCAGGATCTCTCGGCCTTGGAAGCTTTGGCTCAGGTCGGCGGCTTGCAAT
The DNA here is from genome assembly GCF_056533365.1 of Ruegeria sp. G5. Classification (NCBI taxonomy): domain Bacteria; kingdom Pseudomonadati; phylum Pseudomonadota; class Alphaproteobacteria; order Rhodobacterales; family Roseobacteraceae; genus Ruegeria; species Ruegeria sp. G5. Next base: position 57,452 of record NZ_JBQFOK010000005.1, on the reverse strand, counting down.
CCTTGTCCTCGGATCCAACAGGCATTTTTGTCCTTAGGAAAGAGCGACAGGACATTGCCAGAACCGTAATGGGACGGGCTGACCTGCAAGGCGATCAACGCGTGATTTACCTGCTGAACCTGACCGCCCCGAATGGCCTGTTCATTGCGCGTGACTTTGTCATTCGAGACGACGACACGATTTACGTGACCGAAGCCCCATATGCTCAGTGGAGCAAGTCGATCTCATTGATCGCGGGCGGCCTCACCCCTCTTGCCAATGTCACCACGTTAACGGGCGGGTGATGTCATCCGACATACCGGCAAACGATGAACGCACACAGTTGTTTGTCTACAACGGTGGTTTTCTGACAGACCGTCGGGTTCGGCGTATCCTTTCGCTGGCCGGGTACGACATAAAGCTGGGCAAACCCAAGGAAGCTGACAGTGTTGTTGGCGTCTGGGGCAATAGCCCCACCGCCCATCGCGGTCTGGGCGTCGCCGAGAGACATAGCGCGCCCGTCCTGCGCGTCGAAGACGCGTTTTTGCGATCGCTCCATCCGGGTCGCAGCGGCGAGCCGCCTCTGGGGTTGCTTCTGGATCGCTCTGGGGTCCATTTTGATCCAGCCCAGTCATCGGATGTCGAGACGTTGTTGGCGACCCACCCGCTGGACGACACGGCCCTATTGAACCGAGCACGTGGCGCGATTGCGCGGATAAAGGAATTACATCTTAGCAAGTACTCGGCTTTCGATCCGACGCGCCCTCCGCCGGACCCGGGATACGTTCTCGTTGTCGATCAGGCACGCGATGATGCATCTGTCACCGCCAGCGCAGGCGACACAGCGCGCTTTCGTGAAATGCTGGTAATGGCGCAAGAGGAACACCCCGGTGCCCGTGTCCTGATCAAGACCCACCCCGAGACGATCGCCGGGCACCGCAGCGGGTACTACTCGGAACAGGATCTGACGGACCGCGTGTCAGAATTTAGTGACCCGATTAGCCCCTGGTCGCTGCTAGAGGGCGCGGTCGGGGTATACACGCTGTCCTCTCAGTTCGGGTTCGAAGCGATCCTGGCGGGGCATAAGCCACGCGTATTCGGCCAACCTTTTTACGCCGGTTGGGGCCTGACCAAGGACGAAGCATATTTTACGCGCCGCCAACGCACACTAACGGCTGCTCAGCTATTCGCAGTTGCAATGATCCTGTACCCCACCTGGTATGATCCTTACCGGGATGAGCTGTGCCAGTTGGAAACTGTGCTGGACATTTTAGAAGCGCGTACCCGCGCGTGGCGACAGGATCATGCCGGTTGGACAGCTTCGGGCATGCGGCTATGGAAGCGTAAACACCTGCAAGATGTCTTTGGAAGCGTCCATAAGGTCGAATTTACCAAAGGCCCGCCCCCGTCTTCCGCCAAACCTCACATGATTTGGGCCCGCCACGCCGATGGCCTTGAAAATGTCATCCGTGTCGAAGATGGACTATTGCGATCCAAAGGATTGGGTGCGCATTTAGTACCGCCCCTGTCGCTGGTGACTGACGATCAGGGAATATACTACGATCCGACACGCCCCAGCAAACTGGAAGAGCTCGTCTCACGTCGGGAAAAACTGCGGCCGGATCAAGAGTTGCGCGCTGAAAAACTGGTATCGCGTATTAATTCCGGGCAGATCAGCAAGTATAATGTCGGCGGCTCCCCTCCTGCCCTGCCTGATGGACACCGGATACTGGTGCCCGGTCAGGTTGAGGACGATGCATCTGTTTTGTTGGGCGCTGGCAGTGTTCGTACCAATGCCGACCTGCTGCGCGTTGCACGCCAAGAAAACCCCAATGCGATCGTGATCTACAAACCACATCCGGATGTCGAAGCGGGGCTGCGCGATGGGGCAATAGATGCAAACGACCTCGCAGACATCGTCGCGCCGCAAACAAACCCAGCATTGCTTCTGTCGCAAGTCGACGAGGTCTGGACAATGACGTCCCTGCTGGGCTTTGAGGCGCTGCTGCGAGGGATAAGCGTCACGACACTGGGGGCGCCGTTTTATGCAGGCTGGGGGCTGACCAACGACCTTGGGAACGTACCTGCGCGACGTGGCGCGCGCCCTTCTCTTATGGGCTTGGTTCACGCTGCACTGATTGACTACCCGCGTTATTTTGATCCTGTCACAGGTCAACCCTGCCCAGTGGAAGTCGCATTGGCGCGGCTAGAGGATGGTGACTGGACTAACCGAGGACCTGCGTTGCGCCTGCTGTCAAAGCTGCAAGGTGCTCTGGCCACTTACGCGCACCTCTGGCGACGTTAGCGCAGGGATCGCCTCCAACGATGCAGAACGTCCGGACCAACGGCCCGCGCTTCAGCAAGTTCGAACCGAGGTGCAGTTTCAAGCGTTTCAAGGCCGAGGGTGCCGATGGCAGGCAAACCTTCTGCACCAATGGTTAAGCCAGCGCTAAAGCCCACCAGCTCGTCCACCAAATCACGTTCAAGCAGCGACGCCGCCAGGGCGGAGCCCCCCTCGCAGAAGACACGAGTCAGGCCCGCGTGTCCGAGTTGTTGCAACAAATCCAACGCGTCAATGTGGTGGTCTTTCAAGGCACAGGGGATCAGACGCGCGCCCAGATTTTTCCATGCTTGCGCCCGTTCTGCATCGGGCGACGGCCCGTGGCACAACCAAACCGGCACTTGCGCCGCAGTGCGGGCCAGATGACCCATCAGAGGCAGGTCAAGATGCCGCGAGACAACGACACGAACAGGTTGCGCCTCAACCCCGAGGTCACGAACCGTGAGCGAAGGATCATCTGCCCGAGCCGTACCCGCACCGACCATAACAGCGTCATGTACGGCGCGCATTGCGTGGACCTCGCGCCTTGCCTGTGGCCCGGTGATCCACTTGCTGTGACCGCTGGCCGTTGCGATCCGTCCGTCAAAACTGCTGGCCAGTTTAAGGGTAACGAACGGTCGCCCTTGTTCAATCTTGAGGAAAAAGCCCGCGTGGTCCCGCTCGGCCAACTCCGACAGTACGCCGGTCGTGACTTCGACCCCTGCTTCTCGCAACCTTGCAAAACCACGCCCTGCAACGCGCGGATCGCTATCCTCGATCGGAGAAACAACGCGTTTCACACCAGCATCAATCAGCGCCTCAGTACAGGGTGGCGTCTTGCCGTGGTGGGCGCAGGGTTCAAGCGACACATAAGCTGTGGCACCTTTTGCCGCCGCCCCCGCCTGCGACAATGCCTCGGTTTCGGCATGTGGACGTCCGCCATGTTGCGTCCATCCGCGACCAACGATCCGGTCATCTCGGACAATCACACAACCCACCGACGGGTTGGGCCAACACGTCCCCCAGCCGCGCCGACCCAAAGACAAGGCCAACGCCATATATCGCTTATCTGTTTCGCTCACTCGTCAGTCGAAGGCTGCGGCGGGCGCAGTTCGTGGACAAATTCCTCGAAATCATCGGCCGCCTGGAAATTCTTGTATACGCTCGCAAAGCGAACATAGGCGACGGTGTCAATACGCGCCAGAGCTTCCATGACAATCTCACCGATCTTGCTGGACGGGATGTCAGTCTCGCCCATGCTTTCCAAACGGCGCACGATGCCCGAGATCATCTGGTCGATACGCTCTGGATCAATGGGGCGTTTCTGCATGGAGATTCGGATCGAGCGTTCCAGCTTGTCCCGGTCAAAGTCTTCGCGTTTGCCGTTGGTTTTGATCACCACGAGATCGCGCAGCTGAACGCGCTCATACGTCGTGAAGCGTCCACCGCAAGCCGGGCAGAAACGGCGTCGACGGATTGCGACGTGGTCCTCTGCAGGTCGTGAATCTTTCACCTGAGTGTCGATATTTCCGCAAAACGGGCAGCGCATCCGCCGTCTCCTCGTCCCTAATTCCGCCTCTTTTTGTAAGCACTTTGGCTTACTTATCCACAACTATAGGGCAGCCGCTAGAGTTTGGGTAGTCGGAATTTTTCACCGCAAGATAAAGGGGTCACGCGAAATGCGCGGCAACCTTGCGGTTATGCGACATGGAGCGATGCTCGAACAGGTAAATCCCCTGCCATGTTCCCAGCACGGGTTGACCCGCCACCACCGGGATACTGAGCGACACTGGCAACAGCGCCGCCTTTATATGCGCGGGCATATCATCTGGGCCTTCATAGGTATGCTTCAGATAGGACATCGAAGGATGATCCGAAGCCGGCACAAGGCGCTCGAAGAAAGCGCCCAGATCGGTTTGCACCTCAGGATCCGCGTTTTCCTGTATCACGAGGGAACACGACGTGTGGCGCACAAACAGAGTCAGCAGCCCGTCCTGATCGACCGAGTTAAGCCAGTTGCGCACATTCCGGGTGAACTCATACAACCCAGGTCCATGCGTCGAAATTAAAAACTCGGTCTGCAAGACGTGGCTACGCCCCTTTAGTCATCATCAATTTGCGTCCGGAAGCACAGTCCGTTTGCGCTTTGCACCGATCTGCTTTGGCCGGGTACAAAACCAATGGATACGGTCTTGGTGTCAAGACTAACACCTGCCGGTGGCGTGGTCGAGAACTGCACGGCTGTCTTGCGTCCAGTTGCCTCGCTTGGTCCATACCCGCGTGCCACGTAAATCGGTTGTTGCCAACCCAAACCCAACGTTCTGCGGGCATAGTCAGCCGCCGCGCACCAATAGCCTTCGACAGCGGTGCGGCCTCTTGGGATTACTTCGAACACGCTGTTACTGACCGGTACGGTTTGATAGTTGAACCGAGCAAAGCCACCCGCCGTGACCGGTGTGCTCAGTACGACCGCAGCTAGTGCGGCGTAAGTGATAACCTGTTTCATAATCATACTCTTTCCTGTTACGAGGTACGATTGAAAATAGTATAGCCGAATGACCAGCAAAGGCGGTTCACGATCAATTCAGCCCTAAAACGGGTTGGCGTGATCGGGTGTTAGCCACCCGTGATATCGGATCAAACGCCCCAAAAACGGCATATCTGCAGAGACATCAAAGCGAAATTTTCCCTGCTCATCCTGCCACTCGACCGTCGATGATCTGGGCAGCAATACCTTTGGACATGGCAGTCCTAAAACCGCCAGATGTACAATTTCAATCGAGAGGCGCCCCTCTGAAAACACCGGCTTCATCCATAAGCGCAGCCACCCCATACGCTCGTGCACGCAGTGGGATTTGCTGTCGTAGGAAATGCGTGAGCGTGTGACATGATCAGCAAAATGCCTGATCCAGATACGGTCGTGCCCAGCCTGCGAAACAATTAACTCCACGCGCACCCGCTGCCCATTGAGTGGAAAGCGCCCAAGCCACAAAGCCAGCTCCTTCAACCACCCTTTACCGCGCTTCACATCACACTGCCCGACATACCACCCGACATCGCCGTGCAGACGTGCCAATGCAGGAGGCAGTTGCGCATCTTTGGGCAAGCACTCGCAAAACGCATCCGGTATCATCTAAAACCCACCGGGCATGAATCGGTCGACAATCTTCTGATCGGGGATCAGACAAGCTTCGCTCCGGCCAAAAACGTTGTATCTGTTTCGCGCGATTGCTCGGTACAAAAAGCCTTTGAGAAACGCGGGCAGGAATCTGCAAAGCGATAATACCGGCCAAGGTCCCGGCAATGCCCGCATCGCGGCAGCGAAAGCATCCAGCTCCCGATAAACCCTGCCCCGGACAACAACTAAGTTAGTCTCATAGTCGTCGGTCGGCAGACCCAGTTCAGTGTAGAGTTCTTGCCCAAGAGGGGACTGCGCGGTTGCGAATTTGAACCTTTGCGCTGTGTCGTGATTGATCATGAACTGAAAAAAGCGGCTGCACAGAACGCACTCACCGTCAAAAACGATAAAGTCCTGATCATTTGCCAACTTACTAAACGCCACGTCCGGCATTCCCTGCACTTTGATTCCAGCCAATGTCGCAATACAACCGTTTCCCGGCAATGCGACATGGGCACCAGAGTTGGGAATAGCGTGTCGGGGAGCCACAGCAGACCTGCTCGACTTATGGGCTGGGCTCTGACCTCATCCCCGAAAGGTTCGACCCGACAACGCCGTACAGATAGATTTCCGAACTGACTTATTCTTGTGACTTTCCGCCAAGCCCATTCGAAATCTTGACAATTCTGAAATTCAGATATCAATTTCCGACTACGCAAGCCGGGTGCAAAAACGAAATCAACGCAGTATGATTACCGACATGGAAGTCGATATTGCACGCCTTCAGGTTCTCACACGAACGCTCGACAACAGGGCGCAGGATACGTCTGTCACGGATCGCGTACTGGAAAAATGTGGTCTGACGCGTGACGACGTCCAAACGCCCGCGGCCCTGTATAGCGCTCAGAAAGAGGCTCTGTTTGTTCGCTATGCTTGTGACGCTTTGGGCGACGCGACCTTTGCCGCAGAGGCCGGGCTGGACTTCAAATCGTCTTCAAGCCTGACGGCCTACATCAGCAAATACTCTCGGGATCTCAAACAAGTTCTCGAGAATACATCGCGGTTTCACGGCATCATTGACCCTGCCCTGATGTTCAGCCTGCGCGTTGCCGGAAATTTTGCCGCGATCGAAGCCGAATGGAAAGACGCAAGCTATGCCCGGTATCATCGACGTACTGAGTTCCTGATGTTTGCTGGCCTAGCACGTATGCGTGACCTTACACAGATCGACTTTTTCCCGATTGAAATACGCTTTCAACACGAAGTTGGCGAAAATCGAAAACACTATCAAAAGGTTGCAGGCTTTCCCGTCACTTTTGGCGCCGAGCGACAAGAAATCGTTTTAGCGTTGTCCTCACTTGATTTGCCGGTCCCCACCTACGACCCAAAGCTTCGCCAACACCTGCTGGAATACGGCGATCGTGTTCTGGCCGAACGACGGCAGCCCGTGCAAAAGCTACGGGCCCAAGTCGAAGGCTTGATCACCCGCTCATTGCCCGGGGCAATCATTCACGCCGATGATGCCGCCGCCAATTTAGGCCTGAGCACGCGCACGTTTGCGCGCCGCTTGAAAGATGAAGGTACGAGCTATCGCGAGATTGTAGACGACTTGCGATGCGATCTCGCGCAGACATTCATAACAAATGGCATGCCGCTAGCCGAAATTGCGTTTTCCTTGGGTTACGCGGATCAACCGGCGTTTTCGACCGCATTCAAACGGTGGACCGGGCAAGCCCCCAGCGCCTTTCGCAGCCGGTTGGATTTCTGAAACGGGCCTGAGACCGGGGGTCATCAGCCAATGCGACCTCGCCCCGGCCCGTCCCATGAGTGGACACCGCGGATATAGGCCACGACGGAACACGCCTCTTGTGAGTTTTTGCCAATTTGAGTGTCAAACATGACATCAGACACGCAAGAAAAAAGGCGCCTCGGTCGAGGCGCCTTTCCCTTACTGATCCAAGAACGACCGCAACTTGCGCGACCGGCTGGGATGTTTCAGTTTTCGTAGCGCTTTCGCTTCGATCTGACGGATCCGTTCGCGGGTCACGCTAAACTGCTGGCCAACCTCTTCCAGAGTGTGGTCGGTGTTCATGCCGATGCCAAAACGCATCCGCAGAACCCGCTCTTCACGTGGGGTGAGCGAGGCCAGAACGCGGGTGGTGGTTTCTTTAAGGTTTTCCTGAATGGCGCTGTCCAAAGGCAGCACGGCATTCTTGTCCTCGATGAAATCGCCCAGTTGGCTGTCTTCCTCGTCGCCGATTGGCGTTTCCAGTGAGATCGGCTCTTTGGCGATTTTCATCACCTTGCGGACCTTCTCAAGCGGCATTTGCAGCTTTTCGGCCAATTCCTCTGGCGTCGGCTCGCGACCGATCTCGTGCAGCATCTGACGGCCGGTCCGAACCAGCTTGTTGATCGTTTCGATCATATGCACCGGAATACGGATCGTCCGCGCCTGATCCGCGATTGATCGCGTGATCGCCTGGCGGATCCACCATGTCGCATAGGTCGAGAACTTGTAACCGCGACGGTATTCGAACTTGTCCACCGCCTTCATCAGGCCGATGTTACCTTCCTGAATAAGATCAAGGAATTGCAAGCCGCGGTTCGTGTATTTTTTGGCGATCGAGATCACCAGACGCAGGTTCGCCTCGACCATTTCTTTCTTGGCCTGCCGCGCCTCTTTCTCACCCTTTTGAACCTGCTGCACGATGCGGCGGAATTCAGGGATGTCCAGACCGACATATTGCCCGACCTGAGCCATATCGTTGCGCAGTTCTTCGACCTTGGCGGTCGAGCGTTCGATGAACATCTGCCAGCCCCGGCCCGGCTTTTCCGCCATATCGGCCAGCCAGTTCGGGTCAAGTTCGCGGCCACGATAGGCATCAATGAACTCACGACGATTGATCCGCGCCTGATCCGCCAGCTTCACCATCGAACTGTCCAAGGACATGACCCGGCGGTTAATGCCATAAAGCTGGTCGATCAGAGCCTCGATCCGGTTGTTGTGAAGGTGAAGACCGTTCACCAGTTCAACAATCTCGGCGCGCAGTTTCTGATAGGTCTCTTCGTCTTGCGCGCTAAATGTCCCGTCTTCGTTCAGGGTCGCCGAAATCCGGCTGTCTTGCATTTCGCTCAGTTGCGCGAAGTCCGTCGAGATACGCTCCAGCGTCGTCAGAACCTGATCTTTCAGCGCCGCTTCCATCGCGGCCAATGACATGTTGGCTTGATCGTCATCATCGTCGTCATCGTCATTGTTCAGCGGATTGCCGTCAGCATCCAACTCAGGACCTTCGTCCTTGGCTGGTTTGGCCGCCTGCACATTCGACGTATCCACGACCGGTTCGTCCACATCGCCGTCTTCGTCCATCTGATTGCCAAAAGTGGCCTCCAGATCGATTACGTCGCGCAACAGGATGTCTTCAGACAGAAGTTCGTCATGCCAGATCGTGATCGCCTGAAACGTCAGCGGGCTTTCGCACAGACCGGCAATCATCGTGTTTCGACCGGCCTCGATCCGCTTGGCGATGGCAATCTCGCCTTCCCGGCTCAGCAGTTCGACGCTGCCCATCTCGCGCAGATACATGCGGACAGGGTCATCGGTGCGATCCAGTTTTTCGGTCGCGGCACCTGCCAGCGCAACCTCACGGTTGCTTTCGGTCGACACAAGCTCGGTCGAGCCTTTGTTTTCTTCTTCTTCGGCCTCTTCATCTTCGATGATGTTGATGCCCATTTCGGACAGCATCGACATCACATCTTCGATCTGTTCGGAACTGACCTGATCAGGTGGCAGAACCTGATTCAACTGGTCATATGTGATGTAACCTTTCTCGCGGGCCTCGGCGATCATCTTCTTGACCTGGGCCTGGCTCATGTCCAGCGAGATTTCCTGCTCCTGCTCGTCGGATTTGCGGTCTTCGTTGGTATCCTTGGCGGCCATTCAATGCTCCTGCAGGGATGGGTGATTCGATTGAACCGAATCATTAGCGCGTAGAAGTGATTCGGCCACCCGTTTACCCGTTTTTCTTTTCCAGTGCCTTACGAAAACACCACTTTACCGGCGTTTTCGCTCGAAATTGATCCCGGACATGATTGCCTCAAACGCGTCCTTCTCGTCACGGTTGATTCGCGCACCATTGTCGGCAACGTCGAATACAGCCCTGTCTTCGTTCTGGCTACGGCTTGTGCGGTTGCGCTCTTCGGCGGCCTGAGCCAACCGATATGTAAGCGCCTCATCTGCCAGATCAGACAGCTCCTCTGCGGCTTCGGCAATCTCTGCGTCCAACCCCCTGAGAGCTTTGATCTTTGCGAGTTCCTCGGCCAGCGTCATCTCGGCCTTTTCGACATCGCCCGGTTTATGCACACAAGGGATCACTGCGACATGGCGAAGGGCCAGCAGGTTTTCAAGGGGTTCAGGTCCCAAAGTTTGTATGATGTGGTCTCGCAGGTTGTCCGGGTCATCAATGGCATGGCGCAGGATCGCATGTCGCAGCGCCGCGTGATCCGGATCGTGGCAGTCCATCTCTTCCAGCTGATGTTCGAATTGTACGACGACCTTGGGATTGAGAATGGCGATCGCCAGAATTGCAGCCTCGCGCAATTGAATGTCCGCATTCTCGGACGAAGCCAGAAAGGACGATCTTGCCCCCGGTGTTGCCGCCGGTTTAGGCGGTTGCCACTTACCCCGAGGCTGCCACTGACGACCCTGAGGCTGCCGTTGCGGACGGAAGAGTTGCCAGCGAAGGTCCTTGATCTCTTGCCCGTAATGCGACCGGATCGACGGGTCGCGGATCAGCTTGATCTTTTCTCGCAACGACTTGTCCAGCGCAGCTTTTCGTTCCGGACTGTCGAAAACCTTGCCTTCGGTTTCGCGCTGCCACAGCAGCTTGACCATCGGGATCGCGCCTTCAAGTACGGCTTGAACGGCCCCCGGCCCTTCGGCGCGCAGCAGATCATCGGGATCTTTCCCTTCGGGCATCAGCGCAAAGCGCAGGGACTTCCCTGCCTCTAACAGCGGCAACGCAAGATCAACCGCGCGCATAGCCGCACGCAGACCTGCCGTATCGCCATCCAACGCGATGATCGGCTCATCGGAAATCCGCCACAGAAGCTGCAACTGATGCTCGGTGATCGCGGTGCCCAACGGTGCAACCGAGGCACCAAACCCAGCCTCGGCCAGCGCGATCACGTCCATATACCCTTCGGCCACGATGAGCGGCTGCCCCTTCCCCGCCGCCTGCCGCGCAGGGCCGTGGTTATAAAGGCTGCGGCCCTTGTCGAACAACTCGGTCTCGGGCGAGTTCAGGTATTTGGCGTTGTCATTGGGGTCCATCGCCCGACCGCCAAAGGCAATACAGCGTCCGCGCGGATCGCGGATTGGGTATATGATACGATTGCGGAACGTGTCGTAAGGCTTCTTACCCTTGTTCGACGGTTTAGCCAGTCCTGCCCCAAGAATCAGGTCCTCAGCCACGTTCTTGCCGGTCAAGTGATCCCAAAGGGCCTGCCAACCGTCCGGGGCAAATCCGATCTCCCACCGATCCAGCGCCTGCGCGTCCAATCCCCGGCGGGTCAGGTAATCGCGTGCAGCACCCCCTGCCCCGGTTTTCAGCTGAAGCCGGAAGAACTGAACAGCCTGCTCCATTACTTCGGCCAGTTGCGCCCGGCGGTCCTGCTTTTCCTGCGCCTTCGGGTCGCGTTGCGGCATAGGCATTCCAGCCTCACGCGCCAGAATTTCTACCGCTTCGATGAACGAGACGTTCTCAGTCTCTTTCACAAAGCTGATGGCATCCCCTTTGGCGTGACACCCAAAACAGTAGTAAAACCCTTTCTGGTCATCCACGTGGAACGACGCGGTCTTCTCGTGGTGGAACGGGCACGGCGCCCACATGTCACCCTTGCCCTGATTGGATTTGCGTGCATCCCACATCACTTTGCGGCCAACAACCTGTGACAGGCTTAACCGGGTGCGCAGCTCATCAAGAAAACCGGGAGGCAAAGACATTCGTCAAACCTGCCAGAAATGCAAACGCTCGCCAAGAGACTGGCAAGCGTTTGTCCACAACGAAATCACCTGTCTGGGGATTATTGCTGCAAGCACAGCTCAAGCCACGCGGCTCCGAGGTCTTGCTTGCGCACGTCGCGCATCTTTTGTTCATAGACCCACGGCGTGATCAGGGGGATCGCGGCATTGTAGTTTTCTGGCCAGGTTGGCCCCGATTCCGCGACAGCCTGTGCCACATCACGCTCTTTCACCCGATCAAGGCGCGCTTGTTGAATGGCAGCGACCACATCGGCCTGGAACTTGCAGCTTTGTTCTTTGGTTTCCTGAGCAGTGGTTTCCTGAGCGGCCAGAGGCGTGGACAGGACGATGGCCGCAATTGCGATGCGCAGCATGGGGGTCTCCCGGAATCGTTTGTTTCGCGACAGCTTACCCGCGCGCAACCGCCCCCGCCATCGCCGTTTTACGCCTCGCGGCTTCGTGTTGCGAATTAGCGCAAGCAGTTCGGGCGACCAGATACGTCCAGTCGCCCGATATAAGCTTACAGCCCTTTGGCCCGATAGCTTTTCGAGACCCGGTCGATGGCCACGATATAAGCCGCCGTCCGCAGGTCTTCGACATCGTCGCGGCCATGCCAGACCTCACGCATCGACTGGTAGGCGATCCTCATCGTGTCATCCAGGCCCGAGCGCACCAGTTCAAGCTCATCCGCGCCCTTAAGATACTTGGCTTTGAAGTCCGGAGACATCGACCACGCATCGCCCAGATACCGATCCAGACGCTCCAGCTCGCTTACGATCAGCTCATGCCGCGCCTCTTCCTGGCGGCGTTGCATCCGACCGAACCGAATATGGCTGAGGTTTTTGACCCACTCGAAATACGAGACCGTCACACCGCCGGCATTCGCGTACATGTCCGGAATGATCACGGTTCCCCGCTTGCGCAGGATTTCATCAGCACCAGCCGTCACCGGGCCATTCGCCGCTTCGATGATCAACGGAGCTTTGATCCGGTCCGCATTCGAAAGGTTAATCACGCCTTCCAAAGCAGCCGGGATCAGGATGTCGCAATCAGCCTCCAGAACGTCTGCACCCTCGGCGGAGTGGGTTGCATCGGGATAGTTGCTGACACCGCCGTGCTTGACGATCCATTGGCGCACCGATTCAACATCAATTCCTTCCGGATTATACAGCGCACCGTCCCATTCGATGATGCCCACGATACGGCTGCCGTCTTCCTCGCTCAGGAATTTTGCCGCGTGGTAGCCCACGTTGCCCAAACCCTGCACGACAACGCGTTTGCCATCCAGCTTGCCGGACAAACCTGCCTTGGCGATATCTTCAGGGTGCCGGAAGAACTCCCGCAAGGCATACTGAATACCGCGGCCGGTTGCTTCGACCCGACCGGCAATCCCGCCCGCATTCAACGGCTTGCCGGTCACGCAGGCCCGCGCGTTGATGTCGGTCGTGTTCATCCGCGCGTACTGGTCAGCCATCCAGGCCATCTCACGCTCACCCGTTCCCATGTCGGGGGCCGGTACGTTTTGAGAAGGGTTAATCAGGTCCCTTTTAGCCAACTCATACGCGAACCGGCGGGTGATCTGCTCAAGCTCATGTTCTTCGTATTTCCTGGGATCGATGCACAAACCACCCTTGGATCCGCCGAAAGGTGTCTCAACCAACGCGCATTTATACGTCATCAGCGCGGCGAGCGCTTCGACCTCATCCTGATTCACCGCCAAGGCGTAGCGAATACCGCCTTTCACGGGCTCCATATGCTCAGAGTGAACTGAGCGATATCCGGTGAACGTATGGATTTCCCCGCGCAAGCGAACGCCAAAGCGCACGGTATAGGTCGCGTTGCAGACCCGTATCTTCTGTTCAAGCCCCGGAGGTAAATCCATCAGGGCTGCCGCCCTGTTAAACATTAAATCAACACTCTCGCGAAAACTGGGTTCATTTTTGGTCGTCATTATTAACCTCCGTGCGAACGTAAAATTAGCGTTCAGACGCTTTGTCGCACCCCTTTTGTAAACGATCAATAATTAAGCAGAAATAAAAGTTCAAAATCTAGTTGAGCCTGTCCCCGTTTGGGTGAGTCGGCCCATTTGTTCACAGACCCGTGCATTGTCGACGTCCTGAAAACAGAAACTGACCGAGGTCTAGATTATCTGCCAATTTACAGCAAATGAGCCTGATACGCGGCTTTTTCGCCCAATTACCGCCACGTTTCGCCGGTAATTTTCCAGCGTTAACTTTTCCTTAGCAGTAGTGGATGACTGTTCAGCGAGGTCGGCAAGATGATTAACCGCGTATTAAACGGCGGCACCAAAAAATGTGACGACAAGGGCTCTTTGGGGCAACTCTTCGCACGTAACGAAGACGGTTCGTTCACCATATTTGTACTATTGGGTTTCCTGGCAATTCTCGCCACGACCGGCCTCGGCGTTGATGTAATGAACTTCGAGCGAGACCGCGCCAACCTTCAATCTACGCTGGATCGCGCGGTTTTGGCCGCTGCAGATTTGGACCAAACCCTGCCCCCGAAAGAAGTTGTCGAGACCTATCTGGTCAAGGCTGGGCTGGCTGGAAAGCTGAAATCTGTAAATGTCCAAGAGGGTTTCGGGTCGCGCACGGTGTCTGCGACGGCCGAGGCCGAAGTTCGTGCACATTTCATGCGGATTGCGGGAACACATTTCCTCACTGCCAGAGCCGCAAGTACTGCAGAAGAGTCTATTGGCGCGGTCGAAATCTCGCTGGTTCTGGACATGTCGGGTTCGATGAACAACCCGTCTGCAGAAGCAGGTAAAACAAAAATCGAAGTCCTAAGAGAGGCCGCTAAGGAATTCGTCACCCTAATGCTCGACAAACCCGGCGAAAACCAGATTTCGATGTCTATTGTCCCCTACGCGACACAAGTCAGCGCCGGTGAAGACATCCTGGACCAGTTTGCCAACGTTTCGTCAGAGCACAGCTTTTCGCACTGTCTGAACTTCACTTCTTCGCAATTCAGTCAGGTACAGTTGGACCCTGCGATAGCCTACGATCGCACCGCTCCGTTTGATCCGTTCAGATATACCAATGGTGCGGAACAGTTCCCACGCTTTCCTGTTTGCCCTGTTCGCGCAGGCAGTGAGATCACTGCCGTTACGGACAATATCGGAATACTGCACGACCGTATCGACGCGTTGACAGCTAACGGCAACACATCGATTGACGTCGGCATGAAGTGGGGTGTCGGTATGCTGGACCCCAAGTTTCAGCCGGTAATTGGAGAACTGGCCAAAGCCAATATCGTTCCTGACAAGTTCCGGGAACGCCCTGAGGCGTACGACTCTGATGTGCTGAAAGTTGCAATCGTGATGACAGACGGACAAAACACAACTCAGTACATGCTGAAGGATGCATATCGTTCTGGCCAAACCGAAATCTGGTTTAACCCTGAATACAAGCGCGCCGACGGCACGACTGGCGAGTACAGCGTACGTTTTGCCCGCAACCCGGATCGCTTCGCCTGGATGCAGCAAAGCATTGAAAATGGGGCACAGAGCGGCGGTGGTTTTGTCGTAGCCAACCACCCGTTTGGTAACCCTCCGAACGAAGACGCTACGAACGAAGAGGTTGGAACATCCGTTCGCCTGACATTCCCGGAACTATTCAACCAAGCTTCGCTGTATTGGAACGCCACTAACAACTACTTTTGGCAGAATGACAATGTGTTTAACTGGTACCAAAACCCACGCATAAACATTGGCTCTTCTACCAAAAACACCCGTACAACAAGCATCTGTGGCGCCGCCAAGACAGAGGGCGTGATTATCTACGGCATTGCATTCGAAGCTCCTGATGCAGGCCTAACGACGATCAAGAACTGCGCAAGTTCGGATAGCCACGTCTACGAAGTTGACGAGTTCGATGATCCGGAAGGTATCTCTTTGGAAGAGGCATTCGCCTCCATCGCATCCTCGATCAAAAAGCTGAGGCTGACTCAATGATCAAACTACTCCGTACATTTTGCCGTAAGCTGAGACGCTCTGAAAGTGGAAGCGTCACAGTAGAATTTGTTCTTATTTTCCCCGCTTTCATGTTCTTTATCCTCAGTGCGGTAGAATACGCGGTGGTGACACTACAGCAGTCCATGCTTGAGCGAGCCGTGGACATTACAGTTCGTGAGATTCGGCTGGGTACTGGCACGAACCCCAGCCATGACACGATTAAAGATACGATTTGTGCCCAGACAGCAGTCGTTCGCGATTGTGCAAACAACCTGCGGCTCGAGATGATCCAGCAAAGTGCATTTACCGGCATTAACTTGCCTGATGTACCGGACTGCACAGACAATTCGGAAGAAGTGAACCCTGTTCGAACCTTCCAAAACGGCCGTTCCAACGAATTGATGATCCTACGTGCTTGCGCCCGTGTTGATCCGATTTTCCCGACGTCAGCGATGGGACGCGCCCTGGTCGACGAAACAGGGCAGATTGCCCTGACGGCTACAACCGCATTTGTTCAGGAGCCATCGTAAAACTATGTCTCTTTTAAAAAAGATCCGAGAGTATGCGGCCACCAAGAAGCGTGACGAAAGCGGGCTTCTTACCGTCGAAGCCGTGCTGATTTTTCCGATGCTCGTGTGGACTGTAACGGCAGCTTTCGCTTTCTTCGACGGTTTCCGTCAAAGCGCAGCGAACCTGAAAGCCGCCTACACAGTCGGTGATTTGGTTTCGCGCGAAACAAGCACTGTAACAAACACTTACGTAGATTCTCTGCACGAACTGTTGGATGCGATGGTCAACAATCGCGCGGACATCGACTTTCGTATGTCTTTGATCGTGTTCGACGCCGATGATGATCGTCACTATGTCAGATGGTCGGCAGTCCGTGGTGGCTATGAGACACGGTGGACCAACTGTAACATCGACAAGATGCGCGACAGCCTTCCGCCAATGCCTGATCAGGACACGCTGATCATTGTTGAGACATCTACCGAATATACGCCGGTTTTCGGATCAAATTGGGTGGTTGGCACTTGGGTCTCTGACGACCATAGGTTCAGAAACTTCGTGTTCACGCGCCCTCGCTTTACTAATGAGATTTCTCACGACCTTGGTCCTCAGACCTGTTAGCGAGAAGAACAGAAATCATCTCAGACATAAATTTGGTTTCGGCGGCTGCAGTCATGCCGCCAATACCCACCCGATGGCCTAGCCGCCACCAAAGGCCTGGGGCCCAAACATTTGCTTGTTTGTTTCGCGTGCGCACAAGAAACCCGTTTGAGGGTTTGAAGGCAAAGACACCGCGATCCACAATTTCGATGTCCTGAACCTCGGCGATTAAGCGGCCTTGGCCGGTTCTCAGTTCGGTTTTTGTCAATTCGATACTGTCATTGGTTGCGTGCCACATGCGATGCGCAAGCCAAAAGGACGCGACCCCTACTACCAGCAGAAACACCTGCCAGACTGGCTCTGGCGGTGCGGCCAGGACGACATACAGAACCATTGCGCCAACGACACCTAGCATTCCGACCCCAAGCCATCGCCTTGGCGTTGATGCCTTTACAGTCGCCAGCACTTCTTCCTGCATGTTCATACCCTCATTTCTTTCATGTGGGTGTAACGGCTTTGAACCGTGAAAGACAGAGGGGTCGGACCTGCAATTTTGCGCACACCTGCCGTGCCTGTCCGCAAATTGACGCACAGCGCCCCAGCGTTACATGATCTGCGTGAAAACAGGAGGCCAGCATGTCCTTAAGACCCACGTTGGAAACACGAAAATCCGTCCCCACCCTTGAAGGTGCCGGGGTCAAATTGCATCGCGCATTCGGGTTTCAAGATCCGTCCGAGCTGGACCCGTTCCTTTTGTTCGACGACTTTCGGAATGAACGCCCGCAGGATTACCAAGCGGGCTTTCCCTGGCACCCACACCGTGGGATTGAAACCATTACCTACGTATTGTCCGGCACGGTTGAGCATTCCGACTCGCTGGGCAACACTGGGACACTGGGTGCCGGTGACGTGCAATGGATGACAGCAGGTTCGGGCATCTTGCACCAAGAAATGCCCAAGGGAAATGCAGTTGGCCAGATGCACGGCTTCCAACTTTGGGGAAATCTTCCATCGGATCAGAAAATGACCTCGCCGCGTTACCAGGACGTGCAGAGCAGGGACATCCCCGAAGTAACCGATGATGACGGAACAACTGTGCGCGTTATCGTCGGGGAATTCTGGGGGAAGACAGGTCCGGTCGACGGCATCGCGGCTGATCCTCAATACCTGGACATCTCAGTCCCCGCCGGCGTAAAAAAGACCTTCCGAATAGATACATACAGGCGCGCTTTTGCGTATGTGTTTCAGGGGCAAGCTGCGTTTGCGGACGCGTCCCAGCCAACTGGCGTTCTTTTGGAGAAAGAGGTTGCCGGGCAAGAGGTCAACATACGCGACATGTCAGGCGACAGAACCCTTGTGCGTTTCGGTACAGGTGATGAAATCACGGTTCAAGCCGGTCCGGAGGGCGTCCGGTTCCTGCTGATTTCAGGGGCACCGATAGAAGAGCCCGTCGCCTGGCACGGCCCCATCGTCATGAATACGCGCGCCGAGCTGGAACAAGCCTTCCGCGAACTGCAGAACGGCACTTTCATAAGGCCCGCTCATTGATCAGGATGTAACCGCGCGCCGGACCATATCCCAGTAGACCTGTTCCACCTCATCGAGTGACAGGCGTCCGCCCGCGCGGTACCACGTCATAACACCGTTCAGCATCGCGATTACGGCCAGCGTGGCGATCTTGGTATCGGAAATATCGAATACCCCTGCCCGCTCACCTGCTTGCAGGATTGCTTCCAGAGAGTCCTCATAATCACGGCGGAGTGCTTCAATCTCAGAGAAATTCTCGGGTGTAAGATTGCGCAGTTCCATATAGGCAATGAACACCTCATCCGGGCGTTCAAGGTGGAACCGGATGTGGAACCCCACAAACTGGCGCAGGGCTTCAACAGGGCTTTTGGGTTTTTCTCGCCCTGCGTATGTGGCAAGCAAGTCCTTCATGTGATCATGCATTAGCCGGTAGAGCAGGCTTTGTTTGTCGGGCGTGTAGTTATAGAGCGCCCCGGCCTGCACCCCTACCTCGCTTGCGATTTGGCGCATGGAAACAGCGGCATAGCCGTGACGTGCGAAAAGAGCCAGCGCGGCTTTGCGGATACGCGGGCCAGTGATGTCTGAATGAGAGCCTTGTGTGCGTGCCATTCTGCAACCGTATCTGAACGTTCGTTCAGATAGAACCCCGCTTGAATGAACGATTGAAAAGATGCAACACAGTTACACGTGTTATCGAAAGGGCTGCGAATGAAACCCCTGCCATTCCTGATCGCGATGCTTGCCCTTGCAGGGTGCGTCGACTTCCCAGAACTGGAGGGCAGCGAACCGACAAGCCTGAAATCCGCGCGATATCCCAAGCTGATCCCCCTGCAGGAAAACCTTGGCCCTCCGGTTGATCCGGTGAACGAAGCAGCAGAGGTCGAGGAAGACCTGATCGCACGACGCGAAGCGCTGCAGAAAAAGGCGGATCAGCTGCAACAAGAACAAATCAACTGACGTCCTGCGTTTCTCGAACCGAACCGGTTCGCGACGCATTGCACCCTTGCGCCGAACCCGCTAAGGCAGCGGAGAACGGGCCGAGCCCGTAAACAAGGAATTCGAGCGGAAAGGAACCCACGGAATGACACAGGCGCTGCGGCTTGGAATTGCGGGCTTGGGAACGGTTGGCGTGGGTGTCGTCAAAATCGTACGTCGCCATGCTGATCTGTTGCAGGCGCGTACTGGACGGCCCGTGGAAATTACCGCTGTCTCAGCGCGCGACGCGAGCAAAGACCGTGGTGTGAGCCTGTCCGATTACGCGTGGGAAACGGATCCTGTCGCGCTTGCAAAACGCGACGATGTCGATGTTTTTGTCGAGCTGATGGGCGGCGAAAACGGCCCTGCCAAAGCCTCGGTCGAGGCGGCGTTGGCCAGTGGCAAGGATGTTGTCACCGCAAACAAGGCGCTGCTTGCGATCCACGGGCAGGAACTGGCCGAAAAGGCAGAAGCCGCGGGTCGCGTGATCCGGTTCGAAGCCGCCGTAGCTGGCGGCATCCCGGTGATCAAGTCCCTGACCGAAGGTCTTGCAGGCAACGAAATCACCCGCGTCATGGGCGTGATGAACGGTACGTGCAATTATATCCTGACCCGGATGCAATCGCAGGAATTGGGCTACAACGCCTTGTTTGAGGAATGCGCCCAGCTTGGATATCTGGAAGCAGACCCCAATCTGGATGTCGGAGGCATCGACGCGGCGCACAAGCTTGCGCTGTTGTCTTCGATCGCGTTTGGAACCAAGCCTAACTTTGACGGGATCGAGATTGAAGGCATTCAGCAAATCAGTCTGGATGACATCCATCAGGCCGACGACATGGGCTATCGTATCAAGTTGCTGGGCGTGGCACAGCGTACGGCGCGCGGGCTGGAACAGCGGATGCAGCCGTGTCTGGTTCCCAGCGGATCGCCCTTGGGCCAACTCGAAGGCGGAACAAACATGGTCGTGATCGAGGGCGACGCGGTTGAACAAGTTGTCCTCCGCGGCCCAGGCGCAGGCGAAGGTCCAACGGCCAGCGCTGTTATGGGGGATGTGTGTGATCTGGCGCGCGGGCTGCAAATCCCGACCTTTGGGCGCCCAGCAACCACTCTGCAAGAGTCGACCCCCGCAATAACCGGCCTGCCCGCCCCGTACTACTTGCGACTGGCACTGTATGACAAACCCGGCGCGCTAGCCAAAGTCGCGGCAATCCTGGGCGATGCGGGCGTGTCCATTGACCGGATGCGCCAGTACGGGCACTCCGACAGCACAGCGCCTGTATTGATCGTCACACACAAAACCACACGGGCCACTTTGGACATAGCGTTGTCGGGTTTCCGGGATACGGATGTGGTTGCAGGCGAACCCGTTGCCTTGCGCATCGAAGAGGTTTGACCCTTGCGGCCTGACCAATACGCAGGTTATGCCGAAGAAAACGCCTATACTGACCTAAGGATAGTGAAAAATGAGTGCTGCCAAGATTGATTTCAACGACCGCCTGCTGTCGCTGGGCCTTGCGCGGGTCGCAGAACAGGCCGCGCTGGCCTCTGCCTCGCTGGTTGGGCGCGGTGACGAAAAAGCAGCGGATCAGGCGGCTGTCAACGCGATGCGCGAACAGTTGAACCTTCTGGACATTGCGGGTGTCGTTGTCATCGGCGAAGGCGAGCGTGACGAAGCGCCGATGCTGTATATCGGCGAAGAGGTTGGCACCGGCAACGGCCCCGGCGTGGATATCGCGCTGGACCCGCTGGAAGGTACGACTCTGACGGCCAAGGACATGCCCAACGCTCTGACCGTGATCGCAATGGGACCACGCGGTTCGATGCTGCATGCACCTGACGTTTACATGGATAAACTGGCCGTTGGCCCCGGGTTCCCCGAGGGTGTCGTTAGCCTGGACATGAGCCCAAGCGAACGGGTTGAGGCGCTGGCCAAGGCCAAGGGCTGCGAAGCTGCAGACATCACTGTGTGCATCCTTGAACGACCAAGGCACGAGGCCATGATCGCCGAAGTACGCGAGACCGGCGCGTCGATCCGCCTGATCACCGACGGTGACGTCGCCGGAGTTATGCACTGCGCCGAAAGCGAAGTGACCGGTATCGACATGTATATGGGTCAAGGCGGCGCGCCCGAAGGCGTGCTGGCTGCGGCTGCGCTAAAGTGCATGGGTGGCCAGATTTTTGGTCGTCTGTTGTTCCGCAATGATGACGAACGAGGCCGCGCCGCAAAGGCTGGTATTAAGGACCTCGACCGCGTCTATGCGCGGGACGAGATGGTGACTGCGGACGTGATCTTTGCCGCAACCGGTGTAACAGGCGGATCGCTGCTGCCGCGTATCAAGCGCGAACCGGGCTGGGTCGAAACCACGACCCTGCTGATGCGTTCGAAAACTGGCTCGGTCCGGCGCATGTCCTACCGCACACCGATGTGGTCGCACGACACACCATAACCGCTTGCGCGCCCGATGACCTCGGGAGTATCCATACAGACAAAGAGGCCGGGTCCGCGAGGGTCCGGCCTTGGCATATCAGGGGCAAGTCATGAGCTTTTTAGGGGTTGAACAGTCTTTGTCCGGGCGGCGCTGGGTCGGCCCGACGGCAGATGTGGAACGCGCAACCGAGATGCTTGTGCAACAGGCCGGCCTGCCACGCGCGGTCTGCCAGGTCTTGGCACGGCGCGGAGTTCCGGCGATGGAAGCCTCTGGCTTTCTGGACCCCAAGCTAAAGGAATTGTTGCCCGACCCCCGCGCGATGAAGGACATGGAGATTGCTGCGAGCCGGTTTTTGACAGCCGTTCGCGAAAAGCAACGAATTGCGGTCTTTGCGGACTATGACGTAGACGGCGGAAGCTCGGCCGCGCTGCTGATCGTCTGGCTGCGTCAGATGGGCCTTCAGGCGACGCTGTATGTGCCTGACCGCATTGATGAGGGATATGGCCCCAACGTGCCTGCAATGCAGTCGCTTGCTGCGAAACATGACCTGATCATCTGTGTCGATTGCGGAACGCTCAGTCATGACCCGATTGCTGCAGCGAACGGTGCGGATGTCATCGTGCTGGACCACCACCTTGGCGGCGAAACACTGCCCGACTGCGTGGCCGTGGTGAACCCGAACCGGCAGGATGAAAGCGGCGATCTGGGGTACCTGTGCGCAGCAGGTGTTGTGTTTCTTATGCTTGTTGAGGCCGGACGCCAATTGCGGGGCGCAGGTCTGAAAGGGCCGGACTTGATCTCGCTGCTGGACCTTGTGGCGCTGGCCACAGTCGCAGATGTCGCGCCGTTGATAGAGGCCAACCGCGCCTTGGTACGGCAGGGACTCAAAGTCATGGCCCAACGGCAGCGACCGGGCCTTGTGGCGTTGTCGGATGTTGCGCGGATGGATGCCGCGCCCAACAGCTATCACCTCGGCTTTCTTCTTGGGCCGCGCGTCAATGCCGGTGGGCGGATTGGACAGGCCGATTTGGGCGCGCGATTGCTCAGCACTGATTCAATTCATGAGGCCGAAGCCTTGTCACAGCGGCTGGACGAACTGAACACCGAGCGTCGCGATATCGAAAACGCCGTGCGCGCCGCTGCTATGGAACAAGCCGAGGAACGGGGGCTGGACGCACCTTTGGTTTGGGCCGCTGCCGACGGCTGGCACCCCGGTGTCGTGGGTATCGTGGCCTCGCGCCTGAAAGAGGCAGCGAACCGCCCGGCCATTGTCATTGGCTTTGACGGAGAGGAAGGAAAAGGTTCGGGGCGCTCGGTCACGGGTGTAGATCTTGGCGCATCGATCCAGCGTTTGGCATCCGAGGGTTTGTTGGTCAAAGGTGGAGGGCACAAGATGGCGGCAGGTCTGACCGTCATGCGCGATCAGCTTGAACCCGCTATGGCACGCCTGAGTGAGTTACTGGCCAAACAAGGTGCCGGCGATGCAGGGCCAGCTGACCTTAAACTGGAGGGCACCCTTATGCCCGGTGCCGCGACTGTAGAATTGATTGAGCAGATTGAAAAAGCGGGGCCATTCGGGGCCGGTGCCCCTGCCCCGCGCTATGCTTTGCCAGATCTACAAGTCCGTTTTGCCAAGCGCGCGGGCGAGTCCCACTTGAAGCTATTGCTGTCAGACGGCGTCGGGGCCGGCATAGACGCAATCGCGTTCGGTGCGTTCGACGGGCCGATGGGTGAAAAACTCTCAAATCACGGTGGTGCACGCTTCCATTTCGCGGGTCGGCTAGAGGTGAACACGTGGGGCGGCCGTCAAACTGTGCAACTTCGGCTGGAAGATGCCGCCGAGGCGCACTGAAAGCGTTTTCGATCGGCGCCAAAAAACTTTCACATCCTTGCACTTTTCGGCTTGCGGGGGTCTGAGTGAAACCGTAAAAGGCCCTCCACAAGCCAGCGTGGCCCGTTCGTCTATCGGTTAGGACGCCAGGTTTTCAACCTGGAAAGAGGGGTTCGATTCCCCTACGGGCTACCACTTGTGCTTGTTTGGTCTAAATGGCCCGTTCGTCTATCGGTTAGGACGCCAGGTTTTCAACCTGGAAAGAGGGGTTCGATTCCCCTACGGGCTACCATTTTCTTCAGTTCTGATTGCCTACTAGATGTTACCACCGGCGTTGGCATCGGCGGGTCAGACAATTCTTGTCACCGACACTTTTCGAACATGGGTTTGGCCCCCATCTGATCATTTGATTCATATTCGATTGTGAAGGAATCAACAGTCAAATTGCTGCAACTGCACCAAGGGCAATCGATAAAGTTTGTATTGAGATACATCTTTAACTTCTCCACAGTTAGGCAATAATATTTAAATAAATCAGTATTTTAACCTCCATCCAACTCATTTACTAAAAAATTAGTTTGACAGCTGCGCAGAAAATCGCTGATGCTGATCGTCATCCGGTCCGCGCCGGATCACATAATCTTTGGGAGGAGACAGATGCGGAGACATCTACTTTCCGCAGTGGCGGCGGCTGCCGTCATTGCGGGGCACGGTCCTGCTTGGGCCGACGAAGCCGCAGCACAACGTTGGATTGACGACGAATTCCAGCCATCGACTTTGTCGAAAGACGAACAGATGGGCGAAATGAAGTGGTTCATCGAAGCTGCACAACCTTACGCCGGCATGGAAATTAACGTCCTGTCGGAAGGTATCCCAACCCACTCGTATGAATCCGAGGTTCTGACCAAGGCTTTCGAGGAAATCACTGGCATCAAAGTCAATCACCAGATCCTTGGTGAGGGCGAAGTGGTTCAGGCTGTACAGACCCAGATGCAGACCGGTAGGAACCTGTATGACGGCTACGTCAATGACAGCGACCTGATCGGCACGCACTCGCGCCTGCAGCTGGCTTATAACCTGACCGAACAGATGGGTGGTGACTGGGCGGCGACCACGTCGCCGACGCTGGATCTGGACGACTTTATGGGCATTCAGTTTACCACTGGCCCGGATGGCAACCTGTATCAGTTGCCCGACCAGCAGTTCGCGAACCTCTACTGGTTCCGCAAAGACTGGTTCGACGATGAGGCGAACAAAGCCGCTTTTAAAGAAAAGTACGGCTATGAACTGGGCGTTCCTGTCAACTGGTCAGCCTATGAGGACATCGCCGAGTTCTTCACCAATGACGTGAAGGAAATCGACGGTGTCGCGATCTATGGCCACATGGACTATGGCAAGCGCGCGCCTGACCTTGGCTGGCGTATGACCGACGCGTGGCTGTCGATGGCCGGCGCCGGTGACGTGGGTGAGCCGAACGGCGTTCCCGTCGACGAATGGGGCATCCGCATGGAAGCGGGTACCTGTAACCCTGTCGGTGCATCCGTGTCGCGCGGTGGTGCTGCAAACGGTCCAGCTGCGGTCTATGCGATCCGCAAGTGGGATGAGTGGCTGCGGAACTACGCCCCTCCGGGTTCGGCGTCTTATGACTTCTACCAGTCGCTGCCGGCACTTAGCCAAGGCAACGTGGCCCAGCAGATCTTCTGGTACACCGCCTTTACCGCCGACATGGTGAAGCCGAAGTCCGAAGGCAACAACACCGTGGATGACGAAGGCACGCCGCTGTGGCGGATGGCGCCCAGCCCGCATGGCCCCTATTGGGAAGAAGGGCAAAAGGTCGGCTATCAGGACGTGGGCTCCTGGACGTTCCTTAAATCGACCCCATCGGATCGTGCTCAGGCGGCTTGGCTGTATGCTCAGTTCGTGACGTCCAAGACTGTTGATGTGAAGAAATCCCATGTGGGTCTGACCTTCATCCGCGACAGCTCGGTCAACCACGAGTCGTTCACCGAACGCGCACCCAAGCTGGGTGGTCTGGTCGAGTTCTACCGCTCGCCTGATCGTGTGGCATGGTCGCCGACCGGCATCAACGTTCCGGATTATCCGAAGCTGGCCCAGATCTGGTGGCAGCAGATCGGTGACGTGAACTCGGGCGCGTTTACTCCGCAAGAGGCGATGGACCGTCTGGCCGAGGAAATGGACATCACCATGGCCCGTATGCAGGCCGCTGATGAAAGCGCCGGTGTCTATGGTGGCTGTGGTCCGCGTCTGAATGAGCCGCAGGATCCTGCCTTCTGGCTGGAAAAAGCGGGCTCGCCCAAGGCCAAGCTGGAAAACGAAAAGCCGCAGGGTCAGACCGTCAACTATGACGAACTGGTTGCCCGCTGGCAGGCCAACTAAGCCAATGCAACCGGGGATGCCGTGCGCGGCATCCCCACTCTACGACCAGTGCGCGGCACTGAACGACCGGAACCCACGGACATGATCGAACTTCAAAATGCCACCAAACGGGTTGGCAACGTTATTCATATCAAGCCCACCAACCTGACGCTGCAGACCGGCCATTTCAATGTGCTGCTGGGCGCGACGGGATCAGGCAAGACCTCGCTGATCAAGATGATGGCCGGGCTGGACCCGATCGCTTCAGGCAAGGTTCTGATGG
The DNA here is from genome assembly GCF_056533365.1 of Ruegeria sp. G5. NCBI lineage: Bacteria > Pseudomonadati > Pseudomonadota > Alphaproteobacteria > Rhodobacterales > Roseobacteraceae > Ruegeria > Ruegeria sp. G5. The sequence goes on along the minus strand of NZ_JBQFOK010000005.1, from coordinate 31,515 downwards.
ACGGGCAGGACGTCACGCGGCTGAACACGCAAAAGCGTCAGATCAGCCTCGTACACCAGTTCTTCGTGAACTACCCGCATATGACCGTATTCGACAACATCGCCTCGCCCCTGCGCGTCGCGGGCATGGCGCAATCCGAGATCGAAGGCCGTGTGGAAGAGGCCGCTGACCTGCTGCAACTGCGCCCGATGTTGCACCGCCGACCACATGAGCTGTCGGGCGGACAGCAACAGCGCACTGCGCTGGCCCGGGCGATTGCCAAGGAAAGCCGCGCTGTGTTTCTGGACGAGCCCCTGGCCAACCTCGACTACAAACTGCGCGAGGAATTGCGCGAGCAACTGCCTGACCTGTTCGCAGGGCGCGGGGCCGTCGTGGTCTATGCCACGTCCGAGCCCGAAGAGGCGCTGCTGCTGGGCGGCTACACCGCCCTAATGGAAGATGGTCGCGTCACTCAATTCGGCCCCACCGCCGACATCTACCGCAACCCCGAAAACATCGCCGCGGCGCGCGTGTTTTCAGACCCGCCGATCAACGTGGCCCGGATCACCGTATCAGGCGCGCAGGCGCAACTGGCAGGTGGCGGAGGCTGGGCTGTCCCGAACATGGCCGACGGAGACTACATGGTCGCCGTGCGCCCGCACCGGGTTACACCGTTCCGCACCTCGGACGCCGATGTCGAACTGACGGGCCGGGTGATCGTGACCGAATTGTCGGGATCAGACTCCAGTGCGCATTTCCGGCATGGCTCGGATGACTGGGTTTCACTGGCGGCTGGCGTACATCCCTATCAGGTCGGCGAAGATCACAGTTTCTACATGAACCCGGCCCATTGCCGGTATTTCGGCCAAGACGGCCAAAGGGTGGCCTGACATGGCACAGATCAAACTTTCGAACCTGCGACACAGCTATATGCCTGACCCGCAAGGTCCGCAGGACTATGCGCTCAAGGAAATCGACGTCACTTGGCGCGATGGCGGGGCCTATGCGCTGCTGGGGCCTTCGGGCTGCGGCAAGTCCACCTTGCTGAACATCATCTCGGGCTTGCTGACCCCGTCCGAAGGGCAAATCCTGTTCGATGATCGGGACGTCACCACCCTGCCCCCCGATCAGCGCAACATCGCGCAGGTGTTCCAGTTCCCGGTGATCTACGACACGATGACCGTGGGCGAAAACCTGGCCTTTCCGCTGAAAAATCGGGGCGTTGACCCGGCAACGATCAAGCGCCGCGTCGATGAGATCGCCGAGATGTTGGACGTCACCGATATGCTGAACACCCGCGCCAGCGGCCTGAGCCCGGACAACAAGCAGAAAATCTCGATGGGGCGCGGTCTAGTCCGCGACGACGTGAACGCAGTGATGTTCGACGAACCACTGACCGTGATCGACCCGCATCTGAAATGGAAACTGCGGTCCAAGCTGAAAGAGCTACACCAGCGGGTCAAAGCCACGATGATCTACGTGACCCATGACCAGACCGAGGCGCTGACCTTCGCGGACGAAGTGGTCGTAATGCAAGAAGGCGAAGTGGTGCAGATCGGCACGCCGGTCGAACTGTTCGAACGCCCTCAACATACGTTTGTGGGTCACTTCATCGGCTCACCCGGCATGAATGTCCTGCCCTGCGAGGCCAAAGGCGACCGCGCCGTGTTCGAAGGCCATGAGGTCATGCTCGAAGGCCCCACACATGGCGACGGTGGCCGCACTGATCTGGGTATCCGCCCGGAATATGTGGGCTTTGGCGACACCGGTATTCCGGCGCATGTGACCAAGGTTTCGGACATTGGCCGCCACTATGTGGTTAGCGCCATGGTCGGCAATACGGCCCTGAAAGCCGTGACCGAACACAGTGTGCCCGAGCCCGGCTCGGAAGTCTTCCTGCAATTCAAACCTGAACAATCCCGCGTTTATCGCGACGGCTGGATCGCAACCGAGGAGCGCGGCTGATGAGAACGGAAAACCAAAAAGCATGGTTCTTTGTCCTGCCAGTACTGGCGCTGGTCGCGTTCAACGCGCTGGTGCCGATGATGACGGTGGTCAACTACTCGGTGCAGGAAACCTTTGGCAACAACCAGTTCTTCTGGGAAGGCCTTGGCTGGTTCGAGCAAATCCTGCGCTCGGACCGTTTTCAGGCTGCTTTGGGACGGCAATTCCTGTTCACCTTCCTGATCCTGCTGATCGAGGTGCCATTGGGCATCATCGTCGCCCTGTCCATGCCGCGCAAAGGCTTCTGGGTGCCGGTCTGTCTTGTGCTGATGGCCCTGCCGATGCTGATCCCGTGGAACGTGGTCGGGTCAATGTGGAATATCTTCACCCTGCCGAAAATCGGCCTGTTTGGCTACTTTCTGAATGACGTTCTGGGCATCAACTATGACATGACGCAACAGCCTCTGTCGGCTTGGATCACGGTCGTCGTCATGGATGTTTGGCACTGGACGTCGCTGGTTGTGCTGCTGTGCTACGCGGGCCTCGTATCGATCCCGGATGCCTATTACCAGGCGGCCAAAATCGACGGTGCCAGCCCATGGTCGGTGTTCCGCTATATACAGCTACCCAAGATGAAAACCGTCCTGACCATCGCCGTTCTGCTGCGCTTTATGGACAGTTTCAACATCTATACCGAGCCTTTCGTTCTGACCGGCGGTGGCCCCGGCAACTCCACCACCTTGCTGTCGATCGACCTTGTGAAGATCGCGCTGGGACAGTTCGACCTTGGCCCTGCAGCCGCGATGAGCCTGATCTATTTCGCCATCACGCTGCTTGTGTCGTGGGTCTTCTACACTCTGATGACAAAGGATGACGCACAATGAAGAAGCGGTCTCTTATCCCGATCCTCTATATCGCGTTCCTGATGCTGCCGATCTATTGGCTGGTGGCGATGTCCTTCAAGACCACGAACGAGATCCTGTCGGGCTTTTCCCTGTTCCCCCAGACCTTCACGCTGGAGAACTACATCACCATCTTCACCGACCCGACATGGTACTGGGGCTACATCAACTCGATCATCTACGTGACGATCAACACAGTGCTGTCAGTCTGTGTGGCCTTGCCTGCGGCCTATGCGTTCTCGCGCTATCGGTTTCTGGGCGATAAGCAGCTGTTCTTCTGGCTGCTGACCAACCGGATGGCTCCGGCGGCGGTGTTCGCTCTGCCGTTCTTCCAGCTCTATTCGTCAATACACCTGTTCGACACCTATCTGGCCGTGGCTCTGGCGCACACGCTGTTCAACGTGCCACTGGCGGTATGGATTTTGGAAGGCTTCATGCGCGGCATCCCCAAGGAACTGGACGAAACCGCCTATGTCGACGGTTACTCCTTCCCGCGCTTCTTCGTGACGATCTTCTTGCCCAACATCAAAGCCGGTGTGGGCGTCGCGGCCTTCTTCTGCTTCATGTTCTCGTGGGTCGAAATGCTGCTGGCCAAAACGCTCACTGCGGTCGAGGCGAAACCCATCGCCGCCGTGATGACCCGCACCGCCTCCAGCGCGGGGTATGAGCTTGGCCTGCTGGCAGCCGCCGGGACGCTCACCATCATCCCCGGTGCCATCGTCATCTGGTTTGTCCGCAACTACATCGCGCGTGGGTTCGCGATGGGCCGTGTGTGAGGTTCGATATGCGTAAACTTCTTCTCACCCTCCCCTTTCTGCCGACCATGGCAGCAGCCCAACAGGCTGGATGGGGCAATGTCGGCCAGCAAGAAGAAAAGGGGTTTTCCTGGACTGACCCGTTATGGCCCGATTTCTGGATGGCATGGACCCCAGCAACGCTGGCTCTGTTCGTCGGTATCTTTTCGGCCATTGCCCTGATTGGCGTTCTGGAAGGGTTCAAGTTCCGCGACGGGATCGAACGGCGCGGCGTTCTGGGCCTGACGACTACGCTTGGGGATCGTTTGTTCATCACCTTGCTGGGATCGGCCTATATCTTCCTCGCCTGGCTTGGGATCGTCGGGCAACCCGTCTGGACCCCGTTATTCCTATCCATTGGCTGGGGTATTTTCGTCTTCTGGAAAGTTTGAGCTTTGCGAAACAGCGAAAGGATGCTTGTCTGTCAGGCATAATAAAAAAATGCGACACGAAAGACCGATGCGAAAGAAAAAGACAACAAACCTTCTGACCGAGGTTGAACTTGAGTTCATGAATGAACTCTGGGCGCTGGGTCAGGGCTCGGTCCGTGACGTGCTTGATCGCCTGCCACCAGAACGCAATCTGGCTTATACATCCGGTGCGACCATCCTGCGGATTCTTGACGACAAAGGCTTCGTCGAAAGCCGCAAGGACGGAAAGACCCTGATCTATTCGCCGCTGCTGGAGAAAGACAGGTATCAGGCGCGGTCGTTGCAAAACCTCTCGCGCACATTGTTCGATGACACGCCTGCCTCATTGGTGGCGCGTCTGGTCGACGATGCGGGCCTGAGTGAAGCCGATCTGGAGGAAATTCGGGCACTGGTAGAGAGGAGACTGCAAAATGACGGCGGTTAAACCGGTTCTCGATGCGTATCTCGAATTAAGCTTCGTCCTTGTGCTGGCAGCGATCATATGGCTAGCCGTAAGAGGCGTATTGGCAAAAACCCCAATGCAATATGGGTTTGTCGCGCAGCTTCGCGCGCTCAAGACACTGTGCCTGTGTATTCTGGTCAGCCCGCTTCTGGCGTGGGGGATCTTTGCGCTGGCGGCTCAGACATCGACCACCGGCAAGGTTGCGATTGGCGATATCGCCGTTGCTGCGTATTTGCGCGGTGAGATTTCGATGCCGGCGACCCAGTTCGAAGCATTGCTGAACACGCGCGAACGCTGGGTGGAATATCTGCTGCATGGCGACCACCCTGTCCTACTGGCAGGCTTCGCTATGTTGGCGATTGCTGCAACCGTATATGCTGTGCGTTTGGTGCGTGATGGATTGGCGATCAGAACTACGGTGCAAAACAGTTTCCTATGGCGCCGCTCGGCCAAGGTAGACATCAGGCTGTCAGATCGAATTGCCGTGCCGTTTGCCGTACGAGGTTTGCGCAGGCGGCATGTTGTCTTGCCCAGTCATCTGCTGGATACGCCAAGCGAATTGCGCTTTGCCTTGGCGCATGAACTTCAGCATGTGCGTGCTGGCGATGTTGAATGGGAGCTTGGGTTCGAACTGCTTCGCCCCCTGCTGTTCTGGAACCCCGGGTATCTGATTTTGAAATATCAGTTTGACCGCTTGCGTGAACTTGCATGCGATCAATCCGTCGTTTCGCGCAAAGGCATCAACGCAAGCGATTACACCAATTGTTTGCTGGACTATTGCGCAAGAACCGTCAGCAGAGGCAGCCCCAAAGTTCTAAACGTGGCGTTGGTGACCGGCGGCAAAGCCAAACGGGTCCTGCGGCAACGGGTGATTGCGCTTGCGGATGCGCCATCAGTGCAGTCCGGGGCACCCGCGCTATTTGTTTGCCTGACCCTGGTGTTCGCAACAGTCCTTGGTCTGGGTGCGGCGTCCGTTCAGCAAACTAACGACTGGAGCCACGATCGTCTGATGCTGTCGACGGTCGTCAACCTTGAACGGCTTGAGGCGCGCAACGCAGGCAACTGACCCGGCGGCTTACCATCCTCTGCGCCCGAACAGAGAATGCAGCCTTTTTTGCCCGGCAAAGGGATCAACGGTTTGCGGGGTCTTCAGCCCGGAAACAACCCGGCGTACGAGGAACCAACAGACAAGCGCAAAAATCACGCCACCAAAAGCCTGCCCCAGCAAGACGCCTGGCGCGCCGGCAATATAGGCACCAGCTACCGCGAATGGCCACGTGCCCAGCGTATGCCGGCCCCAGTTCACCCACGTCGAATAGATGGGGTGCCCCAGATTGTTAAAGCTGGCATTGGCCACAAAAATCACGCCGTTGAAGAACGAAGCCAGCGCCAAAGGTCCGCAAAACAGGTAGATCAGCGCACGCGTTTCTCCTTGCGCCTGAAAGAGGTCAGCAATCGGGCCGCGCAGGACAAAGAGGACGGTAGCCATCAACAGCACATAAACACCGGTAAACTTGACCCCCGCAAGAAACGTGGCTTTCACGCGGTCATATTGCCCGGCCCCGTAGTTCTGACCAACGATAGGACCGATTGAACCCGAAAGCGCAAAAACGACCGAAAATGCGACGGGCATCAAACGCGCAATGACCGCCATTCCTGCCACCGCATCTGTTCCAAATTGCGCAACCTCTCGAATGACAATCGCGTTGCCCACGGGCGTTGCGATATTGGTCAGAACGGCAGGAATGGCTATGCCACGAACTGGTTGGAAATCTGACACAACCTGCCCTACAGACGGCCGCGCAAAAGCCTTGTGTACTCGGATAGCGGGGCCGACCGCGAACAGCAGCATGCAAATTCGCGCGATAACCGATGCGATCGCCGCGCCGTCCAAGCCAAGGCCAACCGCAAAGATCAGGATCGGGTCCAACACAGCGTTGGTCACGCCGCCGTAAATTGTCGCCAGCATCGATCGTCGCGCGTCCCCATGCGCCCGCAACACTGCCATCCCCGCCATTGCCATCGCCATGACCCACATCGTAGGCAAAATGATCGAGACATAGCGCGCAGCCAGACGCAGGACTTCTCCCTCGGCTCCTAAGAGCGATAGCAAAAAGTCGAGGTTCAGCATAACGATGCCGGAAACGATCACTCCGATCAATATTCCGAGTATTGCCACACTGGTGGCGAAATTGCTGGCCTGTTCGTGCCGACCTGCGCCCAATTCGCGGGCCACAAGTGCACCGGCCGCAATGGACAGCCCAACGTTGACCGAGTTGGTGAAGAACAGCAGCGTTCCAGCATAGCCCACCGCAGCAGCCAACGCGTCATTTCCCAACATCGAGATGAAAACCATATCCACGAAGTCTACTGCGAAAATGGCCATCAGGCCGATGCTGGTGGTTAGCGACATACGCGTTACATGGCGCATCAAGCTGCCGGACAGGAAAACAGCCCGACCCGTTGTATCATTTGCCATAAGCCGACCGCCCCCCAATGCCTCATCGCACTCTGACAATGGTCGCGGGCTTTGGGCAACCGGAAAAATGCGTGCTAGTTTTCTCGGATATCAGTGAGAGACTTTTGCAGCGCCAAGATCATGGCATCACGATGCTGCGAAAGCTGCGCGGGTGTCTCATTCTTTGTAGCAGCGGCGATACCTTCGCACATCTGCCGTTTTACATCATCCGTTAGGTAAACCTGTCCGAGGTCGTCCCACCAGCCATTAAATGTTTCAGAGAAATGGTCGCAAAAGGCGTTCAGGCCACCTTCGCCTGCTCCGAGATTGAACAGCATTGTCGGCCCCATCGCAGCCCATCTTAGGCCGGGACCTGCCCAAACCGCCTTGTCCACATCCTCGACTGACGCGACGCCAGATACCACCAGATGAATAGCCTCGCGCCACAATGCCGCCTGCAAACGGTTGGCGACGTGGCCCGGAACTTCTTTGCGGACCTGTATCGTCGTCTTGCCAAGGCTCTCGTAAAATCGTTGCGCGGCTTCGACGACGCCCTCTTGTGTCTTGTCGTTGCCTAACACCTCAACCAGCGGGATAAGATGCGGCGGGTTGAACGGGTGCCCCAAAACGAACCTGACCGGATCTTTCCAGCCATGCTGCATCTTGCTCAGCGTCAAACCAGACGCAGAACTTGCGACAATCGCCTCATCAGACAGAGCAGGTTCGATAGCGGCATAAATGGCGTGTTTGACGTCTAATCGTTCGGGCACGTTTTCCTGCACGAATTGTGCACCTTCGACGGCCTCGCACGCGCTGGTACTAAACGTGATGGCATCGGCTGAGCCCTCTGCTCCCAATCCCAGCGCCACCATCGTTGGCCATGCCGCTTCGATATACGCCCTGACTTTGTGTTCAATCTTCGGGTCCGGGTCATACAGCGCGACTGACCGCCCAGAGGCGAGAAATAGCGCCGCCCAGCTTGCACCGATGACCCCGCCGCCAAGACAGGCTGTGTGTTGAATTTCCATCAGAACAGCCCTGGGTTCAAAGGGGAAGCCGCGGTTAGGCCTCCATCCACAGTAAAAAGCTGACCGGTGGCAAAAGAGGCTTCGTCAGACGCAAGCCAAACGGCCATGCTTGCAATATCTTCTGGCTTTCCAAAACGGCGCACCGCGTGGCGCACCACGGCATCCTTACGCGCGGCATTCGGATCGCTGGCCTGATCGAACCCGGCCTCAAGCATTCCGGTTTCGATCCAACCCGGACAGATTGCGTTGCAGCGGATCTGTGGCCCGTGGTCGACAGCGATCGAACGTGACAGACCATGTACAAAGGCCTTTGATGCATTGTACAAGGCCATCGAGGGGTCCGCCGCGTTGCCCGAGATTGAGCCGATATTGATGATCGCCCCACCTTTGGACATACGCGGAATGAAAGCGCGACACATGTTGAACACGCCCCGACAGTTTGTCCCGATGACGGCATCCCAATCATCATCCGTACTGTCAGCGACCGTTTTCTCGACCTGAACACCCGCGTTGTTCACCAGAATGTCGACCCCATCCAAGGACCGGGCCAAGTCTTCCACGGATGGGCCATCGCTTACATCCAAGCTGTGCCAAATGACGTCATCGCCCATGCCGTCGGGGCGCGCGCTGCGTCCGCAAGTGGCCACTTGGGCCCCTTCGCGCACAAAAGCCTCTACGATCCCGCGGCCAATTCCCTGACGCCCACCTGTTATAAAGGCTCGCTTTCCCGACAACCTCATCAGAGCCTCATTTGCTGAACTTGCGCGCTCAGCCCTCCATCCAGAACCCAAAGCTGACCACTGGCATAGCGCGCCTCGTCAGAGGCCAGCCAATTCACAAGGTTGGCGATATCCTCCGGCGTTCCATAGGTACGCGTGGGGTGAACATCACGAACGGCCTTTTGCAATTGATCAATAGACTTCCCTCCTGCGCCCGAGCCCTCGCCGGTAAAAAAGCTTTGCAGCATGGGCGTATCGACGTAACCGGGGCAAATCGCGTTTACCCGTATACCTTCGGGGCCGTGATCGCAGGCCATCGCACGGGTCAGCGCATGGACTGCACCCTTTGTCGCGCAATACGCAGCAAGTCCCGGGTCGGCGATAAACCCGTCGTAGCTGCCGAAATTAATGATCGAGGCTGATACGTCGGAAGTCGCCGCGCGACGCATCAGTGGCAATGCGTGTTTCGAGGTCAGAAACGTTCCCGTTACATTCACCGCGAATGACAAGTTCCATTCTTCCAGCGTGGTTTCCTCGATCGTCTTTTCGATTTCGATGCCTGCGGCATTGACCAAAACATCCAGTTGCCCGGCTTCATCTTGGACACGTTGCATCGCCGCAATCGCGTCGGCTTCGTTGGTGACATCCAGCCTGACGAAAACGCTACCATCCTCGTTATGCGCCTCCAGCGATCCCTCGGGCGTCAGATCAGCAGCATAGACCCGCGCGCCTTCGCGCAGAAATCGCGCAACGATGGCGCGCCCGATCCCCCCTCGCCCACCGCTAACCAGCGCGGTTTTGCCTTTCAGCATCACTGCTTGCTCTCCCCTTGGAATTCGTTGCTATACCGCGCCACAGAGTATCGATTGTTGCGTCTGCCCAGGCGGGTCACGCATTTCCACGCGTGGTTTAGTTGTTCTGAAATGCCGCTTAGAAAGGGCACCGACCGCCTGCTCTTATTCACGTTCCGCCCGTCCGCTTCATGGCGCAACCTTTGCATAAGCATCCAGCACCAGACCGTGAAAATGATGTACTGCATGTTCAGATTTGCCCGAACCATCGGGGTCATGAACGATCCGGCCCTGCGTGAAGGCAGGCGTATTCATTCCACGCTGGACACTCTCAACAATGTCGATGTCTTCACGTTGCAGGACCTCATCCAGATATCGCATGGCCTCTAGCTCCATCTCATCTGGCTCGGGTGTTTCCAGAAAAAAGTCATAGGTCTCAAGCGTGCGGTCGGGCCCGATCGGAATAACATTCAGCACAATCATCGAAGATCGACCCGGATAGCGCATCAGGCAGGTTGTCGGCCACAACCACCACACCGCATGGGTGCGCACCGTCGCGTTCGAGACGTCATAGGCGGTGTTCGCGCCCTTGCCCGCTTCGGCCATATGGCTAGAGTAAATACCGTAGGTCGTCACCTTATAGGTATCCATGTCCACCAGATCGCAAAAATCCTTATGCGCGGTCGGACAGTGGTAGCACTCCAGAAAATTGTCGACGACGTTTTTCCAGTTGGACTTGATATCGTAGGTCAAGCGACGACCGAATGTCAGTTGTTCAATGTCAGGCGCCCAATGACGAATCTCAGTTTGCAAATCTCCCGAAAGCTTAGCCAGACTGGGTGACTGGGCATCAAGATTTACAAAGACAAAACCCCCAAATTCCTCGACCTGGACCTGATCCAGACAAATGTTTGAGGTATTGAAACCGCTCAGTTTTTCGGTCTCTGGTGCCCGAACAAGTTGCCCGTCCAACTTGTAAACCCAAGCATGATAGGGGCACATGATGCGCGTCGTCTCGCCTTCGCCGGACAGCAGATGATGGGCTCGGTGCTTGCACACATTGTAAAACGCCCGCAGCACTCCGTCACGGTCGCGCACGATGGCAATTGGGTGTCCAGCGATCTCGACGGTGACGTAGGACCCTGGCGCGCGCAGCTTTTCGACATGGCACACCCATCGCCAGGTTTTGGTCAGGATCGCCTCAACATCAGCCCAGAACCAATCGGGGTCGACGTAAGCGTCCGCCCTAAGCGAACTGGTGTCAAAAGGATCAGCGCTATAACCGTGCGATATTCTCTCGAATTGGTCTTTAGAAGGAAGCTGGCGCATCGTGGTCTCCGAATATCCGAGTCACCCTATGACCGGATGTTTGGCTAATTCGAGCACATGATCTTCGGAAAAAATGCCAAAGGCGCAACTTTTTTCGCCACTATTTACATCTTTTTCGCCATTCATCACTCAACAATATTTTGTTTGTTTTGACGATGCATGGGCCAAGCGCGGAACTCGAACGGGACCCGCCCTTCTGTCCGATCCTGACTGGGCGGCAAACCAAACCTGTGTTTGTAGGACCGGCTGAAATGAACCTGACTGGCAAAACCAGAGGCCATGGCGACCTCAGAAATTGGTAAATTGGTCTGCGTCACCAGCCCTCTCGCCCGGTCCAACCGGATGTCGCGGTAATACTGAGCTGGCGTTTTCCCCACGTGAACCGAAAACATCCGGTCCAAGTGACGGTGCGAAATTCCCACCAATTTGCATATCTCGGGCACAGGCTGCGGGTCTTCCAAATTTGCCTCCATCGTCTGGATCGCGAGCCTGAGCTTATCGGGAACAGTCGCCCCCAACGGTTCACTTCCTTCCGGTTGTTGCATGTTGGCAGGGTCGCGAAGCCTTTCATGGAAAACATATCGCGCCGCTGCGTTCGCCAGCGCGCTACCGCGGGTTCCCATAAGGATCTGTAAGCCAAGATCCACTGCCGCGCCACCACCGCAGCACGTGAAGCGGTTGCCATCCAAAACAAAAAGGTTCTCAACGACCTCCACATCCGGAAAAAGCTCTTTGAAAGCATCTACATGCTCGTAATGAACAGTCGCGCGACACCCATTCAAAAGCCCGGCCTGAGCCAAGAGAAACGCCCCCGTGTCCAGCCCCACTAAAATCGCGCCTTTACGTGCCCAATTACGTAACGCGTTTCTAAGGCCGGGGGTCAGGTGCTGTTCCGGCGTCCAACTGGTGGAAACGACAACGAAATCCACCCTGTCAGTTTCAACATCGCACAAAGCGGTTGTCGAAATGTCTGCTCCGTTACTCGACATGCAGGGCCCGCCAGTCGCAGATACAAACGTCCACTTGAAATACGACTGGCCATCCAGATAGTTCGCGGCCCTGAAAGGATCTATGAATCCCATGGTCGCAGAAATATTGAAGCCCGGTGCCACAATCACCACAAGTTGCGTTTTGATTGGTACGGCTTCATTCATTTCAGCCACTCCATTACCTACGGACCCTTAGATCAAGAAAAGAGCTTTTGTGTCAGCAGCGCAAGTCGGTGCAGTATGACGCCTTCGAAGCGTAACTTTGGCCTCCAACAACCTTGCCAGCCGACAGCAAAACCAATCTTGCATAGTGTACCCACCGCTTGCTTTCCAAAACGATGGCGATCGCACGGTCAGTAAGCCCTAAATTGGCAACCTATCTTTCGGTAAAGGCGCGCTCCAGCGTGGCTTGGACGGGTTTTAGAAGGTAGGCAAGCAGGCTTTGTTCTCCGGTCTGCAGCTCGGCGACGACTGTCATTCCCGCGCGCAATGGCCTTTCAAACGCGCCCGTACCAACATGCGCATCGGTCAAATCAAACGACGCCCGAAAATACGTATCGCCCGTAGTCTCATCAGTTAGTGGAAGCGGATAGACGGAACTCAAATGCGCCTTGACCTTGCCGAAACGGCGCACATCGAACGTATCCACGCTAACAGAGACCGGGTCATCGACGTTGACATGCCCCACTTCAGAGTTCGGGATGCGTGCCTCGACCACCAAGGCTTGTCTTGATGGCAATATTTCAAAAATTGTCTCACCGGGTGCGATGACTTCTCCCGGGTTCGGATAAGCGACAGATTGCACCACACCCGACGAAGGCGCGACTATGCGCAAAGCCTGCAGCTTGGCGGTCACATTGGAAAAGGACACCTGCAAGCGATCATGTTCCTGCTCCAACTCAGAGATCCGCGTTACAACTTCGTCCTGCATCGCCAGCGCTTCTTCGTACATGGCTGCGGTCGAATTCATCAGTGCATTCTGGGCTTCGGCCAGACGTGCTTCGGCGGCAGAGGCCGTGGCACGCAGAACATCCACTTCGTCTTCTTCCTCCAGGTAGTCGCTCAGCGATTTTAGGCCCTGCGCATGAAGTTGAGCATACCGCGCGAGGCCTTTTTCTTTTCGCTCAACCCGGCCTTTTGAAAACTCGGAAGCTCGCTTCAAAATCTGCACAGTCTCCGCCTGTTGTTCCAACGAGGATTGCTGAATCTTTTGGCTTTCGAAGAATAGGCGCAATCGCGAAGCGGCAGTTGTCAGGCCACTCTGATCCAGCGCGTCCAGTTCGTCAGAGCTTGGAGGTTGCGGTCTGGTTAACATAGACAAAACAACCTTTCCGCTTTTCAAATCACGCGCGATTGCCGCCAGTTGTTCGGTCAACAACTCTGTCTCTTGCAAGAGGTCCGGATTCGCGAGTTCAACTAACAAATCGCCGGATTTCACCCGTTGACCGTCGTGGACATGCACTGCACGAACGATGCCACCGTGCAATGTGTCGACTTGCTGATAGTCCCCAAAAGGCAGAATTGTACCCGGCGCACGTGTGATCTGCGGAACACTGGTGTACCCCGCCAGGGACAGAATGCAACAGATCATCGCGAAGGACCCTAGCGCCAAAAACGCCGCAAACCGAGGCTGCCTCAATCGCTTTCGCTTGGCCGCATGCGCCATCGGCCCAGCATTGGTATTTCGTTCCATTTTGCTGGTCATGACTGTCCCTCCAGTGTTTTTAAGACGGCTTGCAGCTTTCTGCGTCCGGCCTCTCCGGTCGCGTTGACGACCACACGATCGCCGTTCAAAAAAACGAAGCGATCAGCGATTTGCATGAACGACCTATCTGCAGTCGCTACGACAACTGTTTTTTGGCCGTGTTGCGCCCGGACCCAGTCCTTAAATTGGGCGCGGCGTAAATCGGTTAAGCCGTTGGTCGGTTCCGAAAACAGGTAAAGTGAAGATTCACGCGCCATACTACGCGCCAGTGCCAACGACTTGATTGTTTCATCCGAGAGCCCCGCAAGCAGTCGATCCGTCAGTCGCGTATCCAAACCGTCCTGCAGCAATCCCGGTTCGTTTAGTAGTTTCATAAACGCGAGCTTCGAATAGATCTCTTCATCCGTGAGCGATAAAGACGCCAACCGAAAATTCTGAGCGATCGTTCCGTACAACAGAGAGGGATGGTAAGGCGCATAAGTAGTCGACTTTCGCAGCTCGTCCGTGGCGATTTGGCGGATGTCGATCCCGTAATGCTCGATCGTCCCAGCCAAAGGTGCGTGCAAGCCATCGATCAACTCTAACACGGCAGTGCGACTGGCGACGTCACTGCTCATTATCAAAACGATTTCGCCGGGTTCGAAGTTGAAGCTGGCCTGAGATAAAAGTGCCGCATTCAAAGGATCAGGCCGGTAGGTAACGCCCGAGAATGTCACCCCACCCCTGAGCGTTTTTTCGTGAGAGTGATCTGGCCCCAACTCCAGCTCTTCCTCCAGGCTAAGTACGCGGTCAACCTGCGCTTGGGTCTTTGAGAAGGCCAGCAATTGAGGACAAGCTGAATAAAGCGATTGAAGAGGTGCCAAGACCTTGGACACTAACGCGATGGACGCGATGAGGGCACCGAAACTCAAGGTTCCATTCACTGCGCCAAGGGCACTCATGACGATTGCGCCTACAGTTGTCAGCGCGACCATGGATTGTGCCAAGGATTGCGTAAGCGTTTGAAACTGACGCGCTTGGCGGGACGCATCCTCAGCAGCGTCAACCAATGGTATGCTCGCTTCCATCCAGCGCGCCTGCAGCCCAAGGTTAGAAATGACGTGCTGGTGGCGAACGGCATCCTGCACCTTGGTGCGGAGAACCTCAGCCAATTCCGCTGCATTGCGATCTAAGGACTGCTGGCGTGGTATTGTGATCAGACCTAGAACAACAAAGCCTATGATAATGAACATGCAAAGTAGGCCAACCGTAGGCGCCAAATACAACAGAAGGGCTAAGGAAATAAGGACAAATGGAAGGTCCAGCAAAGTCGTCATGAGTTGTCCGGTGAAAACGTCTCTTACACCTTCGAACTGACGGAACCGGGCCAGTTGCTGATGAACGCCCGATTTCTGCAATTGCGCCAAGGGCAGAGACATCAACTTGCGAAAAAGGGCAACCATAAGCTGTTGTTCACCGCGCCAACCCACATAGGCCAGGGCCTTCGAGCGCGCCAGACGAAAACAAAAATCCGAAACACCCACAACAAAGACACCAAACGCCAATGATATCAGTAAGCTGCCGGAACCGGACGGAATAACTCTGTCATAGATGGCCATGATCAACAGAGGCGTCAGCAGACCCAGCGTGTTGATCAAAAGAGATGCAAACAGGAGCGATGGCATCATTGGGCCGAGGTCCCGAAATGCCGTTTGTACGGAGGTCGAGTGGCCTTCAGCCACTTTGCGACTGACAGGGTCCAGCCGAACCGCTAAGCACTTTCCACCGCCCGGGTGATAAAAGCGCAGGTCTGGGTTTTGACTATCACTTGTTCGTAAATCCGCCCCCAACCTTTCAAGAGCCAGGTAACACCCGCCTCTATTCGGGAATACCAGTGCAGGGCATTCTTGTTGGGTCAGTTCCCGTTCACGGCATCTGACTGTAGAATAGGAAACTTTCAATGTTTCCAATGCATTCAAGACATCATCTTGACTGAGTGACTCGGTGAAATGCGGCAAGGCTTCGGTTACCGTGTCTGCACTCTTCCGGCGCCCTCCAACCTGCAGAAATCGTTGCAAGATCGAGGCAGCGTCAATTGTGCTCAACGTGCTCATGCGGCACCTCTGTTGTGCGATTGCGCTGCGTGTAGCTCAACCGCCGCGTCTTGGTTCCACGCAATGACATCGTCAGTTAAGATGTTGGTAAGTTTTACGCTTTGATCCGCCAATTTTCGCAGCCGCGGATCCGGGCTGGACAAGATTAACGTGGGTCTTGGGGAAACATTCTCAAGGTAATCCGCTAAGGCTTGTCGTTCTGGTGTATCTAAAGCCGCCGTCGGTTCGTTCATCAACAAAACCCGAGGCTGCAACGCCAAAACGCGCGTCAGAGCGATAAGGTGGCGGTTCACCGGTTCCTTTTCAAACCCGGTGTTGGCGTTCAGCACAGTGCTGTACCCGGCGGGAAGACGGTTGATACGTCGCTCCAACCCCAAAGCCGCAGCAGTGTGCTTTGCCCTATCAGCGGTCGCGTCATCCGAGAAGGCAGACAGGTTTTCAAGGATCGTACCGGAGAATATCGCTGGCTCTGTTTCCAAAGCGATCAGAGCCCCCTGCCCTTTCTGCATTACTCTTTGCGACGCGGCCAGCCCGTCAATCATTATGGAACCGCGATTAGGCGAGCGCGTGCCTGCTATGACTTCAAACAATGCGCCAACCATCCAGTTTTCTTCGGCGTCAACCAAAACACACTGGGATCGACCCACCGAGAATGAAATTGGAGAACTTGACCGACCAGCTTCACCAGCCACGCTCAGCGACAAGTTGGAAACCTCAATGTTCCCGGTCATTTTGCCTGCAGATTGCTGAGGTACAGCGATGGGTTTCAACCTTTCCATATCCGCCAAGCGTCCACGCGCCAATGCTGCATCTTCGGACTGCACCCACAGTGCCATGAGCTTAGTCAAAGGTTGAATGATACGTCCGTTCAGCAGCATGCACGCCGCAAGTTCCGCAAGTCCGATTTGATTTTGAATGACCAGATAGGCCCCCGACAGGCCCATCGCAGCGACCATCAATTGCGAGAAGACGGCACCAAAACTCTGTGTAAAACCCGAGAAGAGTATGAGCTTTCTGCTCATGTAAACGGTTCGTTCCTCAAGACGCTCGAACCGGCGTGCCAATTGTGGTTCCATCCGGTTCGCCTTGACGGTCGGCATTTTTGCCAGAACTTCAGACAGAAACGCATAGCGCCGTGTGTCCAACGACTTTCGTTGTTCGAACAGCGATCTTTGCGCGCGCTTCATGATCAAAGCGACCGTGCTAACCACACAAAACGCACCCAGGGGAACAAGAAACAACCACCCTCCGATAAGGGCGATCAAAGCTGCGAACAAAACTGTAAAAGGCAGGTCAATCGAAAGGCTTTGGGTCTGACCAGATTGGAAATCTCTGAGCCGGCCAATGGCCGAAAACCTCTCAAAATATGCATTTTCCGGGCTTTCGGTAAAGGTCTTGGGGTCGGCGTAAAGAAGTTTACTCAAGAACCGATTGTGGTTGTGGACCGCCGTATCTTCGGCCGCAACAGCAAGCAGAATGTTCCGGCACTGACGCAAAACCATCTCAGCCATCGCGCTGACCAGCAGCGCAGTCGACAATACCCACAGTGTTTCTGTCGCCTGAAACGGTATGACCCGATCAAAAATCAACAGAATGGAAATGGGCGTCAAAAGTGCAAGAATATTCAATGAAAAAGACGCGAGCCAAATCGGGATTCTGAACCCCGGGCCTACCAATTTCCCGACCAGTTTAAGCGGTTTCATTCTGCACGCTCACCCGTTTGATTTCCAACAGGATGTGCGCCGCTCGGCTTTAGAAAATGTAAACTCAGGTCGCCTTAATTCTTCTTATTTTCATTAAATTACAAATATTTATGAAACACATCTGCAAGGTTTCGCGTGCTATCTCATACCAGAACACACAGGCTGCATAAGGAAATGGATTATGGGAAAATCAGGTCAAGATATTTCATTTTACGCGCAGTCTCGAAAGTCTGAGCAAGATGAGAAGGCTGAACTTGCATCACAGCTTTCGCGTAGCGGTCCGCATGAAGTCGACGACCCGTCACGAAGTACCTTGCACACAGGTGAAAATCGTTCTGGCTCGATGGAAAACCGCGCTTATTTTGACGGCGCTCCCGTTGGGGCGGACGTCGAAGATGTGACATCGGCGGAAAGCCAGCGAGAAACAGGCATCCAATCCGGCCCAGAGCCCATTGTTCCGATAAACACGTCAGTCGACTTGCAGGCCAGTGTTCGGCAAAAAGATGCACCCAGCACTATCCGAGAACCAAACACAACGTCAGAGATAGGAGAAGCCACTCCTGCTCAGCAGGCATCCGCCCCCTCTCTCACTCACGCTTCCAACGATCAGGTGGATCCCCGCAACCACGAAAGTCCGCAGTATTCGCCTCCGCCTCCAAATTTGGCGAACGCCAACACAGCTCCTGAACAGATTAATCTGGACAATGTGACTGTAGCTGAGAATGCATCAGGCGCCGTTGTCGGTACGCTTTCCGTAATCGATCCAGACCAAGCCGACGACCACCACTATACTGTATCAGACGATCGTTTCGAGGTTGCCAATGGTCAGTTGAAACTGAAGACCGGCCTTGCGTTGGATCACGAGGACGCATCGGTAATCGAAGTTGAAGTAACCGTCACCGATAGCGGTGGGCTTAGCCTGACAGAGACTTTCGCTGTCGAAGTCCAAGACATCAACGAAGCACCCAGCAAAATCGACCTGCAAGCCGCTGGTATCCTAGAGAATACGCCCGGTGCCACTATAGGGGCCCTAAACGTTTCTGACACGGATCAAGGCGATACGCACAACTTTCACGTTTCTGACGACCGGTTCGAAATTGTCGATGGGCAACTACGCCTTAAGCCCGGCGTGGCTTTGGACCACGAAACTGCAGATATGATTGATATTGACGTCACGGTCACAGATACAGGCGGATTAAGCCTGACTGAACGCTTTACGATCAATGTGCTGGACGTCAACGAAGCCCCTGTTGCACTGGACCTCGACAGTCTCTCCGTGGCCGAAAACTCGGTTGGTGGCGTTGTAGGAAATGTCACCACAACGGACCCGGACCGCGGGGACCAGCACAGTTTTCAGGTTTCTGACGACCGCTTCGAAGTTAGCGATGGTCGTTTACGCTTGAAGCCGGGAGTTGAACTGGATCACGAACAAACCGACGAAATTGAGGTTCAGATCACCGCCACAGACTCTGAAGGTCTGAGCGTGACGCAAAATTTTGTGATTTCGGTTGAGGATATAAACGAGGGGCCGACCGACCTTGCCCTAACAACAAATTCACAAAACCTCATTAAAAACGGCAGCTTTGAAGAGTTCGATGTTGCTAAGGGTAGGTGGAAAGGGTTCGACGAGGATCTGACCGATGCCTGGGCAGACGCAAATGGCATCGAAGTCTGGGACCGGCTTGGCGGAACACAGGCCTCGCACGGCGATCAGTTAATCGAACTGGATCACGGCCATGGTCTGGATAGCATTTCACAGACTGTCCAAACCGAAGCTGGGCAGCTTTACAACCTTGGCATGGATCTGCGAGAGCGCCTGACAGGCGGCACAGACACAGTAGAAGTCTATTGGAACGGCGATTTGGTAGCCGCTCTGGACCCTCAATCCTCGGATTGGGAGACGTTTCAATTGCAAGTGGTGGGAACCGGGCAGGACACGCTAGAGTTACGGGAAACAGAAGGTCAGAACGACAGTTATGGCGCCCTGATTGACAACATAACACTGACGGTAGTCGAGCAGACGGTGGCAGAAAACGTCGAAGGGGCAATTGTTGGAAAAATCAGCTTTGCCGACGCCGACCTTGGCGACAACCACAGTTTCGAAGTATCAGACGACAGGTTCGAGATTGCCGACGGTTATCTACGTCTAAAGCCCGGTGTTTCGCTGGATTATGAGCAGGCCTCTACCCTAACTATCGACGTCACGGTCACCGACCAAGGCGGCCTGAGCCAGACCGAAGCTTTCAGTGTCCACGTCGCGGATCGGCAAGAGGCTCTTGTTAACAGTGGTTTCCACGTCAAGTTTTTCGACGTCGATCACAAGCTTGAAAAGCTGGCGGACGTAAACTGGACGGAACCGCCGACACACCAAGAAATACGCCCCGAAATAAACTTCGAAAACGGCAGCGAATCATTCTGGGAAGGCGGCTCTAAGGACACGTTTGGAGTGGAAGTTAGCGGCAATATCAACGTCTCGGAGGGGGGAGTGTTTACATTCTTTCTGGGTGGGGACGATGGCGCGACGTTGACCATAAATGGTGTCCCAGTAGTCGAGGATGACGGGTTGCACGCATACCAAACAGAGACAGGACAGATTGCACTGGAACCCGGAACCCACAGTATAGAAATTCGGTATTTTGAAAACGACGGTAACGCTGGCCTTAACCTCGAATGGGAAGGCCCCGGCATTGACGGTCGTCAGGCTGTGACCGCTCCTGACGCGACCGAAGCTCAAACCGTTGGCGGAATGCCTTTGACTTTCGACATCGACATCGACATCAATCAGCTGGCACTTTCGGATGCTTCAAATTTCGTTATCAATGAGCTGCCGGCGGGAACTCAGGTCGCAACAAAGGCTGGAACGACGATCGCAGGTCCAGACGGCAGCGCAGAACTGAGCGACTGGCAAGGTGACCTCGTGACGATCACCCCTCCTCCTGATTTTGTTGGCTCAGTGCAGGCCGAACTTCAGAGTTCCGCATCGTCCGGCAACGATCTGAATATGAACACAGTACAAGTTTTGAGCTTTGAGGTTAATGAAGCCCATCAGGTGATGCCATCGGCAGAACTTATCGGCGGGTTTCAGGCTCGCTACTTTGACGTGGACCACAACCTAAGGCGTTTAGACGACATCGACTGGGGCGCGGAGCCGACCCATCAGGAATTCGTACAAGAAATCAATTATCAAAACGGCGCTGGCTCTTTCTGGGAAGGCGGTTCCAAAAACACATTTGGTGCAAAAATTGACGGGACAATAACGGTCGAAGAAGGCGGGACGTATTCCTTCTTTGCCGGGGCGGATGACGGTGTTGCTTTGTTCATTGACGGCCAGCAGGTCATCGACAACGACGGCCTGCATGGTTTCAGAACGCGATCTGCCCAAGTTGAACTTTCCCCTGGCGCCCATGACATCGAAGTTCGGTACTTCGAAAACCGTGGTCACGCGGGATTAAAGCTTGAATGGGACGGTCCGGATACTGACGGGCGTGAATTCGTGCAGGCGGATGCAGCGACATCAATCCCAGAAAACGGAACATTTGAGGTGGGTATCGACGTGATTGATTCGGGCCCGCAGGCCTCTGTAACTCTAGAGGGGCTACCATCAGACACTTTGGTCGTCAGTGGGGAAAACACAGCCCTAACGGACGGGAGCGAATTGAACCTGCAAGGTTGGGATATCAGCCTTTTGGAGATCTCTCCTCCGCCCGGGTTCGAGGGGGTGATTAATGGAGAAATCGTTGTATCAGACATCGGCTTCAATGGTGCGCAGCTAACGTCTGAAACTCCATTCGAGCTTACTGTGGGCGATGTCACAGAAGAAACCCAAATTGGACAATCTGATGAGATGGTCGAGGTCGTTTCTGCAACGGCAAATGAGTCCCCCGCCTGGGATTTAGACGACCAAATAGTCGAAGCGGAACAGGACCTAGACGTAATGTCAGAGGTAATTCTGAGCCCAAAAGAACCGGACATATCCAGTATCGACAGCGACGCGTACGAGCGGTTCGATTGGTAGTTTTATTTTCACTCCCTGTCTCAGACTGAACGCAACTATGTAGCCTTGGTCTGGGGCCAATGTTGGCGCAACTGAAGTGTGATACCCGGGTCGAAAGTGGATTTCGCAAACACACCTTAACGCCTAAAGCGAAGCTGAGTCCTCTTCCAGGTGTCCAACATCATTCGGATTGGGGCGGATCAACACTCTGATTGTGTATCCCCGCCAGTTCACCCAATGTGACTGGCTTCAACGGCGGGCGTATTCGAAAATAGCCGGTTTGGTTGGCGGAACTGCCGTTTGCTTTGGCTAAGATATTGGTGACCGAAAGCCCGCAGAAACGACCTTGGCATGGCCCCATACCAGGGCGTCCAAACGCCTTGGCCTGATTGGGGCCAAGGCATCCAAGGCGGGCAAAATGGCGGATTTCACCAGCCGTAACCTCTTCACAGCGGCAGATTATTGTATCGTCACGCGGATTTAGCGCAGGGGCGTAAGGTGGGTAAAGCGCGCCAAGAAATGGACGTATCGCGTTTTCTTTCGCCATTTTAACTTGCAAAGGCCGCGCCTGATG
Organism: Ruegeria sp. G5; assembly: GCF_056533365.1. Classification (NCBI taxonomy): domain Bacteria; kingdom Pseudomonadati; phylum Pseudomonadota; class Alphaproteobacteria; order Rhodobacterales; family Roseobacteraceae; genus Ruegeria; species Ruegeria sp. G5. The sequence continues at coordinate 9,640 of NZ_JBQFOK010000005.1, read as the reverse complement.
ATCCCTTTCGTGTTCAGAAATAAAGCCCGCCAATTCGGCCAAACGGTGCGCGGCCAATCGGCCTGCGATCTCTGATGCCGACGCGCCGATTATGCCGCCGCTATCGCCGGCAACAAATACGCCTTTGACGTCGGTTTCGCCCCAGGCATCCAGAACCGGATGAAAACACGCTTGTTGTGTGCTCCATCTATGCGTGACGTCCAAGGATCTGGCCGCCTGTGTATTGGGCACCACGCCGTGGTGTAGAAAAACCGTTTCACACCGGATGCGATGTGTTTGTCGCCCCTCGGTAAAACTTAGTCCCTCAACAGCGTTCTTTCCAAAGATGGAAACGTTCGTCACGCCTTTGTAGCGAGGCACCCCTGCCCGTCGCAATTCAGCCAAAAGACCCAAGCCCTTTAACAGATAACGCCAGCCTCGAATTGCGCCACCCAAATACCGTGCCGCGGCGCGGTAATCATTATCCGTCTCAACCAACGCGGCAGGTGGCTGCCCCGCACGTACCATTTGAGCCGCGAATAAGTATAAGAGCGGCCCATTGCCAACCAGAACCGCATTCCGCGCGACAACGCCAGATTGCTTAAGCAGGATTTGTCCAGCGCCAGCCGTCATTACCCCCGGCAAGGTCCATCCAGGTACAGGCATGGGCCTTTCAAGCGCACCTGTTGCCAACAACACATATCGGGCGGAAACGGAATGCGCGCGACCAGCACATGTGTAGGACAGATCGAACCCATTTTCGATAGACCAGACAGCTGCACCAGAGATATACGTTATACCCTCATGCGCCAGTTTTGCCGTCAACGCCTTGCCACGTAGGTAGTCTTTACCAAGTATCTTCGATCGCAAGTCAGACACATGGCCAACGGATCGAAAAACCTGCCCCCCTGCCCGAGGCTGCTCGTCCAGCAGAACAACGGTCATCCCCAGCTCGGTCGCCTGAGCTGCAGCGGCCATACCTGCTGGCCCTGCCCCTATAATCGCCAGATCATAGCGGGGCACGACCGGCCTCCGGCTGCTTGGGCCTTGTAATCTTTAGACCTTCGGAAACTTCGATCATGCATGCCTGGCGCGAGATACCTTCGATCTCGACCAGACAGTCAAAACAGGCGCCCATCATGCAAAACGGTGCCCTTGGAGCGCCCGAAACCGGAGTATGACGAAAAACACTGATACCTGCACCCAAAAGCGCGGCCGCCAGATTTGCACCAAGCGGCAGATCGAACCGCTCCCCATCCACAAAGACAGGAACACGCTTATCGTTTTCAAGCTCAATGAAAGCGGTCTTCACCGAACACCTCCAAATCCGGGCTGGCGGTCGTGTTTTCCAACCAGTCCGGCAATTGCATGGCATGAACTGCGGCAAGGGTAATACCGCTGTGGCAGGTCACTAAGAAAGCACCCGGCATCTGTTTGCTTTGCTGGTAGATCGGCAACCCGTCCGGTGTCAGAACCCGCAACGCACCCCAACTGCGCACCAGCCGTGCGCGGGCAAGGATTGGGTATGCAGCAATCGCCTCTGCGGCCAATCCGGCCATACACCGGCTGGTCACCCGGTCATCCCGACCAGCATCTTCGTTCGTGGCACCAATCTGGATTCCACCTTCATCAACCTGCCTTGCAATGATTGACGGACGATAAATGATCTTGGGTAGTTTTTCTGTAATCAAAACCTGCCCTCGTTCCGGTCGCACAGGTGCCTCAAAACCCAGCTGAGGCCCCAATTGCGCCGCGCCAAGGCCAGCGGACAATACGATTTTATCGCCCAGAAATTCTCGTTGGTCAGCCGTAGAAATCCGAAAGCCATCTGCATTGGAAACACGCGTTACGGTTACCCCAGAAATCACCCGTCCCCCCAAACGACGTACATCTGCGGAAAGCGCCTGCAGCAGTTTCAAAGGATTCACATGCCCGTCTTGATGATGCAAAATCGCGCCAGTCACTTTCGGCCCGATGTACGGTTCCTCTTTTCGCAGCGCGTTATGGCCCAGCACTTCGAACGGGTAATCGCCCCCCAGCGCGTCGCGCAGGCCAGAGTAGCTGTGTACGGTGTCTTCGAGAGTTTCATCAGAGAAGTGCAGGTCGAAACCACCGCGCTGTTCGAGGCTTAAGTCTTTACCGGTTGCCTCGCCCAACTCGTCAGAGAATTCCGGCCACAGAGCTGCGGATTGTTGCGACCAACGCGCGTATCGCGGCTGGTTCAACCCCTTGCCCTGAACGCACACCAACCCAAAGTTTCCACGGCTGGCGCGAAAATCCAGATCACCACCATCCAAAACCGTCACGCGTCGCCCACGCCGGAGCAGACCCCAAGCGATTGATAAGCCGACAACTCCGCCGCCGATGACGATATACTCGGATTCCATGCCTTCGCCCTGAGCCCAACCGGTGCTGGGTTTTTACTTCGCAATTCAAGTAAGACGAAAGCCCTTAATGAACCGAAGTGTTCGCAAACGCTAGACGCTGCGTTTCAATCACCTGCCAAGGCGCAGCAAAGGTATACCAAATGGACGAGTTGGCGATGGTGAGCAGCGTCACTCTCCGGCTAGTGCCTTCGGTCCTATCGCGGTCAGGTCAGCGGAAAGGCCTGTTTTCTTGATTTCAACAAGAGGAAGTTCGACAAAAAACTCTGTGCCTTTGCCCAAAGTACTGTTGTAGTCGATGGTTCCGCCAAAGTGCTCGACGATGCCCTTGGAAATATTCATTCCCAGCCCGGTCCCACCTGCATGCCGTTCATCAGACGAGTCGATCTGCGAAAAGCGGTCGAACACTTTGTCATGGCTGCCTTCGGGTATGCCGACACCTTGGTCCTTAACAAAGATCCGCACCCGGTCATCAACAACATTGCACCCAACCGTGACTGTGCCGCCTTCGAAAGAGAATTTGGCCGCGTTCGAAATCATGTTCGTCAGAACCTGTAACAAGCGCGACGGGTCGCCTTTGACGAACATGTCTTGGTGCGCCGACTGATCTTCGACAAGTTCGACATTATGCGCGCTGGCAAATCCCAGATTGCAGGAAATCGCCTCGTCTACCAACGCATTCACATTGACCAAAGACTCGCGAATGACCATCTCGCCTGCTTCCATTTTTTGGATATCCAAAACATCATTGATCAAGGAAGCCAATCGCTCACTGTTTTTGCTGGCAAGCTCGACAAGGTTTTGCATTTTGTCCGGCACCTCGCCCATTGCCCCGGACTTGATCAGGTCAAGCGACCCCTTGATCGAGGTAAGCGGTGTACGCAATTCATGGCTAACCGTCGAAATGAATTGGGTCTTGGCGATATAGGCCGCCTTGGTGCGCTCATGCTCTTCCTTCAGCTTTTCCAGCTGCTCAAGGTTCGTCTGGTAAAGCTTCAGGAACACCAGCGAGCAGTCGATCAGAAAGTACATTACAAAGATGACGGTGAAGAAGTGCAGCCATAGGTCTGACGACAGATCAGGTTGTTCTATCCAAATATCTTTGACCACAATAATCATGAACGAAATGCCGTACATCGCCAGACGTACAATCATTGCCCAGACGAACTGGTGGTTGTTCATGGCCGCGAACAAGGCCGCTGCGAACAGGAAAAAGAGCGGTGTAAAATGTCCGCCGGTCGGCTGCTTCAGCGCAACGGACACCGCGTATAAACAAATCGCCGTCGAGCTGAGGATCGTGTTGAGCAGAATCCAAGCCACCATCATGATGATGGCGCGCCGTTCTTCCGGTTGTAACTTGGCGACGCGCTTGGCGAGATACAAATCCTGAGCTTCGCAGATCAGTATCGTGCCATAAAACAAAAGCGCATTCAGCGGGTCGAAAAAGAATGCAGTCAGGATTGTTGTCGCCAGAAAAATCGCCTGCCGCTGCCACAGCAGCGCAAAGCTCATGGCAGTGTAATCCTTGATGTTCTGTAGCAGCCTGTTGTCGGGGTGTTCAGAGACCCGATCCAGTTGAGGTGCTTCGATGGCGGTCATCGTGAAATCTTTTTGCTCGTCGTTCTTGCCTCTGATTAGCGACACAATGAGGACGTAGTTGGTCGGAAATGGGTTCACAGTTTGGCAATAGTCTGAACCGAACTTCAATATTGTCGCGCGCAGCTTTGCCTGACTTCACTGCTCATTCAGGGAGCATAGCGGGCAAAGCAGCAACGCTTGGCCTTATAAATTTTCGATTTCATTGCGTTTTCAATGAGTTTCCCCCTTAATGCCCATACAGGCTGGCGAGACAATCAAAGGGGTGGTGCTTTGATCGCTGTAGGAAAGATAGAAATGGACCAGCTGGCGGTCACGCCAGTTGCGGCACGGCTGGCAGAAGAACCGGTCTCATTAATACAGTTCGCGCGGTCAGCGGGCCGCAATATGCTTGAGGTCATTCCAGCAAAAACGCTTCGCGAGACATATGTCCGGGGACCGCTCAATATTCACTATATCTGCGACCCGGAAATGATCACCGAATTGTTGGTTGGCCAAGGCCGTGCATTTCCGAAAGCAAAGTTCACCAAGGATATCATCGGGTCTGCCGTTGGCAACGGGTTGATCCTGTCCGAAGGTGAAAAGTGGAAAAAACAAAGACACCGCTACTCACCTCTTTTTGCGGCCAGAAACCTGCCCGTTCTGGCGCGGCACTTTGCGGAAACCGGCATCGAAATCGCGGACTCGCTTGCTGAAAATGAAGGACCGGTCGATATGGCGCAGGTTGCGCCCGCATCGACGCTGACCAATATCTCGCGGGTCATTTTCTCGGGCAATGAGGAAGTGAGCGCCGAACAGATTCGTGTAGGTCTGATCGCATACTTTAATTATATTTCAGACCTTTCTCTGTTTGACTTAATGGGGCTTCCAAAGTGGCTTCCGCGCAAGAAATGGCTCAGCAGCAAAGCACCCGTTACCAAAATGCGCGATCTTGCGCGCCAGGTGATTGAGCTGCGCCGCTCTGAGAACAGGGAAGAACCCGAAGATTTTCTTGATTTGATGATTGAGGCGCTGAAATCCGATTTTGAAGATGCAGAAACAACAGTCGACAATCTGTTGACCTTTGTTGTGGCAGGGCATGAGACCTCGGCCAACGCGTTGGCTTGGGGATACTACCTACTGGCGTTGAACCCCGGCATGCAACACAGGGTACGCCAAGAAATCCTTTCGGTACGGTCCGACGGTCCGATAGAATTTTCCGACCTTGAAAATATGCCTTTGCTGCGCGCGCACATCAAAGAGACACTCCGCCTGTACCCATCGGCTGCGTTCTTTGCGCGTGACGCCGCCGAGGCGCTGGATGTCAATGGCGTGAGGATTGAAGAAGGGGACGCGCTGTTCTTTCCGGTTTATTCCCTGCACCGCAACGAAAAGCTTTGGGATGAACCAGATAAATACCGACCCGAGCGGTTTCTTGGTGGCACGATACCAAGAGGGCAATACATCCCCTTCGGTGCCGGACCCCGGATTTGCATCGGTGCGCAATACGCCGAGACCGAAATCATGGTGCTTATGGCCTCGGTTCTTCGGCGGGTTTCCTTCTCGCTCTCCGACGTACCATTGCCTGAGCCGGTGCTGACATTCACCATGCGCACCAGTGGCCCACTTGTCTTGAATGCAACACGCGTCTGATAGGGATCGCAAGAACGACCGCCTCACCTACCCCCGGTTTAGGTAGGTTCTACTGCCGTACATCTCTTTCAAAACGGTTTCGAACAGCCGACCCTGCGGCTTGTCTTTGTTGCGACGCACAGGTTTTTGCACGGGCTGTTCCACCATGTGCGAAACCTTTTCCCGCACCTCAAGTTTTGCAACGGCCTTGTCGAACGCTGCAAGCGCGCCGGTTTTCGAGATTGCACGCATAGAGATCGGCGCGCTCATGACTGCACGCACATTGCCCGAGATTCCCTGACCACCCAGTACATCGCCAAAGATACTGTTCAAGCTTTCTTCATTGGGCATTTTAGCAGCGCTGTACCTACCATGTGAAACGACTAGGAAAATGCCGCTGCCGCGGTATGAGAAAATCGACTCTGCATCTCGGGTCGCTGTTTGAAGGGTCTGCCCCAACGCGGAAATCGTGCGGCGAAACTCTGCAAACTCGTTCAAATCAAAACGGAATGCCGCGTCTTGCAGTCTGACAGCCGTAACCCACGAGTCAAACAGCCGACTTCTGGCAAGTTGCTCAATATAGTTGTCGAACTCAACATACCGCAAACAGCGCTTTATGCCCGTGATCGACAGTGGATCTTCGAAACTGAACTGTTGATTATAATCAAGCACATCCTGCAGGTTTTTGACTGAGTCCTTGGTCATCCGCGTCCGGATCCGCTCTTGCATCATCAGATGCGCCGCATTCATACGGCTGCGCAATTCGAAGAAGTCGAAAGGCTTTGTGATGTAGTCAAAAGCCCCTTCGGCAAAAGCATCCTCTACGTGTTTTCTGTCGCTCATCGCCGTCAGCATGATCGCCGGAGTTTCCGCATTTCCAGGCGTCGAACGAATTTGCCGCAACAACTCGATCCCGTTCGTTCCGGGCATCTGGATGTCCAACAGAAAGCAATCGAACGGAGTTTCCGACGCCTTGATGATCTGAAGCGCTTCGTCAGCCGAACTTGCCACTGACACCTGGCAGCTTTCAAACTCTGACAGAGCTGTCTGCAAAAGTTCAAGAATTCCCAATTCGTCATCGACAGCCAACACCTTTAAAGATGTCTGCTTCAACGCGCGCTGGTTCAGCTTGCGCTGGAATTGGTCTCTTCCTGGGGTCGAGTGTTTCATGACTGATCAACCGCTTTCCACCTGTTAAACAGGGATAGATTAGAAAACGAGTGGGACGAAACGGCGGCAAAAACTGCAAAAACCTCGAAAGATTTGGGTTTTTTCTTGACCTTATTTTGGCGCAGATTTGGGCTTTTTGATCTGAAAAACTAGTGAGCCCACAAATTATTATTCAACAAATTCAGTAATTTACCGGCGCATTCATCCAATCGCAAGCCGTACTACGGCCCTGCCACAAAGTACCAACGCCGCAATCCAGTCTCAACAAGAAACTAATAGCCCGTGAAGCAAGTAAAGGTTGTCACCTGCGCGGAGCATCAATGTTGAACAAGACCGACTGACTGACTGTTCCATCGATAGAAAATTTTGCACCAACTGGTGCGGCCCCGACCCCAAGACGCCGCGACCAACGCGCCCAAACCGCAGGTACGATACCTAGAATACGCGAAGCTCCATTTTCTGCAGCGGTAGTTGTCATGCGATAAAACAGTTCCTGCTGTACTGCCAATCTACGCGCTGCTGGAACGTGGTCGCTTACGAAAAAGCGCGACGCCTCCCAGATGTTTGGGTTAACTGGGGCTTCGAAGAACAGGATATCCGTGGGCAAGTCATTAAGAATTCCCCTTTGCGCATCCCGCAGCATGTAGCTGTAGACCCCGCACCTTGCATCGGTGGGTAGCAGACGCACACCGCCCATGATCTCACCGAACTCGTGCAACACGACCCATTTACACGCCGGTGTATCGTATTGGTCGAATTCCATCCCGTCGACTTCGCCGACCTGCCAATGAAGACGATCTATGAAAATGGACTTTCTGGTCTCAAGGTACTTGGACAGCAGCGTCCCGTATTCGTGCATATTACGGAAACTCATGGCCGTTGCACGAATGCTTCCCAAATCGCGCGTACGATCAGCCTTCCCCCGTTTAAACGAGAAAAGGTTGCGCCGTGCCGCAGGTTTCGGCACGGGTTGGCCTGTATTTGCTGGCTCCAGGTCGGGAAATACCTTGGACGCTGGATATGCCTGTTCGTACCTGAGTGGTCGGTCCATATTTTGCTCTTATTTTAGACACACTTATGACAAGATATTGATTGCCACGTCCACAACTAAATGATGATTTTTTTTTGAAACGCGATTTTGTGTGGCGAATTCACATCCAACACATAACCTTGAGCAAATTACATAGAATTTGGGCACATATTGCGTACTCATTTCACCAATTTGCACTGATCTTTGCTTTCAAAGAATCCGGACAACTTCTTGATAGATAGAAAATTTCCCAAAAATTCAGATTTTGGCATAGATTTTCATGACCAAAGCCACAGAACTGACTGGAAAACGTCTATGGCAAAGCCCCGCAGTTCCCTCAATTACCCAACTCATGATTGAGAATCGACTGTGGATAACTCTCACCGCACTTCGCTTTTTTCTCTAATCATTTTGCCTTGAAAAAAAGGTATTCGGTCACTTGTGCGCCCATCATGCGTCATCCTTTTGCCGTTTTTCTCCGACAACCTGCTCAAAATTGAGATGTCAACGCCCCAGCTGGCCTTTACCCATGGTCTGCAAAGCCTAAAGGTTCAGTTTGGCGGCAAAATCTGGTGACTGTTTATGCGTATACTTGCCGTAGATGACGACCCGAGCATTCTGGAGCTGCTGACCTGTGTTCTGGGCGCTTTTGGCTATGAAGATGTCGTAACCGCCCGCAGCGGCCAAGAGGCACTTGAGGTCCTGTCCCAAACGACCGAGACGTTTGACTGTCTCTTGCTAGATGTGCAGATGCCCGAGATGAACGGCATTACATTGTGCGAAAAAGCACGTGCCCTGCCCGACTATCAGTTCACTCCGATCATTATGATTACGGCGATGGTGCAAAAACAGTACATCGACGAGGCGTTCGAAGTCGGCGCGACAGATTACGTCACCAAACCTTTCGAGTTTGCTGACCTAAAGCAGAGACTATCTGACGCTTACAGACTTGCCGCAGAACGCCGCGCTGCGATCGAAGTTTTTGAGGCTGATGTCTACGCGGTGAACGATTCCGAGATCAACCCTGACTTCCGCCTCAGTGATCCTTTGTATTTTGGCGATTTGCCAGGTTGCATTGGGTTGGCAGAATTCGAAAACTACGTGGTCCAGTTGTCGACGATGCACTCCAGAGCGTCCAAGATGATGGCCGTCAAAGTCACGGACGTCGAAGAAATTTACCTCGCTTCGACTTCAGTTGAGTTCCGTGAAACCATGGCGGCCGCCGGATCCGCGCTGTTGGCCGCGACACAGGAAGGGCGAAACTTTGCGACCTATTGGGGGAATGGCGTCTTTCTGCTCATCCATGAGAGCAAATCGGGCGTAACCGCCGCTCAGTTGGGCCATCAACTGTCCAAGCGCCTCATGTCAGGTCTGGGTGCAAATGATCCATATGGCGATTTTTCTTATCAGGTAGGTCAGGAAATCGCCCTGCGCGCATCGTCCAAGATGGAAGCGCTGTTCCTAATAGACAAAGCCGTGGAACTGGCGGATATCCCCAACACACCGGTAGCGCGGGTCGGCTGATTTGAATGCTCAAGGCTCTTCAGCCGAGCCGCTACATCTCTGAGCAAGCTCACAAGCCGACAACTAGATTGTGGCGTCTTGGTTTAGTTTATACCTGTGATCGCTTTTACCGCATGGTTTGGGTTTTGCTGGCGCAATTTCTGAAATCAGCCTGTCGTCACAAGATATCTCTGCTGCCCTACTAGCCTTCAAATTGGCTGTTGAAGCCGGACGAATGGTGCTGTCAGACGAATTCGAACCAGTCTCGGTTTGTCACGGAAACTGCGAACCTATCCGGAACAAAGTTGACGCCACTCGGCAAGAGCGGCGGTGCGTGTCAGCTTGAAAGTGTCCCGGCTGGTGAGCG
>NZ_JBQFOK010000004.1:0-429919 GCF_056533365.1 Ruegeria sp. G5 | reverse complement strand
ACCAATATCGGACAGTTTCGTGGCTCACATCGATGCCTCGCTCGTGCAACAGATCTTCGACATTCCGGAGCGAGAGCGGGAAACGGATGTATAACATCACCGCAAGGCGGATGATCTCGGGGCTGGTTTTGAAGTACTTGAAGGAGGCAGGTTTAGTCATGGACATAAAGCTACGCAACACCCCTGCACCGCTCAACCCAAGTTCTTCTGACAAGACCGCGCTCTGAGTGTACGATCTGCTCCGTCTCTGATTGAAAGTGCACGCGCCAACGCACGGGAATTGCGGAACAATTCCGGGTCAGAAAATACAACTGGATTGAGACGGGTATGAGTGGCGGGGAGACAGGGATTCGAACCCTGGGAACGCTCTCACGTTCAACGGTTTTCAAGACCGCCGCATTCGACCACTCTGCCACCTCCCCGTTGATGCCGGGTCTAAGGCCAACCGAAACCGGTGGCAAGTCCAAATAGGGAAATCTTGCCGAACACCGCGCTGTAGTCTTTCCATGACACATCGCTCAGGCTATGATTGCGTTGAAAACCGTATCAGGCTGGCAATTCAGAACTGGCATTCGGCGGTGGGGTTCGGAGAACGAAGCCCCTTACAGGCAAGGGATGAGAAAATGAAGCGAGCGACTGAGACAGGCGCAAAACCGCGAGCTTTGGTGGTTATGGCTGTGGTTTCGGCGGTATTGGTGGGCTGCGACGAAACGCTCTCGCCGGAAAATACTTCTGCAGAAGCTGCAACCGAAGGCACCGTGGACGACGGCAAAGTCGAAATCTTCCCCGAGGCAACCGGCAATCCACGCGACGACGTCGAGGCCCCTGAGGTTTTTGCACTGGACGAAGCCGGGCTATGGGATGGTCGTCCTTCTCTGGGCGGTATTTGGGTGGCACATCCTGACGTGACACAACCCGAACGCGTCCGTATCAAGAATGCGGCGAACAATAAAACGGTTACCGGAGCCTTGTTCCGGCGTGAGAGAAACTTGCCCGGACCCGCATTGCAGTTGTCGTCCGAAGCAGCGGCGCGCCTGGGTATACTGGCCGGATCCCCAACAAAGGTGGAAGTGGTCGCATTGCGCCGCAAACCGGTAGAGCCTGAACCGGAACCAGCCGCACCTGAAGCAACCCCCGAGCCTGAGCCCGAGCCGAGCCAGACTGCCGAAGCCAGCGATCAGCCCGAAACAGAAGCGGCCGAGGCGGAGGCAGAGGAAACACCAAAACGCAAATGGTGGCAAAAGAAAGAACCTGCGGTAGCAGCGGCTGGCGCTGCTGCGGTTGCTGCCGGTGCTGCAGCCGAAGCGACAACGGACGCCGCCGAGGAAGTGGTGGAAACCACCGCCGAAGTTGCCACTACGGCGGCTCTGACAGACCCAGAAGTGACTCCACCTGCCGAGAACACGTCAAAACGGAAGTGGTGGCAGAAAAAATCGAGCGATGAAATCACGGCCACACAGCTTGACCCGATTGCAGGTGCTGCAGCTGCGATAGACGCCGCTGAGCCTACTCCGGCCAGCACCCCAGCCTCGGCCGAACCTGCATCAGCATCGATCTCCAAACCCTACGTGCAGGTGGGGACGTTTAGCGTCGAAGCAAACGCAAACAGCGCTGCTGACAAAATCCGCCGGAATGGAATGTCTGCCGAAGTGCGTGAGTTGAAAACAGATGACAAGTCGGTCTGGAGGGTCCTTGTCGGCCCCGCCGACACCCGAGGTGAACGAAGCGCACTGCAACGTGATGTCAAAGACCTGGGCTTTTCTGACGCCTTTGTCGTAAAAAACTGATAAAACAGGAGGTCTAAGTGCTATCCACTTTGCGATCATCCGCTCTAACTCTGGCTTTTGCTCTGACGACTTTGCCAGCCTATGCGTTCGATACGACAGCTCGTGCGGCATATGTGATGGACCAGACGACGGGCACAGTGTTGCTGTCAAAAGAAGCCGATCAACCCCTGCCCCCGGCCTCGATGTCCAAGCTCATGACGCTTTACGTTGCTTTCGAGGCGCTGCGCGATGGCCGTTTGACGCTGGATGAAACCCTTCCGGTGTCGGAACACGCCATGAGCTATGGTGGCTCGACGATGTTCCTGAACACGCAAGACCGCGTTCGGGTCGAAGATTTGTTGCGCGGAATTATCGTGCTGTCGGGCAATGATGCCTGTGTCGTGATTGCCGAGGCACTCAGCCCGGACGGAACCGAGGCCGGTTTTGCACGCTTCATGACCCAGCGCGCAAAGCAGTTGGGTATGAACCAGTCCAACTTTGCAAACTCGAACGGCTGGCCAGCTGCCGGACATATGATGTCCGTACATGATCTGGCCGTTCTTGCGGACCGCCTGATTACGGATTTTCCCGAATATTACCCTCTGTTCGCAGAAGAGGAATTTGAATTCGACGGTCGCGCGCCAGCAAACAAACGTAACCGAAACCCGCTGCTAAAGCTTGGGATTGGTGCAGACGGCCTGAAGACCGGCCATACTCAAGAGGCGGGCTATGGCCTTGTAGGCTCTGCAAAGCAGGGTGATCGGCGTGTGATCTTTGTTCTCACAGGTCTGGACAGCACTGGCACCCGAGCAGAGGAGGCTGAGTCCGTCGTTAACTGGTCGTTTCGAAATTTTGTCGAGAGGACAATTGCCAACGCGGACGCGCCAATAGCCCAAGCCAAAGTCTGGATGGGTGCCCAGAAAACCGTCGGGCTGGTGCCCGAGGGTGATCTGAACATCCTGTTGCCTGTTCTGGGTGATCAGAATGTCGAGGCCGAAGTGGTCTATGACGGACCAGTCAACGCACCGATCGCCAAAGGTCAGCAACTGGCTGAACTGGTGATCAGGCCAGAAGGTTTGCCCGAAATCCGCCGCCCCTTGGTGGCCGCTGAGAGTGTTGAGACCGGCGGTTTTGTCGTACGGATGATGACCGTGGGCGGCATCGTTCTGACCGATGTGATCGGCAATCCTCTGGACGCATTGTGACGAGACCCGGAGTGTTTCTGACTTTTGAAGGCATTGACGGTTCAGGAAAATCCTCCCAAGCCCGTCTTCTTGCCGATCACCTGAAAAGCTCGGGGCGCGATGTTGTCCTGACACGTGAACCGGGCGGGTCCCCCGGGGCCGAAGAAATTCGCAGGCTGGTTTTGGAAGGTGACCCGGATCGCTGGTCAGCCGAGACCGAGATTTTGCTGTTCACTGCCGCGCGCCGCGATCATCTGGAACGAACGATTGAACCCGCGCTGAAAGCAGGGAAAGTCGTGATTTGTGACAGGTTCGCCGATAGCACCCGGATGTATCAGGGACTTTCGCGGGGTGACTTACGCGGCTTAGTCGACCAGTTGCAGTCTTTGATGATCGGTCGCGAACCGGATTTGACGATACTGATCGACATGGACCCTGAAATCGGTCTGTCCCGTGCCAAAGGGCGTCAGGGGACCGAAGAACGGTTCGAGGATTTTGGTCTGGACCTGCAACAGAAAATGCGGGCCGGTTTTCTGGCTTTGGCAGATGAGTTTTCGGACAGGTTTCGGGTTATAGACGGCAACCGCGACATGGACAGCGTGGCCCGTGATGTGACAGATATCGTCGTGCAAGCCTTGTGATTGACGATTTATGAACGACGACACTCCAACCCCGGATCAGGCGCCAGGCGCCCCCCATCCGCGCGAAACGCGGCATCTGTATGGACAATCCGCTGCGGAATCTGCGTTTCTGGACGCGTATAACTCTGATCGGCTGCATCATGGTTGGTTGATAAGCGGCCCGAAGGGTGTCGGCAAGGCGACATTGGCATGGCGGATTGCGCGTTTTTTACTGGCGACGCCTCCTGCTGACGATGCCGGACTGTTTGGCGCACCTCCACCATTAGAAACACTCGAGATCGATCCCGCGCACCCGGTTTCGCATCGCATTCAGGCCGGAGCTGAACCCGGCCTGGCCGCGATCACACGCTCTTTGAATGATCAGGGTCGGTTGAGAAATGAAATCGTGGTGGACGACATTCGAAAACTCGGCAAATTCTTTGGATTATCTTCGGCCGACGGTGGACGACGTGTCGTTATCGTAGACTCCGCAGATGAGATGAATGTCAGCGCGGCGAATGCCCTGCTGAAGATGTTAGAAGAACCCCCTGCCCGCACCACCCTGCTGTTGGTATCACACCAGCCTTCGCGCCTATTGCCGACAATTCGATCGCGTTGCCGCACGTTGCGGTTGGCTCCTCTTGGTCCCGACGATATGCAAAAGGCCCTGTCACAGACGGGTGCCGAACTGTCCGGAGACTCAGACCATCTTGCAGCCCTTGCCGCCGGATCCGTTGGCGATGCTGTGCGCCTGATCAATTTGGGCGGGCTTGAGATTTATGCTGAGCTTATCGCCATCCTTGGCACGCTGCCGCGCATGGACCGGCAGCGTGCTTTGGCTCTTGCCGAAGCGGCAGCCCAGCGCGGTGCCGCGGACCGTTTCGAGCTTTTGCTGACATTGATTGACGTGGCCCTTTCACGCCTTGCTTTGACAGGTGCGACGGGTGCGCCTGTGCTGCCCGAGGCAGCGCCCAACGAAGCGGAAATCTTGTCACGCCTGTCCCAATCGCCGCAACAAGCGCGAAAATGGGCCGAAGTCGCCAGCTTGATCACAGCGCGCGCGCGACATGGTCAGGCAGTGAACCTTGACCCTACCGCTCTGGTCCTAGATACGGTGTTCAAGATACAGGAAACCGCCGGTCAAACCAGATGAGCGATACGCCCCAGATTACCGATAGCCATTGCCATCTGGACTTTCCGGATTTCGAGGGCCAACTGGACCAGATCGTTGCCAACGCAACCCAAGCTGGTGTGACCCGAATGGTCACGATCTGCACGCGTTTGCGCAATGAACCCACGGTGCGCGCCATCGCCGAAGCCCACGCGCCTGTGTTTTACGCCGCAGGCACCCACCCCATGAGCGCCGCAGATGAACCCATGGCCACGGTCGACGAGTTGATGACTTTGTCCCGCCACCCTAAGTTCGTGGGCATTGGCGAAACCGGGCTGGATTACCACTACACAGCGGACAGCGCCGAAGTTCAAAAGCAGTCCTTGTGTATCCATATCGAGGCCGCCCAGCGCACCGGCTTGCCCCTGATCATCCATGCCCGCGCGGCAGACGATGACATGGCACGCATACTGACCGCAGAGCACCGCAACGCGCCCTACTCCTGCGTGATGCATTGCTTTTCTTCTTCGGCAGAACTGGCCAAGGCTGCGCTGGATTTAGGTTTCTACTTGTCCATGTCGGGTATCGCGGCCTTCCCCAAAAGTCAGGAACTGCGCGATATATTTGCGGCTGCCCCGGTTGATCGTATTCTGGTGGAAACTGATGCGCCTTATCTGGCCCCTCCGCCCTACCGTGGAAAGCGCAACGAACCCGCGTATACGGCCCACACGGCACGCAAAGGTGCCGAGGTGTTCGGGATGGAATACGCCGATTTCGCTGCCCAAACTCAACTGAACTTTGACCAGTTGTTCACCAAAGTCGCTGCTCATAAGGCCGCTGCATGAACACGCTGCGCTGCACCATTTTGGGCTGCGGGTCTTCCGGCGGTGTTCCAAGGCTGGGCGGACACTGGGGAGAGTGCGATCCAACAAACCCAAAGAACGTTCGCAGGCGTTGTTCAATGCTGGTCGAACGGGATGGGCCAGAAGGCACAACTTCGGTCTTGATCGACACCACCCCGGATATGCGCAGCCAACTGTTGGATTCGGGCACCGGTCGACTGGATGGTGTGGTCTACACACATTCGCACGCAGACCATGTCCATGGCATCGACGACCTGCGCATGATCGTGTTCAACATGCGCGAACGGGTTCCTGTTTGGGCGGACGGCGATACGCAAAACGATCTTCTGGGTCGCTTTGGTTACGCGTTTATCCAACCGGAAACCTCGCCATACCCTCCGATCCTGGATCTCAAAAGCATCAGCGGCCCGTTCGAAGTCACCGGCCCGGGCGGACCAATTCCCTTTGAACCATTCAAGGTGAATCATGGCGCTATAGACGCCCTTGGGTTTCGCATGGGTGGCCTCGCCTACCTGCCAGATGTGGCAGAAATTTATGATGAGGCATGGGCTGCGCTAGAAGGACTGGATTGTCTTGTCATAGACGCCCTGCGCCGGACCCCACATCCAACCCACGCGCATCTTGAAAAGACCTTGGGATGGATCGAAAAGCTGCAACCCAAAAACGCTGTCCTGACGAATATGCATATCGACCTCGATTATGCGACGGTCGACAGCGAAACTGCAGATTACATCACCCCTGCCTATGACGGCATGGTGATTCATCAGGTTCTGTAAGGCCCTGCGTTTTTGCACCAGCATACCACGTTCCGCCCGGAACGAACCGGTGAGGCGCTGATATGCTGCAAAGTCTTATAGACGTCATCCTGCCCGTCTTCCTTGTGATCGGAGCTGGCTATGCCTCGACCCGGTTTGGGTATTTCAAAGAAATCCATATCGACGGCTTGATGAAATTCACGCAGGGCTTCGCCATCCCCTGTCTGCTATTTCTGGCGATCTCGAATCTGGACCTCAGCGCAAGCTTTGATCCCCGGCTTTTGGTCAGCTTTTACACAGCAGCCGGGCTTTGCTTTTGCGCGGGTTTGTTTGGCGCACGCCTGATCTTTCAGCGTGAATGGGAAGATTGCGTCGCCATCGGCTTTTGCTGCCTGTTCTCAAATTCAGTTCTTCTAGGGCTGCCAATCACCGAGCGTGCTTACGGCCCGGAAAGTCTGACGGGGAACTACGCGATCATCGCCTTCCACTCTCCGTTTTGTTACGGTATCGGCATCACCGTTATGGAAGTGATCCGCAACCGTGGCCATGGCGGCACACGCATGGTTCGGTCTGTTCTGTCCGCCATGTTCCGCAACGCCCTGATCCTGGGGATCGCGTTGGGCTTTTTGGTAAACCTGTCCGGCTTCGGATTACCCGAAGTCGTGGACGAAGCGCTGGGGCTTATTACACGCGCCGCGCTTCCCGGGGCGTTGTTTGCGCTGGGTGGTGTGTTGGTCAAATACAAACCCGAAGGAGATTTGCGCACGATTGCTTATGTGTGTGCCGTATCTCTGATGCTGCATCCCAGCCTGGTCTGGCTTTTCGGCTCAACAGTGGGACTACCGCAGGATCTATTCCGATCCGGAGTGTTGAACGCCGCCATGGCACCCGGTTTCAATGCCTATATATTCGCGAACATGTACGGGCGGGCCAAACGAGTTGCCGCGTCGTCGGTTCTGGTTGGCACCGCGACGTCGATCCTTACAGTCTGGCTCTGGCTGGCTCTTTTGGGTTGATCTTTCGACAACCGGATTGACTTCGCGGGTTCTAAACACACCTATCGGGAAACCACACAGGAACCACAGATGCCTAACGCTCTTATTGTTGCCCATGGTCAACCTTCTGACCCGGAACCTGCCGAGGCCGCGCTGGCGGCCTACGCGGCTGAGGTTAACGATCTTTGCGAAGGTGTTTCAGTCGGTTCCGCCACGCTGGCCGCGCCGGGCAGGCTTGAGACCTGCTTGAAAGATATGCCTGACGGTTCCTTGATCTATCCTTTGTTTATGGCCAAGGGCTGGTTTGTTACCAGCGCCCTGCCCAAGCGTCTGGGCGGTGCCGCTTTGCGGATCCTCGACCCATTGGGCGTGGAAGAAAACCTGCCCAGTTTGGTGAGTGGGGCACTAGAGGCAGAGCTGTCTGAAAGCAAATGGCACCCTGATGAAACAACCCTGGTTCTGGCGGCGCATGGCTCGGGCCGTAGCCGCAATCCTTCGGCTGTAGCAACGGAATTTGCAGACAACCTGCGGAAACAGATTGCATTCAATTCAATTCGCGTGGGCTTTGTAGAGGAACCTCCATCGATAGCCGAAGCTGCGAACGGCGTGGGCAAAAAGGCCCTCTGCCTGCCGTTCTTTGCCTGTACCGGTGGACATGTTTTGGATGACGTCCCCAGCGAGTTGGCAGAGGCCAATTTCGAAGGACGCGTTCTTCCAGTTGTTGGTGAGCTGCCCGGCATAAAGCGCCATATCGCGAAAGTGCTTCAGCAAGCGTTTGACACAGTTGGCTAAGGGGGTGCGCTCCATTTCAGATAGGTTACTGTGACGACAGTTGCCGCGGCGTTTGAAGCCCACCTTGCTTGATTAAACTTGAATACAGGCAGTGACGGGAACGGCCCATCCTTTTCGCCTCGTACAAGGCCTGATCTGCGGCGCTTAAAAGTTCTGCGGCCTTGGGCGGTTTAAACTGCGTGGACAAGGCCGTACCGACACTGGCAGATATCTGGCAAGATTTGTTTTCGAAGGCCATGGGTGTTTTCAGCCTTTCAATCAGACGTGACGCGATGTTCGACAATACAGCTTCATCCACCAACGCCCTAAAAATAATGACGAATTCGTCTCCGCCTATGCGGGCAACAGTGTCATCGTTGCGAGTTTCTTCCACCATGATGCGGGCCGCTTGCTGCAAGACAAAATCGCCCGCAGCGTGGCCGTGTAAGTCGTTGACAGACTTGAAGAAATCTAAATCCAGGTGCATCAGGGCAAATGGGGTGCCTCCCGAAATCAGATGCCCAAGCAGCGTGTCCATAGCTCTTCTGTTCTTGAGCCCGGTCAACATGTCGGTTAGCGCTTGCTCTTCTGCCGCCAGCATTGCCCCTTGTAGCCGCAAGTTCAGCGAGCGGGATGCTTCCATCGCCGCAGACTTGGCCTCAACCAAATACAGCAACTCGATCGCCAAATCAGTTCCCGAAAAATCGGCACTGGTCAGGGAATAGTCGCGAACGGCATCCAGGATCGAAATCCCAAAGGACAGATTTACCACCGCCCCTTGTCTCTCGGGTAAAGGGGCGACCAATCCTTTAAGCGCCGTCCTCGGCTCTCCCCTCAGGGACAGATGCAGCTTTGCGCCCGCCACAGACATCAACGCGGATACCGTCGTGAACTTGCGTGGGCGAAGCAGCTCGAACACGTCCAGAAAACTCTGCCCTTGCATCGGACTATCGGGGCGAAGCTTTTGCAGTGTCGGCCCAACTTCCGTGATCCGCCCGGTGTGATCCACCAGCACGAACATAGGGCAAAGCGTCTTGAGCAGACACGCTAACTCAACCGAATCCTTCATGGCTTTCGGACCCCCAGCTCGAAATGCCTGCCTTCGGCAAAGGCACTTTCGACCAACAAGATGGTAATCACCTCGACTGTGCCTTGCCGGCCTTCATGGGTCAGAATTGCCAAAGCGCCATAGTCATCTGCCAGCGCCCGCAATACGCCAACCATAACGCTCGCATAGCCCGGTAAACCAGGGTAGCAATGCAGCTGGTATTCCGAAGCCGTCACTTCCCGAAGTTCCAGAACCGGCAGGCGCAGGTCCGAGACCGCCAACCTGACCCGATCCGACAGATCATCCAGAGAATGCAGAAACTCCACATAGCTTCCGCCTCCAAAGCGCAATAAGCGGCGCAGGTCCTCCATGTTAGGATGTGAAACCAGGTACGTTCCGAGATCCTCAAGAACTTCTGACCGTGGTCGCTTCAACTCAGAACATAATCCGTCCAGAACACGCGTTGTCACATCCTGGTCGTAAATCAGCATGGCTTCGAACTCGGTAAAACCAAGCCCCACAGTCTCTGTCACCCTAAGCCAGCACGATTGCCCGTAAGTCGCGCACACAAAAGACTGTACCGCTCGATTTATCAGACCATGCATGAGGTGCCTCGACTAGCGTTCCTGCGCAGTCTGACTCGAAAAACCTTAACAAATTACCAAAACGACCAGTCCAGTGCCTTGAAAGGCACCGAATACCCTATCGGAAGACTTTGAATTTAAGTCAGAAATCCGTCGGAGCCCCGCCTTCTGCTTTACGGCGCGCGACAAAGTCGGCCAATTCGTCGCGGATCCCGTCATCAATTGCCGGAGGGTCAAAACTGGTGATGATTTCCTTGAACATGTGATGCGCTCGTTCTGCTGTCCAAGTCCCACCTGCGACGTTCCACCCCTCGAAGTTTTTCCAATCACTTAGAAAGGGTTGATAGAACGCCGTAGTGTACCGGTCTTGCGTGTGCTGAATACCAAAGAAGTGTCCGTCGTTTCCAACAGCACGTATCGCATCCAGTGCAATTTCATCAGGACCCGTGTTTGTGATTTCCGGCTGCATATACCGCTGGATTTGCTGGAGAACTTCACAATCCATAATGAATTTCTCAGGGCTCGCGATAAGCCCCCCTTCCAGCCATCCGGCTGCGTGGTACACCATGTTCGTCCCCGATTGAACCGCCGCCCAAAGCGAGTTTGACGTTTCCCAAACAGACTGGCCGTCCGGCACATTGGCTGCGCACACGCCCGAGGATCGCATGGGCAACCCGTAAAACCGCGCCATTTGGCCTGTCATCTGGGTCGAGCGCATATACTCTGGTGTCCCAAAAGCTGGCGCTCCGGATTTCATATCCACGTTCGACGTAAAGGTGCCGATTACACAGGGAATGCCCGGTCGAACATATTGAAACAAGGCGATCGCGCATAATGCCTCGGCCAAGGACTGCGCTACGGCGCCCGCCATCGTCACGGGGGCCATCGCACCTGCCAAGGTAAAGGGTGTCACCACAATCGCCTGTCCGCGACGGGCCAAACGCAGACATCCGTCAATCATCGGATGATCGTGTTTCAGTGGCGATGTCGAATTGATGTTGGTGTACATGCGTGGCGTGGACTCAAATTCCTCATGACTAAGCCCGCCTGCAATGCGCACCATCTCCATCACGTCTTCGACGCGTTCTTTCCCCAAAGAATAAGCGTGCATTGCCTTATCGGTGAGGGTCAGCTTGTCATACAGAACGTCCAGGTGTCGAACGCTGGCATGGATATCGACGGGCTCAACCGGGTATCCGCCAGCAAAGTGGATACAGTTGAAATATTGAGTCAACTTAAGCAGATTCCGGCACATTTCGCGGTTGCCCGGCACCTTGGTGCCGATTTCCATATCCCAATAATTCGGCGGGGATGAGACATTCCCGAACAGCAGGTTTTTACCGCCAATCTCAATCTTGCGGTTCTCATTGCGCGGCGTGATCGTGAAACTGGACGGTGCCTTTGCAACCATCTCCATAACAAAATCGCGGCCCATCCGCACATTGTCGCCGTCAATCGTGCAACCCGCCTCTCGAAGAATACCGATAGCTTCTTCGTTGTAGAACTCGACCCCGATCTCTTCGAGGATACGCATCGCCCCTTCGTGAATTGCCTCAATCCCATCTGCGCCCAGCGGCTCGGTGGGTTTGTCTATGTTGATTGGTGGGTTCCAGGGCATCTGATCAATAACGGCGCTGCCCCGACGTTCGGCGGCACCGGCACGCCCTCCGCTGCGACGTCTGCGCGATTTTGTATCTGCCATGGGACCCTCCTGGAGCTTGCTTAAACCTGAGCAAGCCCCGAACATGGGCAACTGGCCGCTCTGTCTGCGACACATTATGTCGGTTTTTTATTCCGAACAGTCGAATCCCGGTCAAACTCTACCGGTTTTCACGAAGCCAGTCGGGGATGTGCCCTATGTTGGGCAAGACAACATCAGCCATTGGGGCCAAATCCTCGGCCTGCGCCAGGCCTGTCAGCACACCAACCGTTTTCATCCCGGCCGCGCGTCCGGCTTGCAGGTCGTGGAGGCTGTCACCGACCATCGCTACCTGCTCGGGGGCTAAATCCACATGCGCAGCAAAAGCCAGCAACTGCCCCGGACCCGGTTTGAAGCCATGGCCACTGTCATACCCGGCAACAAAATCAAAATGGTCACGAATACCTGCGGACGCGAGATGCTCGAGCGCCGGTTTTTCACCGTCATTCGTGGCGACCCCCAGCTTAAGCCCGATTTTCCTCAAACCAGTGAGTAATGGGGTCAAAGGCACAGCAGGTGCCTGCGGTGCAACAGCGGATTCTTCGTTCAGCAGGTCAATCAGATCACCAAGCTGAACGTCCGGCAAATGCGGAGCTAAGACTTCGGCCACCTCCTCAACAGTTCCGGCAATGACGATGCTATCCTCAGCATAGGTCAACTGCTCAAGGTCGAAGCCAATCTCGCGACCTAGCTTTGCCGCCTTGTTCGCGTCCCCATCCGTCAGTCGCAGCAGCGTGTTGCGCCCAAATGCGCCCCATGTGTCGGCAAAATCAAACAAGGTACCGTCCTTGTCGAAAAGGATCGCTTTGATGGGCATTGCAAGCTCCTGCGGGGTAAAAGTTCAGGTCCAGTGGACGTCTGCGCCACCCGTCAACATCGCTCGGGCCTGGTTGGGCATGTCATAAGGCACGGAATTGGCATCACAGAATTCGACAACCCAAGAATCGTCCATCAGCAGAAACTCAAGAACCGAAGTTAGAAATTCCGGCTCGGACGCTCTGTCCCTCAGGTCCTGAGCCGAAGCACCGGTAGACCCCAGGAAAACGGGTAAAAGTTCCTCGTTGCTGACCAGCCAGCCCAAGACATTCAAAGCAAGCGTTTCGGCGGATTGGGCTGAGATCGGCATAAAGAGGTCTCGGATTCGATCTTGGAAAGGGTTTGTTAACCAGACTCATAAACACTTTAGCAACGCATGCAATCAACGGTGACAGATATGTCCGTGCAGGGAACCATCCTTGTCCTAGACGGGACCTCGACCAATCGCATCATGCTGAAGGTTCAACTGACCGCAGCGTGGTATCACGTCGTGCAAGGTGAAAAATTGCAAGGGCTTGCCGGATTGCTCAGGCGCACACGACCTGATCTGATCCTAACCGCTCAAAACCTGCCGGATGGAACCGCGCTAGATGTTAAACGGTTGGTTGCCGCTGATCCGGATATGGTGGATGTACCAGTGGTTGCCATCGCCGCTCAGAACGACAAAGGCGCGCGACTGAAAGCACTATCCGAAGGGTTGGATGACGTGCTTGTCCATCCGTTCAAAGATACGCTGCTATTGGCCCAGGTTCGAAGCTTGCTACGCGCGCGCGCCGAAGCACAGGACCTCAAACTGGATACAGCCTCTCAGCCTTTGGGTTTCGCGGAACCCGCATTGGGGCTGATAACACCGCCTAAAGCTGCGCGCGTTGCTCTGCTGACCCAATCGCCGCGTACAGGGTGCCTGTGGCAAAACGCACTGGAATCGAGAATACGGCACAAGATGGCAGTGCATAGCATGTCCAACCTGCATGGGGTGCTATCCGACCCCGCCCCGGATGCCATCGTGATTGAGGTAGGATCAAAACCTTCCAGTCTGAGCATACTCGCCGATCTGAAATCACGCGGTGCCACACGCCGCACCGTGCTGCTGGCTGTGTTGAAAGATCACGACGCGAACCGCGCGTCAGAGGCATTGGACCGTGGGGCGGATGCCGTGTGCATGGGGGGGTTTTGTGCACAAGAGGTTGCTCTGCGCCTCAAATCCCAGATCGAACGAAAAACCCAGCTGGATCGGATGCGGGATTCGTTACAACGCAGGATTACCGAGTCGTGGATTGATCCGCTGACCGGCCTGCACAACCGCCGTTACGCCATGCGCGCGATGGACCAGATAGCGCGAAAATCATCGCGATGTGGGCAAGGCTTTGCTGTCATGCTGGCTGATCTGGACCACTTCAAATCCATCAACGACCGATACGGACACGCGGGGGGTGACCTCGTACTCACCGAAGTTGGCACCAGAATGGAACGCGCCATAGGTGAAGACGGATTCGTAGCCCGGATCGGAGGAGAAGAATTCATGATCGGCCTGCCCGAGACCACACAGGCAAAAGCGCTGACTGTTGCCCGGGCCCTTTGTAATTGCATCCGGCAAAAACCGTTTGCGCTGCCCAACAACGCAGGATTTGTTCCGGTTACAATCAGCGTTGGACTTATCGCGGCCGAGCCGTCGCAGTCTGGCCTCGCACCATTGGATCATCTTATCAAGTCAGCTGATACAGCACTGTACGCGGCAAAGAAGGCCGGGCGAAACCAAGTCAGATGCAGGCAGAACGCGGCCTGAGCACATCAGTCCTTCTTTTTGCGACCATGCGGACCACGTCGCACCACTTCTTGCAAACGGTCCGCATAGGTTTGGCGTTCTGCGTCGCTCATGGCGATAACCCGAGCCAGCCATTTCTCTTGCAAATTCAACTGCAGATCCGCCAGGTGCTGAGCCTGCTGCGCCAGCAGCACTGCAACGTCTTCTGGGTCGAATGGAACTGCGCGCAAGGCTGCGTCAAGTTCGGCGAAATCCTCCGCCCGCTGCTTTGACCCGGAGCGATGCCGATCCGGCAGCTCTTTGCGGAAAGCTTTGCGATCCTCTTTTGGCAAGGCGCGGAACAGGGCCAGTCCAAATCCCGGGGGCGCTTTGGCATGATCGCCCCCCTTGACGCGAAGAACCGTTCCCACGGCGACCCCGACAATCAAAAGGTTCAAACCTAGCGAAATCGCCAGCAGGATCGGCAACCACCTACGTTTTGGTTTGGGGGCGTCGCTCATTCCGCGTCCTCCAGATAAGATGCATCAAGATCTGCCAGGGCAATGCTTGTGACGGGATCAAAAAAGTAGTTCGCCGGGTCCGGTAGAAAGCCCGGCGCAGCAAACCCAATCCAAACGCCAACAACGCTGGCAGTGACCAGACCGCCCAAACCCTGCCAGCCCCCTAAACCCCGCACCAAACGGGTCCAAACTGACGGGTTTGGCTGCGGTTTGCATGCAAGAGTCGCCAGACGCATCGTTTCGGCATCCGTCTGAATACGCACGACCAGATCGTCCGACAGATCAGGGCGCTGTTGGCGCGCCGCCGCGAAAAGTTCATCCAGATGCTTTTCATCTTCCGTCATTTTCGTACCCCAGTTCTTCCCGACGTCCGGCCAGCAAGGCGGCCAGTGTCCTCTTCCCTCTTGCGGTCAAACTTTCAACCGCTTCTACGGAAACACCCATAACCCCGGCAATCTCGGGGTTGGGTAATTCTTCTATATGCCGCAAGATTACGGCTTGCCGCTGACGTTCAGGCAATTGGTCCAGGGCCGACTGCAAAGCATCCCTACGGGCCTCATCCTGCATTTGTTCGGCTACGGTGCGTTTCCCGTCTTCGGGCTCTGGCACATCAGCCAACCGGTCCGGTTTTTGACGCCTCAGATGATCAACGCAAAGGTTCATCGTGACACGGTACAGCCACGTGGACACCTTCGCCTGCCCCGAGACCCAATCCGGTGCTGCTTTCCACAGGCGCATCATCGCATCCTGTGTGATATCCTCGGCCTCTGCCCGGTTGCCGAGCATTCGCATCGCAACCGAAAAAGCCCGTGGCCCCAGCCGATCCGTCAGCACACGCGCCGCCGTCGCATCCCCGCGCGCGAACAGGCCCAGCAATGCATCATCGCTGGACGTGCTCGCGGCGCAGGATACGCCGCGAGCATCCTCAGTTGAGGAGGTCAGATCCTCCATCCTGCGTCAGCTATCGTCAGAGTCCGCACCTGGCCGTTTCTTGTGGTGGCGGTCTCTTTTCGCCTTGGCATCGGCAAACTCCTGTTCCGAGATCGACCCGTCATTGTCGGCGTCGATACGGTCAAACATCTTGTCAGCACGGCGCGGTTTGGGCAACTCATCCTGGCTTAGAAAGCCATCTGCGTTGGCATCGTGCTTTTCAAACATCTTGGCCACGCGGTCATTTACCTTTTTCTGGCCTGCCGCCTGCATTTCTTCGACGGTCAATTGCCCGTCTCCATCAGCATCAGCCTCGGTGAAGCGCTTGCTGCGATGGGCCTGCATTTCTTCTTTGGTCACCTGACCATCACTATTGGCGTCCAGTTCCTGGAAAGTCACAGGTTCGCGATCGCGTGGCCCTGCAGCCAACACAGAAGTTCCCGTAACGGCCACAGCCGCAATTACGATGGCCGGGATGAATTTGGCGCTTTTCATATCGTTTTCCTTTGTTTTGCGGCTCATTCGCCGCTGCTCACATAGGTTCAAACGGCGCTATTTCGGATTTCCGTCGCGAGAAATCAAAAAAGTTTTGCACGAACTTTGCCGGTGCAAAGCGACGCACCCCCCTTTAAAGTTGCACAAAACATGCGCAATATCCGCCGACCAGAACCCATGAGTATCACAATGACAGATCAGACAATTGACACGCACGCGGACACCGAACGCCAGACCTGGCCCGCATTGGTGAAAGGATTTCGCTGCCGCTGTCCTAAGTGTGGTGAAGGGAAGCTGCTGCACAGCTACCTGAAGGTGAATGACGCGTGTTCGAATTGCGGTCAGGAGCTGTTTCATCACCGTGCAGATGACGGCCCGGCCTATCTGACGATCCTTCTGGTGGGTCACTTGCTCGCGCCTGCGCTGCATGTGTCCTATGTTCATTGGCGGCCCGAGCCCCTGACCATGTTCCTGATTTTCGCGATTGGCTGTACTGCGCTGTCGCTGTTTCTGCTGCCACGCCTCAAGGGAGCTGTCGTCGCGTATCAGTGGGCGCGGCGTATGCACGGTTTCGAAAAATCCGAGTAACCCGGCAGATCACGCGGGGGCGCTCATGACGATAGATAAATCTGCAATTCGAAACGCATCGACCGTTATCGTCCTGCGTGATCGTATGACATCACCTTCCATTCTGATGGGTCAACGGGGCGCCAAAGCAGCCTTTATGCCCAATAAGTTTGTTTTTCCCGGTGGCGCTGTCGATCCAGCGGACGCTCAGGTACCTTTGGCCAGCGGCCTGTCATCACTGTGCCATGACCGCTTGGCCGAGCGTTCCGATCCGGGTTTGCAACACGCGCTGGCCGCTGCCGCAATCCGAGAGTTGTGGGAAGAGACGGGGTTAATTCTGGGTCAGCCCGGCAAGTGGCCAACCGAGGCCCCAGAAGACTGGCAAGCCTTCGAACAATTGGGTTTTTGTCCTTCGGCCGAGGAATTGCAGTTCGTGTTTCGCGCCGTGACGCCTCCGGGCCGACCGAGGCGTTTCGATGCGCGATTCTTTCTGGTGGATGCGTCCGCGATACAGATGGATCTGGATGATTTCTCGCGCGCCTCTGATGAGTTGTCGCATTTGCAATGGGTCCCGCTCGACCGCGCGCGCGAATTCGATTTGCCTTTTATCACCGAAGTCGTCTTGGCCGAGGTGGCCGCCCGTGTCGACGACCCTACCCCACCCAAATCTGTCCCCTTCCTTTTGAACAAGGATGAGGAAAGCCTTTTTTTCAAACTCAAAGGCTACCAGATGCCGCTGACAGACTGATCGGTCCGGCTACTTCATCCGACTGATAACCGTCGTGACCTCGGGCTTTTTGCCGATCTCGGATTTTGCGGTCTGGCGCACGATACGGCGCAGTGCTTCTTCCAACTTATCGTCATCCCGAAGGGTTTTCGCGTCTGCCCGCATCAGAAACTGATTGAGGTCTTCTTCAAGAATCTCGACCAGCGCCGCCCGGGATGATCCAAGTTCAGGCAGTCCCATCGTATCGCACCAGGGCTCACCCAAGGGCTCATCTTCTTCGTCCAGAATGACGGTGACAGTTACATGGCCATTCAACGCCATCCTGATACGATCGCGCACCACACCATCAAGGGCACCGACTTTGACTGTGCCATCCAGATAAGTTCGCCCAGTCTCGACATAATCGACAACACT
Organism: Ruegeria sp. G5; assembly: GCF_056533365.1. NCBI lineage: Bacteria > Pseudomonadati > Pseudomonadota > Alphaproteobacteria > Rhodobacterales > Roseobacteraceae > Ruegeria > Ruegeria sp. G5. The sequence goes on along the minus strand of NZ_JBQFOK010000004.1, from coordinate 412,309 downwards.
CGGTGCATTTCCGGTGAGATCGAGCATCGTGCCGTTCACGGCGAGTATACCCGTCCGCCCGCCAGCTTCGGCCAATTTGGCATGTTCGCGCAGATGCCTGTGTTCCCCGTGCATTGGGATAACCATCTGCGGGTCAATCAGCGCATGTACTTTTTCAAGGTCAGGTCGGTTCGCGTGCCCCGATACATGGTAGAGACCAGAGCTGTCATCCACCACGTCCACGCCCTTTTCACTCAGCTGGTTCATGATGAAGATCACGCCCCGCTCATTGCCCGGAATGGTTTTTGACGAGAACAGGAACAAGTCGCCCTCTTTCAGCTCCAGACCGCGATACTTGCCGCGTGCAAGCTGCGCGCTGGCCGCACGACGCTCGCCCTGACTGCCGGTCACAATCAGCATCAGGTTTTGTCGCGGAACGTCCAATGCTTCTTCCGCGCTGATCACCTTGGGGAAATCCGACAGAATGCCGGTTTCAGTCGCCGCTTCGATCATTCGGCGCATGGCGCGCCCGAGCAACACAACGGATCGCCCTGCCCTTTGACCTGCCTCGGCCAATGTCTTTACTCGCGCAACGTTCGACGCAAAGGTCGTGGCAACAACCATGCCGGCTGCTTCGGCGACCAGCTTGGTGATCTCTGGCCCGACCTCGGATTCCGAACGCCCGGCATGTTGCGAGAACACGTTTGTACTGTCACACACAAGCGCCTTGACCCCCGGTTTCGCGACTTCCGACCACAAATCGGGGTCGAAAGGTTCACCCACAACGGGATCGGTATCCAACTTGAAATCACCGGAATGTACGATCCGCCCCTCGGGCGTATCGATCACCAAAGCAGCGCTTTCGGGAATCGAATGCGAAACTGGCAGGAAGCCCACCGTGAACGGCCCGGCCGACACTTGCTCGGGCCACGCCGATGCGGTGCGAACAGCATCTTCGGGGTGGCCATACTCTTCCATCTTGCGGCGCGCGATATTGGCAGTGAATGCGCGCGCGTAGACAGGGGCGCCCAAGGCTTCATAACAATGGGCGACGGCACCGACATGATCTTCATGCGCGTGCGTGATGAACACGGCCTCAAGCTGGTCGGATCGTTCGCGCAACCATGAAATATCCGCGTGGATCAAGTCGACGCCGGGTGTCGTATCCATGTCAGGAAATGTCACGCCCAGATCGACCAGAATCAGCCGTTCCTTGCCCGGCGTTCCATAGCCGTAGACATAGGCATTCATTCCGATTTCGCCGGCTCCACCCAGCGGCATATAAATTAGTCGTTCATTGCTCATGCGGAGCCATTTTCCTTATTGTATTGATTTATCACGGTCAGACCGTGCATCGTCAGATCATCTTCGATCACGTCAAAACCAACGTCCGCCTGATCAAACAGCGGGGCCAGCCCACCGGTTCCAACGACTTTCATCGGCATTCCATATTCCGCCCTGATCCGAGCGATCAGCCCCTCGATCAGACCGGAATACCCCCAATACACGCCTGATTGGATGCAGCCAACCGTATTCGTGCCGATGACTTTATCCGGTCGCGTGATGTCGATATGCGGCAACGCGGCCGCGCCTTGGTGCAGGGCTTCAAGGCTCAGGTTGACGCCGGGTGCGATGATGCCGCCGACATAGGCCCCATCCGATGCCACGACATCAAAATTGGTTGCCGTTCCGAAATCGACCACAACCACATCTCCGCCGTGCCGATCATATGCGCCAACTGCATTGGCAAGTCTGTCCGGCCCGGGCACGGTGCCCTGATCCACCCGAGGGGCGACAGGCAGCAGACATTCCGGTTTGCCAACCACCAGCGGGCGACACCCAAAGAAACGGTCGGCGAAAATGCGCAGGTTGAACACCACACGCGGTACGGTCGAGGCTATGATGACATCGGAAATATCAGCCTCGATCCCGTAATGCTTCACCAGCGTCGAGTACCAGGTAAAATAGGCATCTGCTGTCCGGGAATGGTGTGTCGACGTGCGCAACGTGCACAGAAAGTTCTCTCCGTCCCAGATCGAAAAGACAGTGTTCGTGTTACCGCAATCTATCGCCAGAAGCATCTGCGCCCCCTTTAGAAATACACTTCCGCCGCTGGTATGCTCACGCGACCTTTGGCGGTGTTTAAGACAAGGTTGCCAGATACGTCTACCGTTTCAAAGGTTCCGACAGTTTCAGAGGATGCCGTTCGTGCGGTAATAACCTCACCCAACCGAGCGGCGCGCGCCAGCCAGGCCGCGCGGATAGGCTCGAACCCGTAGGTCGAGAACTGAGTTTCATACTTCACGTAGGCTGCAGCCAGTTCAGTCAGAAAATCCTCGGGCGTTACATGAGCACCCGTCTCGGACAGCAGTGAGACCGGGCGAACCGCGCCCTTTTCGACGGCATGGGCGGGCGGTGCTTCTGATAGGTTCACGCCTATCCCGATCGCAAGATGGGTGACGCCCCGGCCCTGCCCGGTGCTTTCCAAGAGGATTCCGGCCAGTTTCCCCCCGTTCAGCAAAACGTCATTCGGCCACTTAAGAGACAGACCAGTCGCACGACCTGTGACGGAGACACAGGCGTCAAACAAAGCCAAAGCCGCAACAAAACTCCGCAGGGCGGCATCTTCGGGTGCTCCGTCTGGTCGCATCAGCAATGTAGCCGCCAGATTGCCTTTTGGGTTGGCCCAAGCCCTGCCCCGACGCCCACGCGCGGCAGTTTGATGATGCGCCATAATCCAGGTCGGGCCCTGTGCTGCTGGGGCGATCCGCGCAGCTTCGTTCAGGGTGCTGTCGACTTGCTGCAAGATGTGCAACCCATATCCGGCGGGCCACTCAGTCATGATAAAAAGGCCCGGTCGAATGACCGAGCCCCCATTCTTGGTTTCCATCAGTATCAGTTGACAAGTGTTGCCGCAGCTGCGGCCGCAGCACCTTCCACGCCAAACTGGTAGAACACGCCAATCAGCATCAAAGCCGCTGATCCCATCAACGCCACCCAGAGAACCGGAGTAGAACGCGTTTCGATCGGGTCTTCGTTCTCGGCTCCGAAATACATGTAGAACACGATCCGCAGGTAATAGAACGCACCGATGACGGACGCGATTGCCGAAACGATAACTAATCCGGTCAGACCTGCGCTTACACCGGCCTGCCAGACGCCGAACTTGGCGAAAAAGCCCAGCATCGGCGGCACGCCGGCAAGGCTGAACATCAAGATCAGAACGGCCAGAGCCTTACCCGGGTCACGTTTGGAATACTGACGCAGCGCGTCGATATCGGTGACGGGTTTGCCGTCCCGCTCCATCATCAGGATGAAGGCAAAGGTGCCGATATTCATGGTCACATAGATCGCAAGATACATCAGCATCGCTTTGATGCCCATTTCCGTACCGGCTGCCAGACCAATCAAAGCATAGCCCATATGTGCAATCGAAGAAAACGCCATCAGTCGCTTGATATCGCGCTGGCCAATCGCGGCAACGGCCCCCAACAGCATCGACAGAACCGAGAGCAGAACGATCACCTGCTGCCAATCCTTCACGACACCCCCAAATGCGTCATGCAACAGACGTGCGAAAAGGGCCATTGCAGCCACCTTCGGCGCGGTGGCAAAGAACGCAGTGATCGGTGTGGGTGAACCCTCGTAAACGTCGGGTGTCCACATGTGGAATGGCACGGCGGAGACTTTGAACGCCAGACCAGAGATCAGGAACACCAGACCGAAGAGCAGGCCAATCGAGACGTCTCCGTGATGGACAGTCTGGATGATGCCCGAGAACAGCGTGGTGCCGGTAAAGCCGTACACCAGCGACGCACCGTAGAGCAGCAGACCCGAGCTGAGCGCGCCCAGAACGAAGTATTTCAGACCGGCCTCGGTGGATTTCGCGCTGTCACGGCGCAGCGCCGCCACGACATAGAGCGCCAGCGATTGCAGCTCCAGCCCCATATAAAGGGACATCAGATCGCCTGCGCTGACCATCATCATCATACCCACGGCGGCCAGAGCCACCAGCAAAGGGTATTCAAACCGCAACAACCCACGACGCGCCATGTAATCCTGACTCATCAGCAGAACAGCCGCAGCAGATAGCAGAATAGCGACCTTGGCAAAGCGCGAGAATCCGTCATCCACGAACATGCCGTTAAAGGCCACGTTTACGCCATCGCCATTGGTGGCAATCCAGATCGCCAACAGCGCCATCAGGCCCGAGGTCGCCCAAACCAGCGCGGGGGCCAGCCCGTCTTTCGAGGTGTAGACAGCCCCGATCAGCGCCGCCATCGCATATACGGCCAGAACGATCTCTGGCAGGATGATTGTCAGATCAGCTTGGATCATGTCTCCAAAGCCCCCTTAATGCGAAGCGGCTGTCTGTGTCACGGCCTCAGCCGCGGCCAGAGCCGTGTCGTAGTTCGAAATCAGTGCCGCGGTCGAGTCCCCGATGACGTCAGTCACCAGCGACGGGTATACGCCCAACAGGATCGTCATGATGATCAACGGCGCGAACACCAGCCGCTCGCGCGAGCTCATATCGGTCATCGCCTTCAGGCTTTCCTTGATCAGGTCGCCAAATACGATCCGGCGGTACAGCCACAGCGCATACCCGGCAGAGAAGATCACACCGGTTGCAGCCACCGCCGTTACCCATGTGTTGACCTGGAAGGCACCCATCAGTGTCAGGAATTCGCCAATAAACCCGGACGTGCCCGGCAGGCCCACGTTCGCCATGGTAAACAGCATGAAGACCAATGCATAGGCCGGCATCCGAATGACCAGACCGCCATAAGCGTCGATATCACGCGTATGCATGCGGTCGTAGATCACACCGACACACAGGAACAGCGCAGCAGAGATAAAGCCGTGGCTGATCATTTGGAAGATCGCGCCATCGATCCCTTGCTGGTTCGCAGCAAAAATGCCCATGGTCACAAAGCCCATATGCGCGACCGAGGAATAAGCGATTAGCTTTTTCATATCCTCCTGCACCAGCGCCACAAGCGAGGTGTAGACAACCGCAATCGCTGACATCCACAACACCAGATCAGTCATCACAGCCGAACCCACAGGGAACATCGGCAGGCTGAACCGCAGGAAACCATAGCCGCCCATTTTCAGCAGGATCGCCGCCAGCACGACTGAGCCCGCCGTCGGGGCCTGAACGTGTGCATCAGGCAACCAAGTATGGACCGGCCACATCGGCATCTTCACCGCAAAGGACGCGAAGAACGCAAGGAACATCAGCGTCTGCATCCCGCCTACAACGTACACGCCCAGCACGCTAAAGCTCTCAGACGAGAACTGATGGCTCATCAGCGCCTCAATGTCGGTAGTGCCCGCATCCGCGTACATGGCAACCATCGCAACTAGCATCAGCACCGAACCGAGGAAGGTATAGAGGAAGAACTTGAAGCTCGCGTAAATCCGGTTCGCGCCGCCCCAAATGCCGATGATCAGGAACATCGGGATCAGACCTGCCTCAAAGAACAGGTAGAACAGCACCAGATCCAGCGCCATGAACACGCCCAGCATCAGCGTTTCCAGCAACAGGAAGGCGATCATGTATTCCTTGACCCGGTCCGTCACGTTCCAGCTGGCAAGAATGGTCAGCGGCATGATGAAAGTGGTCAGCAGCACGAACAGAACGCTGATCCCATCCACGCCCATCTTGTATTTCAGGCCCAGCAGCCACTCACCCTCTTCCACCATCTGGAAGCCGGTGTTCGAGGGATCGAAGCCCGTGTAGATGCCAATCGAGACAAGGAACGTCACCGAGGTCGCAACGAGCGCGACCCATTTCGCGTTGCGCTGCGCGGCGTCGTCATCGCCGTGCAGGAACAGAGCCAGAATGCCTGCCGCCACAGCGGGGATGAAGGTAACGATCGAGAGGATATTATCCATTAGTGCGTGCCTCCGCCGATCGACATCCAGGTGACAAGGGCTGCAATCCCCAAGACCATCCAGAAGGCATAAGTAAAGATATAGCCCGTCTGCGCCTTGCCTGCGAGGCGGGTGAAGAAGGGAACAACGCCCATAGCCACACCATTCAGGAAGCCGTCGATGGTGTTTCCATCGCCGCGCTTCCACAGGAACCGGCCAAGCGCCACTGTGGGCTTAACGAAGATCACGTTGTAGATCTCATCAAAGTACCACTTATTCTTGAGGAACAAGTACAGCGGGCGTTGGTTCTCGGCCAGACGCGCGGGCAGAGACGTGTTCACGATGTAGAACCAATAGGCCACTGCAAAACCCAAAAGCATTGCAATGAATGGCGAAACCTTGACCCATTTCGGGGCCGCATGCGCATCGTCCAGAACATGATTGTCAGGTGCCATGTACAACGCACCTTCGCCGGGCTCACCCGCGAAAACGTAATGATGATCGCCGTGGGCGTCTTTCTCACCATGGGCGTCATCCGCGTGGTCGTCGCCATGACCTTCATCGGCGTGGTTTTCATCGCCATGCGTGTCGGCTGCACCATGATCGGCATGTTCCGACGCCTCAGCCACCGGAATGCCGTAGAACTTACCGACCTTATCCGCGTGGCCGAAGAAATTGCCGTACCAGATCATGCCCGCAAAGACCGCACCCAGCGACAGCACGCCAAGCGGCACCAGCATGACCATCGGGCTTTCATGCGCGTGGTCATGCGTATGCTTGTCCCCGCGCGGCTCACCATAGAAGGTCAGGAAAATCAGACGCCAGCTGTAGAAGGACGTGAACGCCGCCGCCACAACCAGCAACCAGAAGCCATAGGATGACCCTCCGGCATAGGCGCTCTCGATGATGGCGTCTTTCGACAGGAAGCCCGCAAAACCGAAGTGAGTCAGCGGAATACCCACACCGGTAATCGCCAGCGTCCCGATCATCATTGCCCAGAACGTATAGGGGATCTTTTTGCGCAGCCCGCCATACTCGGTCATCTCTTGTTCGTGATGCATGGCGTGGATCACCGAGCCCGCGCCAAGGAACAACAGCGCCTTGAAGAATGCGTGCGTGAACAGATGGAACATAGCCGCCGAATACATGCCGACACCTGCAGCCACGAACATGTAACCCAACTGCGAACAGGTCGAATAAGCGATGACGCGCTTGATGTCGGTCTGAACCAGACCCACGGTAGCGGCAAAGAAAGCGGTCGAGGCACCCAGCACGGTGATGAAACCGGTCGCACCCGGCGCGAACTCCATCAGCGGCGACATGCGGCAGACTAGGAACACACCCGCTGTCACCATGGTCGCGGCGTGGATCAGGGCCGAAACGGGCGTCGGGCCTTCCATCGCATCGGGCAACCAGGTGTGCAGGATCAACTGCGCCGATTTACCCATCGCACCGATGAAGAGCAGCACGCAGATCACCTCAATCGCGGTCCACTCACCCCACAAGAAGTGCAGCTTTTCCTCGGCCAAAGCAGGGGCCGAAGCGAAAATGTCCGAGAAGTTGATGCTGTCCGTCAGGAAGAACAGTGCGAAAATACCCAGCGCAAAGCCAAAGTCGCCAACACGGTTGACGATGAACGCTTTCATCGCCGCCGCATTGGCGCTCGGCTTGCGGTAGTAGAACCCGATCAGCAGGTACGAGGCGACACCCACGCCCTCCCAACCAAAGAACATCTGCACCAGATTATCCGCCGTCACCAGCATGAGCATCGCGAAGGTAAAGAAGGACAGATAGGCGAAGAAACGCGGCTTATAGCTCTCGCCCTCTCGCCATTGCGGGTCGTGATCCATGTAGCCAAAGGAATAGAGGTGCACGAGCGCCGAGACGGTTGTCACCACGATCAGCATGATCGCGGTCAAGCGGTCCAGACGAACGGCCCAGCTTGTCGACAGCGAGCCACTCTCGATCCAGCGCATGATCTCGATCTGTTGGGTCACACCGTCAAAAGTAAAGAACACGATCCAAGACAGCAGACAGGCCAGAAACAGCAGACCCGTTGCGGTCCACATGGCCGCTTTCTCACCAATGAACCGCCAGCCGAAACCGCAGATCAACGCGCCCACCAGCGGGGCAAAGAGGATGGTGGTTTCCATAGTTCTCTTAGCCCTTCATCATATTGACGTCTTCAACCGCGATGGTGCCACGGTTGCGGAAGAAGCAGACCAGAATGGCCAGACCAATCGCCGCCTCGGCCGCCGCAACGGTCAGGACGAACAGCGTAAACACCTGCCCGACCAGATCGCCCAGGAAGCTGGAAAACGCCACGAGGTTGATATTCACCGCCAGCAGCATCAACTCGATGCTCATCAGCAGGATGATGACGTTCTTGCGGTTCAGGAAGAGGCCGAAGATGCCGATGACGAACAGCGTCGCCGCGACCGTAAGATAGTGTTCAAGTCCGATCATTCGTTCCAAGGCTCCATTTTGAAGCGTTGCTTCTTGTTCAACAGGTCAGGATATAGCGAGCGGCAGGCGCAGTTTTCTTCCATCGACACACCAAGAGAGACCCGTTTGTCGGCGACTTGAAACTCGTTCTCAAGCTCCGCAAATTTGAAAGAGTTTTCCGAACCGAGCATGTCGTCAATTCTTGCAGCGAATAACCTACGGTCATCGAAATTAACGATTTCGCGCCCATCGTCGGTGACTTCCGTGCGATAGGCAGTAACCGTGAAGCGCTGACCAGTGTGGCAATCAGAAACAACGTATTCTACAAAAGAGCCAATATGGGTCGAAGCCCAAGCGGTAAAAACCACTATACCATCGCCAGCATCGAAATGCTCACTTTCTCCAAAGTGATAGCCGTCAATTGAACGAGCACAATTCGTCAACTGAACAGCAACACTCTGCTGCGGCAGGAGCGCAAGCAGAACGATATGAAGAATTCTAACCCTCACAGCCCCTGCCCCGGATTCACGTCCTTCAGCTCCATCGCCTTGGCCGGGTCGCGCATCATCTGGCCGACGATGTCCTGACGCTTGATGTCCTGACGGTGGCGCAGGGTCAGCACGATGGCACCGATCATCGCTACCAGCAGGATCAGCCCCGCAAGCTGGAACAGAAGGAAGTATTGATCATAAAGAATGACACCCAGCGCCTCGGTATTATGGCGATCAGCCGGAACCGGTTGGGCCAGATTGGCTTCGACACCTTGCGCGCTGTCCCATGCGCCAAAGGCCATGACGAACTGCATCAGGATGACCAAACCGATCAGCAGGGCCAGCGGCATATAACGCGCCATCTCGGCCTTGAGCTCGGCAAAGTCCACGTCCAGCATCATCACCACAAACAGGAACAGAACCGCGACCGCGCCCACATAGACGATGATCAAGAGCATCGCCACGAACTCAGCCCCCAGCAGAACGAACAGCCCTGCCGAGGACAAAAATGCGAGGATCAGCCACAGCACCGAGTGCACCGGCTGGCGGCTGATCACCGTGAACAGCCCGCCAGTGATGGCGCTGATGGCAAACAGATAGAAGGCAAAGACGGTCATTGATCCTCATCCTCGTTATCGCCCAGAACCTCCTGCGCCAGATCCAGCGCGCGGGTCATGGCCGGGATGCCGGCAAAGACCGACATCTGACCGATCGTTTCCACGATCTCTTGTTTCCTGGCCCCAGCTTCCAGCGCGTGGCGGACAGTCTGGCGTACAGCCGTATCTGCCTGTGCGCCCTGCATGGTCAGTCCGGCCAGTGTCAGCAAAAGGCGGGTCTTGGCGTCCAGCCCGTCTTTATTGACGGTGTTTCCGAACATCATCTCCATGACCTCTTTAGGCATGGTCGGCCACAGGTTCTCGAACCCTTTGGGCGAGAAATTCTCCATCGCCGGATTCATCGCCTTGGCCATGTCCTGCGCCTGCTTCATCATCAGCTCAAACGGATTTGTCGGCGTGTCATTCATCTGTACGGCGCGTCCATTTCCAGATTGCGGGCGATCTCGGCTTCCCAACGTTCGCCGTTATCCAGCAGTTTTTGCTTGTCGTAAAACAGCTCTTCGCGGGTTTCGGTGGCGAATTCGAAGTTTGGACCTTCGACGATGGCATCGACCGGGCAGGCTTCCTGACAGAAGCCGCAATAGATACACTTGGTCATGTCGATGTCGTAGCGCGTGGTGCGGCGGGAGCCGTCTTCGCGCGGCTCGGCGTCGATGGTGATCGCTTGCGCCGGGCAGATGGCTTCGCATAGTTTGCAGGCGATGCAGCGTTCTTCACCATTCGGATAGCGGCGCAGGGCATGTTCGCCGCGAAAGCGCGGAGAAAGGGGCCCCTTTTCGTGCGGATAGTTCACGGTGGCCTTGGGGGCGAAGAAATACTTCAACCCCAGCTTCATGCCGACCCAGAAGTCCTGCAGCAGAAAATATTTGGCAGCGCGGGTATAGTCGATTTGTGTCATATCAGCCTCCTACACTCCAACGGGCGAACGCGCCCCAGAACCAGTCGAATTTCGCCGCAAAGGCCACGAAAACCACCCAAGCCAGCGAGAACGGCAGGAATACTTTCCAGCCCAACCGCATCAGTTGGTCATAGCGGTAGCGGGGCGTGATGGCCTTGACCATCGCGAAGAGGAAGAAGAAGAACGCCATCTTGGCGACCATCCACAGCACGCCATCCGGCAGGCCGGGGATCGGCGACAGCCAGCCACCGAAGAATAGCAGAGTGGTCAGCGCACACATCAGGAAGATAGCGATGTATTCCCCGGCCATGAACAGCAGGAAAGGTGTCGCCGAGTATTCGACCTGATACCCCGCGACCAGCTCTGATTCCGCCTCGGGCAGGTCAAAGGGTGGTCGGTTCGTTTCAGCCAGTGCCGAAATGAAGAACAGGAAGACCATCGGAAAATGCGGCAGCCAGTACCAGCTGAAGAAGCCAAACCGTCCGTCCTGCGCCTCGACAATATTGCCGAAGTTCATCGAGCCGGTCGAGATAATGACGCCGATGATGATCAGGCCAATGGACACCTCATACGAGATCATCTGCGCCGCCGAGCGCAACGACCCAAGGAACGGATACTTTGAGTTCGACGCCCAACCGCCCATAATCACGCCATAAACCTCAAGCGAGGATACAGCAAAAACATACAGGATCGCGACGTTGATATCGGACAAAACCCAGCCGTCATTGAACGGGATCACGGCCCAAGCGATCATCGCCAGAACGAATGAGGTCAGCGGTGCCAACATAAAGACCGTGCGGTCCGCACCTGCCGGGATCACCACCTCTTTGACCACATATTTTAGCGCGTCGGCCACTGATTGCAGCAGGCCATAGACGCCCACCACGTTGGGGCCGCGGCGCATCTGAACGGCCGCCCAGATCTTGCGGTCGCCATACACGAGGAACAACAGCGAGATCATCACAAAGGCCACAACTGCAAGCACTTGCGCCAGAATGATGACGGCTATTCCGCCTGGGGTGTTAAAGAATTCAGCCATTGGTCCTCACACCGTGGGTATTCCGTTTTCCGCGTGCGATGCATAGGCCAGTTGCCTGCGCATGGTGCGGCTGGGTCGGCGCGTTGGTGTAAACAGCATCTACCGCCATTGCGCCACCCTTATTATTGAATTTCACACGCAATTCAGGCGCGGCTAACTGCCACCCGGCCGCCGCGCACGTCTGCGATATGAAATGTGTCAGTTTCATTCAGCCGCGATCTTTTCCGATTTACGAGCCTGCGCCTGAGCCGATAGCTCGGCCATCAGTTGCGAGGCGCGCGCAATCGGATTGGTCAGATAGAAATCTTTGATCGCATAACGGAAGCTGGCATCCCCGAGCTTTCCTGCATCCAACGCAACCGCGTCATTTTCGATCACTTGGTCGATCTGCGCCAGGTGCGGCACGGCTTCAATCAAGGCAGTGCGCAGTTGCGCCAACGAGTCAAATGGCAATGTAGCATCCAGCTCAGCCGACAGCGCGCGAAGGATGGCCCAATTCTCCTTGGCTTCACCCGGTGCGAATCCGGCACGCATAGCCAGCTGTGGGCGACCCTCGGTATTCACGAACAGGCCGTTTTCTTCGGTATATGCAGCACCTGGCAGAATAACGTCTGCGCGGTGGGCGCCACGGTCGCCATGGCTGCCCTGATAGATCACAAAGGCACCTTCGCCGATCTCGACCTCATCCGCACCGAGGTTATAGATCACGTCCGCTGCGCTGACCGCGTCCATGCCGCTTTCGTTAGTGGCATCGACATCCATTGCACCGACGCGCGACGCAGCAGTATGCAAAACGATCAAACCGCTTTCTGTATTCGCGGCAATCGCCTGCGCAGCCGCCAGAACGGCAGCTCCATCAGCCTCTTGCAGCGCACCTTGACCAACAATGACCAGAGAGGGCTTGCCCTTGATCTCATCATCGCCGCCCATATCGACCGCCTGCTGCAAAGCCGCGCGATCATCACCGATGTGATGGTATTCATAGGTCAGATCGACTGCGGGTCCGACGACGGCAACCTCGGCCCCATGAGCCCAGGCCTTACGAATCCGCGCATTCAGAACCGGAGCTTCATCGCGCGGGTTTGTACCAATCAGCAGAATGCGTTCGGCTGTGTCGATATCTTCGATTGTAGCGGTTCCGGCATAAGCACCGCGATTTCCAGAAGGCAGCTTAGCCCCATCGGTGCGGCATTCGACAACACCGCCCTGCCCTTCGACCATCTGCTTCAGCGCAAAAGCCGCCTCAACCGGGGCCAGATCGCCCACGATACCCGCCGGTTTCTCGGCCCCTTTCAACGCTTCAGCGGCTTTGGTCAGCGCCTCGGGCCACGAGGCCGGGCGCAGCTTGCCGTTTTCGCGTACGTAGGGTTTGTCCAGACGCTGACGGCGCAGACCATCCCATACGAAACGGGTCTTGTCGCTGATCCACTCTTCGTTCACGCCATCATGGTTGCGTGGCAAAAAGCGCATAACTTCACGCCCCTTGGTATCCACACGAATGTTCGAACCCAAAGCATCCATTACATCGATGCTCTCGGTCTTAGTCAGTTCCCAAGGACGAGCCGTGAAGGCATAAGGCTTCGAGGTCAACGCCCCAACCGGACACAGGTCGATGATGTTACCCTGCAGGTTCGAATCCAGCGTTTGGTTCAAGTACGAGGTAATCTCGGCATCCTCGCCGCGCCCGGTCTGGCCCATTTGGGTGATCCCCGCGACCTCGGTCGTGAAACGCACACAACGGGTGCAGCTGATGCAGCGGGTCATCGCAGTCCCGACCAAAGGCCCAAGGTCCAGATCATCAACCGCGCGCTTGGCTTCCTTGAAGCGCGTGCCCGACAACCCATAGGCCATCGCCTGATCCTGCAGATCGCACTCACCGCCCTGATCGCAGATCGGGCAATCCAGTGGGTGGTTGATCAGAAGAAACTCCATCACGCCTTCGCGGGCCTTCTTGACCATTGGCGAGTTCGTCTTGACCACCGGCGGCTGGCCTTCCGGTCCCGGGCGCAAATCCCGCACCTGCATCGCGCAGGAAGCCGCAGGTTTTGGCGGTCCGCCGACAACCTCAACCAGACACATCCGGCAGTTGCCAGCAATCGACAGACGTTCGTGATAGCAGAAACGCGGCACTTCGACCCCGGCCTCTTCACAGGCCTGGATCAGAGTCATCGCACCATCGACTTCGATTTCCTGTCCATCGATATTGATCTTGCGGAGGTCAGACATGGTCTAGTTCGCCCTCAAATACACGCCAATGGCGCTGTTTCTTTCGATTTCCTTCTGCCCCAAAGTGCAAAAAGAATTCGGATTGTCATAAGAAACGCCGTGTTGGGCCAGATACGCCTCGCCCTTGGCGCGCATCCGGTCTTTTTCGGCATCCGATTCCACATAGGCCCGAATCTCTGTATCCGAGTAGCCCAATTTGTTCGCTTTGGAACGCAGCCCCCACATCACGCCGATCGCTTTTACGCGGCGTCCGTTGATCGAAGGACAGTATTCCGAAATCTCATTTGCGATCGCGATGTAGTAGAGCTCGTTGTCGATCTCTTTAACGTCGCGCAAAGGCGGTTTTTCGTCGGCCGCAACCGGCAAGGCCATAGCAGTGAGCGCAGCAAGCACTTTCATACCAAACATGACACGTCCTTTCGTCTTGGAACGTCCAAGACGACCGGAGCAGGCAGGGTTATGCAATAACACCGCACCCATGTCAGCGTGATATGCGGACCGCGACGTCATGGTCGTCTGCAACGTCCAGCAAAAGTAAGTTTGTCATCCGATATGCGTAAGTTCTGCGGCTCGGTGTCTGGTCCGACGTTCCAGTCAATCCGGGATGATCCAAAGTTGGAAATGCAAAACTTGATGCCTTCGTACCGCCCGGCCTCGCGTGCGCCGTCTAGTGAGGCGGAAACGCCATTGACGACAACCGTAAACTCGGTCGGAGATTTCTTTTTGTCGACTTGTTTTGCCTTGGCACGGAAGAAATGACCGTCAAAATTGACCCGGTCGGATGACGAAACGATACCGCCACAGGCTGAGAGCAGCATCACGCCGGCCATCAAACCACACATCGACACTCGGGTTCTGACGCGGCTGTGCGCAGTTGATTTATCCCCGGTACGCAGAACCATCAGAACGCCGCCACTTTCATCGAAATGGAGCCGATCATACGGGCATGGCTCGGGCAAAGAGATTTACCTCTGCGACGGGGTGCGAGCGATAGCTGGCACAATGTCCGCATTCCGGATCCGGCGCACGTCGAGAGCGACGCCGTGAACCACGCAACAAGCGTGAATATGACGAACGCCGCAACCGAGTGGCCATATTCTGCGAGCAGATGCATCCGCGTTACTCCGCCGCCATCGCGCCGGTGCGACCGGATTTCTGCGCCTTGATGCGGTCTTCGATCTCTTCGCGGAAGTTGCGGATCAAGCCCTGTATCGGCCAAGCTGCAGCATCACCCAAGGCACAGATCGTGTGACCCTCGACCTGTTTGGTGACGTCGAACAGCATGTCGATCTCTTCCAGTTCGGCCTCGCCACGAACCAAACGATCCATAACGCGCATCATCCAGCCGGTGCCTTCGCGGCACGGCGTGCACTGGCCGCAGCTTTCGTGTTTGTAGAACTTCGACAGCCGCCAGATTGCCTTGATGATATCAGTGGACTTGTCCATCACGATCACCGCCGCCGTTCCCAGGCCCGAGCCCAGATCGTTGCGCAGGTAGTCAAAATCCATGATCGCGTCGCGCATGTTCTCACCGCGCACGCAAGGAACAGACGAACCACCCGGAATCACTGCCAGCAAATTGTCCCAGCCGCCGCGAATACCGCCGCAATGGGTCTCGATCAGCTCTTCGAACGAGATCGACATCGCCTCTTCGACAACACAAGGGTTGTTAACATGGCCCGAGATCGCAAACAGCTTGGTCCCTGCGTTGTTCTGACGGCCAAAACCCGCGAACCAGTCGGCACCGCGACGCAGGATCGTCGGTACAACGGCGATGGATTCAACATTGTTCACCGTGGTCGGACAGCCATACAGCCCCGCCCCCGCCGGGAACGGAGGTTTCATCCGCGGCATGCCCTTCTTGCCCTCAAGGCTTTCGATCAAGGCGGTTTCTTCACCGCAGATATAGGCCCCAGCCCCGTGATGCAGGAACAGGTCGAAATCCCAGCCCGAGCCAGCGGCGTTCTTGCCCAGCAGGCCTGCGTCATACGCTTCATCAATCGCGGCCTGCAGCGCCTCACGCTCGCGGATGTATTCGCCGCGCAGGTAGATGTAGCAGGTATGTGCATTCATCGCGAAAGATGCGATCAGGCAACCCTCGATCAGGGTATGCGGATCGTGGCGCATGATCTCGCGGTCTTTGCAGGTTCCGGGCTCGGATTCGTCCGCGTTCACCACCAGATAGGCCGGACGACCATCGCTTTCCTTGGGCATGAAAGACCATTTCAGCCCGGTCGGGAAACCCGCACCGCCTCGACCCCGCAGGCCTGAGTCTTTCATCGTCTGAATGATCCAGTCGCGGCCCTTTTCGATCAGGCCGGCAGTGCCGTCCCAATGCCCGCGCGCCTGCGCGCCACGCAATGTGCGCTCATGCATCCCGTAGATGTTGGTAAAGATCCGGTCCTGATCCTTCAGCATCGCGTGTTACCTTCAGCTGTCCTGACGCATGCGCCAGAGTTGAAAAATGTTGACGCCCGCATAGATGAACCCTGCCAGAGCGGCAAAATCAAAAAGCAGCGCATAGCGGCCCGGCAGTCCCAACTGCGGACCGACAAAAGACATAACAAGCCAAAGCACCATCGTCGCGGCGATGACGATGCCTATGTGACGGCCCTTTCGGGCTATGGCCTGTTCCTTGTCCTTATCCATCTCATCCTGATGCCCTGTACGGGCACCTGTTTTAGTCTTCGTAAGTGCCGTCTTCCTTGGCACGTTTTGCGAAATCGGTCTCTTCCCCCGCAGCCAGGCTGGTCGCCTGTTCGATCCAATCGTCGCGCTCAATCCGGCCTTTGAACTTCAGCCGCGCATCCACCCAAGCGATATTCCCGGCAGTCCATTTCGCGATCTGGTCGTAGTGATAGATGCCCAGATCGTTCAGCTTTTCTTCCAGTTTTGGCCCAACACCCTTGAGCATCTTGAGGTCGTCGGCCTTGCCGCCTCGCGCCGCGGTCAGTGTCTCTGGCTGGTCCTCGTCTGCCGCTTCCGCCTTCGCCTTTGCATCCTCGGCCTGCTTTACAGCGGGTTTTGGCGTTTCAGGTTCTTTCGGAGGTTTCGGGGCAGTCTTGGTCGCCTCTGCCTTACCGTCCTTACCCAGCCATGGGGTTAGGATCGGCACTTCTGTTCCGTCGATCCGCTTGACCGTGTCGCCCAGATCAGTAGCCAACTCGACACTGGCATTGTACTGCGGTTTGCCCGCCTCATACTCGGTCAGGCTGCTTAGACCGCTTAGCGGTTCAGCCGCATAGCGTCCATTCTGTGGGCCCGGTGCAGGTACCTTGCCAGCGGCCAGATCGTCGATGATTTTGCCAAAACTTTCGGCGGTCAAATCCTCATAATAGTCCTTACCAATCTGCGCCATCGGCGCGTTGGTGCAGGAGCCTAGGCACTCGACCTCTTCCCAGCTCAGCTTACCATCTGCCGACAATGCATGTGGCTTAGCGGCGATCTTGTCCTTACAGACCGCGATCAGATCTTCCGCCCCGCAGATCATGCAGGACGTCGTCCCGCAAACCTGAATATGCGCAACAGAACCAACCGGTTGCAGCTGAAACATGAAATAGAACGAGGCAACCTCAAGCACGCGGATATAGGCCATGCCGAGCATGTCAGCGATAGATTCAATCGCCGGACGGGACAACCAGCCCTCCTGCTCTTGCGCGCGCCATAGCAGAGGGATCACCGCGCTGGCCTGACGACCCTCAGGGTACTTAGTAATCTGTGCTTCGGCCCATTGCTGGTTGGCAGCAGTAAAGGCAAAGCTCTCGGGTTGTTCAGAATGCAGACGGCGGAGCATTAGCGGTCAATCTCTCCAAATACGACATCCATGGTGCCGATGATGGCGGCGACGTCGGCCAGTTGGTGCCCTCCGGCGACGTGGTCCATGGCTTGCAGGTGCAGGAACCCGGGCGCGCGCAGTTTGGCGCGGTAGGGCTTGTTGGTGCCGTCGGCGACCAGATAGACGCCGAACTCACCCTTGGGGGCTTCGACAGCGGCGTAAACTTCACCCGCGGGGACGTGGAAGCCTTCAGTATACAGCTTGAAGTGATGGATCAGGCTTTCCATCGAGGTCTTCATGTCCGAGCGTTTCGGCGGGGTGATCTTGCCGCGTGCCAGAACGTCACCCGGGCATTCGCGGATTTTGGCAATGGCCTGACGGATGATGTGCAGCGACTGGCGCATTTCTTCCATGCGGACCAGATAGCGGTCGTAGCAGTCGCCGTTTTTGCCGACGGGGATCTGGAATTCGAACTCGTCATAGCATTCATAGGGCTGCGCGCGGCGCAGGTCCCAAGCCAGACCCGATCCGCGCACCATCACGCCCGAGAAGCCGTATTTCTGGATGTCATCTTCGGTCACGATGCCAATATCAGCATTACGCTGTTTGAAGATGCGGTTTTCGGTCAGCAGACCGTCGATGTCGTCCAGAACAGCGGGGAATTCGTGACTCCACGCCTCGATGTCATCCAACAGTTCGGGCGGCAGGTCCTGATGGACACCACCTGGGCGAAAATAAGCGGCGTGCAAGCGGGCACCGCAGGCGCGCTCATAGAACACCATCAGCTTTTCACGTTCTTCAAAGCCCCACAGCGGCGGGGTCAAAGCACCAACGTCCATCGCCTGCGTGGTCACGTTCAGCAGATGGTTCAGGATGCGCCCGATCTCGGAGTACAGAACCCGGATCAGCGAGCCACGGCGTGGAACTTCGACGCCGGTCAGCTTTTCGATGGCCAAACACCAGGCGTGTTCCTGATTCATCGGCGCCACGTAGTCCAGACGGTCGAAGTAAGGCAGGTTCTGCAGATACGTCCGGCTTTCCATCAGCTTTTCGGTGCCACGGTGCAGCAGGCCGATATGCGGGTCGCAGCGCTCGACAATCTCACCGTCCAGCTCAAGCACCAGACGCAAAACTCCATGCGCCGCAGGGTGTTGCGGGCCGAAGTTGATGTTGAAGTTGCGGATCTTTTGTTCTCCGCTCAGCGCGTCCGTGCTGCCGTCTTCATATCTTGAGCCGTCCATCAACGCCCTCGTTTCTTTTTCGCTTCGGCCCGAACCCGGACCTTTTCCGCCTCAAGCGCCTTGGCCGCAGCCCCGGCCAGCAGGACCCCAAGTGCACCCAATGCAATCAGTTCCCCCAGCAACATCAGCATCTCAGCGGCGCTCCAATTCTTGCAGTTTCAACCCGACCCACCACAACAAGGCGATCGTGCCGAATGGAACCAGACATAAGAGGCACCAGTATTTGTTGATCCCGAAAAACGGCAGTATCTTTACCATCGGGATGATGGTCAGCGCAGAAAGGATCAACCACCAGATACCGCCCATTGTCAGGTCTCCTGCTTTTCATCCCCCGGCAGTATGTAATTCGCGCCCTCCCAAGGGGACATGAAGTCAAACTGACGGTATTCCTGAACCAAGCTGACCGGTTCATACACAACGCGCTTTTCGGCCTCGTCATAGCGAACTTCGGTATACCCGGTCGTTGGGAAATCTTTACGCAGCGGATGCCCTCGAAAGCCATAGTCCGTCAGGATACGGCGCAAGTCCGGGTGCCCTGAAAACAGGATGCCGAACATATCGAACACCTCGCGCTCAAACCAGTTGGCCGAGGGGTGAACATCCACGATCGAAGGCACCATATCCTCTTCGCGGATCGAAACCCTCAGACGAATACGCTGGTTCTGGTACATCGACAGGAAGTGATAAACCACGTCGAACCGTTTTGCCCGCTCGGGGTAATCAACACCTGTGATATCCACCAGGGTCGAAAACCTGCAGTTCTGGTCCGACTTCAGGAACTCAACAAATTCCACCAGATGAGAAGGCGCAACATCCACATTCAATTCGTCATGGGTCACATCCCACGAAAGAACGCTGTCAGTCCGTTTGAGTTCCAGCTGCGCGCCGAGTTCTTTGAGTGCTTCATTCATTCGCCCTCTCCCTCAGCGCACGATGGTGCCGGTACGGCGGATTTTACGTTGAAGCTGCATGAGCCCGTACAGCAAAGCTTCGGCGGTCGGAGGGCAGCCAGGCACGTAAATGTCCACCGGCACAATCCGGTCACAACCACGAACGACCGAATAGGAATAGTGGTAATACCCGCCCCCATTCGCGCAGGATCCCATCGAGATCACATAGCGCGGCTCGGGCATTTGGTCGTAGACCTTGCGCAGCGCCGGGGCCATCTTGTTGGTCAATGTACCAGCTACGATCATCACATCTGATTGGCGCGGGGACGCGCGCGGTGCGATTCCAAACCGTTCAGCGTCATAGCGCGGCATCGAGGTGTGCATCATCTCGACCGCGCAGCAGGCCAGACCAAAGGTCATCCAGTGCAGCGAACCGGTGCGGGCCCAGTTGATAATGTCCTCGGTCGAAGTCAGCAGGAAGCCTTTGTCCTGAAGCTCGGCGTTCAGGGCCTGGGTGGCGACCTCTTTGTCGACGCCGGCGGTGTTTGCACCCGTCATCACTCCCATTCCAAGGCCCCTTTCTTCCACTCATAGGCGAAGCCGATAGTCAGAACGCCCAGGAACACCATCATGGACCAGAAACCGACATCGCTAATGTCCTTAAAGCCAACGGCCCATGGGAACAGGAAAGCAATCTCAAGATCGAAGATGATGAAGAGAATCGACACCAGATAGAATCGGACGTCAAACTTCATCCGCGCATCATCAAAGGCATTGAAGCCACATTCATACGCGCTGACCTTTTCGGGGTCGGGATTGCGGACAGCCAGTACGACAGCGGCCAGAATCAGCACGATTCCAAGGCCCACAGCGACGGCCAGAAACACCAGGATCGGGAGGTACTCCCGCAGCAGGTCTTCCACGAATAGCTCCTTTCCTGCGCACGTATTTAATCCGCGCGCCGTCAATTGGCGTGTTGACTGGACATTCTCTATCCGCGCGGGGTCAGAGGGTCAACCGAACACAAACGCGCAGGAGCCTAATATTCCGTTTCCTTACACGCTTATTTGTGCCGCGGTTAATTCGCGATCTTTTGAAGCTAAACCTTACGATTCCATACAGGTTTTCGTTTTTCAAAGAAGGCACTGATTCCCTCTTGCGCCTCTGCCGTCTCCCAACGGGAGACAAGCGCCCGTATCGTCTGATCGATCACGGTATCGTCAATGACAGGACCCAATGCTTGCGCAAGTGCCTTGGCAGACGCGACGGCCCCCGGCGCACAGGACAAATAGGGTAAAACTTCGGCTTCTACTGCCCCGGCAAGGTCGTCCTGAGAAACCGTTTTGGCAAGCAGTCCCAGATCCACCGCCTCGGCCGCGTTGAACAGCCGCGCGGACATGAAAACGCGCCGGGCGCGCGCCTCACCCATCCGAGCGATCACATATGGACCGATCGTGGCCGGGATCAGGCCAAGCTTGGTTTCTGTTAACCCCATCTTAAGCGTGTCGACGCCGATGGCCACGTCGCATACGGCCGCGAGCCCTACACCGCCACCGAAGGCATTGCCTTGCACCGCTCCGATCAGGGGTTTGGGCATCGTGTTCAGCGCCTGCAGCATTTCCGCAAGTTTCCGCGCTTCGACAAAGCGCGTTTCGGGATCTGCAGCCATCTGCTCTTGCATCCAACCAAGATCGCCACCTGCGCAAAAGCTTTTGCCTGCCCCGGACAGGGTGACAACGCGCACCTCGGCGTCCTCCCCGAGTTGAGCAGCGGCCTGCGTCAGCTCGGCGATCATTTGCGCCGACATGGCGTTGTGCTTTTCGGGGCGGTTCAGCGTCAGGTTGGCAACGCCGCGCGTATCTGTGGCAATGGAAATCGTTTCAAACATGTTGTCGTCTAACCCGCTCGCATAGCGCGCGCCATCTGCGCAGCTTCTTCTATCACCGATTGATCAATTCCGGTCTCGTAACCAAGCCGCTCAAGATGTGCGACCACCGCTTCGGTTGCGACATTTCCTGCGCCACCGGGCGCGTAGGGGCATCCGCCCAATCCGCCCACCGCAGTGTCGAATGTGCGGACACCCAACGCCAAAGCAGCATCAATGTTGTCGATCGCCCGTCCGTTGGTGTCGTGGAAATGTCCCGCCAACCGCGTGACCGGGACGCGATCACGCACAGCCAACAGCATGTGCGCAATTTTATCTGGCGTCCCCTGCCCGATCGTATCGCCCAGCGAGACTTCGTAGCATCCCAACGCGAAAAGCTTGTCTGCCACCTCGGCCACTTTTTCGGGTGGCGTCGGACCATCATAAGGGCAGTCCGTCACACAAGAGACATACCCACGGACCGGTAGGTCAATGTGGCGCGCGGCCTCAAGGATCGGTGTAAAACGCTCGATGGATTCCGCAATCGTTGCGTTGATGTTTGCTTTGGAAAACCCTTCGGACGCCGAGGCAAATACCGCAATCTCGTCGGCCTTGGCCGACAGCGCATCCTCATATCCGCGCATATTGGGCGTCAGTGCAGCATATCGAACCTGATCAGCACGATTGATACCCGCCAAGACTTCGGCACTGCCAGCCATTTGTGGAACCCATTTGGGCGACACAAAACTGGCAACCTCAATTCGGTTGAAACCCGCTCGGCTAAGGCAATCGACCAACGCCACCTTTTCTGCCACCGGGATTTCGCGCTGTTCGTTTTGCAACCCGTCCCGCGGCCCGACCTCAAATATCTCGACCCGTTCTTTCATCAGCGCATCCCTCCCCGATTTCTTCCCATTTCAAATGCAGACAGATTGACTGTGCCACGCAAAGCACCGCCGGGACAGGTTAATCCTCGGCCAGCCGAACCAACGCCGCGCCCGCTTCGACCTGAGCACCGGCTTCAGCTAAAACCTCAGCCACAACCCCATCCCGCGCAGCCAGCAGCGAATGCTCCATCTTCATGGCTTCGAGGATGGCGAGGCGATCCCCCTCTTTCACCGCCTGACCCGCCGATGCGAACACGGCCTTGACCAGCCCCGGCATGGGCGCTTCGATCACATTGGTGTCCCCCGCTGCGCTGGTGTCTCGGTCCAGAGGGTCAATAAACTCGAATTCCTGCCCATAGTCGTCGAAAACTGTAATCACAGCCCCCGAGATTGCGACCTTTGGCATGGGGCTACCGTCGATATCCCACTCCTGACCGCGCCGCCGTGCGATGATCTGCTGGCCACCGACCTCCCAAACTTGCCGATCCGGGCCTTGGACCTGCACGTCCAGTAGAAGTTCCTCTCCGTTCCGAGCCAGTTTCACCTCGCGATGCAATGCGCCCCACAAAGTGAACCCGGCCTCTGGAGCGGTCTCCACCAAATACAACGCGGTCATTGCTGCAGCCACAGCCAGGGCGTTGTTCGCACGCGTTTCGGGCACTAGATCGGCCAGTTCGCGCCCTATCAGACCGGTATCAACGTCACCCGAAGCGAAGCCATTATGGCGGGTCAAGGCACCCAAAAACGCAAGGTTGGTGACAGTCCCAGCCACTTCGGTCCGACGCAAGGCGCGGTGCAGGCTTTCCAAGGCAACCGAACGCGTCGGGCCATGCACCACGACCTTGGCAATCATGGGGTCATACCAAGGGCTGATCGTATCACCAGCGCGCACACCGCTATCGGCCCGGCATTCATCAGGGAACCAAAGATGCGTCAGCGTTCCCGTAGCAGGCAAGAAGCCTTTGGGCACGTCTTCGGCATAAAGACGTGCTTCAAAGGCATGACCGTTGATCGAGAGTTCCTGTTGTTGCCGAGGCAGACTTTCGCCTGCCGCAACCCGCAATTGCCATTCGACCAAGTCCACGCCGGTGATTGCTTCGGTCACAGGATGTTCGACCTGCAATCGGGTATTCATCTCCATGAACCAGAACCGATCTGGGCGAAGCCCGTCCGATGCGTCAACGATAAACTCAACCGTCCCGGCACCTTTGTAACCAATCACCTCGGCGGCACGCACACCGGCCTGTCCCATCGCCTGACGCATTTCGGCTGTCATTCCAGGGGCCGGAGCTTCTTCGATCACCTTCTGATGTCGCCGCTGCAAAGAGCAGTCCCGCTCGAACAAATGCACCGCATGGGTGCCGTCGCCAAAAACCTGCACCTCGATATGGCGCGGTTTGGCAACAAATTTCTCGACCAGCACAGCATCGTTGCCAAAGGCTGTTTTCGCCTCACCACGGGCACTGTCCAGCGCGGTCGCAAAGTCCTCGGACCTTTCGACCAAACGCATTCCTTTGCCACCACCACCTGCAACAGCTTTGATCAGGACCGGGTACCCTATCGCATCGGCAGCGCCGGACAGATGCTCGGGGTCCTGATTGTCTCCGTGATAACCGGGCACAACCGGAACACCCGCCTGCTCCATCAGTGCTTTGGCCGCGTCTTTAAGGCCCATCTTTCGGATGGCATCTGCAGAAGGTCCGATGAAAGTCAGACCTGCTGCTTCGACGGCATCAACAAATTCGGGGTTTTCCGACAGAAAGCCATAACCCGGGTGAATGGCTTGCGCGCCTTTGGTCAGCGCAGCCTGAATGATCACGTCGCCCCTAAGGTAACTCTCGGCCGGAGCAGCACCACCGATATGAACAGCCTCATCCGCCATCTGCACATGTTTGGCTGACGCATCAGCATCAGAAAAAACGGCCACACAGGAAACGCCCATCTTCTGAGCGGTTTCAATAACCCGGCAGGCGATCTCACCCCGGTTGGCTATTAGGATTTTGTTGAACACCCGAATCCTCCTACCACCAAGAGCCGCTTTTTTCGTCCTGCAGATGCGACCTTACATATTCAGGAAGTGGCCATGCATCCCGGTCCATTCTGCTGATTTTGCCAAGATGCCCATCGCGATAGGCATGATAGTAAAGCTCAGGGTGAATTGTGATTTCGATTTCGGCCAAAGCCCTTTCTACTTTGCTCTTGGTGCGGTCGATTTCGTCCGCCAGCTTCGCCTCATCGCTTTTCCCCGCTAAGACACGTGGCAACGAGATATCCCCCAGCACTCTTTTACCCACCGACATCGCAGCAGCTAGAACGAGGTTACCAACCAGCCCACCAACAACATCAACTGCCGAGTTCAGACCAAAACTCCAACTCAGCCAGCCACGTTTCCCTTTCTTTGCCGCAAGCTCAGCACGCATCCGGTCGAATTCGCGCGCGAAAACCTCGCGAAACTCACGTGCAAACCGTGTACGGCTAAAATCGTCCCGCCCTGCGAAAATCCGAATTACGGGGCGTACGAAATAACCACCATTCGATCGATCTACGAATTCTTCAAAGTCGAATAGGAAAAAGTAATCTTCAGGATCCCTAGAGTTATGGACCAAATAGACTGATATTTCAGCTCGACTGGTAAAATCTGGTATTTTAAATTCAGGGATCGTTTCCCAAATTTTTTTCTTAATATCCATAATCACATCCTGAACACGCCGAAACGTGTCTCCTCGATCGGGGCATTCAGTGCGGCGCTCAGTGAAAGGCCCAGCACATCTCTTGATTTACGCGGGTCGATGACGCCGTCGTCCCACAGGCGGGCCGAGGCATAAAGCGGGTGCGATTGCTCTTCGAACATATCAAGCGTCGGGCGTTTAAACTCGGCCTCTTCTTCCGCCGACCAGGTGCCGCCTTGCCGCTCGATTCCGTCACGTTTCACGGTAGCCAGAACGCCCGCCGCTTGCTCGCCCCCCATGACCGATATCCGTGAGTTCGGCCAGGTCCACAGGAACCGCGGCTGATAGGCACGACCGGCCATGCCGTAATTCCCCGCACCAAACGAGCCACCGACCAGCATCGTGACCTTGGGCACGCTCGTCGTTGCCACGGCGGTCACCATCTTGGCCCCATGCCGGGCGATGCCTTCGTTTTCGTATTTGCGGCCCACCATGAAACCAGTGATGTTTTGCAGGAACACCAACGGGATACGACGTTGCGAACACAATTCCACGAAATGCGCGCCCTTTTGCGCGGCCTCGGAAAACAGCACCCCGTTATTAGCGATGATCCCGACCGGGCAGCCTTTAACATGGGCAAAACCAGTCACCAGCGTTTCCCCAAAGCGCGGCTTGAACTCATCGAACCGAGAGCCATCGACCACACGCGCGATCACCTCACGAATGTCATAAGGTGTGCGAAGATCGGCGGGGACAACGCCAAGGATTTCTTCAGGGTCATAGGCCGGGTCCTCGGGGCTGGCCCAATCCACCGTCTGCGGTTTGCGCAGGTTGAGTGACCCCACCGCCCGCCGCGCCAAAGCCAGCGCGTGGGCGTCATCCTCGGCCAGGTAATCCGCCACGCCAGACAGACGGGTATGTACATCGCCACCACCCAAATCCTCGGCGCTGACCACCTCTCCGGTCGCGGCCTTGACCAGAGGCGGCCCGGCCAGAAAGATTGTCCCCTGCTCTTTGACGATGATCGTCACGTCCGACATTGCGGGCACATAGGCCCCGCCTGCCGTACATGACCCCATCACCACGGCAATCTGGGGGATGCCCTTCGCGCTCATCCGCGCCTGATTGTAGAAGATGCGGCCAAAGTGATCGCGGTCGGGGAACACTTCATCCTGATTGGGCAGATTCGCACCGCCGCTATCAACCAGATAGATACAGGGCAGATGGTTTTCCTCGGCAATCTCCTGCGCGCGGAGGTGTTTCTTGACGGTCATCGGATAGTAGGTGCCGCCCTTCACGGTGGCGTCGTTGCACACCACCATGACCTCACGCCCCTGCACCCGGCCAATCCCCGCGATCACCCCGGCACAAGGCGCAGCGTCGCCATACATCCCATGCGCAGCCGTCGCGCCAATTTCCAGAAACGGAGACCCCGGGTCCAGCAGGTTCGCCACCCTACGGCGTGGGAGCATCTTGCCCCGAGAGACGTGCCGCGCACGAGATTTCTCGCCGCCCCCCATCCGAGCCGCTTCGGCAGCGGCAGAGATTTGCGCCAGAGCGTCGAGATGGGCGGTGCGGTTTGCTTTGAAGCTGTCGGAGGTTGTTATTGCATTACTAGCGAGCTTCACTGGCTCTCCTCCTTCTTTTCCACCCAAGAGGCTAAAGACAACGCGCCGAGGTAACGCCCGAAGGACACCAATGCAGCGCATTCCGTATCAAGATCTGGCTTGCCACAACGACTGGCAACACTTGTTTCTCTCACAAGTTCCAATCGCTTTTCATAAAAATGTTCCTGAGGAGGCAAAGCACCTATGCCTTCCGGAAGCGCATCCATGATATCGCTGGACTGCTGAGTGAAACTTGTCGACAAGTCTTTGTAGCAAGAATGGACATCCGTGGAGAACCGGCAATAGGTGGTAATCACCGCTATGCACTCTTGCGTTTTCCCGGCCTCGTCTAGTTTACCTTCTGCGCTCGCAAGGCATCGTTTGGTCCATGCATAGGGGCTACTTTCGTCGGCTAAGCTCGTGGCAGGCACTGCGGTGCAGGCAAAGGCAACCAAAGCCGCGAAATTTAGGTTCTTAATCATAGCCCGCATCATAGCCCGGCCTCTTGCGCCGCCAGCGCCTTCAACTCTTTCCGGATCACCTTCCCCGTCACCGTCATCGGTAGTTCCTCCAGAAACTCCACCTCGCGCGGGTAGGAATACTGCGCCAGACGGTCTTTGACCCACTCTTGCAACTCAGCACCCGTCGCTTCGGCTCCCTGTTTCAACACGACGTAGGCCTTCACGATCTCGGTCCGCAGCGGGTCGGGCTTTCCGACCACACCCACGGTCGCCACGGCCGGGTGAGTCAGCAAGCAATCCTCGATCTCGGCGGGGCCGATGCGGTATCCGGCCGAGGTAATCACGTCATCATCTCGGCCAACGAAGCGCAGGTACTCGCCCTCCCACACACCACGGTCCCCGGTGATCAGCCAGTCTCCTCGGAATTTCTCAGCCGTCGCCTCGGGGCGATTCCAATATTCCAGAAGCATCGAGGCCGAGCCGCGCCGGATGGCTACATCGCCCTCTTCGCGCGTGGGCTTACCGTCTTCGTCAATCACCGCGACCTCATGGCCGGGAACAGGCTGGCCAATGCACCCGGGCCGCACCGGAAAGTCTTCGGCACAAGAGGACACGACCATATTGCATTCGGTCTGCCCGTAGAATTCGTTGATCGTCAGGCCGAATGCCTGCTGACCCCATGCCAACATCTCGGCCCCAAGCGGCTCGCCGCCCGACGCGACCGAGCGCAGGCCGGGGATGCTCTGATCCGCGGCCTTCAACATCCGAAGCGCGGTGGGCGGAAAAAACGCGTTGCGCACCCCACCCCGTGCGACCACATCGGCGCAGGCGCCTGGGGTGAATTTCTCAAGCCGTGCCGCGACCACGGGTATGCCCAGCGCCAAACCGGGCATCAGAACGTCGAACAAACCGCCGATCCAGGCCCAATCCGCTGGCGTCCACAAGCAGTCTCCGTCCTGCAAGTGGTTGTGGCTAATGGACACGCCCGGCAAGTGCCCGGTCAGTACCCTGTGCCCATGCAACGCACCCTTAGGCGTGCCAGTGGTTCCGGACGTATAGATCAACACAGCAGGGTCTTCAGGGCCCGTATCTGTGTAGGGAACCGTCTGGTCAGTAGGCGTAATGCTCTCAACCAGTGCCGCTTCGGCGAGGTCGCCTAATAACGTGGCGCCTTCGCGGTCCGTCAGTACAAGTTTCGCACCAGCATCACCAACCCGGGACGCCAGCGCATCCCGTTTGAACAGTTTGAACAACGGAACTGAGATTGCCCCGATCTTCCAGATCGCCAGATGAGCCGCCGCGCACCACGGCGATTGGCTAAGAAGAACGCCGACCCGATCCCCGCGCTGCACCTTGGCCTGCAAGTAACGGGCAATCCCATCCGTCATACGCTCTAACTGCGCGATTGTGACGGTCTCAGGCTCTGCGCCTGTAAGGTCGATGACAGCTATCCGGTCACGCGGGCCAGACAGGCATTGCTGCGCCATATTCAGCCGTTCAGGGATGTCCCAGCATCCACTTTCAAGCAAACCAGGTATGCAATCAGCGGGACGCATTCGAAAAATCCTTGGATTCCCGGGCATTTTGCCCAGAGGCGAGGTTTTGCCATGTCACAAAAACTTGATGCAGATCAGAGTTTTTCGCCCCGTCCTCATGCAAAACGCCTTCATCAACATATTCAAAGGTTGCAAAATGACCAAAAAACTCGTCGCATTGACCCTTTCCACCGCGCTGATGGCGCTTGCCGCTCCTGCTTTCGCTCAGTCCCAAGGCGACTGGACCGTCGGTATCGGTGCCGGTTATCTGGACCCCAAATCTGACAATGGCACCCTGGCCGGGTTCGACGCCGAGGTCGATTCCGGTGTCAGCGCGATCTTCACCGTCGAATACTTTGTTCGCGACAACCTGGGCATCGAATTGCTGGCCGCGACCCCGTTCAGCCATGAGGTTACTCTGGGCGGCAGCGTTGACGCAGGAAGCCTCAAGCACCTGCCCCCCACCCTGTCGCTGAACTACCACTTCGACACCGGCAGCGCGTGGACGCCGTATGTCGGCGCGGGCGTCAACTACACCATCTTCTTCGATGAAAACTCTCCGCTCGGCGACCTCGAGCTTGACAATTCGGTCGGCATCGCGCTGCAAGCTGGTCTTGACTACGCGATCACCGAGCAAGGCGCAGTTCGTCTGAACGTTCGCTGGTTCGACATTGACTCGGACGTTTCGCTTAACGGCGTAGATATCGGTGAGGCCGAGATTGATCCGTGGCTGATCGGCGTAACTTACGTCCATCGCTTCTGATCCTTTTCAGACAACGCCCCGCAGCTGACAAAGTTGCGGGGCTTTTTGTCAGAGCATTTCATTCATCAATTCGCGCCCGATCAACATCCGGCGAATTTCACTGGTGCCTGCACCGATTTCCATCAGTTTGGCATCCCGGAAAATACGACTGACCGCCGAGTCGGACAGGAAACCCGCGCCACCCATCGCCTGCACAGCCTGATGCGCCTGCGTCATCGCGGCCTCGGACGCGTATAGGCAGCATGCCGCAGCGTCCTGACGGGTGACGTCGCCCCGGTCGCAGGCCTTGGCAACTTCGTACACATAGGCGCGCGCCGAATTCATCGCCGTGTACATATCGGCTATCTTTCCCTGCATAAGTTGGAAGCTGCCAATGGGTTTCCCAAATTGCTTGCGCTCGGACAGATAAGGCATGACCTCATCCAAACAGGCCGCCATGATGCCAGTCCCGATCCCGGCAAGCACGACGCGCTCGTAGTCCAGACCGGACATCAGAACGGCCACACCCTTGCCCTCTTCGCCCAGAACATTTTCAAACGGAACCTCAACATCCTCGAAGATCAGTTCCGCCGTGTTTGACCCGCGCATTCCCAGCTTGTCGAAATGGGGGGAGGTCGAGAATCCCGTCATCTCTTTTTCGATCAGAAACGCCGTAATACCCTTTGAACCAGCTTCCGGATCTGTCTTGGCATAAACGACCAAAGTATCCGCGTCCGGCCCGTTGGTGATCCAATACTTGCTGCCATTCAAACGGTAATGATCATTGCGCTTTTCCGCCCGCAACTTCATCGACACGACATCTGATCCAGCCGAGGCTTCGGACATTGCCAAAGCCCCAATATGCTCGCCCGATATCAGACGCGGCAGATAATTGGCTTTCTGCTCATCCGTCCCATTCAGCTTGATCTGGTTCACACAGAGATTCGAATGTGCCCCGTACGACAACGACACTGACGCCGACGCCCGCGCGATTTCCTCGATCGCGACCGTATGGGCCAGATAGGACATCCCCGCACCGCCATATTCTTCTGAAACGGTGATGCCCAGTAACCCCAGATCCCCCATCTCACGCCAAAGTTCGTTCGGAAATGCGTTCGACGCGTCGACCTCTGCCGCTATTGGCTTGACCCGCTCCTGCGCCCAACGGTGCACCATTTCACGAAGGGCGTTCACATCTTCACCCAGATCAAATTGCATGGTCGCCGTGAACATTTGCGATCTCCTCTTTCGCTTTAATGAACGGTTGTTCAATAAATATCAGCGTTTCCAATCGCGGTCAACGACCGCCGCACAGAAACACACCGCTGTCCCGTCAGGGGCAGCGGCGCCAGCTATCGAGCGTGCGCGGAAAGCGCACTCCGCTTCGTTACGATTGAAAAACCGCCCCAACCTCGGCGCGAATGATCCGCGCAATCAGGCGGCAATCCTCAAGGGAAAAAGTCAGCGGCACGCGCATATCCATAACGCCTGCCAATATCCGGTCGCTTGCAGGTAAAGGATCGCTATCCGCGTAACGCCAACTGTCATAGCGCGACGTGAAACCCGTGGGTTCCGCCCCCCCGAACCACTTCAACTCCACTCCACGTCCAGCGCAACGTCGGATCACATCGGCAATCCGGTCGGAGGACCAATCCAACAACAAAAACTGGATGGAGGATCCAACAAACGTTTCCGCCTCTGGCCGCTCAACGATGGTTAAACCCGGCGTGCCGCGTAAGCCGGCTTCAAGTTCAGAATAACGCTCGTTCCAGCGCCGCACCTGCCGATCCAGATCGCGCAATTGAGGGCGCAGAATAGCAGCCCGCAGATTGTCCATACGGCCTGACACGTTGGGCGTCGTGTATTTGATCCGTTCAAATACCTCAGGTCCCGGCGCCGCAAGATGGCGCTCATACAGCATGTAGGACCCCGATAGCATCGTGGCCTTTGCCGCCAGTTCCTCGTCATCGGTGATCAGCAAACCGCCTTCACCGGAATTGACGTGTTTATATGTCTGGCAGGAATAGCATCCAATTGCACCTTGCCGTCCTGACAGTTTCCCCCGCCAAGCAGCCCCCATTGTATGCGCGCAATCTTCAATGACCGTTACCCCGGCTGCGTCGCACATCTGCATCAGACGATCCATATCACACAGATGACCGCGCATATGACTCAGCATCAAAACCCGCGCCTGATCCAGCTTGGCTTCGAGATCGTCCAGATCAATCGTCAAACTTTCGGTCACGCCCACGAAAACCGGTTTTGCACTGACCGAGGCGATAGATCCCGGGACTGGTGCCAGCGTAAAGGCGTTGGTTAAAACCGGATCGCCGGGCTGCACGCCAACGGCCCGCAAAGCCGTTGCCAGCGCGTATCCCCCGGAGGAAACTGCCAGACAGTATTTCGCCCCCATCTGGCTGGCGAATTCCTGTTCCAAAAGCGCGGTCTCGCCCAATTCACCCGGCACAACATTATAACGGTGCAATCGTCCGTGTCGCAGAACGGCCATCGCCGCCTCGACCGCCTCTTCGGGGATGGGTTCCTGTTGGGTAAAACTGCCAGTAAAGCTTTCCGTCATATGCCTGTTCTGAGGCCGAGTGCAGTTCCGGTCAAGTGATTAAGCCGCCGCACCGATCAATGCTTCAACAACGTCGGGCAGATCATCAAAGCGATGCAGCAGAGCTTCGGGTTCCAATGCAGCCATATCATCCCCCGAAGGACCGAAGGTTACCAGAACCGACGGCACTCCGGCGGCGCGGGCCGTGTTCCGGTCTGTATCCGAATCCCCGATCAGTACACACATATCCGGGTGGCCCCCTGCCCTGCGTGCAGCTTCGCGCAAAGGTTCAGGGTCCGGCTTGCGGACCGCTAGTGTGTCTGCACCGATCAACGAGGCAAATTGATCCCGAACCCCCATCTGCGACAACAGTTGATGCGCCAAACTTTCGGGTTTGTTTGTGCATATCCCTACACCGTACCCCGCCTTCTTCAGCGCTTCGACCGCGTCCAGAGCGCCCGGGTAAAACTTTGTATGAGTGTCGATGGCTTGCGCATAGGCGTCCAGCAACATCGGATAGTAATCCAGAATCGTCTGCTCATGAAACGCATCGACCCGTTTCAATCCGTGGGTCAACATCATCCGACCGCCACGTAACGCAACCGCCGCATCCTGCCCATGAACAAGGACATCTCCGTGACCCATGTGGCGGAAACAATGGTTTGCGGCCTCAAGCAGATCACCAGAGGTGTCGGCCAAAGTGCCATCCAGATCAAAAATAACTGTGCGCATTTTGCCTCCTGCCTCGGCGGATTTTCGCCACGTCTTGTTGCAAACGGCAATCTTGTTTGATGGTTGAACCGCTTGCGCCTTTGCCCTCAGCGGATAAAACGGACGGCAACAAAACACAAAGAGAAAACGATTTCATGAGCACCGCCCTTGTCATCCTTGCCGCGGGAAAAGGCACCAGGATGAATTCGGACATCCCAAAAGTTCTGCATCCGATCGCACAAACACCGATGCTGGTCCACGCTATGCGCGCCGCCGCACATCTTGAGCCCGAGCGCACAGTGATCGTTACGGGGCATGGCGCCGAAGCCGTCGAAAAGGCCGCCAAAACCGAAGATGAAACAGCCGTCGTCGTCCGGCAAGAAGAACAACTGGGCACGGCGCACGCGGTGGCACAGGCCCGTGACGCTTTGGCCGGGTTCCAGGGAAATGTGATCGTCCTTTACGGCGACACACCGTTTATCGAACCAGACACTTTAAAGCGCATGATTGATGCCCGCGCCGCGCATGATCTTGTCATGCTCGGTTTTGACATCGCCGAAGTTCAACCCCGGTACGGTCGCCTGATCATGGAGGGCGACCGGCTGGTCGAAATCGTGGAATACAAGGACGCCACTGAAGAACAACGAGCGATCCGCTTCACCAACAGCGGCCTACTGGCCTGCGATGCGACCTTGCTGTTCGACCTGATAGATCAAGTCGGAAACGACAACGCATCTGGCGAGTACTACCTGACCGAACTTGCCGCTTTGACAAATGCGCGCGGGCTGAGCGCAACCGCCATCAAATGCGACGAGGCCGAAACGCTGGGCGTGGATTCCCGCGCCGACCTTGCTGCGGCAGATGCTGAATTCCAAATCCGCGCCCGCCGCGCACTGCTGGATTTGGGCGTCACCATGATGGCACCTGAAAGCGTTTATCTGTCTGCGGATACTGTCATTGGGCGGGACACGGTC
Organism: Ruegeria sp. G5; assembly: GCF_056533365.1. Classification (NCBI taxonomy): domain Bacteria; kingdom Pseudomonadati; phylum Pseudomonadota; class Alphaproteobacteria; order Rhodobacterales; family Roseobacteraceae; genus Ruegeria; species Ruegeria sp. G5. The sequence goes on along the minus strand of NZ_JBQFOK010000004.1, from coordinate 378,824 downwards.
ATTGAACCGAATGTGGTCTTTGGGCCCGGCGTCACTGTTGAGAGCGGCGCGACGATCCGTGCGTTCTCGCACCTTGAGGGCTGTCATGTCAGCCGTGGCGCAGTCGTGGGACCATATGCGCGCCTACGCCCCGGCACAGAACTGGCCGAGGACACGCGCATTGGAAATTTCGTTGAAATCAAAAATGCCGAGATCGCCGAAGGTGCCAAGGTAAATCACCTCAGCTATATCGGGGATGCTGCAGTAGGTGCTGCGACGAATATCGGGGCGGGCACAATCACCTGCAACTATGATGGCGTGATGAAACACAAGACCACGATTGGTGAAAACGTGTTCATCGGATCCAACACGATGCTGGTCGCTCCGGTACAAGTGGGCGATGGGGCGATGACTGCAACCGGAACTGTCGTGACCCGCGATGTCGAACCCGACGCCTTGGCCGTAGCGCGCGCCAAACAAGAGAACAAATCCGGATATGCGCGCAAGTTGTTTGACATGTTGAAGGCGAAAAAGGCTCGCCGCGACAAAGGAGCTTGACCCATGTGCGGGATCGTAGGTGTTCTGGGCGAGCATGAAGTCGCCCCCATTCTGGTCGAAGCGCTGAAACGTCTTGAGTATCGCGGCTATGACAGCGCAGGGATCGCAACGGTCAACGGCGGTACACTTGGTCGTCGTCGGGCTGTCGGAAAGCTTGTCAACCTGAGCGATCTGCTGGTGCATGACCCCCTGCCGGGCAAGTCAGGCATCGGTCATACGCGGTGGGCTACGCATGGGGCGCCGTCGGTCACAAACGCGCACCCCCACCAAGCTGGACCCGTCGCTGTGGTTCACAACGGCATCGTCGAAAACTATCGTGAGTTGCGGGCCGAGTTGGCTGAGCACGGTGTGAATTTCGTAACCGAAACCGACACTGAAACCGTTGCGCTTATGGCCGAGCACTTTCTGAAAACCGGCCTTTCACCTGTCGAGGCTGCAAACAGTACCATCGACCGGTTGGAGGGTGCATTTGCTTTGGCTTTTTTGTTCGACGGGCAGGATGACCTGATTGTCGCCGCACGCAAAGGCTCTCCGCTGGCGATCGGTCACGGTGACGGTGAAATGTTTGTCGGCTCGGACGCCATCGCGCTTGCGCCGCTGACGGATCGGATCACCTATCTTGAAGAAGGGGATCGCGCCGTTCTGACCCGCACCTCGCTAGAGATCCGCAGCGAGGCCGGCGAATTGGTCAATCGCGAGGTTCGGCAGATCAAACTTGACCAGTCTCGGGCAGACAAAGCCGGCCACAAGCATTTCATGGCAAAAGAGATCGCGGAACAGCCCGTGGTCGTAGCCGAAGCCATTCGATCATACTTGCGCACAGGTGGGGATCAGGTCGTCCTGCCCGGTGAACTTGATTTCACCAAGCTGGATCGCTTGACCATGGTGGCCTGCGGTACTGCGTTCTACGCCTGTCTGACCGCGAAGTACTGGTTCGAGCAACTTGCCAAAATGCCGGTTGAAGTCGACATTGCCAGCGAATTTCGCTACCGCGAACCCCCAATTGCAGAACGAACTGCCGCGTTGTTTGTCAGCCAATCCGGCGAGACTGCCGACACTCTGGCCGCGTTGCGGTATTGCGAGGGCAGAGCAGACAAAGTTGTCTCGGTGGTCAACGTGCCCGAAAGCTCGATCGCGCGTGAAAGCGATATTGCGCTGCCTATCCATGCAGGGGTCGAAATCGGTGTGGCCTCGACGAAGGCGTTTACCTGTCAGTTGAGTGTCCTGTTGATGCTGGCGCTCAAGGCCGCGACTGACCGCGGCACCTTGACGAACGAGGAGCTCGCCGATCACGCGGCGGCGTTGCGGGGATTGCCGTCAGTACTGAACACAGCTTTGGAACAGAACGCTGCCATCCGCAAATCGGCCCAGCGCCTCTCAGAGGCGCGCGACGTACTGTTTTTGGGGCGTGGATTGATGTACCCACTGGCAATGGAAGGTGCGCTGAAACTTAAAGAAATCAGCTATATACACGCCGAAGGTTACGCGTCAGGTGAGCTAAAGCACGGCCCCATTGCCTTGATCGACAAACATATGCCAGTGGTCGTGATGGCCCCGCGCGATGCGGTATTCGATAAAACCGTTTCCAATATGCAAGAGGTCATGGCGCGCAAAGGCAAGGTCATTCTGGTCTCGGACGACAATGGTATAGCCGAGGCGGAAGACGGGGTGTGGAGCACCATCCGTATGCCGCATGTTCATCCCAGCCTCGCGCCGATCCTGTACTCGGTTCCGGCGCAATTGCTGGCCTATCATACAGCGGTGGCCAAGGGAACGGATGTCGACCAACCACGCAATCTCGCGAAATCAGTCACGGTGGAGTGATCCATGGCCAAGCACTTCCCCTCGCTCGATGAAGCTCAGCAGAAATTCATCAATGACCAGCACATGTTCTTTGTCGGCACCGCCGCAACAGAGGGGCGTGTCAACATCTCACCCAAGGGAATGGATTCTCTGCGCATCCTGGGCCCGAACCGGATCGTTTGGATGAATCTTACGGGCAGCGGTAATGAAACAGCAGGACATCTGTTGGACATCAACAGAATGACGCTGATGTGGTGCTCTTTCACGACCCGCCCCCTGATCCTGCGTACATATGGCACGGCGCGCACCTTGCACGTGGGCGATGAAGGCTGGGACGATTTGGCCGCGTTGTTCCCCGAGCATCGCAGCGCCCGCCAGATCTATGTTCTGGACGTTGATCTTGTTCAGACCTCTTGCGGATATGCAGTTCCTTTCATGGACTACAATTCAGAGCGCGACACGATGCAGAAATGGGTAGACGGTAAGTCTGATGACGATATCCGCGCCTATTGGGTTGAGAAAAACCAGCAGACCATCGACGGTAAACCGACCCGAGTGCCAAGCTGATGTCGGCAGGCCCTTATCTGGACCAAATCAAAGCATATGCGGATCCCGAACGGGCAGAACAGATGGCCGCGTATCACAAGGTTGATCGTGATTATCTGGGTGTTGCCAATCCGGTCCTGAACGATCTGACCAAGGCATGGCGGCAAGAGTTGGACCTGGCCGCGCGCGTTGATCTGGCGGACGCGCTTTGGCAAATGGACATCCATGAAACCCGCCTTGCCGCTGCCAAGTTGCTGACGCAGGCCCGAATTCGACCAGACGACGCCGTTTGGGAACTGCTGCAAAGCTGGCTGCCGGACTTTGACGCATGGGCGGTTGCTGATCACGCTTGCATAGCGATGCAGAAACGCGTGTCTGCGGATCCCGCCCGGCTGGACCAGATCGAGGTTTGGACAGCCTCGGATCATATGTGGACCCGGCGCGCCGCGCTTGTCGCAACACTGCCATGGACGAAGCAGAACCACCCAAAACCTGCGAATTTAGAACGCCGGGATCGGATTTTGGACTGGGCGGCAAACTATGTATCAGACCGTGATTGGTTTATTCAAAAGGCCATCGCCTGGTGGTTGCGCGAATTGTCGAAACACGACCAAGACAGAGTCATAGACTTTCTAAAACTCCACGGTGACGCGATGAAACCCTTCGCGCGCCGCGAAGCCGGCAAATACCTCAAGGATCAATTGGCATAGACCTCCAGTTCAACCAATTCATCCAATGGTAGCAACAGCGCCCGCATCGCATCCAAAGAAAGTCTGCTGCCGCCGCTTTCGGGCCCCGGCGCAGGAACCAAAGTGATATAGGCCTGCGCGCCGGTCCTCGGGACAAGCACCCGGCCCGTGAATTCGGTATCGACCAGAGGCGTCTGAAGCCACCGACCCGGTGTCGTTGGGTCCCCAAGACTGGCGACCGTCGTCTTGGCACCGATCCAGCCAGCAGCAGTCGCTGGCAGCGGTTCAGGCTCTGCCACTTCCTCTTCGGCGGCAACCTCGGGTTCGCCTGCGGGTGCTTCGCGTTTGAATACGCGATCTGTTGTGGATCGAACAGCATCGCAACCCGCTATTAGAAAACACAAAGTAATCAGAACGTATCTCATATAGGAATCCTACCCTTCTGCGCGGACCTGTACCAGACCAAAGCACTATACCCCTTGTCGCAGGGCAGTCGCCGCTTTACCTATGTCGCATGACAGCTCCGCTTATCGACCCGTTCGCTCGTGCCATCACCTATCTCCGCGTCTCCGTCACGGACCGCTGCGATTTCCGTTGTGTCTATTGCATGTCCGAGGACATGAAGTTCCTACCCAAAAAGGACCTGCTGACGCTGGAAGAGCTGGACAGGATGTGCTCGGCCTTCGTGCGCATGGGTGTCGAGAAACTGCGCATCACGGGCGGTGAGCCCCTTGTGCGCCGAAATATCATGTCTTTTTTCAATGCGATGACCCGGCATTTGGACAGCGGCGCCCTAAAGGAACTGACGCTGACCACAAATGGATCGCAGCTTCATCGCTTTGCTGATGACTTGTATGCAGCCGGTGTGCGCCGCGTGAACGTGTCGCTTGACACTTTGGACGATGACAAGTTTGCCGCTATCACTCGCTGGGGTCGACTGAAACAGGTGCTGAACGGCATTGATGCGGCCCAGAAGGCGGGGTTACGTGTCAAGATCAACGCCGTAGCCTTGAAAGGGTTTAACGAGCAAGAGCTTCCCACCATCACAAATTGGTGTGCCGAGCGCGACATGGACCTGACCTGGATTGAGGTCATGCCAATGGGCGACATCGGCAACGAAGACCGTCTGGATCAATACTGGTCCCTCAAGGACGTTCGCAAGGAATACGAAAACCACTACGCGGTGACCGATCTGGCCGAACGCACAGGCGGCCCCGCCCGTTATGTGCGGCTCGAGGAAACTGGCCAGAAAATCGGCTTTATCACGCCCCTGTCTCATAATTTCTGCGAAAGCTGCAATCGCGTTCGCCTGACCTGCACGGGTGAGTTGTATATGTGCCTGGGTCAAGAAGATATGGCCGATCTACGTGCGCCATTGCGCGATCACCCCGATACCGAAGAACCCCTGGAAGACGCAATTCGCGCCGCGATCAACCTTAAACCAAAAGGTCATGATTTCGACTATTCCCGTCAGGCGGTGGATGGCAAGATGAGCCGCCACATGAGCCATACAGGCGGCTGACATGCCAGACATATCTGGCCGACCGACGCTGCTTTACCAATTGTATTGCGGCGCCACTGCTGTCGCTGCTCCTGTCATATGGCACACCGTTCGGAAAAAGATGTTGGCTGCCGATGTGCCGACGGCCCGCCAACATGAGCGTCTAGGCCACGCCAGCCAGCCGCGACCTGATGGTCAATTGATCTGGTTTCACGCTGCAAGCGTTGGAGAAACACTCTCCGTCATCAGCCTGATCAAACGTTTGGGTGAACGCCTGCCAACTGCCGAGTTTTTGATCACCTCCGGCACCCCAACATCTGCCGCGTTGATAGAAAAGCGCATGCCCCCGCGGACAAGGCATCAGTACCCACCGCTGGATGCCGGTGGTCCTGTGACTCGGTTCCTCAGCCATTGGCGGCCCGATGCGGGTATTTTCGTTGAAAGCGAAATCTGGCCGCGGCTCATCGTGGAAACTGCCTCTCGCGGCGCGCCGCTTGCCCTTTTGAACGCACGTCTGTCGGAAAAATCAGTCGCGGGCTGGAAAAAACGACCTCAAACGGCACGGTTCATATTGGACCAGTTTGTACTGTTTCTAACGCAGAACGACCGGACGGCAGCCAATCTGATTGATATGGGCGCCACCCGGGATCGCGTTAAACCCGGCACAAATCTGAAAGCGATGTCCGACCCATTGCCCGTGGACGCACAAACTCTGACAGCCGTGCAGCAGCAGATCGGTGACCGACCGGTCTGGATCGCCAGTTCGACCCACGCGGGCGAAGAAGAAACCGTGCTGGAAGCGCATAGTGAATTGCTGAAACAGTGGCCTGACCTTCTGCTCCTGCTTATCCCGCGCCACCCCGAACGTCGCGAAGACGTAAAAACGCTCGTAACTCAAGCGCAGCTCAGTTCGGCCCTGCGATCCAAAAACGAAGCCATCAACGATAATACTCAGGTCTATGTCGCAGACACCCTGGGTGAAACGGGCACATGGTATGCGCTCTGCCCGATCGTGTTTCTAGGCGGCTCGCTAAAAGAAATCGGCGGCCACAACCCATTTGAGCCTGCGCAGGCGAACGCGGCAGTTCTTACAGGTCCCGGGTATTTCAACTTTGCCGAAACATTTGCCCCACTTGTCGAAACAGGCGGCGCGCTCGAGGTCAAAACGGCCTCAGAATTGACAAATGCTGTGGCAAAGTGGCTATCTGATCCATCTGCATTGAACGCAGCGCGTCAAGCCGCGCAGTCCTGCGTGAATACGCAAAACACGGCATTGGACGACATCGTAGACACCCTGAGCACCCAGCTCGAACTGGATGCAGGGGATCCTTCTTCATCTGGCTGAAAATATCCCGGGGGTGTGGGGGCAGAGCCCCCACGTTGACCGGCCATTCAAAGGGCAGGCATCCGCTGCTCGACGATCTCGGCCCACCAACTGCAGCCTGCCGGAATAGCCTCGTCATTAAAGTTGTATTCAGGATGGTGTACGGCAGCCGTATCCCCATTGCCGACCAGGATATAAGCACCCGGTCGTTCCTCGAGCATAAAGGCGAAATCCTCGCCCCCCATGATCAGCGGCGCGTCATCGCAAGCCCCCGCGACCGAGCGCGCGACCTCTGCCGCAAAGTCGGTTTGCACGTCACTGTTCACCATGACCGGGTACCCACGGTAATAGGTCACATCTGCAACGCCGCCAAAGGTTGCAGCCACTCCGCTACAGATCTCATTGATGCGTTTCTCGGCCAGATCGCGCATCCCTTCGCTCATGGTCCGTACGGTGCCCTTTAGCTTGACGGATTGTGGTATGACATTGAACGCCATCGAGGACGTTTCGAATGCGGTGACCGAAACGACGATTTGATCAACTGGATCAGCATTGCGCGATGCGATTGTCTGCAAGGCCAGAACAGCCTGAGCCGTCATCACTGTCGTATCCACAGTCTCATGTGGTTTAGCGGCGTGTCCACCCTTGCCTTCAAACGTAATGTCAAACTGGTCGGTGGCAGCAAAAAACGCACCGGGACGAATTGCAAAACTGCCGACGGGACGCCCGGGCCAGTTGTGCATCCCGTAGACCTCCTGAATGTTCCAGCGGTCCATCATACCGTCTTCGCACATCTCGCGCCCACCTCCGCCACCTTCTTCGGCAGGCTGAAAAATTACGACAACGGTCCCGTCAAAGTTTCGTGTCTCTGACAAATACTTGGCCGCACCCAACAGCATCGCGGTGTGCCCGTCATGCCCGCACGCATGCATGGCACCGTCCGTCTTAGAGGCATAGTCAAGTCCGGTGGCCTCTTGGATCGGCAAGGCATCCATGTCAGCCCGCAACCCAATGACCTTGCCGCTCGTGTTGGCCTTACCCTTGATGACGCCAACGACACCAGTTCGGCCGATTCCGGTGACGACTTCGTCACATCCGAACGACTTCAGCTTTTCCGCAACCAGAGCGCTCGTCCGATGTGTCTCGAACAGGATTTCAGGGTTTTCGTGAATGTCGCGCCGCCACTCGGTGATTTCACCCTGCAATTCCGCAAAGCGGTTTTTGATCGGCATGTGGTTCTCCCCTCAAAGTCAGTCGTCGATGGCCGGCCTCAGTGCGCCTGCCAGCACAACAATCAGCAGCGCAAGCGGCAGTAATGCGGTAAACGCCAGACGCAATGTAAGCATCTCTGCCAAAAACCCAATAAGCGGCGGCCCGATGAGCAGACCGCCATACCCCAACGTCGCCACACTGGCGATGGCCTGCCCCGGAGGAATATTAGGGTCGTTTGCTGCCCGGCTGAACGCAAGCGGCATCATGACGGCTAAGCCCACCCCCATCAATGCAAAGCCCGCCAAAGCCACGGATGCCTCTCCGGTCGCGACAACCGCGAAAACGCCCAATGCAGCACAAAGACCGCCGAAACGTGCCGTTATGGTCGGACCAAACCGCGCGATAGCGACGCCACCAGCCAGACGGACTGCCACCATTGTTACCGAGAAAACAGCGTAGCCAAGGGCGGCGACACTCTCCGACGCTCCGGTGACATCCCGCAAGAAAATCGCGCTCCAATCTGCAACTGCGCCCTCGCTCAGCGCACTGCACATCGCAGTCAAACCGACCAGTACAAGCACCCCTGAGGGCATCGCAAACACCACCCCTCCGCTTGAGGTCGTCCGGCGTGACGTCCACCTGACCCACGAAGACACCAACGCGAACGCCACTACAACACCCCCGGCCAGCAGAAAGTGTTCAAGGACAGTCAAGCCAAGTTGCACCGCGCCATAGCCGCTGAGGGCACCCAGCCCTGCCCCCAAGCTCCACATCGCGTGAAACGACGACATAACCGGCTTGTCGTATGCCTGCTCAACCTCGGCAGCCCACGCATTCATGGCGACATCCATCGACCCATGAAAAGCCCCGAACACAAACAAAAAAGCGGCCAACGACCAAAATCCGCCCGCCAAAGCCAAAAGGATCAGGGAAAACGTGTACAAAACGGCAATCACACGCGTGATGGCGACCGCTCCGAACTGATCCGTCAAACGCCCGGTGATTGGGAAAGAACACACGGCCCCCGCGGCCATGAACAGCAAACCCAGCCCAAGTGCCTCGTGCGTCAGGCCAAGGTGATCCCGAACGGCGGGAATGCGTGAGGCCCATATACCGAACAATGCGCCGTTCAGAATGAACATCGCGGCCACGGCCCGCCAAGCAGCTACGATACCAATCACCCGTCTTCCTTTGCTTTGCACAAGATCACGCCACTACTACAGCTGGCGTCCCGATTGGCAAACGAAGATTATTCAAGCCGCTTTCGTATCCTTCTGATCGCGAACCAAACACCCAAAACGACAGGTACGGTTACAATGGCTGTCAACATACCCTTGCTGATCCCCGCCTTGGTCAGAGGATACAGCAGATAGCTCGCCAATGAGACTGCATAGTAACTGATCGCGACAACCGACAAACCTTCGACAGTGTGTTGAAGGCGCAAAGCAAGGTCGGCGCGGCGATCCATGCTTTCCAGCAAAGCCTGGTTCTGCGCACTCCGCTCTACGTCCACCCGGGTTCGCAGCAACTCACCTGCCCTGATTGCCCGATCTGACAGCGCTTGCAGACGTCGTTCTGTAGACTTCACGGTGCGAATGGCGGGATCATACCTGCGCATCATAAAGTCCGCGAAAGACTGCCGTCCTTCGAACCTTTGTTCTCGCAGGACTTCGATCCTCTGGTTAACGATCGCCTCATAGGCCCCGGTGGCCCCAAACCGAAAGGAACACTGCGCGGATATCGTCTCCAACTCTGTCGACGTGGATAATAAATCCGGCAACAACTTGTCTGGATGGGCTGAGTTATCAGTCATCTGCCCCATCAATTCGGTCAGCTTTCCGTCCAGTTCGCCAATGCGCGGCATCAGTTCTTTGACGCGGGCGAACCCCAGCATGGACATTGCCTTGTAGGTCTCAATCTCGCAAAGCCGCTGGATAATCCGCCCGGTTCTGCGCTGTTTCGTTCCTTCGCTAACGAACAGGGCAAACCTCATGTGCCCAGCGGTATCAATACGGAAGTCACTGGCACAGACCGCAGCGTCATCCAGAACACGCGCCACCGCAAGGCTTTCCGGCTCGAACCAATCCGCCAAGGCGGATTTGACCGCTTGATCCGGTCCCCTCTCCACCACGCGGATCATGGCCGAAGTCACCCGTTGCCCAGGGCTTTCCTGCAGCCAATCCATCGGAAACACCTCGAAATCAGCCGGGTTAAATGCACGTTCGCTAACGTTCTGCGTGATCGCAGTATATGTGACGAATTCGGTATGCTGTTCCCATTTAAGCCAATGGCGCCCAATCTGACCTGCATAATGCGTCGCCTCAGGTTGAGGGTGCTGTGCCCCATGGCGATCCAGCAACTCGATCAGATGGGCCATATCTTCGCCCCGATCGCGCGCCACAGCAGCCGCCGGCTTCTTGATCGCCAAGAAAACCACGGTGCACGGGGACGACGCCACGGGAAAAGGGCGCGCGTGCAGTTCGTTTGCAAGGGCGTAGCGCAGGGGGTGGTCTTCAATGGGCGTCATTCGTGGCTCCGTATGGTCAGACGCACTATACGACACGCAGTCCAGACATCAATTCTGTTTTATTTCATACGCTTACATGGATACAACGGTATGCAAAGCGGCTATGTCATTGATTAGGCTGCCACAGCTCGATCGGATTACCCTCCGGGTCGTGAATGCGGGCAAATTGTCCTACCTCGCTATTCCATTCGTCTTGCGTTTCAACCGAGATTCCCGACGCTTCCAATTGCCTCGTCAACGCGGCCAGATCATCAACACGGAAGTTGATCATCCATTGCTGCTCGGCCCGCCCAAAATACTCAGTGTCCTGCGCGAAGGGTGCAAAAACCGTGTACCCCTCTCTCTGCTTCCAAGGAACCGGATCGAAATGATGCACGCCCAGATGCTTTTCATACCACTCCGTCAAAGCTTGCGGGTCACGCGCCCGAAAGAACACACCGCCGATGCCGTTCACTGTCTCCATCACCAACCTCGCTTTCGTCACTGATCTTAGCACATCACGCATGCTTCATCTGGCTAAAAATATCCTGGGGGTTTGGGGGCAAAGCCCCCATCCGAACCAAAAAGAAAAGGGCGCCCGAAGGCGCCCTTTGCAGTTTAACTATACCACCCGATCACTCGATCATCGGCAGCAACTTGTCCAGGCTGGCTTTCGCGTCGCCATAGAACATGCGCGTGTTCTCTTTGAAGAAGAGCGGGTTTTCGATGCCCGAGTAACCTGTACCCTGACCGCGCTTGGACACGAACACCTGCTTGGCCTTCCAGCATTCCAGAACCGGCATACCAGCGATCGGGCTGTTGGGATCTTCCTGAGCCGCCGGGTTCACGATGTCATTGGACCCGATGACAATTGCCACATCCGTTTCAGGGAAGTCGTCGTTGATCTCGTCCATTTCCAGCACGATATCGTAAGGCACCTTGGCCTCGGCCAGCAGCACGTTCATGTGACCCGGCAAACGACCGGCAACGGGGTGGATTGCGAAACGCACGTTCTTGCCCTTGGCGCGCAGCTTGCGGACCAGTTCGGACACCGACTGCTGTGCCTGCGCAACTGCCATACCGTAGCCAGGGATGATGACGATGCTGTCGGCATCATTCAGAGCGGCAGCAACGCCATCCGCTTCGATTGCAATCTGCTCGCCCTCAACCGCCATCTGCTCGCCCTGCGGGCCACCAAAGCCACCCAGGATCACACTGACAAAGTGACGGTTCATCGCCTTACACATGATATACGATAAGATCGCACCGCTCGATCCAACCAGCGCACCGACGACGATCAACAGGTCATTGCCAAGGCTGAAACCAATCGCTGCCGCGGCCCAGCCGGAATAGCTGTTGAGCATCGAAACAACCACCGGCATGTCCGCCCCACCGATGCCCATGATCAGATGATAGCCGATAAACAGCGCCGCCAGCGTCATCAGGAACAGTGGGAAGAACCCTCCCGAGCTGGTGTACCAGATCAGACAGATGAACGAGAGGCCCGCAGCAGCCGCGTTCAGCGCATGGCCACCCGGCAACTTGGTCGCCGCCGAGGTCACCTTACCCGCAAGCTTTCCATAGGCGACGACAGAACCGGTAAAGGTAATCGCACCGATGAAGATGCCGAGGAACAATTCAACATGCAGGATGGCCAGCTCGGCCGGTGTTTTCTTGGCGATGAGTTTGGCAAATGCGCCCAGATCGGACAAGTCAGCCTGCGAAGCCGAGTCCACAATGGCCATGACCTGCGCGACGTTCCCGATCTCGAAATGCGCGTTGAAACCCACGAAAACAGCTGCCAGACCGACCAGCGAGTGCATCGCAGCCACCAGCTGCGGCATCTCGGTCATCTGGACCCGTTTCGCAACATACTGACCGATCAGGCCCCCGCCGATGATCAACAGGATCGACAGCAACCACAGGCCAGAACCGGGACCAACCAGAGTGGCGAAAACCGCCAGCGCCATACCGACGATGCCGTACCAGACGGCGCGCTTTGCGCTTTCCTGGTTCGACAAGCCACCAAGGGACAGGATGAAAAGGACAGCCGCGACAACGTAGGCGGCAGAAGTAAAGCCAATCATATGCCCGACCTCCTTAGGATTTCTGGAACATGGCGAGCATGCGCCGTGTGACGAGGAAGCCGCCGAAGATATTGATCCCGGCCATGAAGACAGACAACGCCGCCAGCAGAATGACCAGGAAGGAACCCGACCCAATCTGCATGAGCGCCCCGACGATGATGATCGACGAAATCGCGTTGGTAATCGCCATCAACGGAGTGTGCAGGCTGTGCGAGACATTCCAGATCACCTGAAAGCCCACGAATACTGCCAGCACAAACACGATGAAGTGCTGCATGAAGCTGGCCGGGGCAACCAGACCCACCAGCAACATCAGCGCGCCACCGACACCCAGCAAGGTGAACTGCTGCTTGGTTTGCGCCTTGAATGCGGCAATCTCTTGCGCCTTCTTCTCTTCCGGCGTCAGTTCTTTGACTTCGGGTTTTTTCTGCGCCGCGATCGCCTGAACTTTGGGTGGCGGCGGCGGGAAGGTGATCTCACCCTCATGGGTCACAGTTGCGCCCCGGATCACGTCATCTTCCATGTCGTGATTGATCTGACCATCCTTTTCAGGGGTCAGGTCGGTCATCATATGGCGGATGTTCGTTGCATAAAGCGACGATGCCTGCGACGCCATCCGGCTTGGGAAATCAGTGTAGCCGATGATGGTCACGCCATTGTCGGTCACGATTTTCTCGTCCGCGACGGTCAGCTTACAGTTGCCGCCCTTTTCAGCCGCGAGGTCCACGATAACCGAACCCGGCTTCATGCTTTCGACCATGTCCTTGGTCCAAAGCTCAGGCGCTTCGCGATTGGGAATAAGCGCCGTCGTGATGACGATGTCCATTTCCGGTGCCAGCTCACGGAACTTGGCCAGCTGAGCGTTGCGGAATTCCTCCGACTGGACCGAGGCATAGCCGCCTGTTGCCGCGCCATCCTGCTGTTCTTCTTCGAAGTCCAGATAGACGAACTCAGCCCCCATGGACTCAACCTGTTCGGCCACCTCGGGGCGCACATCGAACGCATAGGTGATCGCGCCCAGCGAAGTGGACGTGCCAATAGCCGCCAAACCTGCGACACCGGCACCAACGATCAAAACCTTGGCAGGCGGCACTTTACCGGCAGCGGTCACCTGACCGGTGAAGAACCGGCCAAAGTTATTACCCGCTTCGATAACGGCCCGATAGCCCGCGATATTGGCCATCGAGGACAGCGCGTCCATCTTTTGTGCGCGCGAGATACGCGGCACCATTTCCATGGCAATCACGTTCGCGCCCTTGGACTTGGCGACTTCCATCCCCTCTTCATTCCCAGCCGGATTAAAGAATGAAATCAGAGTCTTGCCCTTGGTCAGGCGCTTCAGCTCCGTCTCATTGGGCTGCCGCACTTTGGCGACGATATCCGCCGTTTTCCAAAGCGAAGCGGCGGTTTTGATCACCTCGACGCCGGCCGCTTCGTAGGCTGCATCTGAAAAGCCTGCGGCAGCACCTGCACCCTTTTCGATCAGGCAGTCATACCCCAGCTTCTGCAGTTGACGTGCCGAGTCCGGCGTCATCGCCACCCGGTTCTCACCGTCAAAAGTTTCTTTTGGCGTTCCTATCTTCAACGGTGGGTCCCCCTAATTTTCGATATGTTCGCGCATGTATCTTGCATTTTTCATCAAGCCCTCATCTACATTGCGAAAGATTGTTTCGCAACCGCAGCATCTGTCACTTTACGTCATTCGTTGTTCATCCTCAGATCCAACGCCGGGTTTGCTTTTCATAGCGGGCAAAGTCCGCTCGAAACTTTCGACGCAGGCGGTCTTCTTCAGGCAGGATGAATCTGCGTTCCAGCAGCCAGACAAAAACCGGCACCAGAACCAAAGACAGAACCGCATCAAAACGCAGGATCAATCCGGTCAATATCAGCACATCGCCAAGGTAAATCGGGTTCCGGCTACGCTTGAATATTCCGGTCTGCACCATGGACGATGGAACCTGATGCGGAAAAACCGTCGTCTTGAACTTGCTAAATTCCATGACCGCCAAAATCGCAAGAATGACACCCCCGCCAATCAGGATCCCGCTGAGTAGATCCGTAAGCCACCCATCCAGTGAAAGGCCCAGCGAGAAGTAACGCGATTGTAGCCACGCAAGACACGCAGCACCCAACAGCCAGATCGGAGGGATGTCGATTTTTTGCATTCTTGCGTGTTACCTGTCTGTCACTTTCAAAAAAAGTGTCGTTTTCGACAGATGGTCTACCGCTTTCCGACAGGAAGATCAAAACTCCAGATAGTCGCAGCAATTTATTGCAGTTCTTGCCGTTGGTTTTGCACAGATGGACAGCACGATCCGCTTCGGGTAGCCAGTTCCAAACCATCATTTCATCACGACGGCGGACCCTGCATGACCGATTTTTCAGCGACCAAAGCCATGTTCCACCTGCCAGAAGGCACCATCTATCTGGACGGTAATTCGCTTGGACCATTGCCCAAGGCCGCGTCTGACCGTGTGGGTCAAATGATGACCGATGAATGGGGGCAGATGTTGATCACCGGTTGGAACAAAGCCGGTTGGATGGCCTTGCCGACCGGGCTTGGGGATCGGATTGGGCGTTTGATCGGCGCAGAACCGGGAAGCGTCGTGACCGGCGATACATTGTCAATCAAGGTCTATCAGGCGGTCGCGTCAGCGTTGGAACTGTGCCCTGACCGCAAGGTGGTGCTGTCAGACAGCGGCAATTTCCCGTCGGACCTGTATATGGTTGACGGGTTGCTGCGATCGCTTGGTCCTGACTATGAGCTGCGCGTTGTTGAACCAGAAGATGTCGCAGCAAACATCACCGAAGACATCGCCGTATTGATGTTGACCGAGGTCGACTATCGCACAGGCCGGATGCATGACATGAAAACGTTGACGGACAAGGCCCACGCAAACGGCACTGTTACGGTCTGGGATCTTGCCCATTCCGCCGGAGCGATCCCGGTCGATCTTTCCGGCTGCAACGCGGATTTCGCGGTGGGGTGTACCTACAAATACCTCAACGGCGGGCCCGGCGCGCCTGCGTTTATCTACGTCGCGCCACGTTTATCGGATCGCGTGCGCCCTGCCCTGTCCGGATGGCTGGGACACGAAGCCCCCTTTGCCTTTGATCTGGACTACCGCCCCGGAAACGGGATCGAACGGATGCGCGTCGGCACGCCGCCGATCCTGCAGATGACCGCATTGTCCGCCGCAATGGACATCTGGGACATGGCAGAAATGGACGATGTGCGCGCCAAGTCCACAGAACTGACCGAGTTGTTCATAACGCGGGTCGAGGCCACCTGCCCCGACCTGCATCTTGCCAGCCCCCGTGACCCAGAACAGCGCGGTAGTCAGGTCTCATTCCGTTTCGCCGAAGGCTACGCGGCCATGCAGGCGCTGATCGCGCGGGGGGTCATCGGAGATTTCCGTGCGCCTGATGTCATGCGGTTTGGATTCACACCGTTGTACATTGATGAAAACGATGTCGAGCAGGCTGTCGACATTCTTGCCGATATCATCGCAAACAAGCTCTGGGACAAGCCCGAATTCAAAGTGCGGCAGCGCGTTACCTGACCTCTAACCCGGCGCCCAGTAGTTGCCCCAACTGGGAAATCCGTTGCTCGAACTCATCAGCGCTGGCTGCTGTCAGTTTGACGCCCATCAGGGTTGCCGTAATGGTTTTGGCCGTTTCGTCTGGTCCGTTCGGCAGATGCACCCGCCCGCCTTCGTCCTCGCGCCTTAACCAGTCGGCATAAAGGGACGTCAATGTTCCCTCGCCCTCTGCCAGAATATCGGCAGCCATGGATTTACTGGTATCCAGCATCTCCATCCCGTGGGGCGAAGCTAGGATGGCTGCCATCCCCTCAATCTGTGCCGCAATTGCTTGCATCAGACGGGTCGAAACGCTGCCCTCACCCGACAGGGCCAGTGCCACGTTTTCAATCTTTTCAGCATAGTGTGCCTGGGTCAGGCTACGCACGATAGCTTCTTTGTTCTTGTAATGCAGATAGACAGCAGGGCGCGACATCCCGGCGCCCTTCGCGATGTCATCCATCGAGGTTTTGCGAAACCCGTAAATCGCAAACGCCTCAAGCGCCGAAGCAAGGATCGCGCTTTGTTTCGGATCGTCCAATTTGTCTTTCATGAATCCGCTCTGACATTTTTTGCATATTTTGTCAATTGACACCCTGACACTTTACGACAATTATGTCAGAAACCAGCCACAGCCAAGAGAGGTGCGCCATGGCGACCGCCCTTAAAATCAACGGAAAGACCCATCAGGTTGATCTGCCTGACGATGTACCGCTTTTGTGGGTCCTGCGGGACGAAATCGGTTTGACAGGCACCAAGTTCGGCTGCGGGGTTGCAGCCTGCGGATCCTGCACAGTCCACATTGATGGTGAGGCCGTGCGATCCTGTCAGGTCGCCCTTTCCGATGTATGGGGTGATGTGACCACGATCGAAGGTCTCGGCACCCCAGAGGCAATGGCCACGATCCAGCAAAGCTGGGTCGATCATCAGGTCGCGCAATGCGGGTATTGTCAGTCTGGCCAGATCATGCAGGCCGCAGCATTGCTGGCGGAAAACCCCTCGCCCACAGATCAGGACATAGACGATGCGATGCAGGGCAACCTGTGCCGCTGTGGAACCTATCCGCGCATTCGGGCTGCAATCCATGACGCCGCCGCCAAGTTGAAGGAGGCCTAAGAGATGGCATCTGTAGGAAGAATCCTCCGCCGCACATTCCTGATCGGTTCCGCCGCAATAGTCGGCGGCGTGGCTTTTGGCGCATATCACGTCAGCCGCCCGGCCGCGAACCCATTGAAACCGGGTCAGGGCGAAACAGCACTAAATCCCTTTATTCTGGTCGACCAACAAGGCGTCACCCTCTTTGCCCCGCGCGCCGAGATGGGACAGGGTGTAATGACGACCTGGGCCGCGCTAATCGCCGAAGAGCTGGACGTCGAGCTGGAAGACATCCGTGTTCTCCACGGACCTGCTGCGGCTGCTTACTACAACGCCGCGCTCGTCGGTGAAGGCCTACCCAACAAGGGCTACGATATCTCAGATTTCCAACACAACCTGGCTGAGGCCTTGGGCGTTTTGGGTAAAACCCTGAACCTGCAGGTAACCGGCGGGTCGACTTCGATGAAGGACGGCTTCGAAAGGATGCGCGAGGCCGGCGCCACCGCGCGTGAGACGCTGAAACAGGCAGCAGCCGATCGTTTAGGCGTGGACCGTGCCCAGTTAAAGACGGAAACCGGCGCAGTGGTGGCCCCGGACGGCACACGCATTCCCTACACCGAGCTGGCCGAGGCTGCGGGGCAGATCGAAACTCCGCATATCGAACTTAGGGACCCCGCCGACTGGCGTCTGCTGGGCAAAAACCTGCCGCGTGTGGATGTTGTTGGAAAATCCACCGGCACGGCCGAATTTGGCATCGATGTACGCCCCGAAGGACTTAAGTTCGCGTCGGTTCGTATGAACCCCAAACTGGGGGGCGCCATGAACGGGTTCGACGCCAGCGCCGCAACATCAATGCCCGGTGTTGAAAAGGTCGTTGATCTGGATAACGGCGTCGCCGTGATCGCCAACAATACCTGGCTGGCCATTCAGGCGGTCGAGGCGATTGATATCGACTGGGGCGACGCACCCTACCCGCCGGAAACCGACGGGCTGTTCGCCAAGATCGCCGAAGCCTTTGACGATGCGCCGAACACGACCATGCGTGATGACGGCGATGTGGAAACACTGCCCGAAGGTGCCACTGAAATTTCCGCCGAATACCGCGTACCGTATCTTGCCCATTCCACGATGGAACCGATGAACGCAACCGCGCTGTTTACCGGAACCAAGCTGGACCTGTGGTGTGGCAACCAAGCGCCGACTTTGCTTCAGATCCGCGCGGCAAACACCGCCAATCTGGATAAAGAGGCGGTCGAACTGCATACAACCTACCTGGGCGGCGGGTTTGGTCGGCGTGGCGAGCTGGACTTTGCCGAAATTGCCACAAAAGTTGCGATGGCAATGCCCGGCGTTCCCGTTCAAACGACGTGGAGCCGCGAAGAAGATATGCGCCATGACTATTATCGCCCCGCAGCGATCGGTCGGATGCGCGGCGCGGTCAAAGATGGAAAGGCTGTTCTGATCGACGGCAAGGTTGCTTCACAGTCCTGCACGCAGCAAGCCATGGAGCGCTACACGGGCCTGCCGGGCGGCGGACCCGACAAGGTCTTGGTCGAGGGGCTGTTCAACCAGCCCTATGCCGTACCGAATTACCGCATCAGTGGACACATAGCCGACTTGGACGTCCCCGTTGGGTTCTGGCGCTCGGTCGGTAACAGTCACAACGGTTTTTTCCATGAGACATTCATGGACGAGATGGCCCACGCAGCCGGTCGCGACCCGCTGGAATTCCGCCTTGAGCTTGCCAAGGCCGAGTTCGCGCCAGCGGCGGGCGTTTTGCAGGCCGTCAAAGAGATGTCAGGCTGGACGGGCGAAACGCCAGACGGAGTCGGTCGCGGAGTTGCGATGACCTACAGCTTTGGCACACCGGTTGCGCAGGTCATTGAGGTCGTCGACGAAGATGGCACCATTCGCATTTCCAAAGCTTGGATCGCTTGTGACGTTGGCATCGCGTTGGACCCAGGTACGGTCGAGGCGCAGATGTTTGGCGGCATGATTTACGGGCTTTCCGCCGCTGTAATGGGTGAGATCACCTTTGCGGATGGCGAGGTTGAGCAATTCAACTTCCCCGATTACGACGCCCTGCGCATGCATAACGCACCGGTGACCGAGGTTCGTGTTCTGGAAACCAACCCTCGCCTCGGTGGTGTGGGTGAACCCGGAACTCCACCGGCAATGCCCGCACTGGGCAATGCGCTGTTTGATCTGACCGGTCAGCGCGCGCGCTCTCTGCCTTTGATCAATCAATTTGATCTGCTGATTTAATCGCGTTGCACCGATCCGGCGTTCTTCAGCTGGGACGGTGCAATTCTTATGCGGATCGCTGAACCAGACCAGCGCCCGACTTGGCCGACCATGCGTGGACGGCCTTGCCAAACTCCGTGAAAAGCGGACGTGAGACGGGATCGTTTTCGGCGTCCCACTCAGGATGCCACTGTACGGACAGCGTGAATCCCGGCGCATCTTTGATATATGTCGCCTCGGGGGTGCCGTCTGGTGCGTGGCCATCAATGACGATGCGGTGCCCCACGGTTTTGATCCCCTGCCCGTGCAAAGTGTTTGTCATCACCTCGCGCGCCCCCAGTAGACGGTGAAAAATACCGCCTTCGGACAGTGTCACGATATGGCGAAGGGCAAATTTCTCCTCCAACGTCCCGTCTGGAGGCATGCGATGGTTCATCCGGCCCGGCAGGTCGCGGATTTCGGGGTAAAGCGTTCCGCCCATCGCGACGTTCACTTCTTGAAAGCCCCGGCAAATGCCGAAGAACGGCTGGCCGCGTTCGACGCAGGCCCGAACCAGCGGCAGGGTAATAGCATCCCGCGCACGGTCGAATTCACCATGCGCATCGGTTGCGGACTCGCCGTATTCTTCTGGATGCACGTTCGGGCGTCCGCCGGTCAAAAGAAAGCCATCGCAGACCTCAAGCAGTTCCTCGACCGAGACATATCGGGGGTCCGCCGGGATCAGCATGGGCAGGCACCCCGATACGTTCGCAACCGCCTCAGAATTCATCGTCCCACCCGCGTGGGTCGGGTATTCATCATTAATCAGATGCGAGTTGCCGATAATACCGACGACGGGTCGAGCCATTCCGCTTTCCCAATTTTTTCGTGACCTTTTCACAAAAAACTACCGACCGGGTCACCAGCGCGCAATAGCACACGCCCTGAATGTTAGCGCAGGTACATGTTCAACGCTGCACACAGGGCAAAAAAGCAGCAGCTTTGCTGCCCTGCTGTCCGATAGGAAACCGACGCTTCAATCAGCGCCGTCAACCAAGCGGATTAGATCTCGCCAGTGAGGCCTGCAGCGTCGATGCCGGCCATGCCTGCAACGGCGTCATTGTCGGACGTATCGCCCGTCACACCAACCGCTCCGATCACAGCGCCTTTCCGGTCGCGCAGCAAAATGCCGCCGGGTACGGGAACGACTTGGCCGCCATAAACACCGTTCACAGCGGCCATAAAATACGCCTGCGCTTCAGCCCGCTGCATCTGAGCGGTACCGGCCATGCCCAGCATGACCGCACCATAGGCTTTTCCCTGCGCAATCGCAAAACGTCCCGGCGCGGCGCTGTCTTCGCGCTCGAACGCGATGACGTGCCCGCCTGCGTCCAACACCACCACAGAAAGGGGCTTCAGTTCCATCTCGCGCCCTTTTTCAAGGGTCTTGCGAATGATTGTACGGGCTTTGCGCAAGGAAACTGCCATGTCGTGTCCTGTTTTTCGAATGTGGTTAAAGGCTGGCTTTCAGTTCCAGACGGCGGGCATGCAGCACTGGTTCGGTGTAACCAGAGGGCTGCACGCGTCCCTTGAAGACCAGATCACAAGCCGCCTGGAATGCAATGCCGTCAAATCCCGGCGCCATCGGGCGATAGGCTGCATCATCCGCATTCTGTCGATCCACGACAGCCGCCATCTTTTTCATCGCCGCCATGACTTGTTCTTCCGAGACCACATCGTGGTGCAACCAGTTGGCCAACGCCTGAGACGAAATCCGACAAGTTGCGCGGTCTTCCATCAGGCCGACATCGTGAATGTCAGGTACTTTGGAACACCCGACCCCCTGATCGACCCAGCGCACCACATAACCAAGGATGCCTTGCGCGTTGTTTTCGATTTCGGTCGTGATCTCTTCATCGCCCAGATTACGGCCCGCGAGCAGCGGAACCGTCAGCAGGTCATCCAACGTTCCCCGCGCACCGCCTTCAGCAAGCGCGTCCTGACGGGCCAGCACGTCAACCTTGTGATAATGCGTGGCGTGCAGCGTTGCGGCGGTCGGCGATGGAACCCAGGCACAGGTGGCACCTGATTGCGGGTGCCCGACCTTGGCCTCCAGCATTTCCCCCATCCGATCCGGCATGGCCCACATGCCTTTACCGATCTGCGCTTTGCCTTTCAGTCCGCAGGCCAAACCGATGTCGACGTTGCGATCTTCGTAAGACGCAATCCACGGCGTTGCCTTCATGTCGCCCTTGGGCAGCATCGGACCAGCCTCGATTGAGGTGTGGATCTCATCCCCTGTGCGATCAAGGAAGCCGGTGTTGATGAAGGCAACACGGTATTTCGCAGCCCGGATGCATTCCTTGAGGTTGGCAGAGGTGCGGCGCTCTTCGTCCATGATGCCAAGTTTGACGGTATTGCGCGGCAGGCCGAGGATGTCTTCGACCATGTCGAAAATCTCGACCGCAAAGGCAACTTCGGCGGGTCCGTGCATTTTCGGTTTGACCACGTAAACCGAACCTGTGACCGAATTCCCGCCAGTGCGCTGCAGATCGTGCATGGCGATCAAGGTAGTGCACAGCGCGTCCATCAGACCTTCGCCGATCTCGTTTCCTTCGCCATCCAGAACCGCCGGGTTGGTCATCAGGTGGCCAACGTTACGCACCAGCATAAGGGATCGTCCCTTCAGCGTCGCCTCCGCTCCGCCAGAAGTGGTGTAGTTCAGGTCATCGGCTAGCTTACGCGTAAAGGTTTTGCCACCTTTGGTCACGTCTTCGGTCAGATCCCCTTTCATGAGGCCCAACCAGTTGCCATAGGCCACAACCTTGTCTTCTGCATCGACACAGGCCACCGAATCCTCGCAATCCATGATCGTGGACAGGGCAGATTCCAAATGCACATCTGCAATACCTGCCGGATCGGACGCCCCGATATTGCTGGACGCGTCGATGACGACCTTAATGTGCAAACCATTGTTTTTCAGCAGAATGAACTCTGGGCTGTCTGCCGAACCACCTAAGCCCGCAAAACGCGACGGATCAGCCAACGCAGGTTGTAGTGCGCCATCTTCGACACGCAATTCGGTCACGTCCGCCCACGACCCGCTGGCCAGTGGGGCCGCGTCGTCGAGAAAGCCTTTCGCCCACGCGATCACGCGCGCGCCGCGTGCTGCGTCATACCCGCCGCCGGATGGTAAATCACCCATTGCATCAGTCCCGTACAGCGCGTCATAAAGGCTGCCCCAGCGTGCATTCGCGGCGTTCAGTGCAAACCGGGCATTCGTGATCGGCACGACCAGTTGGGGCCCGGGGATAGCTGCAATTTCAGGATCGACATTGGTGGTTTCGATTTCGAAATCATCGCCCTCTTGGACAAGGTACCCGATCTCGCGCAGAAAGGCCTGATACGCATCGGCGTCGTGAACCTGGCCTTTACGTTCGATATGCCAGGCGTCCAGTTGCCCCTGGATTGTTTCCCGCGCGCTCAAAAAATCGCGGTTCTTTGGCCCAAGCACAGCCACCATGCGCGCCATGCCATCCCAGAACGCATCCGCGGTCACTCCGGTTCCCGGCAGGGCTTTTGCCTCGATGAACTCGGCCAGTACCGGATCAACCTGAAGCCCGCTGCGTGTCTGTCTGCTGGTCATGATCGCTCTCTCCCACGAATGTACGCCACTGTATGCAGCCAGCATTTAGAGTGAAAGTTTCCGATAGGCAACGTGCGAGGCCAAATTTCGGTAAAAAAATCTTACCAAAATCTTCAAACGACGGCCGAACGAGCCTCAATGCTCTGCTTGCAGCCCGCAACGACACCTCATAACGTCGCGCCAGACCCAAACCGATGCGAGGCCCCCAAATGCGCGACGCTGCCCCAACGACAATCTACCTGAAAGACTATACGCCCTTTGGTTTTCTTGTGGACAGTGTGCATTTGACCTTTGATCTTGCCGCGCATGCGACACGCGTGACGTCTCGGATTGCATTCCGCCCCAACCCAGAGACCACGGACCGCACCTTCTTTCTGCATGGTGAAAACCTGAAACTGATCAGCGCGAGAATTGACGGTGACGAGATCAAGCCCGAGGTCACCCCCGAAGGCCTGACCGCGACCGTTCCCGACACTGAGTTCGTTTGGGAAGCCGAGGTCGAGATCGACCCGGGCAACAACACCGCGCTCGAGGGGCTTTATATGTCAAACGGCATGTACTGCACGCAGTGCGAGGCCGAAGGTTTTCGAAAGATCACATTCTACCCGGACCGTCCTGACGTGATGTCGACTTTTACGGTTCGCATCAACGGTGACCTGCCGGTATTGCTGTCCAACGGCAACCCGTCAGGCAAAGGAGATGGATGGGCCGAGTGGACCGATCCATGGCCGAAACCAGCCTATCTGTTTGCGTTGGTCGCCGGTGACCTTGTTGCACACCCGGACCGTTTCACAACCAAGTCCGGGCGTGATGTCGAGTTGAACCTGTGGGTTCGCCCCGGCGACGAAGGTAAATGCGCTTTCGGTATGGAAGCCTTGAAGAAATCCATGACATGGGACGAGGACGTCTATGGCCGCGAATACGATCTGGACGTCTTCAACATCGTCGCCGTCGATGATTTCAACATGGGCGCGATGGAGAATAAGGGCCTGAACATCTTTAACTCTTCTGCGGTTCTGGCCAGCCCTGAAACCTCGACCGACACGAATTTCGAACGGATCGAGGCGATCATTGCGCATGAGTACTTCCACAACTGGACCGGAAACCGGATCACGTGCCGTGACTGGTTCCAATTGTGCCTGAAAGAGGGTCTGACCGTGTTCCGCGATGCGCAGTTCACATCCGATATGCGCTCTGCGCCGGTCAAGCGCATCCACGACGCAATCGACCTGCGCGCGCGGCAATTCCCCGAAGATAACGGCCCGCTGTCCCATCCGGTACGGCCCGAAAGCTTTCAGGAAATCAATAATTTTTACACGGCCACCGTCTATGAAAAAGGCTCCGAGGTTATTGGAATGCTGAAACGCCTCGTCGGGGATGAGGCCTACACCAAGGCGCTGGATCTCTACTTTGATCGCCATGACGGGCAAGCCTGTACCATCGAGGATTGGATCAAGGTCTTCGAAGACACCACAGGTCGCGATCTCGGCCAGTTCAAACGCTGGTACAGTCAATCCGGCACGCCTCGTGTGTCCGTCAAAGACAGTTGGGAGGATGGAACCTACACACTGACCCTGTCACAACATACCGCCCCCACACCCGGTCAGGACGAGAAGCTGCCGCAGGTTATTCCTGTTGCCGTTGGCCTGCTTGGCCCAAATGGTGATGAAGTTCGCGCGACCGAAGTGTTGGAACTGACCGAAGCCACCCAGAGCTTTGCTTTTCCGGGACTGGCCGCGAAACCGACGGCCTCGATCCTGCGGGATTTCTCGGCTCCGGTCATTCTTGAACGGGACCAAAGCTCGGTAGAACAAGCGTTCCTTCTGGCCCATGACACCGACCCGTTCAATCGCTGGCAGGCCGGTCGATCGCTGGCCGAGGACACATTGCTGGGTATGATCCAAAACGACACCGCACCTGACGCGGATTACCTGGACGGTATTCTTGCTGTACTACGAGACGGCAATCTGGATCCTGCCTACCGTGGATTGATGCTGGGATTGCCAACGCAATCCGAACTGGCCGCCGCCCTGTACGAACGCAGCCACACGCCCGATCCGATGGCGATCTGGACCGCGGTTGAGACCTTACGGCAGGTGACCGCGCAACACGTACAGGACCTGCTGCCACGGTTGCACAGCGAGACAGTGATCGACGAACCCTACAGTCCTGACGCGGTTCAATCTGGCAAGCGCGCCTTGGGTGGAGCGGCCCTGTCACTGACCTCGCGCCTTGATGGCGGCGTAAAAGCAGCCGAAGCGTATCAAGCCGCCGATAACATGACGCTGCAATTAACTGCGCTGTCTTGCCTGCTTAGGGCGGGAAAAGGCGAGACCGAATTGGCTGCTTTCTACGATCAATGGCAACATGATCGGCTGGTTATGGATAAGTGGTTTGGCCTGCAAGTCTCGATGGCGGCACCCGCAGATGCGGCTGAAATCGCGCGATCGCTGACAGAGCATCCAGATTTCAACTGGAAGAATCCAAACCGTTTTCGCGCAGTCATGGGAGCGCTGGCGATGAACCACGCAGGGTTCCATCGCGAAGACGGTGCAGGCTACGCGCTTTTGGCGGATTGGCTGATCAAACTGGATCCATTGAACCCGCAGACAACGGCCCGGATGTGTTCGGCCTTCCAGACCTGGAAACGCTATGATGAGGGGCGGCAAGGCCTTATCCGGGAACAGCTTGAACGCATTGCGAAAACGCCGGACCTGTCGCGGGACACGACCGAGATGGTCTCGCGCATTCTGGCAGCATGACACCGTACAGTTTTACCCGCCACAACAGATCACCGCGTGCCTTTGCGATACTTATTTGCGTCTACGGCGCGCTGCTTGCGCTGGTGGTGTTGTTTGATGCCGTCTGGTGGCTTGTCGGGCTTTTGGCGTTGCCGACGCTGCCGGCGCTTTGGGATATTCTGCAGAACACACGTGCCGGTATGACCCTGGATGAGAAATCGCTGCATTGGTTCACCGGAAACCGAACGGCGGAAGTCAGCTTGAAAGATATCGACTACGTCCGTTTTGATACCCGATGGGATTTTTCGGTGCGCGTTTCTGTAGTTCTAAACTCCGGCAAAAGGATTCGTTTGCCGGACGAGTCGACCCCGCCACACAAAGTTCTGGAACCTATTTTTGAGCAGGCCGGGTTCCGCGTAGATCGCCACCATTTCACCGCTTTCTGAACCAAATTAAAGCGGTCAGGCCACACTATACGCATTTCGTGGACAATAACCCCCCTGAATCTTGAATTTTAGCTAAATCCAAGTGAGGGTTCAGAGGTAAGTTGCCAGTGAAGTTTAGTTATCGAGTGTTGCCATGTTTCGGTTTTTTCAAAGCCAAGAGCCCAAGACCCCCTGCCCGTCCATCGCGATGTCTGCCAACTTGGATATCGCATCTGACGTAAGCGCAGCGCTTCCGGATCGCGGCCAGGTCAACATTCCAGTAGCTGACCTGCAGGCAGGTGATCTGGTGGGACACGATGCTATCGAAAAGGGTCGCTATCTGGCACGTCAGGACCGCTGGGAAGAACTTTCCCGTGAAATGGCCAAGGCAGACGACGCCCGGGCGTCAGCACCTGACGGAATGCCAATTGCAGAATTGCTGGCCTTCGGGGCGCGTTCGGATGTGGTGCTGGCCGTAGAACATGCTTTGTCCGATGGTAAAGCCCTTTCCGAATACGACCTGCTGTGCGGGATCTCGGAACTCGAAGACGAAATGCGGGAAAATCCGGACGATCCGATGATCGCCCTGGTTGTTGCTTTGGCCCATATTGATCTGGCTTGGGCGTGGCGCGGCACCTCTACGGATGCCAAGCTGCCACCGCTGCATCAATCGCGCTGCGCCGCCCATTTCGATCGGGCCGCTGCTATCCTGCCGAAATGCCGCGAGGCCGCGCCGGATAGCCCGATTGTGGCGGCCGCTGACTGCGCATTGCTGGCCGGTCAACGCAAGCTGACGGCGCGTGTTTCAGACAAATACGAACGGCTGATTGAACTGGATCCCCATAACCAACGCCATATGCGCGCTATGGGAACCCATCTGCTGCCCCGTTGGTTCGGAAGCTACGAAGAGCTTGAGGTTCAGGCCCTGCGCAACGCGGCGCGGACCCATGATATCTGGGGCGCCGGTGGATACACCTGGGCACAGTTCGACGCAATTGTACTGGATGACGAAGCCTGCGCGCGTTTGGACGTTGAGTATTTCCTTCAGGGCCTGCGGGACATCCTCCGCCACCGCCCCGACCAGCAGACTGTCAACATGCTGGCCGCCTATTGCGCCATTACCATCCAGTCCGGTGCTGGCCGCAACGAGCAAGCGGACGAAGTGCGCGCGCAGATCCACGAGGCCGCCAATTGGCTTATTCGCGATTACATGACTGAACTGCACCCGCTGATCTGGGCGCATGCGGCTGACGGGTTCAACAACTCGGTCCGTATCAACTCGCCTGAACGTTTTGCGGCACGGGGTCACCGCGATGCCCTGCGCGCGATCGGCAATCTGTTCCGCGACGAATTGCGCGATGGCAAGGACGTGACATTTACTCCGGCGGGTCTACGCCTGTCTCAGCACTGAATTCCCCCTTGCCCCTTTGGCGCGCCGGGCCTAATACGCAGGCTTAGACTTCTGCGGATATGAGGCGCGCCATGCTCGACCTGACATACGAAATGCCCAAAGTTAAAACCATTGCCGGGGCCAAGCACGATTGGGAACTGGTAATCGGGATGGAGGTGCACGCTCAGGTCTCATCCAATGCCAAACTGTTCTCGGGCGCGTCGACCCAATTCGGGGCCGAGCCGAACTCGAACGTGGCCTTTGTGGACGCGGCGATGCCCGGCATGCTGCCGGTGATCAACGAATACTGCGTGGAACAGGCGGTGCGCACCGGGCTGGGCCTGAAAGCCGACATCAACCTGAAATCGGCCTTTGACCGCAAGAACTATTTCTATCCTGACCTGCCGCAGGGCTATCAGATTTCCCAGCTCTACCATCCCATTGTCGGCGAAGGCGAAGTGCTGGTCGAGATGGGTGACGGCACCGCACGCATGGTTCGCATCGAACGCATCCACATGGAGCAGGACGCGGGCAAATCGATCCACGACATGGACCCGCATATGTCCTTCGTCGACCTGAACCGGACCGGCGTCTGTCTGATGGAAATCGTGTCCCGCCCTGACATCCGTGGCCCCGAAGAGGCCGCCGCCTATATCGCCAAGCTGCGCCAGATCATGCGCTATCTGGGTACCTGCGACGGCAACATGCAGAACGGTAACCTGCGGGCGGACGTGAACGTCTCGATCTGTTTGCCAGGGGCTTATGAAAAGTATCAGGAAACACAGGATTTCTCGCATCTGGGCACGCGGTGTGAGATAAAGAACATGAACTCGATGCGGTTCATCCAGCAAGCGATTGAGGTCGAGGCTCGTCGCCAGATCGCAATCGTCGAGGCCGGTGGTGAGGTTGAGCAGGAAACGCGTCTGTACGACCCGGACAAGGGTGAGACGCGGTCCATGCGGTCCAAGGAAGAAGCGCATGACTACCGCTACTTCCCCGACCCAGACCTGCTGCCGTTGGAGATCGAACAGGCATGGGTAGACGACATCGCCGCCAAACTGCCGGAACTGCCCGACGCCAAAAAGGCACGGTTCATCGAAGCGTTCGGCCTGACCGACTATGACGCATCGGTTCTGACTGCCGAGGTCGAAAGCGCCGCCTATTTCGAGGACGTCGCCAAAGGCCGCAACGGCAAACTGGCCGCGAACTGGGTCATCAACGAGCTGTTCGGCCGGTTGAAGAAAGAAGACCACGACATCACCGACTCGCCCGTGTCTCCGGCGCAGTTGGGTGGGATCATCGATCTGATTTCATCGGACGCGATCTCGGGCAAAATCGCCAAAGACCTGTTCGAGATCGTTTACACCGAAGGTGGCGACCCGGCTCAGATCGTCGAAGAACGCGGCATGAAACAGGTGACCGACACTGGCGCGATCGAGGCTGCCTTGGACGAGATCATAACCGCCAATCCGGCGCAGGTCGAAAAGGCCAAGGTGAACCCGAAACTAGCGGGCTGGTTCGTTGGCCAGGTTATGAAAGCCACCGGCGGCAAGGCCAACCCCAAGGCCGTGAACGAACTGGTTGCCAAAAAACTGGGCGACTGATTTCTACGCTTTAATCGGATTTGGCGGCAGCGGGTTTCATACCTCTCTGCCGCCTTTTCTTTGAAAAGATGTCGCAGGGTTCGCGCAACACCTCACACTGAAATCGCTCAGCTCGCTTTGATGACTTTCCCAATAGCGCCAACATGCTAGATTGCCGGGAACAGATAAGTAGGAAGATCCGATGCCGCGTTACGAATACAAAGTTGTTCCCGCTCCGCAAAAAGGCGCCAAGGCGAAGGGCAGCAAAGCTGCCGAGGACAGGTTTGCGGCATCCATCGAACAAGTTCTGAATAAAATGGGCCAGGAAGGGTGGGAATACCAACGCGCCGAACTACTGCCCAGCGAAGAACGCGCGGGCCTGACAAGTTCGACCGTCAACTGGCGAAACATTCTGGTTTTCCGACGTGAGATAGAAGTGGCCTTTGCAACGACCCGCGGCCCCACCGAAACGCCGGACGGCGTGGCGCTGGCCCAGCCGGTTCCGGGCCCCGAGGCTGTTATCGCGCCAGCACCAATCGCCGAGCAGGTCAAAGAACCCCCATTGTCACTAAAAGGGGCTGAGGCGATGCCAGAGCCGCAGGACAAATCATGACCTTAAGCCAACCTTTTTAACCGCAGCACGCCTTGCCTTCTTGGATAGGTGGGCACGGAACGGTTGCGTAAGAACAAAAGACGCAACAGTCGCCCTGTCGCGGCTTAAGAACCGCGCCACATGATTTGCATTCGTAGAACCACTGGCAGGCATCCGTGGGCATGACTTCGGTTTCCACGTGACGACACAAAGGACAGGTCAGAGTTGAGTCCAGTATTGTCTCAGCCATTTACCGCCCCCCTGTTTCGGAAATTCCCAAGCATTCATTATACCCCGATGTCTAACGCCAGCGCATGGATACGCGGGACGATGTCCCCCAGCGCTTTGTGCACGGCCCGGTGACGAGCTACACGTGATTGGCCTTCGAAGGCTGCAGAACGAATCCGCACGTCAAAATGGCTCTCGCCGCCCTCCTGAAAGCCCGCATGGCCCCGGTGGCTTTCGCTGTCGTCAACGACGTCCAGCTCTGTGGGGTCAAAGGCGGCTTGCAGGCAAGTTCTGATTTCTTCGGTAACGGTCATTTTTACGCTTAGCGGCAAAAATTTTACCGCTCCCCTCTTCTACTTTTGGCTGCTTAGACTAAACTGCTGCCTCCGAGTCGAGAAGATGCGTTCTTAAGGATCACAGCATGACGAAATCAGACCCTTTCGGATTCGATATGTCCGTCTCCAGCGCCAAGAAAAAGAACCCGCGCGGACGTCGGGGTATGTCGGGTGCGTCCGAGACCTCGGTCCGAATTTGTGACCACGAGGGCTGCGAAGAGGCCGGGAAATTCCGCGCCCCCAAGGCGCCGGACGTGCTGGATGATTTCTTCTGGTTTTGCCAGCAACATGTGCGCGAATATAACCAAAAGTGGAATTTCTTCGACGGCACGACCGAAGCCGAGATGAACGCGCAACGATCGAAAGACAAGGTCTGGGAGCGTGAGACCAAGCCCATGGGCGACCCCGAGGCCCGCGCCTGGGCCCGGCTGGGGATTGAGGATCCGCATCAGGTGCTTGGTGCGAACGGAACGCAGAACAAGGGCCGCACGAGCGGCGGGGGCGGTCGCCGCCTACCCCCGACCGAGCGCCGCGCTATCGAGATTCTCGAAGCCAACGACAGCTGGACAAAGGCCGAAGTGCGTAAAGCCTACAAAAAGTTGATCAAAGTATTGCACCCGGACATGAACGGTGGCGACAGGTCTCAGGAAGAACAGCTGCAAGAGGTGGTTTGGGCCTGGGATCAGATCAAGGATAGCCGCAACTTCAAGTAAATACGGCGTCCTGACGTTGACTTTGCTGTCGTTAGCGTAAAGCTGGAAACAGGGGCTAGCCACTTGTTTGGCAAAATGAGCCATTGTTCAGATG
Organism: Ruegeria sp. G5; assembly: GCF_056533365.1. NCBI lineage: Bacteria > Pseudomonadati > Pseudomonadota > Alphaproteobacteria > Rhodobacterales > Roseobacteraceae > Ruegeria > Ruegeria sp. G5. Next base: position 347,973 of record NZ_JBQFOK010000004.1, on the reverse strand, counting down.
ACGCACAAAATGCAAAAACCCCTTCGTGCTAAAATAACGCCGGATCATCCGCTTTTTGACATTATCGCGGATGCCTATCGCGTTTTTGCCTACCCCAAACCTCAGAGTATCGAGGTCTGCGAAGGGTGTTGCATGGACGCTGAGATCGAAGCCGATTTTTTCACACCGGACATAGACCAACTTCCCCTTCATTATGTGCAGGATTGGTTTTTTGCAGCATACGACCCCAACGGGATTGCAAAGGCGACATGGGCGTATCTGCTGCCACGGATTCTTGAAATCCTTGCCGTCGATGGCGAGGTTGCAAGCGTCGGGCTTGAAGTCAGTTTGAGCCGTTTCGACACTGGCAACCCCGAGAATTGGTCGACGGAAGAGTGGCAAGTTCTGGACAGGTTTCGTCAAGCCTTTCTGCACCGCGAGATCATGCGGGAACGAGAACCGCTTGACGACACGCTCTGTATGTTTACGCTGGCGGGTTGGTCGCTGGACGATCTGTTGGATCAGGTCGCCGCTTCACCGGACGAGGTATTGGTTCAACGGTTCTGGAATGACTGGTGCCGCCATCGCATCCCCGGGCGGGAATCCATCTGGATTACGGCATTCTGGGAAAGCCCGGGCAATACACGTGTCTACGAGTTCTACACTTCGCCGGCTTTGTACAAACGAGTTGAGAAACTAGCTTTGGATGATGACACCGAACCAGGGTTGGCTGAAAAAGCGATTGCCGTGGCGCAAGTTATCGAAAACGCAGTTATCTGACGCAGGGTCCTTCATCTTTGGAAAAGGCAGTCCCCGATCCGCGGATAATCAAACCGGGAACTGTTCTACTGCCGAGAGATAACATCGGCCAATAGCGCGGCTTCGGGACGCTTTAGACAACGAAGCCGGGTTTGTTCAATATGGCCTTCCATCCGCAGCTCGGGGAACAGCGCGCGCAACTCTTCCACGTCTTCGCGATGAAATGATTTCAACGCCTGATCCCCAAGAAAGAGACTTTCGCTGTCCAGACCCTGCGATCTCAGAATGACATGCTCGCTACAGGCAATGTGGAAATAGACCACGGGCGCGTCGGCCTCGACCCGGCGGATCGTATGATCATTGACCAGATGTATCGCAGCGCAAAACACTTTGGGTTCGCCAAAAAACAGTTCGGCCCACCAACCTTGCAGCACGATCCGGTGTTGTGGCGAAACGTAAAGATCCCGATCAGGTATTCCGACACCAAGCGCATCTCGTTTAATGCAAACCGGTCGAAATTCTGGACGTTGCTGTAGTTTCTCTGCGCTCAGCGTCCGCTTTCCGATCCAAACGATTGGCAACGCGCGACCATCCGCGACGCACAGATGATCCCCTACAGACAGATCTTCGACCCGCCGCGGTCCTTCTACCGTGTCGATCCAGGACCCCGCGACAAAACAAGGTGGATCGGTAGGGTCCAAATCCCCGACAGTGATTTGCCAATTGCCGGTGCTGAGCGGCCCGGTGGGATCGACTGGGCTGAATGCGTAGATTTCGCCATCAACCTCAATGAAATCAGCCGCTTCGTCCGTACCGCGAAACGTCCCCTGCCCAAGGTAGGTGTAGGGTACAAACGTATCGCCACCGTCGAAGGAAACGGTCAAACCTGAGATGATCACCGGGGTCGTAGACCCCTGAACAATCAGATTACCACCTCCGTTGGTTTCGTTGACCGAATGAAGGAGCGCATCAAATGACATTCATCATGCTCCGCCATTGGTGTGCTGTCCAATTCGTGCGTCGACACGCAGTGTGGGTATCGACCGAGGTCGGCTGCAGACCATTCACCATCTCACTTTGTAAAGACCATAACACACATGGCCCTAGACCGATCTTAGAGCGCCTTTACGTAGAGTTAAATACCCCATTCATAAAGCTGAATTCCTACGTTGAAATAGACAAAAGCTTTCGCGATAGACGACATTTTGGCCAGTATAGCATGGTGGTTGTGCGCTTTGCCCAACTGGTTCGCTTTGTGCGCCAATCGAACTGTTTCAAAAGAAATATCATCTGTGCGCATTCGGCGCGCGGCTTTTCCTTGCCCTTGCCCGGAATATGTTGCACCACACACGGGTTCAGAAGCCCGCGCGCAGATGCGGTATCAGGAATAAGGACGACAGGCATGGATTGGCCGATTGACGCAAACGCACACCCTTCAGAAGAGATCTCGGTCCGCGAAGTCTTCGGCATCGATACTGACATGCAGGTCAAACGCTTTTACGAAGTGACCGAGCGGGTTCCGGAAATCGACGCAACATACAAGTTCGACCCCGAGACCACTTTGGCCATCCTGGCCGGGTTTACCCATAACCGCCGCGTTATGATCCAAGGCTACCACGGTACGGGTAAGTCGACCCATATCGAACAAGTCGCGGCACGGCTGAACTGGCCCGCCGTACGTGTGAACCTGGACAGCCACATCAGCCGGATTGACCTGATCGGTAAGGATGCGATCAAGCTGAGAGACGGCGTTCAGATCACAGAGTTCAGCGAAGGTATTCTGCCCTGGGCTCTGCGGAACCCTGTTGCGATCGTGTTCGACGAATACGATGCGGGCCGCGCGGACGTCATGTTTGTTCTGCAGCGTGTTCTGGAAGCCAACGGTAGCCTGACCCTGCTGGACCAGAATGAGATCCTGACACCGCACCGGTATTTCCGCATGTTTGCCACAGCGAACACCGTGGGTCTGGGTGATACGACCGGCCTTTACCACGGGACTCAGCAAATCAACCAAGCTCAGATGGACCGTTGGTCTTTGGTGGCGACACTGAACTATCTGAGCCACGATGCTGAAACCATGATCGTGCTGTCGAAGGCCCCTCACTACAACACGGCAGAAGGGCGCAAAACCGTCAGCCAGATGGTCACTGTGGCCGATCTGACCCGGACCGCGTTTATGAACGGCGACCTGTCGACTGTCATGAGCCCGCGTACCGTTATCAATTGGGCCCAGAATGCCGAGATTTTCCGCAACGTGGGCTATGCTTTCCGCCTGTCGTTCCTGAACAAGTGTGACGAGCTGGAACGCCAGACAGTGGCCGAATTCTATCAACGGTGCTTTGACGAAGAACTGCCGGAAAGCGCCGCGAGTGCGAGCTTGGGTTGATATTTTTCTTTGTCATAGCATCTTGCTGGGTTGTTCTTGATTCAGCTTGGCTTTTTGACAAAGTTGGATGGAAGAAAACGGCGCCTTCAGACATGACGGCGTCGCAATATGTCCACCTGACACGGCTGCGTTGGGAGTGCTTGATACTCTTTTTGGCAGCAATGATCTGGAGCACGTTCATTGTCTAAACCAAACGACAATCCCGCCGATCCGTTCAAAAAGGCCTTGGCCGAGGCCACCAAGGTCATGGCTGATGACGCAGAGCTGAACGTATCATACACGGTAGACCCCTCGGGCCTGTCGGGAGAGTCGATGCGTTTGCCACAGGTATCGCGCCGGATGACGCGGGAAGAGGTGCTGCTGGCCCGTGGCACAGCGGATGCGCTGGCCCTGCAACGCAGATACCACGATGACGCGACCCACGCGCGCTATGCACCTCCGGGGGACATGGCGCGCGATCTGTACGAAGCGATGGAAACCGCCCGCTGCGAAGCTATGGGCGCTCGGGACATGCCCGGTACCGCGTCCAACATAGACGTCAAAATCAGCCACGAGGCGATCCGACGTGGCTATGATCAGTGCAAACAACCCGCTGATGCCCCCCTGTCGGTGGCTGCGGGTTATCTGATCCGGCATTTGGCAACAGGGCGAGAGCTGCCACCGGCGGCCGAAAACATCATGAACCTTTGGCGCGGGTTTATCGAAGAACAGGCTGGCGGGGTACTTGAAAACCTTGACGAAGTCCTGTCCGATCAGGCCGAATTTGCCAAATTCGCCCGACAGATGATCAAGGACCTTGGCTATGGCGACCAGCTGGGCGACGACCCGGATGAGCTGGACGACGAACAAGAGGATCAGGCCGAGGAAGACGCAGAAGAGCAGCCCGATCCCGACAGCACCGGTCAGGACGATCAGGAAGATCAGGACGCGGACGCCACGCCGGAACAGTCGCAGGAAGAACAGCAGGACCAGTCGCAGGCCCAGGTCTCAATGGATGAGATGGCCGATGAAGAGATGGGGGAAGAGGCGGAAATGCCCGAGGGCGAAGCTCCGCTTGAACCACCTGCCCCACCGCCTGCCTCGGAGGCTGATCCGGAATATAAAGTCTACCTGAACACCTTCGACGAAGAGATCGCCGCCGAAGATCTTGCTGAACCGGCCGAGCTGGAACGGCTGCGCGCCTATCTTGACCAGCAGCTTGAACCGTTGAAAGGCGCCGTCAGCCGCTTGGCCAATAAGCTACAGCGACGCCTGCAAGCACAGCAAAGCCGCAGTTGGGAATTTGACCTTGAAGAAGGCATTCTGGACGCTGGCCGACTGGCCCGTGTGGTCGCGAACCCGACCACGCCGCTCAGCTTCAAAATGGAAAAAGACACTGAGTTCCGCGACACCGTCGTAACGCTTTTGTTGGATAACTCGGGCTCAATGCGCGGACGCCCGATTTCAATCGCGGCGATCTGTGCAGATGTTCTGGCGCGCACCTTGGAACGATGCAACGTCAAGGTCGAAATTCTGGGCTTTACCACGCGCGCGTGGAAAGGCGGTAAAGCCCGCGAAGAGTGGCTGAATGCCGGGCGCCCACAGCAGCCGGGCCGTCTGAACGATCTGCGCCACATCGTCTATAAAGGCGCTGACGCACCGTGGCGGCGCGCTCGCGCCAACCTTGGCCTGATGATGAAAGAAGGTCTGCTGAAAGAGAACATTGACGGTGAGGCGTTGGAATGGGCGCATCGCCGGATGATGATGCGCAGTGAACAGCGCAAGATCCTTATGGTCATCTCGGACGGCGCGCCTGTTGACGATTCAACTCTGAGCGTTAACCCCGCGAATTACCTGGAAAAACACCTGCGCGATGTGATCGCCATGGTCGAGCGTCGTAAGATGGTTGAACTGCTTGCCATCGGTATTGGCCACGACGTTACGCGCTATTACGACCGTGCGGTGACGATTACAGATGTTGAACAACTGGCTGGCGCGATGACGGAACAGCTGGCTGCGCTATTTGACAGTGACCCGCGGGCACGGGCGCGTGTCATGGGGATGCGAAAAGCGGGCTAAGTCGCTTACTCGAAACCACGAAACAGGGCTGGCCTTGTGCCAAGGGAGGTATGATATGTTTCAGTCCTTTGCTGTTACGGCACGACCAGAACAGGGCCCTCCCCGACTGAAGGCTCTGCGTGCCGAACTGACGACCAAAGAATTAGACGGCTTTCTGATCCCCCGCGCCGATGCGCATCAGGGGGAGTACGTCGCGCCAAGGGACGAACGGCTTGCGTGGTTGACCGGCTTCACAGGTTCAGCGGGCTTCTGCGCGGCGTTGAAGGACGTTGCCGGTGTTTTCGTCGACGGACGTTACCGGACACAGGTCAAAGCACAGGTAGCCGAGGATTTTACGCCGGTTCCTTGGCCCGAAGTAAGCCTCAGCGCGTGGTTGAAGGAACAACTGCCGCAGGGTGGCAGGATCGGGTTTGATCCCTGGCTTCATGCCGCAGGTCAGATCGCCAGCGCGCAGAAAGAGTTGAAGGACAGCGGCATCGAACTTGTGCGCTCGGATAATCTTGTGGATCGCATATGGGCAGATCAGCCCGCGCCGCCCATGAACCCCGTCAAATCGCATCCGATCGAATTCGCTGGGGAATCCGCCGACGACAAGATCGCGCGTTTGTCCAAGGCCTTGATGGATGCAGGCTGTAGTGCCGCAGTGATAACGCTGCCAGACTCCATCATGTGGCTTTTGAACATTCGCGGCTCAGACATCGGATACAACCCGGTGGCCCACGGCTTCGCCATTTTGCACGCGGACGGTCAGGTCGATCTGTTTATGGCCCCGGAAAAACTGAAAGTCCCGCTAGGCGATCAGGTTTCCGTTCACCAACCCGATGTCTTTTTGAATAGTATTGCCGAATTGGACGGCCAAGTGCAGGTGGATCTGGGAACGTTACCGCAAGTCATTGCAGACATACTCGAGGGCAAAATGGTCGACGGTGGTGACCCTTGTGCCTTACCGAAAGCCTGTAAGAACACCGCAGAAATCGCGGGCAGTGCCGAAGCGCATCTGCGCGACGCCGTCGCAGTGATTGAAACCTTATGCTGGCTGGACGCGCAACCTGCGGGAAGCCTGCGCGAGACGCAGGTTGTCTCGCAGTTGGAAAACAACCGGCGCAAAGACAGTGCCCTTCAAGATATTTCGTTCGATACGATTGCTGGCACCGGCCCCAACGGTGCGATAATGCACTATCGCGTGACCGAAGAGACCGACAGCGTTCTGGAAGACGGGCACATCGTGGTGCTGGACAGTGGCGGCCAATACCTGGACGGCACGACCGACATCACGCGAACGATTGCAATCGGCACCGTCGGACAAGAAGAGAAAACCTGTTTTACCCGCGTGTTGAAAGGCATGATCAACATGTCGATGCTGCGCTGGCCCGCAGGTTTGGCCGGGCGTGATATTGAATGTATTGCCCGCGCTCCGCTGTGGATAGCAGGTCAGGATTTCAACCACGGTGTCGGTCACGGTGTCGGGGCATACCTGAGCGTACATGAGGGGCCTCAGCGCCTGTCAAAAGCCAGTCACGTACCGCTCTGGCCCGGCATGATCCTGTCGAACGAGCCCGGTTACTACCGCGAAGATGCGTTCGGAATTCGCATTGAAAACCTTGTGGTCGTGCAGGAAGCCCCCGCTTTACCGGGCGGTGACGACGAGCGGGCGATGTTGAACTGGCGCACATTGACCTACGTTCCGATAGACCGTCGACTGATCGTGGTCGATATGTTGACACGCGAAGAACGGGATTGGCTCAACGCTTACCATCGTGACGTCGCGAAAAAAATTCGCCCCCGACTGGGCGCAGAGGCCCAACTGTGGTTGGATGCCGCAACAGCGCCGATCTGACATCGGCCTGTTACAATACAAGGGCAGAGGAGAGGCCCGAACTACGACAAGGGTTAGGAGAAACGATGACCGAGATCACAATTCGCAAAGCACCGGGCAAATGGGTTGTTCGCTCTGGTGGCGCTATTCTGGGCGAAAGCACGAACGCGCTGGAATTGCTTGAAGGCGATCTGGAACCGGTTATCTACTTCCCACGCAACGATATCGCGATGGCTTTTTTGGACGTCACCGACAAAGTCACGCAATGCCCTCACAAAGGCGATGCCACGCATTTTTCAATCGTCAACAAGTCATCCGTCACAGAAAACGCTGCTTGGAGTTACGAGGCACCGATCCGCGACGTGTCCGATATCAAAGACCATGTGGCCTTCTATCGAGCGGACTCGGTCAAGGTTGAACAGATTTAAGCGCCGTTAAATCACTTCACTGACCAGATCAGCAGTCGCCAGATCGTGTTTCACACGACCAAACGCCTGCGCCATCGAAGTAAGAGTGTGCGGAGGGCAACCGATGTTTTGTAGGCACGAAGCATCAATAACACGCACACGCCCATCGAAAGCCGCCTCGACAACTGTGTCAGCGGCAGTGTTCCGATCACCCACTGTTAAACGGTGGTAGTGAAACCCCTGGCCCGGTGCCGTAACACCCACTGTGGAACGCACCCCTCGAGCTCCAAGCCAAGTCAAAAGGTCCTGAAAACCGGCGTCTTTTTCAGGATTTGGTAAACCTATCGCTTCGATCCTGTCCTCATGGGGGAAATGGCGAAGTTGTACTTCGGTTGTCGGGGTCCAAATTCGCATGGGCTGCACAAAGTCGACCAACCGACCGATGCGTCGTCCACGTAAGTGCGGGCCCAGTCCGAATGTGGCCGTTATCAAACTGATTGGTGCCTGAGAGACGGCGTAAACCGACGCAAACAGCTCACATTTCTCACCTATTTTCTTTTTTAAAGTCAGCGCATTAAAATTTCCTTGCTCCGCATATTTTCGCGGAGACCCCAACGCCCGGCTCAACCACAAGCAATTCATTATATATGGCGCATGGTCCCGAAAGCCGATTTTGGAAACCTGCGGCAAGCTTCTAGCCAAGAGCTTAGCTGTCCCCAATACGCCTGCAGCCAAGAAAACGCGCCGGGCTCGAACTTGAGTACCATCATCCAATTCCAATCGGACCAGTCCCTGAACAGACACCATGCGCAAAACGCGACCCCCTTGGACCGTGACATTTGCCATTTCCTTTAAGCGCTTGTCGACAGCCTTGGCCATAGCACGCAGACCGATATTCGGTTGATCTTTTGTACCATCCAGCAGGCGGGGAACGCTTTTCTCAAAACCTTCTTCCAGTTTTTCGAGGTTTGCACCGCCAACCACTTGTAGATCAGATTGAACGGCATTGCAGGCATCTCGGTAATCTTTCCATGTCTCAAGAAACCGCCCCTTCCCCCAAGGATCTCCACTGTCGTACACCTGTAATTGCTTGCCCCAATAATTGGCCAAGCCACCAATTTCCGCCGCTGCAAACATCGGCGGGGCGTCATCGGATACGTCAGTTCGATCGGCCAGGCATGCAGGCTGTTGGCGTTCATAGGCGACGGAAACAATTTTGACAGGACCATCCTGAAACGGAACCGGCGTCGTTCCCGTTACAACTGCGACTGAACCCGAAAAACCACGCATGGCCGTAAGCGCAGCGTATGCACTGGGCCCGGCGCCGATAAGAACGACGTCAAAAACCTGCATCTCGGCACATCCATTTCAAAACTCGACAACAAGACGCGTTCGGGTCAGGCCAAATATTACCGATAATAATGTTGGTACGATTAAGTTTCACGGCATGACCTCGGTATTGGGTGTCGCCGCTTTCGTGGCGGAAGCACTAAGCCAATCCACGGACTTTACACCGCTCATACGAACCCAGAACCTCGGGCTGACACAAGAAAAAACCATAAGAAACATATCCCATAAACATGAGCTCTCAAGAAGATTCAGATCTTAATTCGTCTATTTATTCAAAATTATTAGTATGTTACGTGTGTGACATCCCAACGAAGAACAGGTCAAAATCAACCCACTCGGCGCATTCAAAAGGTGCCCGTTAATCTTATGTTAATTGAAAATGAACTGATGGATCAAGAAAACTCGATTGCAGAATTGAACAGAGGGGCGCTTTGGCCCCTCTGTCGCCGTTCCTTTGGGCAGTTGTCTACGACTTGATCGACTATTCAGCCTGTTCACGTAGTGAGATCAGAATATCCACGATAGCGTTGATAACATCGGGATCATCCAGAGCGGGATCTGGCATCGAGGTCTCGGCTGCCACAGCTTGTGGGTTGTCCAGAAACGCCACGAGCTGTTCGCGCGTCCATTCGCCGTCAACACTCGACAAAGATGGGGAATAGTCGAACCCGGCAAGACCCGCGATCTGGCGCCCATAGACCTCACCAAGTGGGGGGGCGCTTACACTTGGCAGGACGCCAAATCCATGACACTCGGCACAGCCGTCCAACGCGGTCTCGACTGCGCTTGCTTTGCGTCCTGATAGACCAAGTGCGCCAATTTTCCCGAGCGCGAACTGGAAGCTGGGGTCAAACTCGCCAACTGTCAGACGCAAAACTTTGCGCTGATCAGTCCACAAAGCCAATGTGTCACCGTGCTGATGGACGTATCGTATCCGGAAGCCTAGCGGGATACGCTCTGCAAACAGTATGCTGTCCCCGTTCGTTCGGATGCGGAACAAGCTGTTACCCGACAATGAGCCCGCAACCAGATCGCCATCCCAAGCGGGGTGAAAATCCTCAATCTGCGTAAGCGAACTTACCGCCACTGACGGCAGCCAGGAATAAGCCGGAAGCTCGTAGTCGGGGTGGCGTCCATAGTCCAGCGTATCCGGTAGGGGCAGCTTATTATAACGCGTACCCAGCGAGACCTGCGGCCAGCCATAATCCCCTCCGTCCCGGATCAGGTTCAACTCATCCCCGCCGCGACGACCATGCTCAACGGTCCACACGTTGCCTTCGTCATCCAAGGCAATGCCCTGCATGTTTGAGTGGCCCTGACTGACGACGCGATGATCGCCGGTCGCGAGATCAACGGCGATAACTTTGCCGTACATCTTGTCGGGCAGCTGAGACAACGGAACCGGTGCATAAATCCCGTCCTGCGCGTAGTCACCAGCTGCAAGATACAGTGTTCCGTCCCCGTCCACGCGGAACCGGCCACCAGCCATATGTCCCTGAATCGCCCGCCCCTCCGGGTTAGGTGCAAGACATGGATCGGTGGCAAACAAAATGGTCCAGTCATCTGCGCTGATAGATACATCGCCTGCCGAAGCACCGTTCAAAGGTGCAGTGGAGATTGTTGTTCGATAGCAGTTTTCGCCCTCGACCCATTCGGTAAAGGACACAATCAGGGCATCGTCGACAATGTCCATGTCGTTATATCTGAAATAGAAATGCGCGAAGTTGTAATCCGGGTTCGCTTTTTCGAAATCCAGCATGGCATCCCACCCGTTGGGCGGGGCAGCAATATCCAGACTTTCAGCTTCGTCACCGCTGACCTCGAAGAACCCCCCTTCATGGGTCATTACGACAAGGTCATTGCCAAGGCTGGCCAAGGAACCGCCGCTACCTGCGCGCTCGACAGGAACGTCAAGTTCTTCCATGTTCAACGCGGTAAAGATCGTTTCGACCTGTGCAACGTTGTCGCTCGACCAAACAGGCGCAGAATGCGTAATGCCTGAATGGCTTCTCCTAAGTTCTTCGACTTCAAGTACCAACAATACAACGGACGCGGCTAGCGTCACCATGATGACGGGACTCGTCAGAATCCGCTTGAACACATTCATACCTGACCTCAATTCTAATCTTCGCCACGTTTTCTGGGCGCTGCTTGGGCACATAGAACCCTGAAACCCTTACGGTATCAACCCGAGGGCAACCCAGATCGCGGAACCGGGGTCAAGGAATTTGGATGCGTTGCCATTCGGTCATTCCTCACGCGATCTTCACGGGGCTGTTGAATGCATTTGAGGCGGAACCCATGCACAATGCGCGCAATCATAACCGGAGGATGCCATGTCGATCACCCGCCGCAGTTTCGCAGGACTATTGGGGGCTGCCGCTGCCCTGCCCGGTCCACTTTGGGCACAAAGCGACCCTGTTCTCGAAGCTGTCAGATCCACGCTCTATGCAAGCAACGCTGAATTCGAACGCAGCATGGCTTTTCTGGTCGAACGTGGAAACCCGGATGTGGTCCCTGCTCTTTTGACCGGGATGCGGTTTGGTCGTAGGCGCAGTGATGAAATCGCCGAAGTTATGCGCACTCTGACTGGGGCCAATCTCGGGACCGATTGGTTTGATTGGATGCTTTGGCAGGAGCGGAACCCACAAATTGTTCCCCACCCGTCGCTGATCCCGTTCAAACGCGAAGTTCTTCTTGGAATTGACACGAACTTCGATGATTTCTTGCGCCCCAAATACCTTGAGCGGGATAAGATGAAAATCCGCCTAGAGGAGATTACCTGGGGTGGCGTGCGCAAAGACGGCATCCCGTCTTTGGATAATCCAACCCTGATCCAGGCCTCACGCGCAGACTACCTAAAAGACGACGATCTGGTCTTTGGGGTCTCGATCAATGGGGACGTGCGTGCATATCCGCTCAGGATCATGGGATGGCACGAGATGTTCAACGAGGTGATCGGCGGCGTCCCTGTGGCTTTGGCGTATTGCACCCTTTGCGGGTCAGGGATTTTGTTTGAAACGCAGGTAGCAGGCCGCAGTAAGCCGCTGGTTTTCGGATCCTCCGGATTTCTCTACCGCTCGAACAAGTTGATGTTTGATCGCGAGACACACTCGCTTTGGAATCAATACACGGGCAAACCGGTTGTCGGACCCCTTGTAAACAGCGGGATCGAGTTGAAGCAGCGTCCCGTGGTGATCACCACATGGGCAAGCTGGAAATCATCGCACCCGAATACAAAGGTGCTGTCTTTGAACACGGGCCACCGGCGGAACTATGGATCCGGGGTGGTGTATAACGAGTACTTCTCATCACCCGAGTTGATGTTCCCCGCGCTCGTTGATCAGTCTGAGCACAGACAAAAGGACTACGTTTTTGCCATTCGCCAATTTGGCGCGGCACGCGCTTGGCCTTTGGACGCGTTCAATAATACCCGTGTCATCAATGACGCGATCAGCAACCGTTCCCTGGTTCTGGTCGGCAACCCGAACAAGCGCGCCGTACGTGCTTATGAGCGGAAATCGAACCGGTTCAAGGCCGCTGACGGCGGGCTGGTGGATCAGTCTGGCCAGAAATGGACTATGACCGAAGAGGCGTTGATCGGACCGGATGGAACCCAATTGCCACGCGTTGCCGGACATATTTCTTACTGGTTTGCGTGGGATAACTACCTGGGTGACGCAGCAACGGTTTTTGACGGCTAGGAGTGCTCTTCAGCCGCCGTTGCGGCCAATGCACGGTTATAGGCCTTGAGCGCGTCGATATGGAACAAAGCACCAACCGGATTTTCACACCCGTCTTCGTCAATGACGACGACCGGGATGCAAGGAATGTCATCCCGGTCGAAATAAGGCATCGCAGCCTCTAGCGTGGCACTGGCATTCACGCAGAGGCCCTTTTCGATCAAAGCCATTGCCTCATCCCGGGTGATCGAACGCGCGTCGCCGATGGGGCGCATCACTGCGCCTGCCCTTAGCATCGCCAACAGATACGCTTGCGGGCCAGCCGCCAGATGAACGTCGCGCCTTTCCAACTGGGTCAAAAAGAACGATCTATCAACCAGCCGCGACGCCAACGCAGTCGACATCGAGACCGAGACCATAACGGCCAGACCGATCTGCCAGTCACCGGTAAGTTCAAACACGATCATGGTGGTTGAAATCGGCGCACCAAGAACGGCCGCGGCTACTGCCCCCATCCCTGCAAATGCGTAGAGCGTGTGCGTACCTGAGACGTCTGGTAACAGGCCCGTTGCGATCAGGCCGAATGCCAGCCCTGTCAGCGCCCCCACCATCAAAGACGGGGAAAACACCCCTCCGCCCATGCGTCCGCCCATCGTGATCGCCAAGGCGACAGTTTTGATGACCGCAAAGAGGATCGCGGCAGTTAGCGCCAGATCTCCGGTCAGAGCGCGTATCGTCGTTTCATATCCGACGCCAATAATATGAGGAAACCAGATCGCGATCAGGCCCAGCATGGCCCCGGCCACAGCCGGGCGCAGCCATCCCGGCAAAGACAGGCTGCTTTGAATATGGTTGCCAATATCTTCTGCAAAAAAGATGGATCGCATGAGTAACAGCGCCACCAAACCACAGATCAGGCCCAATATCAGGAAGGCTGGCAACTCCACGTAGAATTGCAGCGACCCAGGCGTTTCCAACGTGAATTCGGTAACGTCACCGTATTCGAGGCGGTTAATCACCGTCCCCGCGACAGACGCGATCACAATCGGGGCGAACGCGTGCACGGCAAAATGGCGAAGAACGACCTCGAGCGCGAATAAAGCTCCCGCAATCGGCGAGTTAAAACTGGCGGACACAGCCGCTGCCACAGCACAGCCCAGCAGATCGCGACCCGTTATGCCATCGGCGTGAATGCGGTTACTGACCCAGGTCGAAATCACCCCGGCCATGTGCACCACTGGCCCCTCTCGCCCGCTCGAACCGCCTGTGCTGAGCGTAACCAAAGAAGCAAAAAGGGATGCGATACCCGCTTTTACCTCGACCCGTCCGTTGGTCAGGGCGGCCCCTTCGATTACGTCGGCAACTGATCGTACACGACCGTCATCGGTGAATTTGTGCAAGATCAGACCCACGATCAAACCGCCGATAATCGGGGTGATCAGAACAACGAACCACGGCAGCTTTTCGACATGGGTGTGCAGCAAAAGGATGTCTTCGGTATCATAGACATAGGCCTGCAATCCACGAATGGCCTTGCGAAACCCCAGCGCCATGAAACCGGCCGCGATTCCGATGGCAAGCGCAATGAACCAGAACTGTATCTGGCTGGGCCCGCGCCGCCGCATCACCCGCCACGCATCCTTCATCGCGGCCAAAGCCTGATTCAGCTGGTTGCGCAGGACAGTGCGGGTGGACTGGGTCATTTGCCCTCGGGGATCAATACATACCCCTTACTAAGCCACGGTGAGTGCAGATAAAAGATGGATCGCGCGTCTGTGAGGTTTATGCGTCCAGCAGAGCACGGGCAGCGGCACGCGCCTCGTCGGTGATGGTATCACCAGAGACCATGCGCGCGATTTCATCCACACGGTCCGGGTCTGCCAACGGCACCACGGTCGACAGTGTCTGCCCTGCCATGACTTGTTTTTGCACCCGCCAGTGATGCGAAGCCCGTGCCGCGACTTGCGGTGAGTGTGTCACCACCAGGACCTGACCACCTTGCGCCAGTGCTGCCAATCGGCGCCCGACAGCATCCGCAGTCGCCCCACCAACGCCCCGGTCGATTTCATCGAAGATCATCGTGCGGTCGCTGTCATCACCCGTCAGGCAGACCTTCAGGGCCAGCAGAAAGCGGCTAAGCTCACCACCCGATGCGATCTTGTTCAGTGGGCCTGACGGCGCGCCTGGGTTGGTCGCAACCGTGAAGGCCACTGCATCTACCCCTTCCGGCCCCGGGTCAGCCTCGGTGATTTCTGTCTGGAACACGGCGCGTTCCATCTTGAGGGGTGCAAGCTCAGCCATTACCGCGGCGTCCAACTGCCCGGCTGCTTTGCGGCGCGCAGCGCCAAGTGCTGCCGCGGCGGCATCATAAGCTGCCTGCGCGGCCTCGACAGCCGCAGTTTGATCAGCAAGGTTCGCGTCTCCGGCATCAAGCCTGTTCAGACGATCCCGCAAGGTATCAGCGAAACTGCCCAATTCATCAGGGGCCACATCATGTTTTCGCGCCTGCGCGCGGATTGCAAACAAGCGTTCTTCGGCGGCTTCAAGCTCTGCCGGGTTGAAATCTAGCGCTTGCAGACAGGCATTAATACCGTCCTGCGCCTCACCCAGTTCGATCATGGCGCGGCCCAACGCTGCGATCGGCTCTTCCAACTGACCCGCGGCGGCATCGGTCACACCATCCAGCCAACGCACAGCGTCCGACATCGCCCCCTCGGCCCCGTCATTGCCCAACAGAGCGAAAGCGCGCGCGACGTCGTCCCGGATGCGCTCAGCACCCTGCATCATACGGCGGCGCGCATCCAGCTCGGCATCTTCGCCCGGTTGGGGGTCCAACTTATCAAGCTCTGCCACGGCATGACGCAAAAAGTCTTCTTCGGCGCGCATCGCGGTCAACGCAGCTTGCGTCTCGGCCAGTGCTTTGCGGGACTTCGATACCTCAACCCAAGCTGAGCGGACCGCAGCAAGCTGTTCTTCAACACCCGCATACTGATCCAGCATGGCCTTGTGCCCACGCGGGTTCAGCAAACCCCGATCATCATGCTGCCCATGCAGTTCGACCAATGTCTCAGACAGCGCGCGAAGCACTTCGCCCGAGCATCGGCGATCATTTACCCAAGCCGTTTTGCGCCCCTCGGCGGTATTTACCCGGCGCAATATCAACTCGTCGCTTGCTGGCAAACCAGCCTCAGCCAGCACTTCGCGGGCCGGGTGGTCGTCATGCAGCTCGAACTCGGCCACGACCTCTCCCTGTGCCGCGCCTTGACGCACCAATTCCGCGCGCCCGCGCCAGCCAAGGACAAAGCCCAACGAATCCAGAAGAATCGACTTGCCCGCACCGGTTTCGCCCGTCAACGCGTTCAGACCCGGTTGGAACGTTAACTCCAACCGGTCGATGATCAGCATGTCGCGAATATCAAGGGCGCGCAGCATCGGGTCTTAGCGTCCCACGCCTGTCGTCATGGCGATTACAACCACTCACCTTTAATCGTCTGGCGGTAAATCTGGCTCAACCAGTTATTGCCACGGCTCTTGAGGTCCAGACCACGAGACGTCAGAAGCTTGTACCCTGCGTCGTACCATTCAGACGACTGGTAGTTGAAGCCAAGGATGGCACCGGCGGATTGTGCCTCATCCACCAACCCGAGCGACAGGTATGACTCGATCAGGCGATAAAGCGCTTCGGCCGTGTGCGATGTTGTCTGAAAGTCCTCGACCACGACGCGAAAGCGATTGATTGCGGCAGTATAGTGATCCTGACGCAGGTAGTAGCGCCCGATCTCCATCTCTTTGCCGGCCAGATGGTCAAAGGCCAGATCAAACTTCAGAACTGCTGACGTGGCATACTCGCTATCGGGATAAACTTCGATCACCGTGCGCAGCGATTGCAGGGCCTGAAAGGTCAACCCTTGATCGCGGCCCACTTCATCAATCTGGTCATAATAACTCAACGCCAGCAAATACTGGGCATAGGCCGCGTCTTCGTCCGTTGGATAGAAATCGATATACCGCTGCGCCGCCGCCCGGCTTTCTTCGTAGTTCTTATCCGAATGGTACGAGAACGCCTGCATTATCAGTGCGCGCTTGGCCCAATCAGAATAGGGATACAAACGTTCGACTTCCGAGAAATACCACGCCGCGTCTTCCGAGCGATTCTGCGACAGCTCGAACTCACCACGCGTGAATATCTGTTCCGGAGTAAACCCCTCAAGGTTTTGGCTGCGGTCCGCACCCGAACCACCGCATGCTGACAAAACTGCTGCCAGAAGAAACGCGCCTGCGATTCTGACTGCCGCCTTGGTGCCACCCATTCCGCCTATCCTTGTCGTAATGCTTGCCGGGGCACGCCCCGAATTGGGCTTTGGTTTAGCACATATAATTCAAAGGCAAAACGCCTTAGTAAGTCACGTTTCGGAATTGTAGACAGAGTTGAACCAATCAGGCGACTTCTGGAATTTCGTTCATTACCAAACCCTGACCCGGCAAACGCGCAGCCTGTTCGGGCGTGCACAACACCGGACGAACCGCCCCGGGTGTTTCAAAAAGTTTGCGCAGCAAGGTATTTGTCATCGCATGACCGGATTTATCTCCGGTGAAGTGACCAAAGATTGGGCCGCCGGCAAGATACAAGTCGCCAAGAGCATCCAGCATTTTGTGACGCACGGCTTCATCCACGTGGCGGAAACCACCCGGTGTCAAAACTTCGTCACCTTGAACGACAACAGCATTTTCAAGCGTCCCGCCAAGCGCCAGACCGTTTTCACGCATAGCCTCGACATCCGTGCGACGGCAGAACGTGCGGCAATCGCTCAACTCACGTGCAAATGAACCGTTCCGCATATCCAGCGTTTTGGTCTGACGACCAATCGCGCTGTCTTCGAAATCGATGTGGAAATCTATGATCAGCCCATCAGCCGGAGCGATCGACGCGCTCGCCCCCTCACGGGTTGCTGTGACAGGCTTGAGGACCTCATACGCCAAAACAGGGCTGGCCTGACGGCGAACGCCCTTGGTCATGATACCGCGCACAAACTCAATCGACGAGCCGTCCATGATCGGGACTTCGGGGCCGTCGATTTCAACAAGCGCGTTGTGCACACCACAGCCCGCCAGTGCAGCCATGATATGCTCGACCGTCGATACAGACACTCCGGCGTCGTTAACAAGGCGTGTGCACAGCGGGGTCCGCTCGACCACGTCGTAGATCGCAGGGATCAGTGCATTGCCCAGCTCGATATCCGTCCGTTTAAACCAGATTCCGTGACCAGCTGCTGCCGGTTTCAGAACCATCGTCGCAGGCTTGCCACTGTGCAGCCCGTAACCTGTAAACGTAACCGGAGATTTGAGCGTATGTTGCAATTTGGGCCTCGGTGAGTGGTGTCCGACCTTTGCTGGTCGTGTTGGTCACTCAGTTAAGGAAGCCAGCGCAAAGGCTCAACTCACTCTTTGCAACCGAATGAAACATGAATGTAACAGATCGGCAAAACCCTGCTTACATTCTGCTATATTGTTGTTTTAAAATTAAAAAGGGCCGCCATGTGGCGACCCTTACAAAGTATTTTGTTACCGTAATCAGTTGGCCTGACGGCGCAAAAAGGCAGGAATTTCGATCCGGTCCTGCTCTGGATCGGTTTCGTCATGTGCCGGAGCGGTCGCGTCTGCCTGACGCATAACCGGTTGCTGGCGCTGCGGTTGGGTCGGTGTATCCGCCGCGTGCCCCGTCATCCGGTCAATCAAACGGTTGAACCCAAAACGCGGGCGATCTGCCTCAGCTTGTGGGGCTGCAGTCGGCTGCGGACGCGGTGCGGCGTAGCCACGATCAGAGGTCGGAACATTCTGAACGGCGGCCTGCAGACGCTGCAGCGCTTCCGGAGAAGGTGTCCCCGCAACAGGTTGCGCCTGTGGAGCGGTATAGCTTTCCGCTGGCGCTTCGATCGGTTCCGGTGTCGGTTCAAACTCAGCTACACGCGGCTGGTACGCTGGCGGCGGCAAGTCATCATCCTGTTCAGCCATCGGCTGGAATTGCGGCTCGACCGGTTCGTCAGCGGTCTCGAACAAAGACGGCTCACGCGTCGCTTCGACCTGAGGTACCTCTTCTGGCTCAGAAAAAGCAGCGGGTAGGTCATCCTGCACGGGCTCTTCCGCCGAAACAGTGCGCGTCAACGGAGCCGACATGGAGCGGCGCGCAACCGGAACATCTTCGGTCTTTTCGGTGGCGTCGATACCGGTGGCGACAACAGAAACGCGCATGCCGCCTTCCATGGCCGTGTCTAGGGTGGAACCGACGATGATGTTGGCCTCGGGGTCCACTTCTTCGCGAATGCGATTGGCTGCTTCGTCCAGTTCGAACAGGGTCAAATCGCTCGAACCGGTGATATTGATCAGAACGCCCTTTGCACCCTTGAGACTGATTTCGTCCAACAGCGGGTTGGCAATTGCTTTCTCGGCGGCCTGAACTGCGCGGTCCTCGCCGGTGGCTTCGCCGGTACCCATCATCGCCTTACCCATCTCATCCATCACGGCACGGACATCCGCAAAGTCGAGGTTGATCAGGCCGGGGCGAACCATCAGATCGGTCACGCCTTTGACGCCTTGGTACAGAACGTCATCCGCCATCGAGAATGCTTCGGTGAACGTGGTCTTTTCATTTGCAAGGCGGAACAGGTTTTGGTTCGGAATAATGATCAGCGTGTCGACGACCTTTTGCAGCGCCTCGACGCCGTCTTCGGCCTGGCGCATCCGTTTGGCGCCCTCGAACTGGAAAGGCTTGGTCACAACGCCGACGGTCAGCACACCAAGCTCACGCGCGGCCTGAGCGATGATCGGCGCGGCACCTGTGCCCGTGCCCCCGCCCATCCCCGCGGTGATGAAGCACATATGGGCACCGGCCAGGTGATCGACGATCTGTTCGATGCTTTCTTCGGCGGCGGCGGCACCTACGGTGGGACGGGCACCGGCACCCAAACCCTCGGTCACTTTGACGCCCAACTGCACTCGAGCCGAAGACTGGCTTTGCTGCAGGGCTTGTGCGTCGGTGTTGGCAACTACGAAATCTACGCCATCCAACTGTTTTTCAATCATGTTATTGACAGCGTTGCCGCCCGCGCCGCCTACGCCAAATACCGTAATCCGAGGCTTCAGTTCGTCGTGCCCGGGCATCGAAAGATTCAATGTCATGCTTCTGTCCGCCTGTTTAATTGACCCGCCAAAGCGGTGTTTTTCTTACCTATCCTTAACAAAGGATACCGACCGAAACCGCAAAGGTCACGCCAAAAATCGCGGGATTCCACAAAATATGGAGGAATTAAGGCGTCCCAACGCGGGATTTTGCATTGATTGCCAGATGTTGCGGAATGAACTCAAACCACCACAAAAGGTGCGATCACCCCGGCACGATTGATGGGCGTGTCACGCTTGAATTTCACCGATTCTGGTATGCGGAAAACTGCTCGGGTCCTCACGCAATGCCTCTGGCGGGCTTTGTGGATATCTTGGCGGATTTCGCTTGCAGCCGCAAGGGTTTTCTTCAACCAATAGGGGTACTTGGACAGTTCAGACCGTCATCTGATACACCCCTGACTTCTTGTATTTCCGCGTTGCTAAAAGTCGCCAGCCGAACCATCAGTCGACCTTCGTATAAGAACGGCCACCAACACACGGGCAATCCGTCAGAATCATCGTCGTACAGAAAACAAACTTTCCCATCAGGGGTTGTAATCTGCCCGTAGACACAACCCCTGCCCTCCATACGCCAAACTGAGAGACTCGGGCTAAGGAACTCTTCAGTCCCGACAAGCAACCCGCTGGGATAGTCATGGAACCTGACTGTCTTGCCCTGCACGGCCTCAAGGAACGCTTCGGGTGTGATCCGCGTCTGAGCACCAGCCGCGAGGGGAATCACTGCGACCATGGCCGCAAGCAGCGCCCTACCAGTTGTCACGGAACCAACGCACGGCGCGTTTGAAGGGGCGTGCCGCGTATGTATCGACCGGGATTTCGAAATCCCACCATTCGTCCTGCGGGTGCGCGGCAAACAGGCTGAGACCAACCGCAGATGAAAACCCAGGTCCTGTTGCCGATTGCGGCAAGCCATGAACGCGCAACGGGCGACCCAGTCGGACACGCTGTCCAAGGATTCGGGTCGCCAGACCGTCCAGCCCCATAATCTGGCTACCACCACCCGTCAGAACGATTTGCTGGCTGGGCATATGGTCAAACCCTGCGGCATCCAGACGAACGCGGACTTCTTCCAGTATTTCCTCGACCCGAGGGCGCATGATTCCGATCAATTCGGCCCGGCTGACTGTGCGCCGATCATGTTCCCAATCACCTGTATCCCCACCAATATCAATCAGATCACGATCATCGGCGCCGGTCGCATGAACCCCACCATTGAAGGTTTTTATCCGCTCGGCCACGTTGGCTGGCACACCCAACCCCATTGAAATGTCCGAGGTCACATGATCACCACCCATACGCACGCAATCGGCGTAAATCATGTGCTTTTTCATAAAGATAGACACGCTGGTCGTACCACCACCCATGTCAATGCAGGCTGCGCCCAGCTCTTGCTCGTCTTCGACAAGCGCGGAAATACCTGAGACATAGGCCGAGTTCGCAATGCCCGCCAATTCCAGATCACACCGTTTGATGCACCGAATGATGTTCTGGATCGCGACCGCATCCACGGTCAGCATATGCATATCAACGGCCAGCGACTGCCCCATCTGACCACGGGGATCGATCAGCCCTGAACGGTTATCCAACGCAAAGTTCACGGGCTGGGCATGCAGAACTTCGCGGCCAGCCCCATAATCCGGCACATCGCACGCGTTGAGGACGCGCCCGACCTCGGCTTCGGTTACCACCTGCCCTTCCAGATCGACCTGCGCATCCAGACCATAGGACCGAGGATTGGCCCCAGAAAAACTGGCGATGACATGGTCGACCCGCATATCCGCCATCTTCTGCGCCGCTTGCAGAGCGGTGCGAATCGCGCGCTCAGTCTCTTGCATGGCGGTAACTTCGCCAAATTGCACACCGCGCGACCGCGTTGTGGCCGCGCCGATAACCCGAAAGCCGGTCTGTCCCGCCAAGGACCCGATGCTGTTATCGTCGCTCAAGCGGCCAGCACCATCAAACCGCAGCACAAGACAGGCAATCTTGGAACTGCCGACGTCCAGAATGGCTACAACACCGCGTTGCATTGCCTGCCTGCGCATCTGCCGCATGGCCCGTTGGGACTGATAAAGATCGGTCATCATGGTCGTTACTGCCCGCTACTCACATCTACTTTTGTATTCCACCAGTCTTCGCTGGCGGCTTTGGTCATTCGAATGGTCGGTCGCTGCCCAAGGCGCATGTCGACCACGGCCACGTCGCGTTCCAGAAGGTCCTGCACCTCGTTCACCGCCAACACGCGTTCAAGCGCGCGAACGGGCCGTTCCGTCGGCAGCATGATCCGCTGCCCCCGGTCCAGAACCAGATCCCAACGGCGCTCGCCAATGCGAACCAATCCCCGAACGCGCCCGCCCAAACTGCGCGCGGTGTTCAACAAGGCCAGCGCTTCGGCCACGTGACCGTCTGCGCCCCTGCCCGCAATCAAAGGCAGATTGGCGTGGTCTTTTCGGGACGCTATGCGCTCGACATGTGCGCCGGTTTCGTCCAGCAATTCGGTGCCGCTTCGGGTGCGCCAAACAACAACCGGCTCACGCTCGACCACGTCCACCTGAAGAATGCCGCCGGGCCGAACCCGCACGGTTGCGGATTTGACAGGGTCAAGCCCCGTGATCGTATCGCGGATTTGTTCCGCATCCAGATCCCACGAACTGATCGGGAAATCCAACGGTACAACTTCGCGAATGTCTTCGGAGAGGTTAGCGCTGGCACCATCAATCGCCATCAGGTTGACCATAAACTCGGGGCGTTGTTGGATCGATGTCTTAATGTCGTTCACATAGGCGACTACCGCTTCGCGTCGTTCTTCAGGGCTGAAATACCCCCCAAGTGCCAGACACACGGCAAATACAGGCAGCCCGTATTTCAAACCGCGCCGGACACCGGGTGTCAGCATCCATCGCTGCAGGCGATAGCTTAAACGCGACGGCGCAGGATCAAAACGCCGGGACTTGCGCCCAAACAGCTTAACGCCGCTTAACCGCAATTTGGGTTCAACGTTCCGATCATCACCCGAGGCGAAATCCGCGTCCGGACCGGACAGAGGTTTGCTCCGGTGGATGACAGGGGCTCGGGTCGCTCTTAGCGGTCGCATGATGCGTCCTCCACCATCCAGGCGCACAGCTGACCAAATGTCATACCGCAGTGTTCGGCCTGTTCGGGCACCAGTGACGTTGGCGTCATGCCAGGCTGAGTGTTGGTTTCCAGCAAAAACAGGCCATCCGCGCCCATGCTGTCATCCCAGCGATAGTCGGTGCGGGACACGCCGCGACAGCCCAGAGCGTTATGCGCTTTTACCGCGTAATCCATGCAGCGATCGAAGATGTCCTGCGGAATATCCGCAGGCAATACATGCCACGACCCACCGGGCTTGTACTTGGCATCATAATCATACCACCCGCCATCGGTCATGATTTCGGTCACGGTCAGCGCGCGATCACCCATAACGGTGACGGTCAGCTCGCGCCCGGCCACGTATTTTTCGACCATGATGTGCTCTGGCATGTCATCAGACAGTTGGGGCGGCCCGTTGGAGCCTTCGTGCACGATGTAAATGCCGACGCTGGACCCTTCGTTATTCGGTTTTGCCACATAGGGTGGCTCCATCACGTGAACCTCGACCACCTCGATTTTGGGGACGATCACGCTGGGCACGATGGGCAGGCCCTCTGTCTGGTAGATCTCTTTGCTGCGCTGTTTATCCATCGCCAGCGCCGAGGCCAGGACCCCGGAATGTGTGTACGGAATCCGCATCCATTCCAGCAGGCCCTGCACACAGCCATCCTCGCCCCAGCGACCGTGCAGAGCGTTGAAAACCACATCCGGTTTGATATCCAAAAGGCGCGCATAAAGGTCGGGGCCGGCGTCCAGCTCGACCACTTCAAAGCCTTCTCCCACAAGGGCGGCCGCGCATTCGCGCCCAGAGCTGAGAGACACCTCGCGTTCCGCCGAGGGGCCACCCATCAATACCGCCACTTTCGGGGTTGTCCTGCTCGACATTCCCACTTCGTGCGCCTCAATGTCCCCGGACCTTATGTGGTGGTCCGTACTGCGTTATGCCTTTGATCCGTCGCCTGAATTTGCCTGATTATGGTCTGACGGCCGGGGCTTTATTCTTTCAGCGGATCGCCGACCCGCATGATTTCCCACTCTAGCGTGATGCCGCTTGTTTCGTAAACCTTTTTTCGCACCTCTTCGCCCAGACCTTCGAGGTCAGCGGCCGTTGCGGCACCCGTGTTTATCATGAAGTTCGAGTGTTTTGGGCTCATCTGTGCGCCGCCGACGGTGGCCCCACGCATTCCCGCGTCGTCGATCACTTTCCACGCCTTCAGGTCGTGCACATCATCGGCCTTGCCGGTCGACGAAAACCCGGCCGGATTTCGAAAGGTTGACCCCGCGCTGCGGTCCTTGGTCGGCTGCGTTTCATCGCGTTTTTGCAATTGCGCCGCCATTCGCGCGTGCAGTTCATCGGGATCACCGGTAGGGCCTGCGAAAACGGCAGAAACCAACACAGCACCTTCTGGTAAATCAGATTGGCGGTAGCGGAAATTGAGGTCCTGAGGACGTAGGTCCACAAGTTCGCCCTGCCGCGTCACAATCGTCACTTTACGAAGCACGTCTGCAGTATAGCTGCCATAGCAACCTGCATTCATCTTTACTGCCCCACCGATTGATCCGGGAATGGTGCGCAAAAAGGTCAGGTCAACACCCGCATCCGCCGCCTTGCGCGCCACATGCGCGTCCAGAGCAGCCGCGCCTGCCGTAACGGTATCACCGTCGACCTCGATGCCGTTGAAACCGCGCCCCAACCGGATGACCACGGCACGCAGCCCGCCGTCACGCACAATCAGGTTCGACCCGACGCCCATCGGAAAGACCCCGATGTCGGAGGGCAATTCGCGCAGGAAGTCCTGCAAGTCCTCAAGATCAGCAGGCTGAAACAGATAGTCCGCCGGCCCTCCGACGCGAAGCCATGTCAAATCGTTCAAAGGCCGGTTTTCCGAAAGCTTGCCGCGCGGAGAAGGAAGAATAGTCATGCGCGCTAGATCGCGGATTTAATCTGCCAACGCAAGCTGTATCCTTTATTGCGAAGGCCCCAGAACACGGCGCAGCCAACGGCCAAGGTAAATCACGGGCCAGCGCAGAACAGACATTCCCATCGCCAGAACCAGTAACCCGATCCACGGGCCGTTCTGCAACGTGACATACCCAAGGATCGGAATGCCAACGGCGATCAGAAAATAGGCGCGTCTCCAATGATTGTCTTTGCTGGGGATCATCGCCAGCACATTTGCAGCGATCCCCCAGATGGCAGCCAAAGCGATGGACCAGTTCATTCCTCAACCTCCTGCCCCGACCAGCGGCGCCAATAATAGCGGATCGGATTGCGGAACATCGACGCGAAAGCGGCAAAGGCCAAAACCGAAAAGAACCAACCGAAGTCATACCCCAGCCAAACGATCAACGCCGGCGCGCTTACAAATAATACAACTCCGGGCGGGAACTGCAGACGCATCGGTAGCATCGCCACGATGGTCGAGGCGATGACCCACAGGCCTGCAAACACTACCGAATTAACCACGCGCCTCTCCAAGGACATTGATGCCAAAGCAACAGGAACTCTCTTGCAGATTTCACGTCAAGAGAGGTCAAAACCCTACACCGCCCTCTTCCGCTGCAACCGTTCGGGCAGACCGTTCGCCCACGCGCTGATGGTGCCAGCCCCCAGACACACAACGATATCCCCGGGGCGTGCTTGTTCGCGGACAAGGCGTTCGAGATCATTCTCATCCAGCAGCGCCCGGGCATGGCGATGGCCGTGTCGGATCAAACCCTGCACCAGATCATCCCGCGATGCGCCTTCGATCGGGTCTTCGCCCGCAGCAAAGATATCAGCGATCGCGACAACATCCGCGTCATTGAAGCAGGTGCAAAAATCATCAAACAAGTTCGAAAGGCGTGAATAGCGATGCGGCTGGTGCACGGCGATGACCCTTCCATCCGAAGCCTGCCGCGCGGCTTTTAGCACGGCCGAGATTTCGACGGGGTGATGGCCGTAATCGTCGATGATAGTGACGCCATCGACCTCTCCAACCTTGGTAAAGCGGCGATTGACCCCTCCGAAATTGGCCAGAGCCTCTCGGATCTCAGACGTCTTCATGCCCAGATGACGGGCCACGGCCACCGCAGACAACGCGTTCGAGACATTGTGGTCGCCCGGCATCGGCAGGGTGCAGCCTTCGATCACCTTGTCTTCGTATTGCAGGTGAATGTCAAAATGCGCGACGCCGTTTGCGTAGGTAAGGTTTTCCGCGCGCACATCGGCCTGCGCGTTGAAACCATAAGTCCGCACACGGCGGTCGGTTATCCGACCAACCAGGGACTGCACTTCGGCATGATCGGTACAGCAGACCGCCAACCCGTAGAACGGCAGGTTCGAGACGAACTCATGGAACCCGTCACGCAGTTTGTCGAAATCGCCCCAGTGCTCCATATGCTCGGGGTCGATATTGGTGACAATAGCGATGGTTGCCGGCAGCCGATTGAACGAGCCGTCGGATTCGTCTGCTTCGACCACCATCCATTCGCCCTGCCCCATCCGTGCGTTGCTGCCGTAGGCATGGATGATACCGCCATTGATAACGGTCGGGTCAAAATCACCGGCCACCATCAGCTCGGCCATCATTGTGGTGGTGGTGGTCTTACCGTGGGTTCCCGCGATCGCGATGTTGGATTTCAGGCGCATCAGCTCGGCCAACATATCAGCGCGGCGGACAACAGGCAGGCCCTGCGCGCGCGCTTCGTCCAATTCGGGATTGCCCGGTTTGATCGCGGTTGAGACAACGACCACAGCGGCGTTTTCCAAATTCCTGGCGTTCTGGCCTTCGAATATTTCTGCACCCAGAGACGCCAGGCGGTCCGTGATCTTTGATGCTTTCAGGTCGGACCCTTGCACCCGGTATCCAAGGTTCAGTAGTACCTCGGCAATACCTGACATCCCAATCCCACCGATCCCAACGAAATGGATCGGCCCAACGTCCTGCGGCAGTTTGGTTGCTGGGTTCATGTGTCCTCCTTCTGCGCGAGGTCTTCAACAAGCGCCACCAGACGTTCTGTTGCGTCAGGAGCGCCGGTCGACAGAGCGGCATGGGCCATTTTCTGGGCGGCTTCGGGGTTGGTCAAAACCGTGGTCATTTGCTGCGTGAGCGAAGAAACGTCAAGCAGGTTTTCGGGGATCATGATGGCACCGCCTGCCTGCACTAATCCGCGCGCATTCGCGGTCTGATGATCGCCTGCAGCCGCTGCAAATGGGATCAGGATCGAGGGCCGCCCGATCACCGAAATATCGGCGACACTGGACGCGCCCGAGCGAGAGATCACAAGCTGCGCCTCAGACATGCGGCGCGGGACGTCATCGAAAAAGGGCAGGACTTCGGCTTCTATTCCATGATCAGAATAAAACGCCTTGACCCGTTCACCATCTTCGTCTCGAGCCTGATGCGAGACGCGGATATTGTCACGCAAACCTTCCGGCAAAGCCGCCATTGCGCCCGGCACCACATCGCTGAGGATACGCGCGCCCTGACTACCGCCCATGACCAGAACAGACATTGGATAGTCACCGGGCGGGATAAAGGGGGCGCCCGCGCGCTCTAACACGGCGGCACGAACCGGGTTTCCCGTGTGGATACCCTGCGCCCCGTCAGGCAAGTCCGTCTGCCAGACGCCACAAGCGACCTTGGCGACACGCTTCGCGAACACCTGATTGACGCGTCCCAGAACACCGTTCTGTTCGTGAATCATGCGGGGCAACTTCAGCATAGTCGCAGCACCCAGCGCCGGGATGGACGGGTAGCCGCCGAAACCCACAACCACGCTGGGTTTATCCCTCATCATCTGACCGGCCATTGCCGCCACCCCAGCCGCAATCTTTGGCCCCACCATGACTTTGGCCGCCAAACCCCCACGCGCGAAAGTGGCCGAGGAAGCCTCGACAATCTCGGTCTCTTGGGGAAATGCGCCGGTGTAGCGCGCACCGCGCGGATCAGTCGACAAGCGCACACGCCAACCTTTTTGCAGCATCGCTTCGGCCAGCGCCTGCGCCGGGAACATGTGGCCCCCGGTGCCGCCAGCTGCAATCAGAAGATAGGGTGTTCCCATCAGCCTCGTCCGCGCAGAATATCACCAAGTTCGCCCTGAGGGCGTGTGCGTGTAAAAGCCAGCAGCATCCCAACTGCGATGCCCCCGGCGATCAGCGATGAGCCGCCGTAGCTTACGAACGGCAGCGTCATGCCTTTTGCAGGCAGCAGTCGTACAGCGACACCCATGTTGATCATCGCCTGCACGCCGAACATGCAAGCCAGACCAGTACCTGCCAAACGGATGAACATGTCCCGCTCGCGCATCAGGCGCAGCAACGAGCGCACAACGATCAGCGAATACAGCGCAATGATGATCAGCACCAGGATCAGGCCGTATTCTTCGGCTGCTACAGCGATGATGAAGTCTGTATGCGCATCAGGCAGAGACCACTTAACCTGCCCCTCTCCAACGCCAACACCGAACAGGCCACCTTCGCGAATGGCGTTTGTTGCATAGCCCAACTGTGTGGTCGGGTCGACTTCTTGGTTCAGGAACCCGTCAATTCGGCGCGCGAAGTGCTCGGAATTGGAATAGGCGAACATGCCGCCCAGAACGACTGCACCAGCCATTCCCACCAACAGCAGCATCGGCGCACCTGCCACGAAATACATCACGCCCCATCCGAACAGGATCAGGCAGGCTTGGCCGAAATCCGGCTGCAAAACCAACATCGCTACGATGGCCATACACAGGGCAAAGGACCACAACCTTCCCGGGGGGCCGTTGATCTCTTGCGACGCGGCTAGCAACCATGCCGCCACGACGATAAAGCCGGGCTTCAAAAACTCGGACGGTTGAAGAGACGCAAACCCCAGCGAATACCAGCGCACAGCGCCCTTGCCGAAATCCGTGCCAAAAACAGGCAGAAAGGCCAAAGCGACGAACGCCGCTAAAAAACCCAGCACAGCCAGCCGCCGCACAAGTGTCGGCGACATCATCGAGGTAAACAGCATCGCCAGCAAAGCCAGTCCACCGAACATGGCCTGCCGTTCGACATAGTGGAACGGGTCGAACCCATTGCGCCCAGCCAATGGCGGCGACGATGCCAGACCCAGCAAAAGCCCAATGACAAAAAGGATCAGAACGCAGGACATGGTCCAGCGATCAATCGTCCGCCACCACTTTGGTAGAATCGGTTCTCCGCGCTGGTCCTGGACCGCGCCATACACCATCTCAGTCATGAGATACCGCCACTATCTGCCTCGTTTCGTCCCGTTGTTCGGGATCTATTTGAGAGTCTACAGGTAAATTTTCATTTGGGCTAGGGGAATGAGACCAAGACGGGAAATTCTGCACACCTTATCGCTGCTACTGCTTAGTCAAAGGCAAAACGCCTTTCACAGCCTTGGTTTTGGTGCCGGCGCTTGATCAGCGTCGCCTGAATTCGGCTCACCTTTGGGTTCGATCAGCAGCACCTTCACCTCGTTTTCCGCGCGGGGACGATGCACCACACCTTTGGGCACGACAAAAAGCTCGCCAGCTTTCACGGTTTTCGAAGGCTCGCCCTCGATGTCCATGATCATTTCGCCTTCAAGAACCAAAAAGAAATCGTCTGTCATATCGTGTTTGTGGAACGGAAACTCGCCCGAGAATTTCACAACCATCACGTCGTTCTGATTGTAATCCGCAACAACATGCGGGTCCCAATGTGTCGAAAACTGCAAGAGTTTTTCCTGCAAATTGATGGGCTTCATGCGGTATCTCCGTGTTGAGTGTTCTCATCCGAACGGGCTTTTCTTTTCAGCTGCCTGCCTTTGGTCGGGTTGTGCTCAACATAGCGCCTCTTGCCTTTGCGACCAATCCGCGCCATGCGCAGCCTATGACCTTTGATACGATCATCCTTGGGGCCGGTGCAGCCGGCATGATGTGTGCGGCCCATTGTGGTGGGCGGACGCTGGTGATCGACCATGCCAAAGCGCCGGGTGAAAAGATCCGCATATCCGGCGGTGGACGCTGCAACTTTACCAATATGTTTGCAGGGCCAGCGAACTTCCTGTCGCAAAACCAGCACTTCTGCAAATCCGCGCTGGCCAGATATACCCAGTGGGATTTCATTGATCTGGTCGACCGCCACGGAATTGCGTGGCATGAAAAAACGCTGGGGCAACTGTTCTGCGACGGCTCTTCAAAACAGATCGTACAAATGCTGTGTGATGAGTTGGCGCGCGACGGTGCAGAATTATGGCTGCAGACCGAGTTAAAAGACCTTCGCAAGACCGAAAGCGGGTTTGCGCTTGCGGTTGATCGCGATGGGCGGCGGCTCAGCCTTTCCTGTTCCAACCTGGTGCTGGCAACAGGCGGCAAATCGATACCCAAGATGGGCGCAACGGGTCTGGCTTACGATATCGCCCGCCAATTCAATCTGCGCGTAACAGAGACGCGCGCAGCACTTGTGCCTTTCACATTCTCGGACGGTAAATTCAAAGACCTTTCCGGCGTTTCGGTGCCCGCCCGCCTTTCAAATGACCGCACCAGTTTCGACGAAGCCCTGCTGTTCACGCATCGTGGGCTTAGCGGACCTTCGGTGCTGCAATTGTCGTCGTACTGGCATGAGGGTGAAACCATCCGGGTCAATCTGATCCCCGACCTGCCCTTGTTCGAAACGCTCCGGGAACAGCGCCAGACCGCGGGACGCAAAGCACTGACAACCGAACTTGCGCGTCATCTGCCCGCCCGGTTGGTGGAGTTCCTGAGCCCACAAATCCCTATGCAGGGTAATCTGGCAGACCAGTCGGATGCAGTTCTTGGAGAATTGGTCGAGGCGCTGTCAGACTGGGTTCTCACGCCATCGGGTACCGAAGGTTACCGCACTGCAGAAGTTACGCTGGGCGGTATCGACACC
This sequence comes from Ruegeria sp. G5, assembly GCF_056533365.1. Lineage (NCBI taxonomy): Bacteria > Pseudomonadati > Pseudomonadota > Alphaproteobacteria > Rhodobacterales > Roseobacteraceae > Ruegeria > Ruegeria sp. G5. Next base: position 317,375 of record NZ_JBQFOK010000004.1, on the reverse strand, counting down.
GATGATCTGTCATCCAAAACGATGGAGGCCAGGGAAATCCCCGGCCTCTACGCGATTGGCGAAGCGGTCGATGTCACAGGATGGCTGGGTGGCTACAATTTCCAATGGGCTTGGTCCTCGGGTCACGCCGCCGGAACTGCGATCGCCAGCCGTTAACCTACGACGTTGTAACCACGTCCACGCATGCAATTGCGAACGATCACTTCCTTGTTCTGGTTCTTGTTGATCACGTCCGCGCCAGCGCCGACCAACGCACCGGCCACGGCAGCGCGCCCCAGATTGTCACTGCTGTCCTGTACGATCCCTGTTACGGCGGCCGCACCTGCTGCACCGATGGCTGCATTTCCAGCCGTTGAACCGTCAACACCGGCCTGCGATGCCGCCAGTTGCTGACATTGTTGCAGGTCGAGGTTGTAGTTGGGACCCACGGGGCCGTCGATCACAGGCTGATAATTTGCCCCTGTGTTGGTGCATGCACCCACCACCAGCAGGGCGGGCACGATCAAACTGAATTTACGGTATGTCATTGTCATAACCTCACATTGAATTGATGTAAGGCAAAACCAACGCCCGTGGCGTGTCAAGCCGATAACACATCCAAGTCAGGCGATTGGCAACCTCTTGCAGATGACTAGCTGGGCAACCTTTTTCGAACTTGGGCCGCGAAATCCTCGCCCCTCTGTTCGAAATTGTCATACTGATCGAAACTTGCGGCGGCCGGGGCAAGCAAAACTGTTTCACCCGGCTGTGCATCGGCCATTGCCTGTTCAACGGCCGCCTCCATCGTTGTGCAGACCTGCGCATCAATATCGAGTTGCATCGCAAAACCCGCCGCTTCGCGCCCTATGACATAAGCACCGGATACGTTCTCTATTGCCGCGTTCAACGCGTCGATCCCGCCTTCTTTTTCCAGACCGCCACAAATCCAGCGAATGCTCTTGAAGGCGCTTAAGGCCTTGAGCGCACTATCCACGTTGGTCGCCTTGGAGTCATTCACATAGGTCACTCCGTCGGCTTCGGCGATGATCTGGCTGCGGTGTGGAAGGCCCGGGTAGCTGTGCAGCGCGTCCTCTATGATACGCGGCGCCAACCCCAACGCCCTGCACGCAGCATACGCTGCGCAGGCGTTTTGGTGGTTATGTGCGCCGGGCAAGCCTTTGATCATGCGCAGGTCGATCGACCCCGCTTGCCTGCCCTTGCGGTACTCAGACAAAAAGCCCTTGCGGGCAAAGACCTGCCAACCCGGCCCGTTCAGCTTACGCGCAACCGACACCCGGATCACGCGATCATCCGCGGGGCCTTCGGAAAGTTGTCCCGCCAAAAACGCGCCTTCTTTTTCGTCAATTCCGATGACGGCGCGATCAGGTCCTCCTTCGGCGAACAGTCGACGTTTGGCCGCGAAATACCCCCCCATCCCGCCGTGGCGATCAAGGTGATCTGGCGACAGGTTTGTGAACACCGCCACATCAGGGGTCAATGCCCGCGCCAGCTCTGTCTGGTAACTAGACAACTCAAGCACGACGACTGAACCATCACTTCCCGGTTCAATATCCAAGACCCCGCGCCCAATATTGCCCGCCAACTGCGCGTCGCGCCCGGCTGCGGTCAGAATGTGATGAATCAGGGCCGACGTGGTCGATTTACCGTTCGACCCGGTAACCGCGATAACCCGCGGCGGCGTATCGAAATTGTCCCACTCCGGCCCGGCAAAGGACCGAAAGAACAGGCCAATGTCGTTGTCCACCGGCACACCGGCGTCCAGCGCGGCAGCCACAACCGGGTTCGGAGCGGGGTAAAGATGCGGGATACCGGGTGAAACGATCAGCGTGGAAATGTCATCAAAGGCCCCCTGGCGGCGCAGGTCCACGCAATCAAATCCTTCGGTTTCAGCAGATGCTCGCGCCTCTGCATTGTCGTCCCAGCACACCGGCAATGCTTTGCCCGCACGCAGCGCGCGCGCCGCAGCCAAACCTGACCGACCAAGCCCCAGAACCGCAACTTTCTGCCCTGAAAACCCTTTGACCGGGATCATGTCGCCCACCTTCTTTTGACCCTCAATTGGCCGCCACACTGCGCAGAAGACATCACGGATGGCAAGGGTCGCAAAAGGCTCGCGCGACAGCGCGAGCCTGGCCCAACAGGTGGCAGCTGGACCGCAGGTCCTGCGAACCTGGCGGGAGCGTCACCGGACTTTCAAAGTCGCCAAACCAATCATCGCAAGGATCAGGGAAATGATCCAGAAACGGATGACGATCGTCGGTTCCGCCCAACCCTTTTTCTCATAGTGGTGATGTATCGGAGCCATCAGAAACACGCGCCGACCGGTCCGTTTGAAGTAAAAGACCTGAATGATCACACTCAACGCTTCGACAACGAACAATCCGCCGACCACGGCCAGAACAAGCTCGTGTTTCGTCGCCACTGCTATGGCCCCCAGCGCGCCCCCTAAGGCCAGAGATCCGGTATCGCCCATGAAAACTGCAGCAGGCGGGGCATTATACCAAAGAAACCCAAGCCCCGCGCCAAACAGGGCCGAGGTAAAGATGAATATCTCACCCGTGCCCGGTACATAATGCACGTCCAAATATTCGGTAAAGTCGACCCGGCCAACCGCATAGGCAATAACGCCCAAAGTCGAGGCCGCGATCATGGCTGGCATGATGGCCAGCCCGTCCAAACCGTCCGTCAGGTTCACAGCATTCGCGGCCCCAACGATGACGACGATCGAAAATGGGATGTAGAATATCCCAAGATTGACCAGAGTGTCCTTGAATACCGGCACAGCCAATTGGTTCTGCAATGCGTCAGGGTGATGAAAAGTGGCCCAGATCGAAGCCAGAACGGCGATGATCACACCCAAAGCCAACCGCATTTTGCCCGAAACACCCTTGGTGTTCTGCTTTGAAACCTTAGCGTAATCGTCTGCGAACCCAATCGCCGCATAGGCCAGAGTTACGAACAGCACCATCCAGACATAGGGATTGTCCCATCTGGCCCAAACCAGCGTCGACGTGACCAGAGCACCGACAATCAGCAACCCGCCCATCGTTGGCGTACCTGCTTTGGAAAAATGCCCCTCTGGCCCGTCATCTCGGATCGGTTGCCCCTTGCCCTGCTTACGCCGCAGAACGTTGATCAGTGGTTTGCCAAAAATGAACCCGAAGATCAGCGCCGTCATGAAGGCGCCACCAGCGCGGAAGGTAATATAGCGAAAGAGGTTGAAAAAATCCCCGCCATCCGACAGGCCGGTTAACCAATATAACATTCTAAAACCTTTCTGATGCGGCGATCATGGCTCAAGCGCGCTCCCTTGCCCCATTTCCCTCAGACCGTCAACAATTCGCGCCAAAGCCATACTCAGCGACCCTTTGGCCAGAACGGTGTCACCAGAACGGATCAGATCCGACAGATGCCCCGCCATCTCTGCGCTGGTTTCGGTCCAAACGCCGCGCTTTTCAGCCGGTAAGGCATCATGAAGCGCCTTCATTAAGGGCCCGATGCAATGGACCTGATCCACCTGCACCATCGCGCCCACATCAGCCATTGCGGCGTGCATGGCCATTTCCTGCGCGCCAAGTTCTTTCATGTCCCCCAGAAATGCGATCCGCCGAGCCCCCTGAGACGCCGCCAGCACATCCAACGCGGCCTCCATTGAGGTTGGATTGGCGTTATAGCTGTCGTCCAGCAGCTCGACATTGCCTCCATCGGCCAGTGCTATGTTTTCCCGAACACCGCGCCCCTTGACCGGGGACCAACGGCGCAAAGCCTGAACCGCTTCATCCAGATCGACGCCCATCTCGACACAGGCCGCCAAGGCACCCAACGCATTCATAGCGAAATGGGTACCTGCCGAGTTCACCTCGTAAGAGAACTCTACCCCGTCAACCTTAGCCTTGGCGTTAACGGTTTGGGGGTGCTGCGCGACATCCGTCAGCACATAGCCCTCTGCCGCGCGGCCGAAATCCACGATCCCGGCTCCGGCGTCCTGCGCATGACGACGCAAGATGTCTGTATGCGCGATATCGGCATTCACGATGGCCGCACCGCCTTGCGTCAACCCTTGGAAAATCGCTGCTTTCTCATGGGCAATGCCTTCAACCGACTCAAACGCCTCCAGATGAACGGCGGCTACTGTCGTGACCAAAGCCACGTGTGGGTGGGCTTGAACGGCCAGTGGGGCGATCTCGCCGGGATGGTTCATCCCAATCTCGATCACGGCGAATTCCGTATCTTTCGGCATGCGCGCCAACGTCAATGGAACACCCCAATGATTATTGTAGCTTGCAACGCTTGCGTGGGTTTTTCCCTGCGTCTCCAGAATGGTCGCAAGCATTTCTTTGGTTGAGGTTTTGCCGACGCTGCCGGTCACTCCGACCACGCGGGCCTTCGTTCGGGAACGTGCGGCCTGGCCCAAAGCCTCAAGCGCGGTCTGGACATCATCCACAATCAACAAAGGAGCCGTTTCATCAACCCCATCCGGAACATGTGAGACCAGCGCAGCGCCTGCGCCTTTCTCCAGCGCTTGGGCGACAAAGTCATGACCATCCCGCGCCGCCTTGAGTGCAACAAACAGATCGCCAGCTTGCAGTGTTCGGGTGTCGATCGAGATACCGTCAACCAACCAATCAGTCGTCGCGCGGCCGCCTGTCGCCTCGGCGGCCTCAGCCGCAGTCCACAGCGTCATGCGACCCTCCCGTCCAAGGCCGCCACGCTGATGCTGGCCTGTTCCACATCATCAAAGGGCAGAACCTGATCGCCGACAATCTGGCCGGTTTCATGCCCTTTGCCCGCAATCAACAAAGCATCCCCCGGTTGCAGCGCGTCTATGCCACGCAGAATGGCCTCGGCCCGGTCGCCCACCTCAGTCGCCTCAGGCGCGCCCAACAAAACGGCGGCGCGGATGGTCGCTGGGTCCTCGCTGCGGGGGTTGTCGTCGGTGACAAAGACCACGTCGGCATGGTTTGCAGCCGCTTGCCCCATCAAAGGCCGCTTGGTCGCATCGCGATCGCCGCCGGCGCCAACAATGGCAATCAGCCGCCCCATCACATGCGGGCGCAACGCCTTGAGCGCAGTGGCCACAGCGTCAGGCGTATGGGCATAGTCGACGAACACCGCCGCTCCATTGTGGCGCGTCGCCGCAAGTTGCATCCGGCCCCGCACGGTTGTCAGATGCGGCAGAGTTTCAAACACGCGCTCAGGCTCTTCCCCGCCCGCGATCACCAGACCGCAGGCCAGAAGGATATTTTCAGCCTGGAACCCGCCGATCAGGTTCAAGCGAGTTTGGAACACTTTGCCTTGCCACGAGAACCGCAAATCCTGCCCGGTCGCGTCAAAACGCTGGTTCATCAGGCACAGATCTGCATCGCCCAGCCCAACGGTCAGAACCTCCTGTCCGCGTGCCTTGGCGATCTTGCGGACCTCGGCCCCTTTGGGGTCACTCATATTGATCACGACGGTGCCGTCCTGCGGCAGAACCCGGTCGAAGAGACCAGCCTTGGCGGCGAAATACGCCTCGAACGTTTCGTGGTAATCCAGATGGTCCTGCGTGAAGTTCGAGAACCCCGCAGCGGCCAGATGTACCCCGTCCAGACGACGCTGTTCCAACCCGTGCGAGGACGCCTCCATCGCGGCATGGGTCACGCCATTTGCCGCCGCCTCAGCCAGACAGCGATGCAGGGTGATCGGCTCGGGCGTGGTATGGGCCAGCGGGGCAGTCCATGCGCCTTCGACCCCAGTGGTGCCAAGGTTAACGGCGGCGTGGCCCAGCTCCATCCAGATTTGGCGCACGAATGTGGCGACCGAGGTTTTCCCATTGGTTCCAGTTACCGCCACAATGGTCTGCGGCTGCGCGCCAAACCATAGTGCGGCGCATCCAGCCAGCGCCTGACGCGGATCTTCGGCCAAGATCAAAGCAGCGTCCGAGGCAGCCAGTTCTGCGGCTGCGATCTGCGCCCCTTCGGCATCGGTCAGGATGGCAGCCGCGCCCATGCGCAAGGCGTATTGGATAAACTCACCGCCATGCACGCGGGTGCCAGGCAAAGCGGCAAACAGGAACCCCTCCTGCACCTCGCGGCTATCCACTGCCAGTCCGGTTATGTCAGGGTTTGCCCCTCCGCGCGCGGTGAGGGCCAGTTGGCTGAGTTTTTTTGTTCTTGTGCCCATGCCCTACCCTTTGCCGGACGGTCTAATTTGAGGTGAGCGTTATAGCAGCGCGTGCCTCAGGCTCAAGCCGTGGACGCAGGCCCAGCAAGGGGGCAACACGTCCGATCAGTTCCGCAGCAACCGGAACGGCTGTCCACCCTGCCGTGCGGCGCTTTTCGCCGTAAGCCACGATTGAAGGTTCATCCAGCGTGACGATCAGCACGTATTTCGGATCATACGCCGGAAAGATCGTCGCAAAGGTCGAGATCACCTTGTCATCGTAATAGCCACCGCGCGGTTTCGGCTTATCGGCAGTGCCGGTCTTGCCCGCCACGTCATAGCCCGCCACATCGCCAAAGCTGGCGGTGCCATCCGTGACCACCTTGCGCAACATCTGCTGCGCCTGACGCGCCGCACTATCAGACATAACGCGCGGCCCGTACTGAGGCCCATTTTTGCGCAGGATTGTCGGGCTGACATAGTGCCCACCATTGGCGATCGCCGCATAGCCCGCCGCCAGATGCATCGGGCTGGTCGACAAACCATGACCATAGGAAATGGTCACAGTGCTGAGTTCGCCCCATTTTTTGGGTTTCAGCGGCTCGCCACCGTTGGCCTCGACAATCTCGAACGGGGTGGGTTCGAACATGCCCAACGCCTTGAGGAACTGTTGCTGCCGTTGTGCGCCGATCTGCAAGGCCAGTCGTCCGGTGCCCCGGTTCGAGCTGTGGACGATCACATCCGCCACGCTGATCTCGCCATAGTTCTTGCCGTTGAACTCGCCAATCGGGAACCGCCCGATCCGCATCGGACCCGAGGTGTCGATGATCGTGTTGGAATTCACTAGGCCAAGCTGCACCGCCTGAGCCGCCGTGAAAATCTTGAAGACCGAGCCCAATTCGTACACGCCCTGCACATATCGGTTGAACAGCGGACTGTCCGAAGGATCGAACCCCGAAGTCGGCGGGCGCGGTCGGTCATTGGGATCAAAAGACGGTAGCGAGGCGGCCGAGACAACCTCACCCGTATGAGCGTTCATCAGAACGGCGGACGCGCCCTTGGCGTTCATGATCTTCATGCCGCCATACAGAACCTGTTCGACCGCCGCCTGTACCGTCAGGTCCAGCGACAGTTGCAAGGGTTTATTCCCATTCGCCGGATCACGCAGATAGTCGTCGAACTGTTTTTCAACGCCGGCGACACCGATCACTTCGGCAGCGCTGACGCCCTCACGTCCAAAGCCTGAACCGCCCAGGATATGCGCGGCAAGCTTTCCGTTGGGGTAAAGGCGCATCTCGCGCGGTCCGAACAAAATCCCGGGATCACCGATGTCATGCACGGCCTGCTTTTGTTCGGGCGAGATGCGTTTTTTGATCCAAAGGAACTTACGTTCACCCGTGAAGTCTTTGATCAACTTATCTTTTTCCAGATCAGGAAAAATGGCGACCAGTTGATCCGCTGCCGCGACCGGATCGATCATCAGAGGGGGTTGCGCGTAGACCGAATAGGTATCGAGGTTGGTCGCCAGGATACGACCCTCGCGATCAACGATATTGGCGCGCTGCATGGCGATTGTTGCGCCTGGCGCGCTGGCCAAGGGCTCTTGTGCCTCGGACGTGGCAAGCATGCCCATGCGGGCACCAACCACAGCAAACGCGCAGAAAAAGAACAGTCCCAACACCAAAAGACGGCCCTCGGCACGGGCCCGGGCGCGGTCTTTCATGTCTTCGTGGCGCTTGAGGATGTTTTCTCGCTCAATCGCTTTCGGGTTTTCACCGCGCGCACGCGCGTCGAGGATTCGGGCCAATGGGCGAAGAGGTGTGCGTGTCATGGAATCTGCACCTCGCCCAAGGCTTGGATATTGGTAATGGCTTGCAACTCAATCGGGTCGACGATGGGCAAGTCGGGGTCTTCGGCATAGGCGATCTGGTCCGCGCGCCCGAATTGCTCAGCGCGCAAGGGCAACAGACCCAGGCGTTCAAAATTCAGATCGGCGAGCTCGCGCAAACGGTCGGGGCGATTCAGATATGCCCATTCCGCATTCAGAACAGCCAGTCGCACCTGCGCCATGCCGATCTCGCGTTGCAGCTTCTGCGTTTCCTTTACCACCTGCTGAGTGCGGTAGTTTTCCTGATACGCCCAAAGAGCCAGCCCAAACACCGCCAAGGCGGTAAACACATACAAAACACTCTTCATTTTGCTCTTCCCCCAAGTTGCGGCATCCCGATGGCGCGGGCCTCAATTTCGCCCGCCGGTGCATCGGTTCGAATAGCCACGCGAAGTTTTGCCGAGCGTGCGCGTGGGTTTTCCTGTAACTCCTGCTCGTCCGGGCCAACGGCCTTACGAGTCTTAAGCGTGAATTGCGGAGCTTCCTGTTCCATTTCAGGCGCATAGCGGTTTGAACGCCCAGTCTTTCCCGCACGGGACTGGAAAAACCGCTTAACCATCCTGTCTTCGATGGAGTGAAAGGTCACAACGGCGAGTTGCCCGCCGGGCTTCAAGGCCCGCTCAGCCGCCATAAGCCCTTGAAACAACTCTTCATATTCTGCATTTACGGCAATCCGCAGGCCCTGAAAGCTGCGCGTTGCCGGGTGCGATTGACCCGGTTTCGAGCGCGGCAGGCAGGATTCGATGATCTCGGCCAGACGCAGCGTTGTTGTGATCGCTTCATCAGCTCGTGCCTTGACGATGGCCTTGGCGATACGTCGGCTCGCACGCTCTTCGCCGAAATGAAAAAGGATGTCAGCCAGTTGTGCTTCGGTCGCTGTATTGACCAAATCGGCCGCGCTTTCGCCCTCTTGGCTCATGCGCATGTCCAGCGGCCCATCCTTCATAAAGGAAAACCCACGTTCGGCATGATCCAGCTGCATAGACGAGACACCCAGGTCCAGAACAATGCCGTCGAGATCCTGCGCGTATTCATCCAGCCGCGAAAAAACGCCGGGCTGCATTATCAGCCGGTCACCATATTCACCGACCCAATCTGCGGCCATCTCGAATGCCAGCGGATCGCGGTCGACGCCGATAACCGTTTCCGCTCCGGCCTCCAGCAAACCACGTGTATAACCGCCGGCGCCGAACGTACCGTCCAACCATTTACCCGAGACAGGCGCAACTGCAGCCAAAAGAGGGCGCAGCAATACAGGGATGTGGGGTTTGTCAGATGAAAGCTCCGCGTCGGCCATGCCGTTACGCGTCCCCAACGCCATCTAGGAATTCCAGCGGATCAAAGTCCTCTGGCTGATCATCCAGCCACTCCTCTGCGGCGGCCAGCTCTTCGGTATCGTAGGTCTCAGGCTTCCATATCTGAAAGGTGTCGCCTGCCGCGATAAAGAAGGCCTCGCCCTCCAAACCGATCTTGTTACGCAACTTTGCGGGTAAAACCAGACGCCCGGTCTCATCCACGTTCGTCGGGAACGACTGACCGTGGAACATACGTTGTAGCGTCTTACGCTGCATCGAGCCACGCGGCAGCGCATCAATCTTGGCGTCGACCTCGTCAATCGCCTGCATTGTATAGCATTCAAGGAACTTACGGCGGTGATCACCATAAACAATCACAAGTTCAGGATTATCACCGGGCTGCCAGTTCGGGTCAGATGATTCAAGCACGCGGCGAAAAGAGGCCGGGATCGAGACCCTGCCTTTCGTATCCACCTTGTGGTGGCTTTCACCTCTAAACCTGCGCGCCAAGACGACTGTCCCTTTCGCTTGCGCCCCACTTGAAATTCACGTTCCCCCCGGATGAAAAACGGCGGGTTGATCTGCTGCCACTGATCAACCCGCCGCATTGGCCCGCTGAGCGGGAAGTCCAGCTGCGCGCGCCACCTGGGGGGATGTCTGCTCGCCCGCGCGCCGGATCTCTTGATTGATGAAAGCGAGATGCCTGTATGAAACCTGAATTTTATTGGTTCGGGGTCGTTTGGTGCCCCATGTGCCTCGTCCTCATCGGATGAATAAGGGATGGCATGGGAATTCATGGAAATCAACAGAAAAATTTCCCACTTCTCCCTCCACATCACAGCTTAGCGAGGCTGTTCGTGATTGAAAATAGCAAAATATCAGCAGATATGGGATGCACATCAAAGAAAGCGTCAATATATAGTGAAGTAGCCGCTCGAATGAGCCCTCCCATGAAATCCCAAATTTTTTTCGATTCTGTCATTCAAGGCAGTAATTTCACGCGAATCTGAGGCAAATCGGTTCGATTCGTCTGGATGGATCGCAGATTTTTCTGGGTTCTCAATACATGCCCCCAACAGTTGCCCATGATTTCCCACGGAGGGCCGCTGGCATACCTGCGACCTGAAACACATTCAAAATTCGATTTTAAAGCGCACAAATTTCGGAAGAATGCGCACAAAGATGGGGCACAAGATCGGCAAGCAGGATTCCAGACGTTTACGCCGGGCTCTCACCGGGGGCAAGAAAACCCTTATTTTTAAGGTACTTTTTACCCTCATCTATGCAACGCGTTGATATCTATGCGCTTGCTGCATAGCAGCATTGACGCTGTTGGCTATTGTGCAAACGCAGCATTTGCCTATTTTCAATCTCAAGCAAACGCCGAAACGCTTCGGCACATACACAGATATCAGGTTAGGCAAATGGCAGTAGTAACACATCATACAGCGCAGAAAAGCGCGCCGGTACTCGCCCTGGCTTCGCTGATTGAAGCCGCGAAAACCAAATTTGCACGTCACCGCGTCTATCGTCAGACGGTGAACGAACTTTCAAGCCTCTCGAACCGTGAGCTGGCCGATCTGGGCCTGCACCGTTCAATGATCCGTCGGCTTGCGATGCAGGCCGCAGAAGAGCAATTCGCGCGCTAAGCGCATCAAGTACACCGAGATCAGGTCCTTCCTCCTCCCTTTAGGACCTGTTTTCCAGCGGCGACATCTCTCCTCCTCCCTGATGTCGCCGCACCTAATACCGGCCCTGAACGCCGGAAACTGACGCATCGGGTACTTCTCCTCCCTTTCCCGATGTTGAAAGCGCGCGGCGACGTCTCTCCTCCTCCCTGACGTCGCCGCGTCTTGCAAATTCCGGGATCAAACCCGGGTTCAGATACATCGGGGCTCTCCTCCTCCCTGCCCTGATGTTGAAAGCGCGCGGCGACACCTCTTCTCCTCCCTGGTGTCGCCGCGACGTCCTCATACCGGGATCAAACCCGGGTTCGGATACATCGGGGCTCTCCTCCTCCCTGCTCTGATGTAGAAAAGAACGGCGGTTCCCTCTCCTCCTCCCTGGGAACCGCCGTTTTCCGTTTTATGGGAACCAATGTAGAGTAAAGCCCTGTACAGACCGTCAGGAGCTTCTAATGGCAGCCTATTTCATTGCGCAGATTTCAATTCACGACCCGGATGGGTACCAGAAATACCTTGAAGGCTTCATGCCGATATTCGACCGGCATGGGGGCCGCCTATTGACCGTGTCATCCAAACCCATCGAGCTCATCGAAGGGACTTGGGCCGAAGACGGCATTGTCTTGATGGAATTTCCAAGCCTTGCAGCGGCCAAAGCCTGGAAGGATGACCCAGACTACATTGCACTGGCGAAGATCCGACAACAGACGGCCACCGCCAACCTGGTCCTTGTCGAAGGGATCTAGAACGGAACGTCGTCTTTGGCAGACAAGAAACGTGAGACCACTTTCTTGATCCCAGCCTTGTCAAAATCGACCTCGACCTTGTCGCCTTCGATCCCGATCACCGCGCCATAGCCGAATTTCTGATGAAAAACGCGCTCACCCATGGTGAAGCTTGCCACAGCCGTCGCGTCTATGACCGTGTTTCGGCTCTCACGCGGTTGAGACATCCCGTATTGCCCCTGCCGCGCTTGCATGCGTTTCCAACCCGGTGAGTTGTAGACATTCGCCTCGGCCGCGCGCGTTTCGATACTGGCTGTGGGCTGACCACCACCATAAAGCCCCGGGGGCGTCAGCACCTCTACATGTTCTTCGGGCAGCTCATCGATAAACCGCGACGGCATCGAGTTCTGCCATTGCCCGAAAACCCGTCGATTGGCCGCAAATGAAATCGTGCAAACCTCTTCCGCGCGGGTAATGCCGACATAGGCCAGCCGTCGTTCCTCTTCGAGCCCTTTCAGCCCGGCTTCGTCCATGGACCGCTGCGACGGGAACAGCCCGTCCTCCCATCCCGGCAGGAAGACGACTGGGAACTCCAACCCCTTGGCCGCGTGCAGGGTCATGATCGATACCTTGGCACCGTCGCTATCCTGCTCATTGTCCATCACCAGACTGACATGTTCCAAAAAGCCCTGCAGGTTTTCGAAATTGTCCAGCTGGTTGACCAACTCTTTCAGGTTTTCCAGACGTCCGGGTGCCTCAGGCGTCTTTTCGTTCTGCCAATGGGACGTGTACCCGGATTCGTCGAGAATGATCTGCGCCAACTCAATATGCGTGTGCTCGGGCTCTCCATAGCGGATCGGCGAGACGCCATCATCGATCACCGAGTCATCATCCACCTCGATCCGAGGTCCGCGTGTCATCGCGTTCCACCGCGCTAGCCCGTCAATCAACTCGCGCAGCGCCTTGCCGCCCTTGCCCTTGATCAAGCCATTCTCGACCGCAATCCGCGCGCCATCGACCAACGACACACCGTTTTCCCGCGCCACAACCTGAATGGTCTGTTGCGCCTTGTCACCAAGGCCGCGTTTGGGTGTATTCACGATCCGCTCAAACGCCAGATCGTCCTCGGGGCTGACCACCAGCCGGAAATAGGCCATGGCATCGCGAATCTCCATCCGCTCATAGAATCGCGGTCCGCCAATCACCTTGTAGGGCAGACCAATGGTCAGAAACCGATCCTCGAACGCCCGCATCTGATGTGAGGCACGAACCAGTATGGCAATCTCATCAAGGTTCATCGGTCGGAACCCACGGGTGCCGCCCTGCATGGCATCGATTTCCTCACCGATCCAGCGGGCCTCTTCCTCGCCATCCCAATGTCCGATCAGGTTGACCTTGTGGCCTTCTTCGGCGTCTGTCCAAAGTTCTTTGCCCAGACGATTTTCATTGCCCCGGATCACATTTGAAGCGGCTGCCAGGATATGCGGGGTCGAGCGATAGTTCTGCTCCAACCGCACAACAAACGCGCCGGGAAAGTCTTTTTCAAACCGCAGGATGTTACCCACCTCGGCCCCGCGCCAGCCATAGATTGACTGATCATCGTCGCCGACACAGCAGATGTTTTTGTGCCCACCGGCCAGCAGACGCAACCACAGATATTGGGCGACGTTGGTATCCTGATACTCGTCCACGAGGATATAGCGGAACCAGCGTTGGTATTGCTCCAGCACGTCCGAGTGGGTTTGGAAAATCGTGACCATATGCAAAAGTAGGTCACCGAAATCCACCGCATTTAGTTCTTTTAGGCGGGTCTGGTACTGCGCGTAAAGCTCAATGCCTTTGTGGTTATATGCCCCCGCATCCGCAGCGGGAACCTTATCGGGTGTGAGGGCACGGTTCTTCCAGTCATCGATGATCCCGGCCAACATCCGGGCAGGCCAGCGTTTGTCGTCTATGTTGGCCGCCTGAACCAACTGTTTGAGCAGACGCAGTTGATCATCCGTATCCAGAATCGTGAAATTCGACTTCAGCCCGGCCAGTTCGGCGTGGCGACGCAGTAGTTTGACGCAGATCGAATGGAAGGTGCCTAGCCAAGGCATCCCCTCGGCGGGTTGCCCCAGCAAACGACCAACGCGGTCTTTCATCTCGCGCGCGGCTTTGTTGGTGAACGTTACTGAAAGAATCTCGTTTGGACGTGCGCGCCCCGTGCTTAACAGATGCGCGATCCGGGCCGTCAAAGCTTTGGTTTTCCCAGTCCCGGCACCGGCCAGCATCAGGACCGGACCGTCCAAACGTTCAACCGCCTCACGTTGAGCCGGGTTAAGTTCATCCAGATAAGGCATGGGGCGTGCCGCCATAGCCCGCGCCGACAGCGATGCGCCTTCAAAGGCGTCCATTTCGTCAAAACTGCTCATGGGCTCAAACTACGCTGGATGGACGCGAAGGGAAAGGGTTTGTTCACGGCTTGTTCGCAAGGAATTTGCCAACCGATCTGCTCAATTCTAAACAAACGCCTCAACGCCGTTAACCCGCTGTCAAACCTTGCCAAAGATGCTTGCCCCATAGCTGTGGGAGCGCGGGAAATGGAACAGAATAACAAGACAGGTCAGGCATCCAGTCTGAAAATTGCGGGTATTTCGCTGATGCTTGTGGCACTGACGGCACTGGCGGGCTGGGGTATCTACGCGATTCCCGCTCCGGTCGTTGACAGGATGTTGGAATCGGACTTACGCCATCGCGCTGCACAATTGAACCAGCAAGTCGCCTCTCATCTGCATGATGTCGAGTCCACGTTCAAACACGGCATCATGGTCGGACACGATCAGGAATTTCTGGAACTTTTGCCCGAAACCTCTGACATCTACCGTTTCAAATTGTTCGACAGCAATGGGCGTGTCTTTTGGTCAACGCGCCCCGAAGACGTCGGGACCACCAATACCAAGCCCTATTTCCAAGACATCGTGGCGGCCGGTGGCATGTACTACAAGCATGAGGAAAAACCGATCTCTGAGGTCAGCTCTTTGGATCATGAGGTCATGGTCGAGTCTGGCAAACAAAGCTGCCACGTGGCCGAGATCTATACGCCTGTCATCAAGGACGGGCAGTTTCTGGGCGCGATTGAGTTCTATTCCGACATAACTCCGCAACGCGATCTCTTTATCACTCGTGTCCGGTGGTCGCTGGCCGTATTGTGCAGCGTTGCTATTCTGGCGCTGACGGCCGTGATTTTGGTGATCTATCGCACGAACCGCAAACAAGTGCGTGACCTGCGCATTCGCGCCGCGAAAGAGCGTGATCTGATGGACGATCAGCTACGCCTTGCGCGAGAAGTGCGCCTGTTGGGTGAGCTAAATGAATGGCTGCAATCCAGCCGCTCGCTGGAAGAGCTGTTCGACATGGTCTCGCGCTTTATGACCCACATCCTGCCGGAGGCCGAAGGCAGCGTATATGTCTATTCCAACTCACGCGATGTTCTGGACGGCTGCGCCAGTTGGAATGACGGCACCCACAAGGCCCATATCCATCCCGAAGGGTGTTGGGGGCTACGACGTGGGCGAACCTATGAGTTTGGTGCGTCCGAGATTGATTTTGTCTGCGAACACGCAGAGCCGCATGATGGCCGCCCCTATTTCTGCTTTCCGATTTTGGCGCATGGGGAAACGGTAGGTCTGTTGCACCTGCGCGCACATGAAGGCAGCGATGACGTATTTCATGACAGTAAAAAACTGGCGCAGCTCTGTGCGGAACAGATCAGCATGGCGATCGCGAATGTACGAATGCGGGACCAGTTGCACGACCAGTCCGTCCGCGACCCTCTGACCGGGTTGTTCAATCGCCGCCATATGACGGACACGCTTCGGAAATCCATCACCCGCAGTCAGCAAACCGGTGCGCCATTGAGCTTGGTTGCCGTCGATGTCGATCATTTCAAGAAATTCAACGACACTCACGGACATGACGCAGGTGACATGGTTTTGCGCGCCGTTGGATCAGCGCTGGAACAGGCTTGCGACCGTGACGAAATTGCCTGCCGTATTGGCGGGGAAGAATTCATGCTGATCCTACCCGACAATACACCTGAGGACGCAATCACCCGCGCCGAACAGTTGCGCCAAGCGGTTGAGGCAGTCTCCGTTCGGTACGGTGAAAAATCATTGCCCCGGATTACGATATCCATCGGTGTGTCACACTACCCCGCGCACGGAACGATGCCCCAGGACTTGATGCGTGCCGCAGATGACGCCCTGTACGTTGCCAAGGACAAAGGGCGCAATCAGGTCCAAATCGCGGGCACTGCAGCAAGCAGGCCAGATGCGGCGAAAGGACAAACGCCCCCCGCGACTCAACTTCGGGTAAAAACCTAATTTCCTTGCCGAATCGCCCGTTTGGTCTGATCAATCCCCATGGACCTTCACAGCAGCTACCCCGGCATCGCAGACCTGAAACATCGTGCAAAGCGCAGGATTCCCCATTTTGTGTGGGAATACCTCGACAGCGGGACCGGAACAGAGGCCACATTATCACGCAACAGAGCTTCTCTGGATCGCATCGGCTTCCTGCCGTCAATCCTGCACGGCACAATCACCCCCGACACCAAGACTGAATTTCTTCGTCAAACTTACGATTTGCCTTTTGGCGTAGCGCCAATCGGTATGGCGGGACTGATCTGGCCAGATGCCGAAGGTCTGCTGGCCAGGGCCGCAGCCGCGCAAAACCTGCCGTTCACGCTTTCTAACGTCGCCACGCAAAGCCCCGAGGACGTTGCGCCGCACTTGGGGCAGAATGCCTGGTTTCAGCTTTATCCTCCAAAGGACCCAAACATCCGGTTGGATTTGCTGAACCGCGTCAAACACGCCGGATTTTCAACCCTTGTGATGACCGTAGATGTTCCGGTTGCCTCGCGCCGGGAGCGGCAGACACGTTCGGGATTGACCAACCCGCCAAAGCTGACGCCCCGTCTGCTTGCGCAGATCATCCAGCGTCCGGCTTGGGCTATGGCCATGGCGCGTAGCGGGCCACCCAGAATGCGCACCTTGGACAAATATACCGACAATTCAAGCAACCTGCCCCCTACTGCGCATGTTGGATACCTGCTCCGGACGTCGCCGGACATGGAATACGTGCATTGGCTCAGGGACGCTTGGGATGGTCATATGATTGTCAAAGGGGTCATGCGGCCAGAGGATGCCGAACCACTGAAAAACGCCGGTGTAGATGCCATCTGGATTTCCAATCATGGGGGCCGCCAATTTGATGCGGCCCCCGCAACGATAGACACTTTGCCAGCCATGCGTGCGGCCACGGATCTTCCATTGATCCTGGACAGTGGCATTGAAAGCGGTCTGGACATTTTGCGGGCGAAAGCACTGGGCGCAGATTTCGTCATGCTGGGGCGTGGCTTCATGTATGGTCTGGCGGCCTTGGGCCCGCACGGCCCGGACCATGTCATCGACATCCTTCGTCAGGATTTGGCGGCGAATATGGGTCAATTGGGCGCTGCATCCCTGAATAAATTACCCTCAGTTACATCTTTAATTGATGCTGCAGCGCAGCGCGTATAAGAAGACAGCGCCATCAGGGGGCGTTTGCGAGCGTTAACATGCCGGTTCTACCCAGAACGACGGATATACGTGCGCGTATTGTCCGCCTATCAAAACGGCCAAACAAGTAGGACCGGGACCTGAAATGACTGACTTCAACAAGATCCTGATCGCCAATCGCGGCGAGATTGCAATTCGCGTCATGCGCGCAGCCAATGAGATGGGCAAACGTACCGTCGCTGTCTTTGCCGAAGAAGACAAGCTGGGCCTGCATCGCTTTAAGGCGGACGAAGCCTACCGTATCGGCGAAGGGCTTGGCCCGGTCGCAGCCTATCTGAGCATCGACGAGATCATTCGCGTTGCCAAAGAATGTGGTGCGGATGCAATCCACCCGGGCTATGGTCTGTTGTCCGAGAACCCGGACTTTGTCGACGCCTGTGTGCAGAACGGCATCACCTTTATCGGTCCCAAAGCCGAAACAATGCGCGCACTTGGTGACAAGGCCAGCGCGCGAAAGGTTGCGATCGCCGCAGACGTGCCAGTCATCCCTGCCACAGAGGTGCTGGGCGACGACATGGCCGAGATCAAGGCAGAAGCCGCCGAGATTGGGTACCCGCTTATGCTCAAGGCCAGCTGGGGTGGCGGCGGGCGTGGTATGCGCCCGATCCTGTCCGAAGATGAGCTGGAAGAAAAAGTGCTGGAGGGACGCCGCGAGGCCGAGGCCGCGTTTGGCAATGGCGAGGGTTATCTGGAAAAGATGATCACCCGCGCCCGCCACGTCGAGGTGCAGATTCTGGGCGACAAACATGGTGAGATTTATCACCTTTACGAACGTGACTGTTCGGTCCAACGCCGCAACCAGAAAGTCGTGGAACGCGCCCCCGCCCCATATCTGACCGAAGAGCAACGCGCCGAGATTTGTGAGCTGGGCCGCCGCATCTGCGCTCATGTGAATTATGAATGCGCAGGCACCGTTGAGTTTCTGATGGATATGAACACCGGTAAGTTCTATTTCATCGAAGTTAACCCGCGTGTTCAGGTAGAACACACCGTCACCGAAGAAGTGACCGGCATCGACATCGTTCAGGCGCAGATCCTGATCGCCGAAGGCAAAACCCTTGCCGAGGCAACCGGAAAAGCCAGCCAGGACGAAGTGCGCCTGAACGGTCATGCGCTGCAGACCCGCGTGACGACTGAGGACCCGCTGAACAACTTTATCCCCGACTATGGCCGCATCACCGCGTATCGTTCGGCCACGGGCATGGGTATCCGTTTGGATGGTGGCACGGCATACGCAGGCGGGGTTATTACGCGGTATTACGACTCGCTGCTGACAAAGGTGACCGCATGGGCTCCGACGCCCGAGAAGGCGATCGCACGCATGGATCGCGCGTTGCGCGAGTTCCGGGTGCGGGGCGTGTCGACCAATATCGCTTTTGTTGAGAACCTCCTGAAGCATCCGACATTCCTGTCGAATGAATACACCACCAAATTCATCGACGAGACCGCGGACCTTTTCCACTTTAAAAAGCGCCGGGACCGGGGCACCAAGGTTCTGACCTACATCGCCGACATCACTGTTAACGGACATCCTGAAACAAAGGATCGTCCAATGCCGCGTCCCGACCTGAAAGAGGCCAAGCCGCCGGCGTTGAAGGGCGAGCCGCAGATGGGCACTCGTAACTTGCTGGAGCAAAAAGGCCCGCAAGCGGTGGCCGATTGGATGAAGGCGCAGCGTCAGTTGCTGATCACCGACACCACCATGCGTGACGGGCACCAGTCGCTGCTGGCGACGCGGATGCGCTCGATCGATATGATCAAGGTGGCACCGACTTATGCTGCGAACCTGCCGCAGTTGTTCTCGGTCGAATGCTGGGGCGGTGCGACCTTTGATGTAGCCTACCGCTTCTTGCAGGAATGCCCGTGGCAGCGACTGCGCGACCTGCGCGAGGCGATGCCGAACCTGATGACCCAGATGCTACTGCGCGGCGCGAATGGTGTTGGCTATACCAACTACCCCGACAATGTGGTGCAGGAATTCGTCCGGCAGGCGTCACAGAATATCGACGTGTTCCGCGTGTTTGATTCGCTGAACTGGGTTGAGAACATGCGTGTTGCGATGGATGCCGTTGTTGAGAATGGCAAAATCTGTGAAGGCACCGTGTGCTATACTGGCGACATTCTGGACCCGGATCGCGCCAAGTACGATCTGAAATACTATGTCGGCATGGCGAAAGAGCTGCGCGATGCAGGCGCGCACGTACTAGGCCTGAAAGACATGGCGGGTCTGTTGAAGCCGGCCTCGGCCAAAATCCTGATCCGTGCGCTGAAGGAAGAAGTCGGTCTGCCGATCCACTTCCACACCCATGACACCGCCGGTATCGCCAGCGCCACCATTCTGGCCGCGTCCGAGGCGGGCGTCGACGCGGTGGATTGCGCGATGGACAGCTTCTCGGGCAACACGTCTCAGGCGACCCTGGGTACCGTGGTCGAAGCGCTGCGACATACCGAGCGTGACACCGGGCTGGACATCAAGGCCATCCGCGAGATCAGCGATTACTTTGAGGCCGTGCGCGGCCAGTACGCCGCCTTTGAATCCAGCCTGCAGGCCCCGGCTTCCGAGGTCTACCTGCACGAGATGCCCGGCGGCCAGTTTACCAACCTCAAAGCGCAGGCGCGTAGCTTGGGGTTGGAGGAACGCTGGCACGAGGTTGCCCAGATGTATGCCGACGTGAACCAGATGTTCGGCGATATTGTTAAGGTAACGCCCTCATCCAAAGTGGTTGGCGACATGGCGCTAATGATGGTCAGCCAGGGTCTGACCCGCGACGATGTGGAAAGCCCGGATACAGATGTGGCTTTCCCCGACTCGGTCGTGGACATGATGCGCGGCAATCTGGGTCAGCCTCCGGGCGGGTTCCCGGACACCATCATCAAGAAAGTGCTGAAAGACGAAGCCCCCAACACCCAGCGTCCCGGCAAGGACGTGCCTGCGGTTGATCTGGAGGCCACCCGGGCCGAGCTGTCCAAGCAGCTGGAGGGCAAAGAGGTCGATGATGAAGACCTGAACGGCTACCTGATGTATCCCAAGGTCTTTCTGGATTACATGGGCCGCCACCGGACCTATGGCCCCGTACGCACCCTGCCCACCCGTACTTTCTTTTACGGAATGGACCCCGGCGAAGAGATCACGGCCGAAATTGACCCGGGCAAGACACTAGAAATTCGCTGTCAGGCCATTGGTGAGACGGACGAAAAGGGCGAGGTCAAAGTGTTCTTTGAACTCAACGGCCAGCCGCGTGTTATACGCGTCCCGAACCGTTTGGTCACGTCGTCCACTCAGGCCCGCCCAAAGGCCGAAGCAGGTAACACCAACCACATCGGGGCACCGATGCCGGGTGTTGTCGCCACTGTTGCCGTTTCCGCGGGTCAAGAGGTCAAAGAAGGCGACATGCTGCTGACCATCGAAGCCATGAAGATGGAAACCGGTATCCACGCCGAACGGGACGCAGTGGTCAAATCCGTGCATGTCCAGCCCGGCGGCCAGATTGACGCAAAGGACCTGCTGGTCGAACTGGAATAAGCCGCACAATCTTCTAAAATCATATGGGTCGTTCGGGGAACCGAGCGGCCCTTTTTCGCAACAGGAGGATATTGTCGCATGCTGACCGTCACGCCAATCTACGCCGCTCTGCTTGCATTGCTGTATATTGCCCTCAGCTTCAAAGTGATCAGCCAGCGCCGCAGCGACAAGATTTCCTATGGGGATGGCGGCAATTCGGCCATGCTCAAGGCGATACGAACGCATTCCAACTTTGTGGAATACACGCCCTTTGCCCTGTTGCTGATCCTGATGGTTGAACTGCAGGGCGCGGGAAACCTGTTTCTGAACCTGCTTGGGCTGACATTGCTTGGCGGTCGTGTCCTGCATGCCTATGGATTTGGACGCAACCCGCAGATTGTGATCCTGCGCCAGATCGGCATGGTGCTGACGTTCACCGCGATTCTGGTCGCGGCAGTTTCAAACCTTGTTCTGGCGATTTGACCTAGCCTGACAGGATCAACTCAGCAAAACGCGTGTTTCAACTGCAGGCGCGTCCGGAGAGACGGGTTGCACATCGCCCAACCTGTCCTTGTCCTGTGCACAAAACGCAGAAGTCAGAACGATTAATGCCGCCAAGAGCGCCATCTTGAAGTCAGCTATAGATGTCATGTCCTCTCCTCGATCATTATTGTTTTTGCAGTACTCTATGATTGAAACGTGCAGCCCGCGGTTTTCCGTCGAAAGATTTTTCCCCGATTTTGCGTTTTTCCGCTTGCAGCCCAGCTTGGGAATTAATACATCCCTCCTCACTCAACGGCGCGGGCGTAGCTCAGGGGTAGAGCATAACCTTGCCAAGGTTAGGGTCGGGCGTTCGAATCGCCTCGCCCGCTCCATTGAGAGGTCTTCGGACCAGAAAATGTATCTGATGCGGGCGTAGCTCAGGGGTAGAGCATAACCTTGCCAAGGTTAGGGTCGGGCGTTCGAATCGCCTCGCCCGCTCCAGATACAAACCTTCCAAGAACAATCGGTTTGAAACTTTACTGGTGTATTGCAAGCAGTTGCGCCAATCTAAGGGCGTTAACGATTGCAGGATTATTGGTATGTCGCATTTCAGCGTTCGCGCGCTCTCGGCCGGAGAGTTGAAACAGGCTGTGGATTGGGCGGGGCAAGAAGGTTGGAATCCAGGTACGAAGGATGCCGAGTGTTTTCGGTCTACAGACCCCGAAGGATTTCTAGGCGGATTTCTAGACGGGGAAATGATCGCCTGCGCATCAGCAGTGAATTATGATGATGCATTTTCTTTTCTGGGTTTTTGCCTCGTGAAGCCCGAGTTTCGCCACAACGGCCATGGATCGCAAATTGCACAACACGCGCTGGCCCATTGTGAGGGGCGGAATGTGGGGCTGGACTGCGTGCTTGCGCAACAAGACTACTGCGAAAGATCAGGCTTTGCGCTGGCCAACAACAATCACCGCTATGGCGCGACGATTCGAGAGATTTTGCCAAAGCTCGGCCAGGTTTTGGGAAAAGGCATAGCGCCTGTGAACGATGCATCGGATGGCCTTAAGGCATATGACCGCCAGCTTTTCCCCGCCTCAAGGGATGCGTTTTTGCAGAGCTGGCTTGGTGCGCCTAACCATATCTCGCGCGCGTATACTGAAAACGGGCAGATCCGTGGATACGCCACGCTACGCCCCTGCCGATCGGGCTATAAGGTTGGCCCGCTGTTTGCCGATGATGCCGGCATTGCACAGGCCCTGTTGGCCAGCCTGTTTGCCGCCTTGCCGGTCGAGCATCGCGACTTTGAAGTTTTCGTCGACATGCCGCAACCCAACGACGCTGCTTTGGCCCTTGCGGGGCAGCTTGGGCTGGACAAAATATCAGAGACTGCTCGTATGTATTCCAACCACCAGCCAGACATCGATCTGAACCGGGTCTTTGGCGTCACAACCTCTGAATTGGGTTAGAACGCCTTGAAGGTCATTGTGGTTAGTGACCGTTCAATATTGGGAATCACCAGCAGGTTTTCGTTGATGAAGTGCCCTACATCCTCGTTCTGCGGGATATAGAGTTTCAACAGCAGGTCATATTCGCCACTTGTAGAATAAAGCTCTGAGTGGATTTCGCGCAGGGCGATTTCCTCGGCCACTTTGTAGGTGGTTCCGGGTTTGCAACGGATTTGGATGAAAACGCAGGTGGACATGGGCCGGGCCTTGTTGGTTCGTGTTGCCCGCAGGCTGGCACGGCCCGCGCCGAGGCGCAATCCCCTGCAACAGTTTGAACGGATTGCGCCAAGCGCTCTGGAAAACCTTACCCTTCCCCGTCTATAAGCGCGCGTGTAGCAAAAGGAATTCGCCCATGCGCAGCGCAAAGATCAGCCGCCAAACCGCCGAGACTGAAATCTCGGTCGAGGTCAATCTGGATGGAACAGGCCAGTATGACAACCAGACCGGCGTTGGCTTCTTTGACCACATGCTGGACCAGCTGGCGCGCCATTCGTTGATTGATATGACGATCCGCGCCAAGGGCGATTACCACATCGACGACCACCACACTGTCGAAGATACAGGGATTGCTCTGGGTCAGGCGCTGACGCAGGCACTGGGGGACAAGAAAGGCATACGTCGTTATGGCGAATGCCACTTGCCTATGGATGACGCGCAGGTGCGCTGCGCCCTTGATCTGTCGGGGCGTCCGTTTCTGATCTGGAACGTGGACCTGCCAACTCCCAAGATCGGCACATTCGACACCGAGCTGGTGCGCGAGTTCTTTCAGGCACTCAGCACGCATGGCGGCATCACGCTGCATATTGATCAATTGCACGGCTTCAACAGCCACCACATCGCCGAGGCGGCCTTTAAAGCCGTCGCGCGCGCCCTGCGGTTGGCGGTTGAAACCGATCCACGCAAAGCCGATGCGATTCCGTCCACCAAAGGCGCATTGTAAATGCTAACGGCAATTATCGACTACGAGAGCGGTAATCTGCACTCGGCTGAAAAAGCGTTTCAGCGTATGGCGCAAGAGGTTGACGCGGGAGAGGTTGTGGTGACCTCGGACGCAGATGTAGTCGCCAGTGCGGACCGTCTGGTGCTGCCCGGTGATGGCGCATTTCCGGCCTGTGCTGCCGAGTTGCGCGGTCACAAAGGCATTTATGACGCAATGGTCGAGGCGGTCGAACAAAAGGGCCGTCCGTTTTTGGGAATTTGCGTTGGCATGCAACTGATGGCCTCCAAGGGTCACGAATACAGCGAAACCGATGGTTTGGGCTGGATTGCGGGCGACGTGGTACGCATCGAACCCTCGGACAGCGCGCTGAAGGTCCCCCATATGGGTTGGAACAATTTGATTATTGAGAACGCCCATCCGGTCTTTGCTGGTGTGGAAACAGGCGACCACACCTATTTCGTTCACTCATACCATTTCCGCGTGACAGATCCCGCACAGCGTCTGGCTTATGTTGACTACGGCCAAGAGGTCACGGCCGTCGTCGGCCGCGACACAATGGTCGGTATGCAGTTCCACCCCGAGAAAAGTCAGGACGTGGGACTGCGCATGATCGGAAACTTCCTGACCTGGATGCCCTGAACGTTTATTGAACGCGTGTCCAGGTCTGCCCACGGCAGACCAAACCCCCAGCGACGCAGCCTTTGACGGTCAACTCGTTCTGACTATCCAACGTCATTTTCGAGCTATAGGTCTTGCCGCGATCAGGTGCCCAGATCTTACCGTCATCATAGCTACCGCTGCCTTCCGGGATCATGTCCCAGATGATCTGCTTACCCAGGTTTTCGTATTCCAACTGCTCGTTGCCATCAGCATCGAAAGCGGTGTCGATAGTGCCGCAAATCGCGCTACCACATTCCGCGATGGTGACGTGTAAATAGCCACCCGTATCACCCGGCTCTGTCTTCCACAGGCCGTCAACCGGATCCGCTGCCATTGCGCCTGTTGCCAGCATCGCGAAGGTGGCGGCAAGTGTAACTTTCTTCATGGTGTTCTCCCTGATTTGCGCCCAGTCTGGCCCGTCGCTTGCAATCGGGCAAGAATGACCCAGCGTCGCGTTGCATCCCCTGCCCTGCATGTGCGATATGCCGCGCATGTAACAGTGATATAGGGCCGCCCAACATGATCCTCTACCCCGCCATCGACCTAAAAGACGGCCAGGCCGTACGCCTGCTGCGCGGTGAAATGGACAAAGCAACGGTTTTCAACGAAGACCCAGCAGCACAGGCGCGTGCCTTCGTCGATGCAGGGTGCGATTGGTTGCACCTTGTCGATCTGAACGGCGCATTTGCGGGCGAGCCCGTCAACGCCGCCCCGGTCGAAGCGATTTTGGCTGCGTGCAACGTACCGGCCCAGTTGGGCGGCGGAATTCGCGACATGGCCACGATCGAGACGTGGATCGAAAAGGGATTGGCCCGCGTCATTCTGGGAACTGTTGCTGTCGAGAATCCCGATCTGGTTCGACAAGCCGCAAAAGCCTTCCCGGGCAAAGTTGCCGTCGGAATAGATGCACGAAACGGTATGGTCGCCACCAAAGGCTGGGCCGAAGAAACCAACGTCCAAGTCACCGACTTGGCCCGCAGTTTCGAGGACGCTGGCGTTGCCGCGATTATCTATACGGACATCAACCGCGACGGTGCTATGCAAGGCCCCAATGTCGAGGCAACCGCAGCCTTGGCAAAGGCCGTGTCGATTCCCGTCATTGCATCAGGCGGGGTCAGTTCACTGGATGACCTTATCGCGCTGCGCGATTGCGGCGTCGAGCTAAACGGCGCCATCTCGGGTCGTGCCCTTTACGATGGTGCCATTGACCTTGCCGAAGCTTTGGAAGCAATCAAGCGCCCCTGATACCGGGGCGCTTCGTCTGGGAGGTTACTTCATCTTCCAGCGATTTTTCAAAGGCTTGCCATCTTTGTACATTTCGAACTCTTTTTCGCCGGTCTGTACAACTTGCCAGCAGCCTGACCCACTACCCCAGTCTTCGCACCATTGATCGCCTTCGACATACCATTTGGCGTCATATTTTGACCCCCCATAGTTGCCGGCAATTTTTCCCTTTTTGCGTCCGGTGCTGTACGCCTGCGCCCAAGGGGTTTTACCATCGGTATTCGAGATACCCGAAAGGGTTGATCCCGGGAACGTGGCCAAAAGCTCTTTCTGCGTCATGAAATCTTGCGCCTGCGCATCAGAGCTAAATGTCAGCACCAAAGCTAAAGCTGCGGAAACAGATAGGAAACTAGGGCGTATAGTCATAAAAAATCCTCCCAATAGGTGTTAGAAATGCCGTTAGTCTAACACATGCAGGCTTCTACCCAAAACCTGCGGAGGACTTAGCGCGCCAGCCCAACGAAGAACCGGCGCGCCACAAGGATTACTGAGCGGCGGCAGCGGTCAGTTTCGCCAATGCGCCGCGCATCTTTTCGATAACCGGTGCTTTTTCGACCTCGTCAAAGTCATCCATGGTTTCTTTTGGGTCTTCATAGATCAACCAGACCTGACCATCGGCATCCTCATAGGCTTGCACCTTGAGCGGCAGGAACAAGCCTGCGCGCGGGTCTATCTGCATGGCAGGCGTGCCAAGCTTTGGGTTGCCAAAGATCAGCACCTGGTTGGGCGGAATCGGTGTACCCACCTTTTCAGCGCCTGCCGCATGATCGATGCGTGCAAAGACGGTTGCTCCGGCATTGCCGACCGCGGCCTCCAGCGCATCCAGCACCTCAGGCACTGATTTTTCAGTTTTTACTTTGATGATGTCGTCGGCCATGGCGGACAGGGTGCCTCCCAGAGTTAGGATTGAAGCAAGCAAAAGGTGTCGCATATCGTTATTCCTTTTCATGAATTTCACCCTTAATTTCCATAGCTTCACGTGACATCACAATCACAAGTCTGGCATCGGCGGGGCGTTGCCGGTAAAGGTGCGCTGAACAAAGGACTTATTATGCTGAAAACGCGCATTATCCCCTGTCTGGACGTCGCTGATGGCCGCGTCGTCAAAGGTGTGAATTTCGTTGGCCTGCGCGATGCAGGCGACCCGGTGGAATCAGCCAAGGCCTATGACGCGGCTGGCGCGGACGAGATCTGTTTTCTGGACATCCATGCCACCCATGAAAACCGTGGGACGATGTTTGACGTGGTCCAACGCACGGCTGAGCAATGCTTTGTTCCGTTGACCGTCGGTGGCGGTGTGCGCACCAAAGACGACGTACGCGCCCTGTTGTTGGCGGGGGCGGATAAGGTCAGTTTCAATTCGGCCGCAGTAGCCAACCCCGACGTCATCGCAGAAGCCGCCGACCAATTCGGCAGTCAATGCATCGTCTGTGCCATTGACGCAAAAACTGTCAGTCCCGGCAAGTGGGAGATCTTTACCCACGGAGGGCGCAAACCAACCGGAATTGACGCGGTAGAGTTTGCGAAGACCGTGGTCGCAAAAGGCGCAGGTGAAATCCTGCTGACGTCAATGGATCGAGACGGCACAAAGGCCGGGTTCAACCTGCCACTGACTCGCGCAATTTCGGACGCGGTTGCCGTGCCGGTCATCGCATCAGGCGGCGTCGGCAATCTGGACCATCTTGTAGAAGGGGTAACCGAGGGTGGAGCAAGCGCTGTGCTTGCGGCTTCGATCTTCCATTTTGGTGAGTACACGATCCGCGAAGCCAAGGAACACATGGCTGCCGCGGGCATCCCGATGAGGCTGACATGAGCATTTTGCACGAACTGGCCGCAACAATCGAAGCGCGCAAAGGGGCCGATCCCGACAGCAGCTGGACAGCAAAGCTGCTGGCGAAAGGCCCGGAGAAATGCGCCGAGAAATTCGGTGAAGAAGCCATCGAAGCCATCATCGAGGCCGCGAAAGGCGATCAGGCAAAGCTGACATCCGAGGCGGCCGACGTGCTGTACCATCTGCTTGTGATGCTGGCCGCACGGAACGTTACGCTGGACGAAGTGCTGGATGAGTTGGCCCGTCGTCAAGGGATCAGTGGGATCGACGAGAAAGCCGCGCGTCCAAAGGCGTGACGGCATGCACATCCTCGCCTAGTCTGATCAGGTTAGATGGACGATCCGAAGGCTGTGACATGATCAGAGCATTACTGCTTGGGCTGGCATTAACCGCTTTGGGCGCGTGCGCCACCGCGCCGACGTCAAACGGGGATGAGGTTCAGCGACTAGAGGCCGAGATCCTCAGCCTCGGCCCGGGCGTTGATCCTACTGAGGCCCGTCGTGCAGCCCAAATCGCCTACGCCTACACTGCGCAGTTGGTCGAGGAATATGAAATCACGGATCCTCCACTGATACACAATGCGAAGGTCAACAAGGGCCTGCGCCCGCGTGGGCTGTGTTGGCATTGGGCCGAAGATATTGAGCGGCGTTTGGGTCAGGAAAACTTCGAGACGTTGGACCTGCACCGCGCAATCGCAAATGCCGACAACCCATTTCGCATCGACCACAGCACCGCTCTTATCAGCCGCAAAGGCGATACAATGTACGACGGAATTGTACTCGACCCCTGGCGATACGGTGGGGTTCTGTACTGGGCCCCGCTGGCTGAGGACACACGTTACGAATGGGTTCCCCGGGAAATCGTTTTGGAAAAACGACGGCTGGAACAATACGGCGAACTTAAACCTTACGTCGCAAACTAACCCTACAGTTTGGACGAAATTACACCGGTCGCAAAACCACCCATACGCAATTCACCGAACAGGCGCTGATATTCGATCTTTGGACAGCGGTTCATAACCACATCCACGCCACGTGCGCTGGCAGCGGCTGCAGCCTCTTGATGTTCAACGCCGATCTGCATCCAAATCGTGCGCAACTGGGGCAGCTCGGCCAAGGCCTCGTCTACGATAGGCGGTACCGACTCAGAGCGGCGGAAGATATCAACCATGTCGACAGGCTCGGAAATCTCGGACAGCGACGCGCGCACCTTTTCACCAAATAACTCTTTGCCCGCGTGACCTGGATTTATCGGAATGACCTTGTAGCCCTTTAACGACAGGTAGCGCGCCACGTAATAGCTAGGGCGGACGGGGTTCATCGAAACGCCCACGACAGCCACAGTTTTCGTGCGTCGCAGGATGTCTTTTAGAAATGCATCAGTGTAGTCGGCCATGTCGCCACCCTATGCGCAGGACGCAAAAGAAAAAAGCGCCCAGGTAAAGACCCGGGCGCAAGGTGTTGGAACGAGGGACAGTGAAATGACCCGCGGCAGTTCCGTTCCGCGGTCACTGTGACATTTAAGCACGAGATCGGAGAAAAAAAGAGGGGGTGCGCGTTTTTGTGATGACAGATCACGAAAAGCGGAAAACAGCCTATTTTTCGTAGAGCACAACGGGCCAATTGGCCTCGGCCATGCGGATGTATCCGGCCGTATCGCGTTGCCACCTTTTTTCGATTTCCGGCGAGTGCGTCAGGTACAAACGCCCATCGATGACCTGCCACAGATTCGGATCAGTACTGACCAGCTTGCCTTGCGCCATGGCAAATGCGCAGTACCCACCGAATTGCGGCGCGTATGCACGGGGGTTCATTTCGAAAGCATCCCGGTTTTCAGCCGAAGCAAAGTGCCACTCTGCCCCCTTCCAAACAACGGAATACTCTGGAAGTCCACGAACAGGCGTACCGCTATTGAAATACGAAACCGCATCGTAACCTGCCATAGCTGCGCCATCCGTCTTGTAAAAGACAGGCAAGTCCTGCGCGAACGCAGCAGGAGCAAGTACAGCGGCGGTCAGTGCGCCAAGAAGAAAGCGTCGGTTCATCATCATCGCATCGTGTTTAAGAAATCAGCCTAACAAGATGCAATTTATTTACACATCTGAAACTCGCATTAACGCGGATGTGATCGCTCGTGTGTGAATAAAGCAGCGTTAGTCGAAAATATCTTCGATCGCATCCCAAGCTTCATCCAGGACACGCGAGAACATACCCTTTTTCTTCTTTTTGTTTTTGTACCCTTTCGAGGGTTTGAATGATTCACGCTTGGGTTTTGAGTCGTTCAGTTTCCGCTTGGGCACCATCTTCAGATCATGCAGAGGTGCTCCGCAGCTAGAGCAACTGAGTTCATGTCGCTGTTTTCCTTTCAGAACCAGCGCAGCTCGGGTACCGCAATAGCAGCACGTGGCGATTTTCGAAGGCGTGGAAATGGCGCTCTCCTGTTTATCTGTGTCGTGAAGCATATAATGCGATTGCGGCAGCATTTGAGACGTTCAGCGATCCAAATCCGCCCGATGCGTCGATTTTCACCAATTGATCGACTGTCTCTTTGGTTTTTTGCCGCAAACCAGGCCCTTCGGCCCCCAATACCAACGCAACGGGATGATCCAGCTTGTCATCCAGAGCTGTTTCAATGGTCTGCTCAGCTTCGCCATCCAGCCCCAAAACCAGAAAGCCCATATCCTGCAGCGCGACAATCGCGTCCGCCAAGTTTCTGACGCGCAGGTAAGGCTGACGTTCCAGTGCGCCACTGGCCGTCTTGGCCAACGCCCCGGTTTCCGGTGCCGAATGATGCCGGGTTCCAATAACTGCACTGGCCCCCAAAACCTCGGCCGAGCGTAGAATCGCACCCACGTTATGCGGATCGGTAACCCGGTCCAGTAGAATGACCCGAGGATGCGCACGGCCGATACAGTTCTCGGCCAGCCCTCCCCAATCCAAAGGTTTGACTTCCAGTGCGGCCCCTTGGTGAACAGAACCCGGATCAATCGGTGCCGTGAATTTGCGCGGATCCACCATCTCGGGGATGATTGCAGCGAATTCAATGGCTTCGGCCAGTTTGTCTTGCGCGTTTCGCGTCACAATAAGGCGCAGTTTCTTGCGGTTTGGGTTCATCAGCGCATCGCGCACGGCATGCAATCCGAACAACCAAACAGTTTCAGCCGAGGCCGCCTTGCGCGCCTGTTCCTTTTCAACGACCCACTTGGGTTTCTTCATTTCTTGGGCCTCCGGGCCGGGAATTCGGTTTCCTGCGTCAAAGCGGTATTTTCCTGTTGACGCTCCTTTAAGGCGCTAGTAATCACGCCTCCACGTCAGGTGCAACGCCTGACAGTGGGCGACAGGCCGCAAGGTGTGGCAGGGGACTGTAACTCCCTCGCGGAGACGCACGCCTGGTTCGATTCCAGGGTCGCCCACCACTTTTACAAGCTTCCCAGAGATTTGGACTAAAGCTCGGGCCTTGAATGCTATGGTGGTTCCCTACAGCAAGGGCCCTTAGTCAATCTGCGTTGTCCTCTTACAAAACACTAGCTTCGAAACGAGCTTTCCGAATCTAAGGAGCGGCCAAGGAGTGTCCCCGCAGACCGTTCTAAGGATGGGTTCGGGTTAGCTGCAGAGAGAACACCTTGTCTTTGGACCACCGCGGCTAATTGTCGACTCGTATTGGCTAAAGCCTTCATTGACGTGCGTGCTCGACACTCGAAAAGAAAGACAGAGCGCCACTAAGCGAAGGAGGTGTTCCCGACCCAAAGGTCTGGAACACCCACTCATCTGCCGACACTCAAGCCGCCGCAGAGCTTTGCGCCGTGACGCGCTCGAACCACTCGATTACGGCATCCAGCTCGGGCACTACCTCTTCTGCGGCGCCGTCTGTGAAGGCTTGGAACTTCTCTATGTTCAAGCCGTTTACTCCGACCAGAACCGGTATGTCCTGCGCCAGCGCCTCGGCGATCACGGGGCGGAAGCCACGCCCATCGGCCTCATGTTTGCCAAACTTATTGACGATCAAAAGCTGCGGTGCATCCTCCAGCGAAGCGGTCACATGTCCCACGGCTTGTTCCAAAGCGGCCGGGTCCAGCCGACAGCCGCGGGACTGGGTTCCAAGAGACTGAGAAATACGTATGGTATCGCCCTCGGGCAGAACGCGGACATCCATGTCGCATTTGCTGCTGTCAGCGCATTCAGTGTTCGTCTGCACCACACCGGCCAATCGCGCGCCGGATTTCAGAAGATGTTCGGCAGCAGCGCTGAGTAGACGATCCGTCGCTCCGCGGTCGGTGGTGGTGACATAGGCCAGGTGCATTCAGAGACCCTCGTAATGTTAGTGTGACAAACCAGATAGCACGCATGCCCCCAATCGGCCACTCCTGCACGCTACAACACGGGCGACAGACCAATCAAAGCTGCGTGCAAGAGGAACAAAACGGTGAATTGCAGCCCTGAGCTGAGGTTTTGCCAAGCGATATTGCCTCGGAATTAATGCGTCTGCGCGGGATCAACCAAGACATTAGGGACTAGGTTGCATTCAGCTCAGGTCACAAGGACGATGTCGTATTCGGCTATGTCACGAGGCGGGGCGGCACAACCGCCCCTACCCCTGATCATAGCCCCAAAGCTTTGCGGCGTTCTTCGGCAAAGCCCTGAACCATTCGATCTGCGATTAGCGCCAGTATCGCCATCGCGGCACCGGCGGAAATTCCAAGCCCGACATCCGCCTGCCCTAACGCGAGATAGATCGACTGGCCCAGACCGGTGGTCCCGATCAGCGCCGCGATCACAAGCATCGCAAAAGCGTAAAGGATGGTCTGGTTCAATCCCAGCAAGATGGTCGGCGCGGCATAGGGTGCGCGCACGTCCCGCATGATTTGCCATTCGGTCGCGCCACTGGAAATAGCGGCCTCCATCATTTCTTCTGGTGTGTTTACCAGCCCGTGACGAGTGTACCGGATCATCGGCACAACCGCGTAGGCACAGATTGCAAGAAAGGCCGAGAATTCGCCGATCTGAAACACCATCAAAACCGGGATCAGAAAGACGAACAGCGGTATCGTCTGCAGCATATCGCAAATCGGTCGAACGACACTCCACACTGGCGACCAGACTGCACTGGCCAAACCGATCAAGCCGCCGACAATGGCACAGGCGAACACCGCAGCACCGCTGAGGTAGAGCGACAACAGCGCCCTCTCCCACAGGCCCGAAACAAGAATGGTGCAGAGCAGCCCAACGGACAAAGCAGCAAGACGCCACCCTCCGGCAACATAGCTGAGGGCAGCGGTAGCGGTCAGGACGAAAGGCCACGGAAGGTTGGAAATGCCAGTTTCCAACATGCCGATGAGGATTAGCACAACCAACCCGCCGGTCAGGTGCCCGCGCCATGCCATCAGACCGGCAATAACAGCACCGACAGCGAACAGGCCATAGCTCATTCCTGCTGTCCATTGGAACCCCCAAGTGAATGGCAGAACGGCCTGATCCAGCCCTATACGCAACGGCAAAAGTACGTAGAACAGCGCATTGTTCTTGAACGCATCCAACCAAGGACCATTAGCTTGTGTGAAAGCCGTCAAGCCACTGTCGATGGCTTCGGCCATCGGGTCGAGCACGGTCAGTTCCGAGGGGTTCGGCAACCAAGCCCAAAAGGCGACAGTGAACAACACAGCAAAGCCCAGCATGGCCCAGACAACGCGTCGATCATGGCGTTTGCGCTCGGTCGCAAGGGTTCCGCTCATACGGTCTATGACGACTGCAAACACAACGATGACCAAGCCGGCCATCAGGGATTCGCCGAACTGCGCCTTGCGCATGGTGAGCAGGACTTCCCACCCGATATCGTTAAAACCACCGATGACAGCGGCGATGATAACCATCGAAAGAGCAGCCATAAGGCACTGGTTCACGCCGATCATGATCTGCGTCGCGGCCGCGGGGATTTCCACTTGAAACAGTTGCTGAAACCGAGTGCCGCCGGACATGATCGCGGCCTCTTTGATCTCGGGCTCTACCCGCTCGAGCCCGAGCATCACGTTGCGAGCCATTGGCGGGGCAGCATAGATGGCCGAGGCGATCAGACCTACCACCGGACCAAAGCCAAACAACAACAGCAATGGTGTCAGATAGGCGAAAGTTGGCACTGTCTGCATGACGTCCAACACCGCCTGAACGAACGACTTCACCCGAGGGATTTCATTGGCGAGGATGCCGATCGCCCCGCCGACCACCAGCGCTACGGGGACCGAAACGGCCACCAGCGCCAGCGTATTCATGCTTTCGGCCCAATACCCTGAGGCCAGTACAAAGCTCAGGCCCAAAAAGCCCAACGCCGCCATCGGCAGACCACCAAGGTACCAGCCCAGCGCCGTCACCAATCCAATCAGAATTGGCCAGGGTGTGTTCGCCAACACGAAATTGGCTGCGTCCATCGGATAGGCCATCAGATCGGAAAACAGCCGCATGACCGGTTTGATGCCGTTCAGAAACCAATCCAGGAACACCCCAACCCATTGGGTTGCTGGTAATTCCCATGCAGTCGGCCATTTGACCAACCAAGGCGCAACACCTTCCAGTGCCAAACAAACTGCACCGACAACAACCGTGATCAACGCTGCCTTTGCGCCAACAGTTAAACGCACCTGTTGTGCGGGAATATCGGTAAGCGCAGTCATGTCTCGTCTACCTGCAACGCGGCGGCCAAGTCTGACGGATGAACGGTGCCGACGATATTGCCCGCCTCATCGCGCACCGGCACGGGCTCATAAAGCTCCATGCAATGCGCCAAGGCGGCGTCCAGCGTCATCGAGGTCGTCAGACCCGGATCGTCCGGGCCGCGCTCGGCCTCGTCGCGCATGACCGAAGCAACCTTGGCATGCTGCCCCTTGGCCACGTCTTTCGAAAACTCTCGCACGTAATCATCCACGGGGCGCAGCACGATATCCGTGGGCGTGCCGATCTGAACGATCTTGCCATCGCGCATGATCGCGATTCGGTCAGCCAGCTTCAACGCTTCCTGAATGTCGTGCGTTATGAACACGATAGATTTCTTCAGCGTCGCCTGAATACGCAGAAATTCATCCTGCAACTGGCGGCGGATGAGTGGATCAAGCGCCGAGAATGGCTCGTCCAGAAACCAGATATCCGGGTTAACAGCCAAGGACCGTGCAATCCCGACACGCTGCCTTTGACCACCTGACAACTGGCGGGGGAAACTATCCTCGCGGCCTTCCAGGCCCACCAGTGAAATGACCTCTTGCGCACGCGCCAAGCGCTCAGTTTTGCCGACACCTTGCACGCGCAGCGGATAAGCCACGTTTTCCGCGACGGTCATATGGGGAAACAGGCCGAAATGCTGGAATACCATGCCCAGCTTTTTGCGGCGCAGGTCCGTCAAAACCTTTTTTGACGCACCCATCACGTTTTCACCGTCAACGCGAATTGCACCACCCGTCCCGGGCAAAAGCTGCGATATGCATCGTATCAACGTGGACTTGCCCGAACCGGACAACCCCATGATGACGAACAGCTCGCCTTCCTTAACTTCGAAATTGGCATCCTGCACGGCGGGGATAAACCCGTTTTCCCGCAGATCAGCAGCTGCTTTGTCCGCATCATTCCCTGACCGAGACAGCGCGTCGGTCAGGGCCTTTTCAGCACCGGGGCCAAAGACCTGCCAGAGGTTCTGGCAGGCAATGGCTGGCGTTTTAGCGTCAGTCACTTAGGCAGGCTCACTGGGTTGCAGCGTCAACAACCGGGCGCCACTTGCCTTCGTTTTCGGCCATCCATGCCGCGACGACCTCTTCGACTTTACCACCGTCAACGTCGATGGCCCCCATCATTGGCTGCTGATCCTCGACCGCCAATTGGTAGTTGCTGAGGATTTCAAAGGCCGCCGGCCATTTGTCTTCCATACCGCTCCAGCTGGCTTTGAAGATACGCGAAGGTGAGAAATCGCAGTCATTCACCGCGTTGGGGTTCGGGCCCCATGCCGGATCGTTGAAGCACGCCTCTTCGCCGACTGGCAGGTCGACGAACTGCACGTCATAGGCCGACATGGCCCAATGTGGCTGCCAGAAGGTGATCAGCAATGGCGACTTGCGCTCGGTCGACGCGCGGAGTTCGGCGATCAATGCGCCCTCAGACCCTGCAGGAACCGCTTTGAACGGAAGTTCCAGACCGGTCATACGATCGGCACCCGGAGTACCCCAATCGGCGGGATAATCGACCAGACGTCCACCCGGCAATGTTTCTGCCGTGGCAAAGACCTGCGCGCATTCTTTCAGGGCTTCCCATGCAGGCAGGCCCGGGCACAGCTCGGCGACATGGGCCGGGTATGCAATGCCTTCTTTGGCGTCCAGACCCAGATCGCCGATCTCAACGACCGTGCCCTCTTCGACTTTCTTTGCGTACTCGTCTGACACGTTCGACGACCAGATTTCCAACGTCGCATCAATGTCACCATCAGCCAACGCCTGAAACTGGTTCATCATGCCTGCGGTCACATATTCCACGTTGTATCCCGCGGCTTTCAGCATTTCGCCTGCGACATGCGTCGTTACGTGCTGACCGGTCCATTCGTTGACGGCCAGTTTGATCGGCTCATCCACCGCACCCATGTCAGCAGCGTAGGCGGAACCAGCAACTGTCATTGCCAAAAGGCTTACACTCAGTTTTTTCATCAACATTCTCCCTGTCTTCTTTGTTATTGGCGCCTCGGCATCGCGAAGCGTTTGTCTCACGACAATACCATGTCGCAACATGCACAAAATAGGCTGAAAAAGGAAAGCGATCTGTGTGATCCAAAGCGGATTAATTCGCCCGCACACGCCCCGTTTGTCCCCATCCGCCTTTATGCGCAGATCCCCTTGACCTTTCTTGTCTTCACATTGTTTTGGGTCAGGTTATTGATTGACGAGTCAATCACAAACCCGAATTACCTGTTTTGTCGAGTATTTTTTTCGAAGTGGCAAAGATTTTTTCTTGAATTCGCAAACGCGGACATCATGCACAGCCCTTGCCACCAGCACACCGAAAAGCAACGTTAGGCGCGAAGGAGCCCGCACATGCATCATTTTGACGAGATTTTCGCAATTTCCGCCAAACGTCACGGTGGACCAGATGCGCTGGAGGAAAAACTCAGCAAGCCCAAGTCCATCAAAGAGTTGGAGGAAATGCCCGAAGACCGTTGGCTGTCCGTGCTGACAAAGTGCATTTTCCAGGCTGGCTTCAACTGGCGGGTCATCGAAAACAAATGGGATGGCTTCGAGACCGCCTTTGACGGCTTTGATGTCGGGCGCTGCGCCTTTATGGACGATGAAAAGTTCGACTCGCTTTTGCAGGACACCCGCATCGTTCGAAACGGTACAAAAATCGCGACTGTACGCGATAACGCTGCCTTCCTTCTGGAACTGCGCGAGGAAGGTGGGGCGGGAAAAATTCTGGGCGGTTGGCCATCCAGCGATTACATTGGCCTTTTGGCGATGTTGGGTAAGCGCGGCTCGCGTCTGGGCGGTGCATCTGCGCAATATGCTATGCGTTTTGCAGGTCGGGACAGCTTTATTCTATCGCAGGATGTGACTGCGCGCCTGGTCGCTGAAGGTGTGATCGACAAAGCGGCAACCTCCAAGAAAGCGATGACCGCGGTCCAATCCGCTTTTAACACCTGGATGGACCAATCCGGGCGGTCTCTGACTGAAATCAGTCGCGTTTTGGCAATGAGTGTCTGAAAACGGGTTGCAGAGGCGGAAACACGCATTAGGCTTTGATCATGTTGCGACTGTTTTTGATGGCGTGTCTTGTCTTTCTTTTCGCATGCGGTCGCCCGTTGACCGAGCAAGAGATTGCGTTTGCCAGTGCCATTCAAGGTGATACTCTGGACGTCGGCAATGTTCGCCTTGTCGAAGGCGCGCCTGTCGCACCGATCACCTTTTATCGCCAGAACCGTCCGCGCCTTGCATGCCGCGAGCGTATTCTGCCCCCACCAAAAGAAGGACCGGTCACTGCCAAACCAGCGGCGGTTGCATTGTTCAACAAGGTCTACTTCACAAAGGACTGGTACCTTGAGGACTATATGTCCGACTTCCCCGAGGAAATGAACCTGATTGCCGCTATGCTGCTTGCGCATGAGTTAACGCATGTCTGGCAATGGCAAAACCGCAAGACAACGGGATACCACCCTCTTCGGGCCGCAGCTGAACATGGCGGCAGCAAGGACCCTTACCTTTTTGATTTAAGCACTTCGCCGGACTTTCTCTCTTACGGGTTCGAGCAACAGGGCGCGATCGTCGAAGAATATGTGTGCTGCCGAGCGCTGGATCCTGCTGCTCCCAGGACACAGCGCCTGCACGACATGCTGGGCGCGCATTTCGACCTTTCGCCCCTTCCCGGTGAGCGCCGGGAACGGGCAGTGGTCATCCCATGGGCTGATGCCGAGATTGACGGGATTTGCAGTTAGTCCTCAGCGGTTTTGCAGCGTTTCAAGATACGCAACAAGATCAACGATAGGCTGGCTGGTCAGGATCGGCTGCCCCTCGGGCGTTTTCATCGAGGTATCCTGTCCGTCGAAGTAAGGTCCGTAGACAGGCATCGGGCTGCCATGACTTACCAGCGGGTCGCGACCATCTATACGCGCGACGACGCGCGCGGTCGGGAAAACCCCTTCTTCATTTGCAAGCTGTGTCAGATCCGATGGCTGAACAACAAGCACTCCGGCCATTGGTCCGCCACCCTTTGCATCAAGCCCATGACATGTCGCACAGTAGTGCTGAAATAACTCCGCCCCCATTTGCACGTCCTGCGCGG
Organism: Ruegeria sp. G5; assembly: GCF_056533365.1. Taxonomy (NCBI): domain Bacteria; kingdom Pseudomonadati; phylum Pseudomonadota; class Alphaproteobacteria; order Rhodobacterales; family Roseobacteraceae; genus Ruegeria; species Ruegeria sp. G5. The sequence continues at coordinate 279,049 of NZ_JBQFOK010000004.1, read as the reverse complement.
CAGCCTGGCTAGCCAAGCTCATCATCCCTATCGAAACTGCGCCAATTATCGGCCTGATCATCGCATCCTCCTGTCAAGATTGACGTTTGCAGGCTTGCCCGATGACGCCCTTGGCGCAATGATCCAGATCAACGAAGCGGGAGGATACGGGCAATGACACATTATGCAGCCATCATGCTGGCCGCCGGGATCGGTGTTCCCATACTTGCTGCTCTGAATGCCGCATTGGGTAAGCTCATTGGTTCTCCGACCACGGCTGCGGTGGTTTTGTTTGCGATCGCTTTCGCGTCCTCGGCTGCCGTGATGGTGCTTTTTCCGGGCCTGACCGCCTTGTCCAAAGTGACCGAGGTGCCCAAACACCTTTTACTCGGGGGCGTTCTGATCGCTTTCTATGTTTTATCGATCACACATGTTGCCCCGCATTTCGGTGTCGGGAATGCCGTGTTCTTTGTCCTGATCGGACAGTTAATTAGCGCGGCGGCCATTGACCATTTCGGCCTGTTTGGCGCTCAGGTCACGCCGCTGACATGGTTACGCGCAAGCGGCATCGCAGTGATGGCCGCCGGCGTCGCCATTACGCAACTGGCCTGAGGATCCCGCCTTCCAGTCTCAACTTTCGGTCCATGCGTGCCGCTAGATCCATGTTATGCGTGGCGATAAGCGCTGATAGCCCCTCGTCCCGAACCAAGGCCATCAAGGCGTCAAACACCTGATCCGATGTTTCGGGATCCAGATTGCCCGTCGGCTCATCAGCCAACAGAATGCGCGGCGCATTGGCCAGCGCCCGGCAAAACGCAACCCGTTGCTGTTCACCACCGGACAACGCTGCCGGGCGGTGCGCCGCGCGCTCGGCGACGCCGACACGGCCCAACAGGGTCATTGCCCTCTCAACCGCTGCGTTCTCGGGCACACCGTTCGCAAGTTGCGGCAGAGTGATGTTTTCCAGCGCGGTGAATTCCGGCAGCAAGTGATGGAACTGGTAGACAAAGCCCACATCCTGCCGTCGCAACGTGGTTCGCGTCCGGTCCCCTTTGCCGGATACGTTCTGCCCCGCAATTTCGACCACACCGGCATCCGGGGTGTCCAACAGGCCCGCAATATGCAGCAAGGTTGACTTTCCGGCACCCGAAGGCGCAACCAGAGCCACCGCCTCGCCTGAGCGCAGTTCAAGATCGACACCGCGCAGCACCTGTACCTCACCCGGCGTGCCTTTGAGATAGCTTTTGGTCAGGCCCGCAAGCCGCATGGTTACATCACTCATAGCGCAGCGCCTCAACCGGGTTCAGCCGCGCCGCGCGACGGGCCGGAAAATAGGTGACGAAGAAAGACAAACCCAACGACAGCCCGACGGCCTTGAGGACATCCGTCAGATGCAGCTCGGCCGGCAACGCATAGATGCCGCGAATAGACGGATCCCAAACACCTCCGCCCATCACGAAATTCACAAAGGAAAAGATCGGGTCGATATACAACGCGAAAAGACAGCCCAACAGGACGCCCATCACAGTTCCTATGATTCCAGTAAACGCGCCGCATATGAAAAACACTCGCAGAACCGACCCCTCGCTTAGGCCAATCGTTCGCAGAATTCCGATGTCGCGCCCCTTGTTCTTTACCAGCATGATCAGGCCAGACACGATGTTCATCGCAGCAATCAGAACAAGGATAGACAGGATGATGAACATCACATTGTCCTCAACCTCAAGCGCGCGCAGGAACCCGCCTGATGCGTCCTGCCACGTCCAAATCTGACTGCGCTCACCTGCAGCCTCGAGGATGGGGATCAGGATCGGCGTCAGATCCTCGGGTTGATCGACCATCACCTCAATCTCGTCCGCAACGCCTTCGCGGTTGAAAAAGCTTTGTGCCCGCTCGAACGGCATGTAGACCCGGGTTCGGTCGATGTCATACCGCCCTGCGGAAAAGATATAGACTACGCGGTAGGCGTTCACGCGCGGGGATGTCCCAAGCGGTGTCTTCACACCGTTGGGCGAAGTCAGCTTGACTGTATCCCCAACCGTCGCCCCGATACTACGGGCAACACCGGAGCCAATGGCGATCGCGTCCTCTTCGTTCAGGAAAAAGGCCAGATCGCCTACGGCCTGCTCGCTGCCTGCAATGCCCGGTAGATCCAGAAGATCGTCGGGTTCAATCCCAAAAACCTCAACACCATTGCTGCGATCGCCATTGGTGATCAGAACCTGCCCTTTCACCAAAGGTGCCGCGCGTTGCACACCGGGAACCTGCGCAATGCGCTCGGCCATTTCAGCATAGTCATCAATGGTGCGGTCTACCCGACCCTGCGCATCAAACTCACCCGCCGAATAAACCGTGACATGCGCGTTTGCCCCTAGGATGGTCCCGACAAACTCGGCCCGAAATCCCGAGCGCACGGCCAGCGTTGCGATCAGGGCAAAAACGGCAAGCGTGATCCCGATCAAGGAAATCCACGTCATCACACTGACACCGCCTTCGGCGCGACGGGCGCGCAGATACCGCCAGGCGATTTTCCATTCAAAGGGTGCGAAAGGCGGGGGTGTCTTGGCCATGCCTGCTCCGGTTTTTTTATTGGCGCGACCCTCACGACATTTCGCCGGATGGTCAAGCTGCTTGTCAAACTGATAGGATGGCGTTCCGCAAAACCGTGCTTTTTGATCTGAAATTCGGCGAGGCCTGGCTTCCCAGTGGTGAACGAATCACCAATACGAGCAATTAGCGGCCACTCGGGCTATGAGTGACTTTAAATCTCAATAATATACCAGGGGTTGTGATTGCGTTCACAGACATGCGCCTACTGTTTCAACACTGTAGTCAATGTGAGCATGGCGAGTCCGACTGAATTCAAAATGCAACATATGTAACGCAACTTTATTTCGCTTTTTGCTTATTTTTGGAAACTTTGTCACCCTGATTGTGGGGGATTAAATGGTTAGAGCGGGAGTCGCTCATGAGTGTTCGAATTGAAACTAAAGACACGGGTGCAATTTCAACCCGGCAAGCCTCTACAGAACTGGATTGTGAAACAGCAGCTTTGCTGCGGGCGGCAATTCGTCCGTTATTTGCAAGCGCGGCCAGTTGGAACAACCTGACAGCCATCCTGGAAGACAAAGGTTATCACCTGGCGTTCCGACAAGGGCGGCTTTGCGTGACGGACATGTCGACCGGTGAACGCATCTGCGGGCTAAGGTTTCTGGGGCTTGAGTTCAGAGATCTGGTAAAGCGCATGGGTCGTCCGATCGTCGTCGCCCGAGACAGCGAGACAGGTGACCTTCTGTCTGCCCGACCAACGGTTAGCAGCGCTTAGAAACGACGCCAGAACTGTACGGATCGTCGCGTCGTTTTCCAAAGGCTGTGGCGCGCCGCTGCTTTTATGCCGGGGCATGACCCCGTTTTCAGCAAGCGTTCCAGAACCAGCGCTGCCGGCATGTGCCCGCGGCGGTAGAACCGGACGAAATCTTCCTGCGTAAGATTTCTGGCGGCATTGAAACCCGCATAGTATTTCAACCAAACACGCGCGTAATCCTGCGCGGTTATGTCGTCATTATCGCTGGCACCGCGCCCCCAAAACATCGAAATCGGGTCATCCGTACGCTCACCCTCATACCCTTCGGTGATGAGCCGAAGCATCAGGTCATAGTCTGCGGCGACGCGAAACTGTGTGTCGTGTCCCCCTAACGCATCGAAGACATCGCGCCGCAGCAATACCGAATTGTGACAAAACGGCATGCGTTGCAGGATAGCTGTCAGCGACATGCGTTTTTCGCGGCTTTCCGTACCGTCTTCGAACCTGCGCAATGTCGACCCAAAAAGGAAATCGGGTCGTGTCGCGGTTAGCCTGTCTGCCAGTCCATTGAGGATATAATCAGAAGCCAGTGAATCGTCTGAGTTCAGAAACAACAGATACTGACCGCCTGACGATGCCGCCCCCTTGTTCATCGCGTCATAGAGGTTCGTGTCGGGTTCACTGATTACGCGAGTTCGCGGGGCGTCGGCGGTCACCTCGTGCAAAAAGTCCAGAGTGCCGTCCGTCGAAGCCCCATCTTGAATAATGTGCTCAGCGCGATCACAGCTTTGCCGCGCCATACACGCGACCACCTCGCGAAAGCTGTCCTGCCGTCCTTGGGACAGCAGGTTATGTGTCGCGGTTATAACCGAGATCAGTGGCGCGTCAGTGTCAGCCGATCTGCTCATAGATCTCGGCGATCTTCGTCACGGCGGCCTCGGGGCTCAGCTCTTCGCTTTCGCCGGTGCGGCGGCAGGTCAATTCGACCACACCGTTCTTCAGGCCGCGCGGGCCAACAGTGATGCGCCACGGCAGGCCGATCAGGTCCATGGTGGCGAACTTGCCCCCTGCCCGTTCGTTGCGGTCATCATAGAGCGGTTCCAGCCCCAAGGCAGTCAGCGCGCCATAGAGTTTATCACAGGCCGCATCCGCCTCTTCATCGCCTTGCTTAAGGTTGACGATCCCGCAGTGGAACGGCGTCACGCCCTCGGGCCAGATGATGCCCTTGTCATCATGGCTGGCCTCAATGATCGCGCCGATCAGGCGGCTGACGCCGATCCCGTGGCTGCCCATGTGAACAGGCGTCGGTTTGCCATCGGGGCCTTGGACGGTTGCGCCCATGGCCTCGGAATACTTGGTGCCGAAATAGAAGATTTGCCCCACTTCGATCCCGCGCGCTACGCGGCGGCGGTCTTCGGGCACCTGATTGAACAGCGCCTCGTCATGGGTTTCATCCGTGCGCGCGTATTTCGAGGTAAACTCCTCCAGAATAGCCTGACATTGCGCGCGGTCATCATAGTCGATCTGACGGTCGCCGAAGGTCAGGTCAGTGACGGCGCTGTCATAGAAGACCTCGGATTCGCCAGTTTCGGCCAGAACCAGGAATTCGTGGGTGTCATCACCGCCGATGGGGCCGGAATCGGCGCGCATCGGGATCGCTTGCAGGCCCATACGTTCGTATGTGCGCAGGTAGCTGACCAGATGGCGGTTATAAGCGTGCAGCGCGTCTTCCTTAGTCAGGTCGAAGTTGTAGCCGTCCTTCATGTAGAATTCACGCCCCCGCATCACGCCGAAACGCGGGCGGATTTCATCGCGAAACTTCCACTGGATTTGATACAGGGTCAGCGGCAGGTCTTTGTAGCTGTTCACATGGCCGCGGAAGATGTCGGTCACCAGTTCCTCGGCTGTGGGCGTATACAGCATGTCCCGCCCGTGACGGTCCTGCATCCGCAGCATTTCCTGACCATAATCATCATAGCGCCCGGATTCGCGCCACAGGTCCGCCGATTGCAGGATCGGCATCTGGATCGCGATGTGCCCTGCCCGCGCCTGCTCCTCATGCACGATGTTTTCCAGCTTGCGCAGAACTTTGAACCCCAGCGGCAGCCAGGAATAGATCCCGGCCGAGGCCTGCTTGATCATCCCCGCGCGCAGCATCAGCCGGTGGCTGACGATCTGAGCCTCGGAGGGGTTTTCCTTGAGAACGGGCAGAAAGTAACGGCTGAGGCGCATTGGGTGACCTTCAAAGGTGAGAATTTCGCTGCAAGGTGATTATGCCAAAGCCTCGCCGGGGGCAATCACGCAATAGCGTTTTTGCGACCTCCGGCCCGTCGGATTTTTGATTGACCCGCCGATCAGGGTTTTCAAATGTGACGGAAATGTAAAACCCACGAGGCACCGATGCAGACCATTCAGGAACCCGCCCGCCAGATTCCCGTCATCCATCAGACAGACGTTCTGGTCGTCGGCTCCGGCCCCGCAGGGTTGGCCGCCGCCCTGGCCGCCGCGCGTGCGGGGGCCGAGGTGTCGCTGGTCGACCGCTTTGGCTGCATGGGCGGCAACATCACCGCCGTGGGGGTTGAAGGCTTCGCGTGGTATCGCCACGAACAAACGGTTGAGGCCGGTGGCATCGGCATGGAGTTCGAAACCCGCGCCAAGGACATGGGCGCAGCCGTGCCGGAAAGCCAGTCGCTGAGTTATGAGCTGGACAGCGAAGGCTTCAAGCTGGTGGCCGACAAACTGGTGCAAGAGGCGGGCGTTCATCCCATGCTGCACCGTCAGTTCGTGGCCCCGATCATGGAAGGCGACCGGATCACCGGCATCATCACCGAATCCAAGGCGGGTCGCGAGGCGATTCTGGCGCGTGTCGTAATCGACGCCACCGGCGACGCGGACGTGGCCCACCGCGCCGGCGCCCCCACCCACAAAACAGCGCGAGAGGATATGATGGCCGCTTCGGTCATGTTCCATCTGGCCGGTGTCAACAAGCGCGCCTTTATGGAAGGCGTCAAGGCCGACCCGCAGACCTATAAGGACTGGGGCGGCGGCGGTGAATGGAACATTGAGACTTCGGGCAAAGAGGACGACATGTTCTCACCCTTTGTGCACAAACCCTTCCAGCAGGCGATTGATGCAGGGATGATCCCGCCGCAGCTGAACACCATCGCGGGCACTTGGGGCGCGATGCACGATACGGGTGAGCTGACCTATATGAACCTCATCCATCTGGCCGAGGTGGACGGCACCGACCCTGACAGCCTGACAAAGGGTGAGATTGAGGGCCGCCGTCAGTCGATGCTGGCCATTGAGGCGCTGCGCCGTTTCATGCCCGGATGCGAGAACGCACGGCTGCGGAATTTCGGCATGACCATCGGCATCCGCGACACCCGCAAGATCGACGCGGTGTACAACATGACCGAAGACGACGCCCGCCATCAGGGCCGGTTCGAGGATACGATCGGCATCTACCCCGAATTCATCGATGGCTATGGCATCCTGATCCTGCCCACGACCGGGCGGTATATGCAGATCCCCTATCGCTCAATGCTGCCCAAAGGGATCAAGGGGTTGCTGGTCGCTGGCCGCTCGCACGGGGCGGATAAGGTGGCCCATGCGGCAACGCGCAACATGGCCTGCTGCGCAGTCATGGGTCAGGGCGCAGGCATCGCCGCCGCGCTGTCGCTGAAAAGCAACCAAGAGGTGCATGACTTGAACCTCGCCCCCGTTCACAAGGAATTGGATCGGCAGGGTGTGAGAATTCACTGATGCAGAAAATCCCTACTATAGATGTCTCGCCGCTATGTGATCGCGATCATCCCGACTATGACCTGACAGTCCGGCACGTCATGGACGCCTGCACCGGGATCGGGTTTCTGTCGATCACAGGAACGGGCATTCCGCCGGAAACGGTCGATCAGGTGCGCAGCTGTGTGCGGGCGATTTTTGACATCGACGAAAGTGCCAAATGGGATCAGGCCATCACCCGCGAGAACTATCGCGGGTACATCCCAATGGGATTCTTCACGCCCAATGACGGTTCAGGCAAGGCCGACAAATACGAAGGCTACAAGCTGCATCGCGAAACCGCTTCCGACTCCCCCATCCGCAAGGATTGCGCGCTGTACGGGCCGAATATCTGGCCGCGCGAGGTGCCCGAGGCGGGACAAACGATCCTCGCCTATTGGGCGCAACTGGATCGCGTGGCCGAACTGCTGCTGGGCGCACTTGAGGTTGGCCTCAACCTGGCCCCGAATACGCTGCGCGATGCCTTCCGTGATCCGATGACCAACATGACTCTGCTGCATTATCCGCCGCAGGCCCCGGATGAGGGCGGCTACGGCATCCATCCGCACAAGGATACCGATGCGCTGACCATCATCGCGCCCGATCCCGTCGGCGGGCTTGAGGTTCAGACACGCGATGGAGGCTGGATCACCCCCGACTGCCCACCCGGCGGCTTCGTCGTCAATATCGGCGACATGCTAGAGCTGTGGTCCGGCGGACGGCTGAAATCCACGCCGCACCGGGTGGTCAACCGCTCGGGCCGCGAGCGGTACTCGTTCCCCTATTTCGCCGTTCCGCGCCATGACGTCGTGGTCGCGCCACTGGTTGACCCCCTACCCGGTTTTGACCGCCCGCCTGTGCATTGCGGCCACTGGTCCGCCGAGATTTGGCGCACCAACTGGCCCGATGAGCACGCCGACGCAGCCACCCCGGAACTGGGAACACTGAGCGACTAAGACCCAGCAATTCCCCTGACCATGAACCGCTTGCATCATAAGGCTGCATGCGCCAAGAACATGTGCAAGTACCGATCAAATGGGGACAGGCATGGCTTTGCCGGTGAAGGATCAACTCAGATACTGGGGCATCGCCGCGGCGATTTTTGTGCTGCTGCTATGGGCACTTGGCGACGTTTTGCTCCCGTTTGTGATCGGTGGCGCAATCGCCTATTTCCTTGATCCAATCGCAGATCGCCTTGAAAACCTTGGCCTGTCACGTATGGCAGCGACGGGAATAATTACCGTGGTCGGCGTGCTGGGTTTTGTCCTGATGATTCTGATGGTGGTTCCGGCCCTGATCACACAGTTGGTCGATCTGGTCGATTTCATGCCTAGCCTTATTAAGCAACTGCGCGGGTTCATCGAACAGCAATTCCCATCTCTGCTGGATCGCGAATCCAGCTCGCACCAGTTTCTTGTGTCACTCGGTGAGACCCTGCAATCCAAAACAGGGGATGTCCTGCAATCCGTCGCGGCGTCGTTGGGATCGGCTATCAATGTTGTAGTCCTGATGGTCATCGTGCCTGTCGTCGCCGTCTACCTGTTACTGGACTGGGACCGCATGATCGCCCGCATTGGTGAGCTGCTGCCACGGGATCACGCCCCAACGATCAAGCGTCTGGCCGGTGAGATAGACGCGGTTCTGGCCTCGTTCGTACGCGGCATGGGGACTGTGTGCCTCATCCTTGGAACCTACTATGCCGTTGCGTTGATGGTGGTTGGCCTGCAGTTCGGGCTGATCGTTGGCTTCATTGCAGGTCTTGTGACCTTCATCCCCTATCTGGGTGCTTTGATCGGCGGCACGCTCGCTATTGGACTGGCACTGTTTCAGTTCTGGGGTGACTGGGCGCATGTCGGGCTGGTCGCTGGTATCTTTGCCCTGGGCCAAGTGACCGAAGGAAACTTCCTGACCCCCAAACTGGTTGGCAACTCGGTCGGTCTGCATCCGGTCTGGCTGCTGCTTGCCCTGTCTGTTTTCGGAGCGCTGTTTGGCTTTGTCGGGATGCTCATCGCCGTTCCGGTTGCTGCTGCACTGGGCGTTCTGGCACGGTTTGCGACATCCATCTATCTGGACAGTCGGCTTTATACCGGCCTCGAAGGTGCGCAGCAGGACGACGACTAAATGGCACTTCAGCTCAGCTTTGATCTTCCGGCGAAAACTGCGCTGGGGCGCGAAGATTTTTTCGTCTCTCCCGCGAACGCTCTGGCCGTGGCGATGATTTCGGCCACCTCTTGGCCGGGGAACAAACTGGTTCTCAGCGGCCCTGCGGGATCAGGTAAGACGCATCTGGCGCATGTTTGGGCGGCAGAAACAGGCGGGCGCGTCATTCGGGCGGCAGAGCTGAATCACGATGACGTCCCGGCCTTGTCCCAGTCATCCGTCGCGGTTGAAGACGTGCCGATGATTGCAAACGACATCGAGCAACAGACCACCCTGTTCCACCTGCACAATCTGGTACTGGCCGAAGGCAATTCCCTGTTGATGACCGGGCGCTTGGCACCGAAATTTTGGGACCTGCCCTTGCCCGACCTTCAGAGCCGGATCGAGGGCGCACACCATGTAGCGCTGGACCCGCCAGACGACGCGCTGCTGGGCGCTGTTTTGGCCAAGCTTTTCGTGGATCGTCAACTGAACCCGGGCCCGGACGTCATCGCCTATCTGGTCAAACACATGGACCGTCGCTTTGAAACGGCTGCATCCGTTGTGGCGCAGCTGGACCAGCTTGCACTGTCGGAAAAACGTGACATCACCCGGGCGCTGGCCGTGCGGGTCCTGAACTCGGGACTGAATGAGACCCAATCAGGGAATTGACCCAACCTCAGCGATTTCGCATTCTGCCCTCGGAATATCTGGAAAAGACATGGATCAGACCGTCGACATCGACATCCCCGATTGGGGACCCTTCGGAAAGCCCTTGTTCGACAACCCCGAAGTGCGCGCCCTGTCGCGCGTTGGCGTTGTTGATGTCGGATCAAACTCGGTTCGGATGGTGATCTTTGACGGGGCAGCACGGTCCCCGGCTTATTTCTACAACGAAAAGGTCATGTGCGAGTTGGGTGCTGGCCTTTCTGAAACCAGACGGCTGAACCCGCGCGGTCGCTTGCGCGCGCTGGCGGCACTGCGCCGTTTCGCTCAGTTGGCTGACGATCTTGGGCTGCCCGGCCTGCATGTCGTGGCAACAGCCGCGGTGCGTGAGGCCGAAGACGGCCCCGATTTCTGCGACGAGGTGCTTGCGGAAACCGGCTTGACGGTCTCGGTCATCGACGGCGGAGAAGAAGCCCGACTATCTGCGCAGGGGGTCTTGCTGGGCTGGCCCGGTGCCTATGGTCTGATTTGCGATATTGGTGGTTCGTCGATGGAATTGGCCGAGATCGGCGGGGGCGAGGTTGGACGACGCCTGACCTCGGCCTTGGGCCCTCTCAAACTGCGCGACATCAAAGGCGGTCGCCGTGCGCGCAAGGCTCATATAAAGGCCACAATGGAAGACCTGCGCAACCAGTTGGGGCCGCAAAGGGATCGTTTGTTCCTTGTCGGAGGCAGTTGGCGTGCATTTGCGCGTCTGGACATGCTGCGCAGGGGATATCCGCTGAACGTGCTGCATGAATACCGCATGACGACCAAGCAGGTGCATCAAACCATCAAGTTCATCGAAAAAGGCGACCCCGAAAAGCTGCGCAGTCAGGCTGGTGTTTCCGGATCGCGTATGGCGCTGATCCCTCATGCCATGGACGTGCTGGCCCGGTTGGTCCGCACGTTCAAACCCAAAGACATCGCGATCTCAAGCTATGGTATTCGCGAAGGGCTGTTATACGAGCAAATGCCACAGGCCTTGCGCGATCGGGATCCACTGATCGAAGCCAGCCGGTTTTCCGAGGCCAAGGACGCCCGGCTGCCTGGCTTTGGCAAACATCTGTTCGAATTCGTGATGCCGTTGTTTAAATCCGCACCGCCTGCCCGCGTGCGATTGATCAAGGCCGCCTGCTTATTGCACGACGTCAGTTGGCGCGCGCATCCCGATTACCGAGCCGAGACTTGTTTTGATTACGTCACCCGCGCCAATCTGGGTGGTTTAAAACATTCCGAGCGGGTGTTTATCGGGCTGGCTTTGCAACACCGCTATCGCAACAAACGCGAAGACAATCGCTTTGCTCCGCTATACGAGCTGCTGGAAGAAAAAGACCAAAAGCAGGCCGAGATTCTGGGCAAGGCGATGCGGTTTGGTGCCATGCTTTGGATGCAGCGCGACGCAAAAATGGGCAGCTTGCGCTACTTTCCCAAAAAGCATCAGTTGGAACTGATCCTGCCCCAATCAGCGAGCCTTCTGTTCAGCGAAGTGGCCGAAGCGCGGCTGAACTCGTTGGCAGGCGCTTTGAAATCGGACACGCGCGTCATCTCGAAAGGATGAACTCAGATATCGGTTAACCCTTCAGGAACCTCTTCCGGCAATTTGGGCTGGGGTTCCGGGTTTTCAGGTTTCTTTCGAATGATGATGTCGCCATTTGGCAGGATTTCGGGGGCCTCGTAGGCGCTCCAATCCTGAACTTCTTCAACCAACTCGGCCAAAGCTGGTCCCATTTCTTCGAAAAACGACATCATCGCCGGGCCGAACTCATCCGCCAACCCAAGCAAATCACCCAAAGCAGGCTCCATCTCTTGGCGGAGCCCTTCGAAAAACAGCTCAAACCCCTGCTCCATCAGAGATGGGGGCGTTTCCTCCTCTGCCTTTGCTGGCAGAGCCGCGGTCGCTGCGAAAGCACAGATCAAAAGGACTTGTTTCATAAAACTGAATATAAGCCGCGCGCCCTTCCGATGAAAGGTCACAGGTCGATATCCAACGTAACCGGGAAATGATCCGAGGCTGTCAGAAGGGCCTGATGCACCTCTTTTTGTTGAAAACAAGCAGGATCGTGAAATGGATGCCAAATCCGCCATTGCGGCTGATTTTCGCGCAAATCTGCACTTACCATGATGTAATCCAGCAATGCTTCGAGATGCCCACCTTCCTTGGGTCGCGCAAATCGGGCCGTCGAAGGGGCCTTGCTGCTGTTTTCGCCATATGCCGTCACGGCATGTGGATCAAACAACCCGGCCTGCAGTAATATTTCGACGGACGAACGGCCAAACAGGTTTTCAAACTCATCCAGACCCGGCCCGTCATTCAGGTCACCCAGCAAAACAACCTGATCTCCGTCTGCAATGTGTGTTTTGACGCGACGTGCAAGCCAGATCGCTTGCGCAAGCTGCTTGCGGCGGTTGGTAATTGAGATGCGAATTGCTTCGTCCCGGCTTTCCGCACCATGCGGAGCTTTGGACTTTAAGTGCGCGCCAATCAAACGAAACTCGGCCCCGTTTCGCGTTTTGACGGCCAACTCCATCGGGGGTTTCGAGAACACTACGCGATCCTCAGTCGCATCGATATCCAGATCAATTCGGAACGTACCATCAAACCGTGGTGCTCGGGCGCTTTCGGTATCCCGGCCTTTTGGATCATGCCGCACTGACAAAACTTGCGGGTCGTAAATCAACGCCAGTTCCTGGTGCGTGTCGTTTGCAAAACCCATGACCGCATGGCTGGTGCGCAGATCGAAGGTTTCGACAAAACGTTGCAACGCACGGATGGTGTTCTGGGATTTTCCAGTATTTGGGGCCTCGACGATCAACATTGCATCTGCGTCAACAACCGAAAGCACTTTGGCGATCGCTTCGGCTTGCTGCGCCTTGGTTACGTCATGCCGTCCGGACCAGCTATCGTCAAAAATCAGATTGTCCTTGCGGTCGAAAAGATTGGCGAACCATTCGATATTGTAGGTCGCCAGCCGCACCGTCCTTAGACCTGTGCGCCGTTTATTTCATCCCACGCGCGATTTATGTCGATCATTTTTTTCTCGGCCAATCGGATTGCTTCTTCGGGTACGCCACGCGCCATCATCGCATCCGGGTGGGTTTCACGAACAAGTTGGCGCCATACCTTGCGGATGTCAGGCAAGGGCATGTCTCGTGGGACCCCCAAAACGGTATAGGGATCATTTGGGGCATCTGGTACGAACCGCGCGCGCAAGGCCAGAAACTGCGCTTCGGTTTGGCCGAAAATCCGGCTTACCTCTTCCAAAAACTCGTTCTCATTGGGGTGATAAAACCCATCGGCCATTGCGATGTGAAACAGACCCTCCATCAGGTCGCAAAGGGTTGTGCTGTCTTCGGCAAACATGCGCGCAATCTTGCGAGCGTACTCCTGGTATCCGGCGACATCGGTACGAGCCATGTCAAAAACCCGCGCAGCACCTGCTTCGTCTTCACGCGCGATCTGAAATACATCCCGAAATGCGGTCACTTCGTCCCGCGTGACCTGACCGTCAGCCTTTGCCATCTTTGCGCCCAGCGCAACAACGGCAATAGCGAACGCAACCGAACGTTCCGGCGGTGTGCGCAGTTTTTCAAAAACAGCCGTCAGGCTTTCGCCTTGGGCCAGCGCACTCAGCGCGTCTGATATTCGGGTCCAGATCGACATATCAGCACCTTAGCGCCCTATATTGCCCATGTCAGGTCCAACCAATCAGTCAACGGGTAGAATTTTCTGCATCAGCACAAGATCCAGCCTTTGACCCCACTTGGAACCCACTTCGGGCATACATCCGACCTTTTCAAAACCAAGCGCCAGATGAAAAGCGACAGCGCCAGGGTTTGCAGACGAAATCCCTGCGACCAAGACATGAATACCCTCCGCTCGCGCGACACCCTCCAGCGCCGCCATCAAAGCCCGACCCGTTCCTTTGCGATGCGCATCAGACGACAACTGGATCGAATGTTCGCGGCATTGCGCGTAGCCGGGACCCGAACGGAACGGTCCGTATGTCGCAAAGCCTGCTACGTGATTGTCGTGTTCCGCCACAATAAACGCAGGACCGCGTGTTTTGATGTCATGGGCGATATCTTCAACGCTCCGTTCAATTGTCGTGAACGTGCCAAGAGTGTCACGGATAAAGGCGTTTGTAATTGCTGCGATTTCGATGGCATCAGCAACACGCGCCGGACGGATGTTCATTCCAACACGCGTGGGCCGTGTGGCGTTTCAAACTCGGCCCGCAGTGCCACCGGACCGGTATCAAAGACCACCAGATTCAGATCACCCAGCAACTGTGCCAGTTGCAACGCCTCGGGGTGGAAAACGACCAGACGGTTCAGACGACACCCACTGTCCTGAAGCATCCTTGCCGGGTGCAGATCACCGTGCCATTGTATCAAAGCGGGAAACAGGTTGTCGAACGGCAAACGCCCATTCGGGGGAACCGCCATCTGCCACCGCAATGCCCCTCTTGCGAGGTCTATCGGCTGCCCCACCCCATCGGGAAAAACGGACAGAGAGTCCTGGATATCGGGAACGCTGCAAATCCAGTTGCTTAACCGTGGTGGCCCCTCGAACCGATCAAGGTCGAACCATCGGGTTTTTTCCGGATTGGGGGCCTGCGGGTCAATGGCAATGGCCTCTAGGTACAGGCCATCCCGTAATCCCAGCAGGCGATTGTAAGTGCCGAACTTTTCGTGCTTGCCCCCATCTTGCAACCGAACGCCCAAGGCGTGTTCGATATGAGCTGCCGCGTCCTCAAGGGTTTCGCCTGCGACGGCCAAGTGATCCAGCAACATGTGCGCTCTCCAACGAATTGCGACCAGACCTTTGCAGGTCTGGTCGCATGTTTTCGCCAAAGGCACCGGATAACAAGTGCTTTTCGCCAGAAAGCCGGGTCAGCCGTTTGCTTCGCCAATCAGTCTCAGAATATCCTGCGCGGCCTCGGGGATGTTTGTGCCCGGCCCAAAGATGGCTTTGACACCGTGGTCATACAGGAACTGGTAGTCCTGTTGGGGGATCACACCGCCGCAGATGACGATGATATCCTCGGCCCCGGCTTTCTTGAGCTCTTCCACCAACTGCGGGGCGAGCGTCTTATGACCAGCCGCCTGGGAAGAGATACCGACCACATGCACGTCATTGTCCACAGCATCCTGCGCAGCCTCAGCAGGGGTCTGGAACAATGGGCCTACGTCCACGTCAAAGCCGATATCGGCAAAGGCCGTGGCAATCACCTTGGCACCCCGGTCGTGGCCGTCCTGCCCCATCTTGACTACCAGCAGACGCGGGCGGCGGCCCTCGGCTTCGGCGAAGTCTTCGATGGATTTCTGGATTGCGGCGAAGCCTTCGTCGCCTTCATAGGCCGCGCCATAGACACCGGCCAGCGTCTTTACTTCGGCGCGGTGACGGCCGAATTCTTTCTCCATAGCCATGCTGATCTCTCCTACGGATGCACGGGCGCGGGCGGCCTCAACTGCGGCGGCCAGCAGGTTTCCGCCCTCTTGGGCGGTCTTGGTCAGCGCGTCCAGCGCCTGTTGGCACGCGGCATCGTCACGGGTTGAGCGGATACGCTCCAACCGCGCGACCTGTGCTTCGCGCACCGCGACGTTGTCGACGTCCAGAATGTCGATCGGGTCTTCCTGTTCCTTGCGGTACTTGTTGACGCCGACGATCACTTCGTCGCCCCGGTCGATCATGGCCTGACGGCGCGCAGCGCTTTCTTCGATGCGTAGCTTGGGCATGCCCGAGGCCACTGCCTTGGTCATACCGCCCATCTCCTCGACCTCTTCCATTAGGGCCCAGGCTTTTTCGACCAGCTCGTTGGTCAAGCTTTCGATGTAGTAAGAGCCTGCCAGCGGATCGACTACATCGGTCACGCCGGTTTCTTCCTGCAGCACCAGCTGCGTGTTCCGCGCGATGCGGGCTGAGAAATCGGTGGGCAGGGCAATCGCTTCGTCCAGCGCGTTGGTGTGCAGCGACTGGGTGCCGCCCAGAACCGCGCTCATTGCCTCATAAGCGGTGCGTATCACGTTGTTATAGGGGTCTTGTTCCTGCAAGCTTACGCCCGAGGTCTGGCAGTGCGTCCGCAGCATCTTGGACCGCTCGGATTTAGCGCCAAAATCGGTCATCACGCGGTGCCACAGAGTGCGCGCCGCGCGCAGCTTGGCGATTTCCATGAAGAAGTTCATACCGATGGCAAAGAAGAACGACAGACGACCTGCGAACTTGTCCACGTCCATCCCGGCCTGCGTCGCAGCGCGCACATATTCACGGCCATCGGCCAGCGTATAGGCCAGTTCCTGCACCAGGTTCGCCCCGGCCTCTTGCATGTGATAGCCCGAGATCGAGATCGAGTTGAACTTGGGCATCTCATTCGAAGTGTATTCGATGATGTCGGCAATGATCTTCATCGACGGTTCAGGCGGGTAGATATAGGTGTTGCGCACCATGAACTCTTTCAGAATGTCATTCTGAATGGTGCCGGACAGGACGGACTTGTCATGGCCCTGCTCTTCGCCCGCCACGATGAAACTGGCCAGGATCGGGATCACCGCGCCGTTCATCGTCATCGAGACCGAGACCTTATCCAACGGGATGCCGTCGAACAGGATTTTCATGTCCTCGACACTGTCGATGGCCACACCTGCCTTGCCTACATCGCCGACAACACGCGGGTGGTCGCTGTCGTAGCCCCGGTGCGTCGCCAGATCGAAGGCTACGGATACGCCCTGCTGACCAGCGGCCAGATTGCGACGATAAAAGGCGTTCGATTCCTCGGCGGTCGAAAATCCCGCATACTGCCGGATCGTCCAGGGACGGCCCGCATACATAGTGGCCTTTACGCCGCGCGTGAACGGTCCGAAACCGGGCATCGAACCCATATGCGGCAGGTCTGCAGTGTCCTCTGCTGTATAGAGCGGTTTGACGTCGATGCCTTCCAGCGTCTCTTTGGTCAGATCTTCCAACGGCCTTCCGCGCAGCTCTTTTTCCGCCAGCGCCTGCCAGTCCTTCGTGTTGGTCATTTCGATTTCCTCTCGTCAATTCGGATCGCGACCGGTGCTGACCGTCGCGTTAAGTTGATGCGCTGAGCCCACCCAACAGGGCCAAAGCGCGAAATTTTGAGCATTGCGGGCAATTCGCCGGTCGCATTCGTTTGAACAGGGGCTATATTCGATTGAACAGGAGGCCCCATGACACGCACGCTTGCCCTTGTTTTTTCGGCACTATTCCCGTTGGCCGCTTTGGCTGCTGACGGGTCCGCACCTGCGGATGATGAATTCGTACGCCCCGTTGGCGACAGCGAGCTGGACGAATTCCTATGGGTCAACCGGCCCATAATCGTCTTTGCAGATACGCCAGCGGATCCACGGTTCCAGCAGCAGATCGATATGCTGACGGAAGGCGAAGACGCCATGCGCGACCGCGACGTCGTTGTGCTGACGGATACTGATCCATCGGCCCGATCACCGATCCGGGCGCAGTTGCGACCGCGCGGGTTCCAGATGGTTTTCGTCGACAAGGATGGTGTCGTGAAATTGCGCAAGCCCAGCCCTTGGAGCGTGCGCGAGATTGGACGCTCGATCGACAAGACCCCCCTGCGCGAACGCGAAATTCGCGAACGGCGCGAGGGCGGGTAACCGCCCCGGCCATACCCGCTGCCCCCGACCGAAGCCGGGAGCGCCAAGTGATATGACCACCGAGCGGTCATGATCATTCAAATTCCATGATCACGTCATCAACCGCCAGGCTGTCGCCAGCGCCGGCATTTATCTTGGACACCTTGCCCTTCTTTTCGGCACGCAGGATGTTTTCCATCTTCATCGCCTCGATGGTGCAAAGCGCCTGACCTTCCTGCACTTCTTGCCCGACTTCGACGTCGATCTTCACGACCAGACCGGGCATTGGGCACAGCAGCATCTTGGACGTATCAGGCGGCAGCTTTTCAGGCATCAACCGGGCCAGTTCGGCCTGGCGTGGCGTGCGCACATGTACCTTCAGGTCCGCCCCCCGATTGCGGATGCGGAACCCACCGGACACTTTGCCAACTTTCAGCACAAGCGGGCTGCCATCGACATCCAAAACCGCCAATTGATCACCAGGCGTCCACTCAGAGGTGACGCGCATTGCGGTATCATCCGAGAATGTCACTGTTGACCCATCACGATCCGCGTCAATCGCAACGGCAAATTCCTGCCCTTGCAGCGTCACAACCCAGTCTGAACCCACTTTGCGTTCGTGATTATCCATCCGGCCAGACACGCGCGTGCGGCGAATTTCAGCCACACGATGCATGGCCGCGCAAGAGGCCGCGATCCGGCGCAGGTCCGCCTCAGGCAATTCGACCCCTTCAAAACCATCCGGGTATTCCTCGGCAATAAAGGCGGTGGTCATGTCGCCGCTGATAAATTTCGGATGATCCATCACCGCAGACAGGAACGGCAGGTTGTGTCCGATGCCCTCAACCTCAAAGCTGTCCAGAGCGACGCGCATCGCCTCAATCGCCTGATCACGCGTCGGAGCCCAAGTACACAGCTTGGCGATCATCGGGTCGTAATACATGCTGATCTCGCCGCCTTCATAGACGCCGGTATCATTTCGGACCGCTGTCTCGCCTGTGGGCGCATCCCCCTGCCATTTGCCGTTCACCAGCATTGGCCCCGCAGCCGTTTCCGCCGGAGGGCGGTAACGCGTCAAGCGGCCAATCGACGGCAGAAATCCACGATACGGGTCTTCGGCATAAAGGCGGTTTTCGATCGCCCATCCGGTCAGTGTCACATCATCCTGCGTGATCGTCAGTTTCTCACCCGCGGCCACGCGGATCATCTGTTCCACAAGGTCCACGCCGGTGATCAACTCGGTTACAGGGTGTTCCACCTGCAGGCGTGTATTCATCTCAAGGAAGTAAAAGTTCTTTTCCCCATCAACGATGAATTCAACGGTCCCGGCGCTGGCATAGTTCACGGCCTTGGCCAAAGCGACGGCCTGTTCGCCCATTGCTTTGCGTGTCTCAGGGTCAAGGAAAGGCGACGGAGCTTCTTCCACGACCTTCTGGTTCCGGCGCTGGATCGAGCATTCACGCTCGCCCAGATAGATGCCATTCCCGTGGCTGTCGCACAGAACCTGAATTTCGATGTGACGCGGTTGGGTCACGAATTTCTCGATGAAGATCCGGTCATCCCCGAATGAGTTCGCAGCCTCGTTCTTGGAAGACTGAAAGCCTTCGCGCGCTTCGTCATCATTCCATGCGATCCGCATACCCTTGCCGCCGCCACCGGCGCTGGCTTTGATCATGACGGGATACCCGATATCGTTCGAGATCTTCACGGCCTCGTCCGCATCCTCGATCAGACCCATGTATCCAGGTACGGTCGAAACCCCTGCATCCTGCGCGATCTTCTTCGAGGTGATCTTGTCGCCCATGCTTTCAATCGCACCAACCGGCGGGCCAACAAAGGCGACGCCTTCGGCATCCAGCGCTTCGGCAAATTTCGAGTTTTCAGATAGGAAGCCATAGCCAGGGTGCACGGCCTGCGCGCCGCTTTGGCGAATGGCGTCCATTACCTGGTCGATCACGATATAGGATTGGTTGGCAGGCGGCGGGCCGATATGCACCGCTTCATCCGCCATCGACACATGCAATGCGTTCTTATCGGCGTCCGAGTAAATGGCAACAGTGCCGATACCCATTTTACGGGCCGTTTTGATAACGCGGCAGGCGATCTCACCCCGGTTGGCGATCAGGATCTTGCTAAACATGGAACGTCCTTTGTCTTGGTGTTCTGGAAACGCAAAACGCCGCCGCGGGGCGATGACCCCACGACGGCGTTTGCGCGATGACGGTCGGAGCGACAAACGCTCCGGGTATCTGGTTACCTACAGTTGTTCTGCGTCTTGCAATACAGGACGTTGCCCGCTGCACCGACGACGGCGCCAAACAACGGGTCGGCACTGACGACCGCAGCGCCGACGGCACCGGCCCCACCGCCAAGCAGCGCCTGTTCGCCTGTCGTATCACCGCACGCGGCAAGGCCCGCACAGGTCGCCATTGCAAGAACGAGTTTCGAGAATCGCATGTTATCTGCCCCTTCAGGTTTTTTGATGCATTCGGGGGCAAATGCCGATTTTCGCGGCTGCTATTCAATAACAAGCGGCTAATATTGTTGTTTTGCGCAGTTTTATGCCGCTTTACCCCCGCCTTTAGGGCAAAGAAAAGCGCGGGCAGGGTTTTGTGAGAAACACAAACCTGCCCGCGTAAGGAAGGGGTACGGAATAGTAGGTGCATGTGCGACGCAGGCAAAGTAGAGCCGCACGGCCCATTCAACATGCACGGAGTGGTTGCAACTTCAAAACGGGATTCTGGCCTACGAATTATTCCGGCTGGATTCTGCCCATTCAGCGCAAGGTCGCGCAAATATGCGCCGATGCGGATCCGTGCATATTCACGTACCAACCCCTCAGAATCTGTCACGTTGTCGTTACAAACCTCGCGACCATTCACGGATGTTGCAGGTGCGGCATCACGTTTTGCACACGCGATATCGAATGGAAAAAACACTGAGTTCATAAGGTTAACCGATCGGTTCACCTTCATGTGATTTCGCGGCGATTTTTTCGCAATTTTTCTTGAGCAATCGACGCCCCAAAGTCCCAATTTCGTGATTTCCCACAAAACCTCGTGCGTGGAAGTTTGCGCGTGCACACTCGCACACAAGGAAACATCCAAATGATTACAATGAGAAAAACGGCATCTCTGCTCGCTGCCACTGCGCTTAGTGTGACAGGCACGCTTGCTTATGCCCAGGATGCAGACACACAGTCCGAGCTGGAGAACCTGCGTCTCCGGATCGAAGCTCTGGAGTCTCAGGGACCAGGTTCCACCCCCGGCGAGTTCAGGATCGGCAACACGACCCTGGACGTCTACGGCTATATCAAAGCTGACTTTTTCTATGACTTTGACTTCGAGCAAGGCGACACCGCCTTCGTGAACGTTGTTGGTGAGCCTGATAATGCCACCAGCGGTACTTTCGGTACGACCGTTCGTCAGTCGCGGATCGGCTTGCTGACCAATACGCCCAGCGCCATCGGCGATCTTGGCGCTCAATTGGAAGTCGACCTGTTCGCCAGCAACGGCACTGCCGAACTGCGTCTGCGTCACGCGAACATCCGGATCGGCGATCAGTGGCTGATCGGTCAGTTCTGGACGAACTTCCAGCCGCTGGACACTTACCCGACCTCGGTCGAATTTAACGGTCCGGTTGGTATCGCCTTCGCCCGTGTTCCGCAGGTCCGTTACACCAACGCGTTCTCGCCGAATGCTGAATTCGCTGTATCGATCGAACAAAACGTCAGCGCTTCGAACTCGGACGATCCGGTTCTGACCGCGTCTGCTGAATACAACGACGGCAAGTACGTTGCCCGCGGCGCTGTTCTCTACGGTAAAGCGGAAGACGGTGGTGTTGAGGTTGACCAGACCGGTCTGACCCTGTCCGGCTCGGCGCGTCTGTGGGAAGGTGGCCTGTTCCAGGTTAACTACGTTACCGGTGAGGCCCTTGGCCCCTGGCTGATTGGTGTCGGCGACGCGATTGTTGGCGGCGAAGCCAACGACGTTGACGGTTTCACCGTTGAATTGCGTCAGGATATCGGACCCAAGTGGAACGTCGGTATCGCCTACGGTTACGAAGACTACGACCTGCCGACCTCGACCGGCACGCTGGCCTTCACCGAGCTTGAGACGATCCACGTCAACGCGTTCTACCAGGCAACCGAAACGCTGACGCTCAGCGCCGAATACATCTACGGCGAGCGGAACGACGTGATCTCGGGGCAAGACTTCGACGCAAGCCGTGTTCAGCTTGCGGCTCAGTTGAACTTCTGATCGCATATCACGACCCTGTCCCCCACGGGGCAGGGCTTTACTTGGGCTGAACCCAAAACTGCGATATGCAATCGCCCTATCCACGTTCAGCGTACACCATCGAAGATGTCAGGGAATGACGCCTTCGCGACATCCAAATCAATCACCAGCAACGCATCGTAACTTGCCGGATCAAACGGATCCTCGGCAGCAACGACCTCGCGTCCGAACAGCCAGCTCAGACGACCCGCGTCGAGATTTCCGCGCTCAAAGGGCTGATCCCCAAAATGGTTCCACAGCGCCTCCATAAAGGCGGTGTCTGCACGACGATCGGCAGGCTTGCGATCGCGAAAACGCTCCCGGGTGGTGAGCGGTGTAACCCCCTTGGGATTTGCCCGGCGGATGGTAAACTGAAAGTCTGTACCGGCCAGACGGCCCGGAAAACCACGATGCTTTAACATGGCAATCCCTCGCCCGCGTTGACGCATCCCGAGTAAAACAAATCACATCCGATGAAGGATGAGGTCATATCGCGTACCTCCAAAGCCGCATTTCTGAACTGAAACGCTCTGCCTGTCTGAAAACCGGGTTTCATTGTCAGAGCCCCTCCCAGATACACTGCGATTGTTCCAACCGGTAGGCTTCGAAGAACTGTGTTGCGTCGGGTGCGGATCGCCCGAATTCTATCGGACGATCAGACAGCGATATGACAACCCTGGCAGGGTTCAGCTCGTATTCCGCGACATACGCAACGGCCAAGGTTTGACACAGGTGCTCCATGTCTATCGAGGCGACATCGTATCCGATGCGCCCGACGTCAGATCCGATCTTTGGCGCGATGAAACGAAAACGCACCCACAGCTCACCCGGATTATTGTCCAGCAAAACATCCGTCAGATGAACGGGCTGACCAGAGGGGACAGGCAATAGGTTTTCAGCCTGTGGAAAAGCAGCAGTGGGCAGCGCAAGCAGCGACAGAATAAAGGCGCAATCCCGGACCCACCTAGGGTGAGCTCCTCTCTCCGGGATTGCGCGCGCTTGGCTTTTGGCCCGCGCTTTTCTATCTCTGATAAGAGCAGTCATTTACCAGCTTTACCCTCAAAGTCAAATTTGCCCCTGGGAAAAAACCCAACCTATTCGCCGTCGCAGGGCGAGCTTTGAAAACCTAGCCCTGCCCGCGCGTTACAGCGGAATGTTGTCGTGCTTTTTCCACGGGTTCTTCAGCTGCTTGTTCCGCAAGCTGGCGAATGCCCGAGACACGCGCCGACGCGTCGACTGCGGCATGATCACCTCGTCGATAAACCCACGCTCGGCGGCGACAAAGGGGTTGGCAAAACGGTCTTCGTAGTCCTGCGCATGCTGGGCGATCTTGTCTGCGTCACCAAGGTCAGCGCGGTGGATAATCTCGGTCGCGCCCTTCGCGCCCATCACGGCGATCTCGGCCGTTGGCCACGCATAGTTGAAGTCGCCCCGCAAGTGCTTTGACGCCATAACGTCATAGGCACCACCATACGCTTTACGGGTAATAACGGTGACTTTTGGAACTGTCGCTTCACCATAGGCAAACAGCAGTTTGGCGCCGTGTTTGATAACGCCACCATATTCTTGCGACGTCCCCGGCAAAAAGCCCGGCACATCGACCAGCGTCAGGATCGGGATTTCAAAACAGTCGCAAAAGCGCACGAACCGCGCAGCTTTGCGTGAGCTGTCAATGTCCAGACACCCAGCCAGAACCATCGGCTGGTTGGCGACGATACCCACCGTCTGCCCCTCAAGCCGGACGAACCCGGTGATGATGTTTTTGGCGTAGTCTTCCTGGATCTCGTAAAAATCGCCCTCGTCCGCGATCTTCGTGATCAGCTCTTTCATGTCGTAGGGTGTATTGGGATTGTCAGGGATCAGCGTGTCCAGCGAGGTTTCGACACGGTCGGGTTCATCAAAGAACGGACGCACGGGCGGCTTTTCACGGTTGTTCAGCGGCAGGAAATCGACGAGGCGGCGGACCTCGGCCAGCGCCTCAACGTCATTTTCAAAGGCGCCATCTGCAACCGACGATTTCCTGGTATGGGTCGATGCACCCCCCAGCTCTTCGGCAGTTACAACCTCGTTGGTGACAGTCTTCACCACGTCGGGTCCGGTTACGAACATGTACGAGGTGTCTTTGACCATGAAGATAAAGTCTGTCATTGCCGGGCTATACACAGCCCCACCAGCGCACGGCCCCATAATCACACTGATCTGTGGCACCACACCCGAAGCCATGATATTGCGCTGGAAAACTTCGGCATACCCGGCCAGAGATGCGACGCCTTCCTGAATGCGCGCGCCGCCCGAGTCGTTGATTCCAATCACAGGCGCGCCGTTCTGAATTGCCATATCCATGATCTTACAGATTTTCTGCGCATGCGTTTCGGACAGCGATCCGCCAAAGACCGTAAAGTCCTGACTGAACACATAGACCATCCGACCATTGATCGTACCCCAACCGGTGACAACACCGTCGCCAGCAGGTTTCTGATTTTCCATACCAAAATCAGTGCAGCGATGGCTGACAAACATGTCGAACTCTTCAAAGCTGTCTTCGTCCAACAACAGCTCAATCCGCTCGCGGGCTGTCAGCTTACCGCGCCCATGCTGTGCGTCGATCCGCTTTTGCCCACCACCCAAACGGGCGTTATTGCGGCGTCCTTCAAGCTCGGTCAGGATGTCTTTCATGGCGATGATCCCCTATTGAATTTTGCGGGACCCTATACGCATATGGCTCAACGCCAAAGCAACTTTCGGCAAATTTGCAAATCTTTGGCAACATTTGTTTGGAAAACTGTAAATTTGCTAAGTGTCGGTTTTTGACATCCACATGGATGGCAATTGCCGAAACGACGCTTATACATGTGAACCATGCAGTTCAGTTCCTCTTCGGCGCATCGTACGCCCCCCAAAATTGGCACCCTTGTTTTGCTGTCGGGGCTCTCTGCGCTCAGCCTGAACCTGTTCCTACCCAGCCTGCCCAACATGACTTTGTACTTCGAGGTCGAATACAAGGTTATGCAGCTTTCTGTTGCTTTGTACCTGCTGGTTAGCGCCGTTCTACAGATTTTAATCGGACCACTCGCCGACAACATGGGCCGCAGGCCAGTGCTGCTGTGGGGGCTTACGCTGTTCCTGATAGCAACGATCGGCTGCATCTATGCGCCCAACGCCGAAGCGTTTCTTGTTTTCAGGATGTGTCAGGCTTGCGTCGTGACAGGGATGGTCCTTAGCCGGGCCGCCGTGCGCGACCTGTTCGATCAGGACCAGGCGGCCTCGATGATCGGCTATGTCACGATGGGCATGGCAGTCGTCCCCATGATCGGCCCTGCCATTGGCGGCATTCTCGAGGAAAGCTTCGGCTGGAAAGCGAATTTCTGGCTGCCCTTTGCATTGGGGGTGCTGACTTTGGCCCTAACCTATTCGGACTTTGGTGAGACATCATCCAAAAGCGGCAAGACTCTGCTTCAACAGTTCCGTGAGTATCCTGAGCTGCTCAGCTCTCCGCGCTTTTGGGGATACTCGCTGTCTTCGGCGCTTTCCTCTGGTGCCTTCTTTGCGTATTTGGGTGGCGCACCCTTCATCGGCACAGAGCTTTTCGGCCTGAGCGCTGCAGAGGTTGGAATTTACTTCGGCGCCCCCGCCGTCGGCTATTTCCTTGGTAACTTCATCAGTGGTCGGTATTCCGTCCGCTTCGGCGTCAACCGCATGGTGTTTTGGGGCTGCGTTATGAACGCAACAGGTGTCCTGCTGTCCTCACTGTTCTTCCTGACAGGCTTCGGAACTGCCTTAAGCTTTTTTGGGTTCATGACCTTCGTCGGCATTGGCAACGGCATGACCATCCCAAACGCGACCTCTGGGGCCTTGTCTGTCCGTCCGCACCTGGCCGCAACTGCCTCCGGTTTGAGCGGAGCGATAATGTTGGGCGGCGGCGCGGGCCTCAGCGCGTTGGCTGGCAACCTGCTGACCCACGATACCGGGGCAATGCCGCTATTATGGCTCATGCTGACGACCGCCCTGCTTGCGATCCTCGCCATCACCTCAGTGATCCGCCGCGAAAGACAATTGGGGCTGTAAGACTCTTGCGTCAGGCGGTTTGCAAAGCTAGCTTACCCCACCCGAATAATTGCAAAGGTCCGACATGGCGACCCAAAAGCTCTATGCTGGCGCGAAACTGCGTGAAATGCGGACACGGCTAACGCTGACCCAGAAAGAATTCGCTGCAAAGCTGGGGGTTTCCCTGCCTTACCTGAACCAGATGGAGAACAACAACCGTCCGATTTCAACAACCGTTGTCTTGGCCCTGGCGCAAGAATTCGGCATGGACGTGACCGAGCTTAGTACCGGTGACAGCGAACGCCTTGTGTCCGATATGCGCGAAGCATTTGCCGATCCCATTTTCGACGACGCAATTCCCCCGCTGGCCGATCTGCGCCTGACAGCCTCGAACGCGCCCGCACTGGCGCGGGCATTCATCGCTTTGCACAGAACGTATCGCCAAACTCACGAACGGCTTGCCTCCTTGGACGAAGCGCTGGGTCGTGAAGACGCCCAGATACAAGCCAGCCCATGGGAAGAGGTGCGGGATTTCTTCCACTACTGCGACAACTACATCGACGCCGTCGATCGCGCCGCAGAACGTTTTGCAAACCGCGCGCAGGAAAAAGGCGGCATCCGGGCCGCGGCAATCGACAACTTGGGAGAACAGGACATCCGGGTTCAACTGGCCGACATTGCCGAAACCCGGAAGTATGACGATGAAAGCAAAACGCTGCTGCTATCCTCGCGTAGCGCACCGCCAACACAAGTGTTCCAACTGCTGCTGCAAGTCGCCCTTCTCAATCAGGACAAGCTGCTTGAGGCCACACTGGATTTCGCTAAATTCCAAACCGAAGAGGCCCGGGCAATCGCCAAGATCGGATTGGCCAATTACTTCGCCGGCGCATCCCTGATGCCGTATGGAGCGTTTCTTGCTGCTGCGCAGGACTGCCGCCATGATCTTGAGCTGCTCAGCAATCGTTTCGGTGCCTCGATCGAGCAGGTCGCGCACCGCTTATCCACCCTTCAACGCCCCGGCGCGAAGGGTATCCCGTTCTTTTTTGTAAGAGTGGATCAGGCAGGCACCATCACAAAACGCCACTCGGCAACGCGACTTCAGTTTGCCCGTTTCGGTGGCGCTTGCCCCTTGTGGAACGTGCACCGCGCCTTCGAAACGCCGGGCCATTTTCTAAGGCAGTTGGCAGAAACGCCTGACGGAGTGCAATACATCTCTCTTGCAAGGGATGTTTCGAAATCAGGCGGGTCCTTCGGCGCGCCCGTGCGCCGCTATGCGATAGCCTTGGGATGCGAAGTCCGCCACGCCGAGGCGCTTGTCTACGCCGACAACCTCGACATCAACAACGCCAGCGCCTACGAACCCATCGGAATTTCGTGCCGAATTTGCGAACGGCAAAATTGCCACCAACGCTCTGTCCCACCTTTAGAAAGACGCCTGGCCATCGACGCCCATATCCGCGGGACCCTGCCCTACGAAGTGACCTGATCTTCGCCTGGCTAAAAAATATCCCGGGGGAGTCGCGGCTTGCCGCGACGGGGGCAGAGCCCCCGCCTGTAACTTACGCTTTGGACAAAATCGACCAGATCTGATCCTTGAGCGCCGCACGCTTCTTACGCAGATCAACCTCGGCCAACTCCTCCATCGGCTCGACATTGGTTTCGGCGCGGTGCACGACGCGGTTGATCTCGTGATACTCATCCGCCAGACGCGCAAAATGCGCGTCCGATTGCTTGAGCTGGCTCATCAGTTCAACCTTGTCCGGGAATTCTTCGGCCAGTTCATGCGGGGTGTGGGACATTCCTGTTCGCTCCTTAAATTGGTCGTTACGATTCAGGTCTAAAGATGTTTCGCACACCCCGCTTTGACGCGGATCAAATTAACGCTGTGCCGTCGCCCATTGCGGATGCACCCAGGGCTGATCGTTTGCTTTTGGCAAAGGGTCTTTGCCCAACACGCTATCGGACACCTTCTCGCCCACCATGATCGACGGCGCGTTGAGGTTGCCATTGGTTATCTGCGGGAAAACCGAACTGTCTGCAACGCGCAGGCCTGTCACTCCGATCACCCGACCTTCGGGATCAACCACAGCATTTTGGTCATTCGCCCGGCCCATTCGGCAGGTTCCGCAAGGGTGATAAGCGCTCTCGGCATGTTCGGCGACAAAGGCATCCAGTTCTTCATCTGTCTGCACATCAGCGCCGGGCTGGATTTCTTTCCCTGCAAAGGGTTTGAACGCGTCCTGCCCAAAGATTTCACGCGTCAGGCGAATGCAGGTGCGGAAGTCTTCCCAGTCTTCCTCGTGACTCATGTAGTTGAACCGGATCACGGGCGCGTCTTCGGGTCGGGCCGACCGCAAGGTCACCGCCCCACGCGACGGGGACCGCATCGGCCCCACATGCGCCTGAAACCCGTGCCCTTCGGGCGCAACCTGCCCATCATAGCGCACCGCGATTGGAAGGAAGTGGTACTGAATGTCCGGATATTCCACACCGGGCTTCGATCGAATGAAAGCCGCGCTTTCGAACTGGTTCGACGTCCCAAGCCCAGTCTTGGTGAACAGCCACTGCGCGCCGATTAAGCCTTTGCTGATCAGGTTCCAGTGTTTGTACAGTGTGATCGGCTGCAAGGACGCCTGTTGGATGTAAAGCTCAAGGTGATCCTGCAGGTTTGCCCCCACTCCCGGCCGGTCCACGACCACATCTATTCCGTGCTCGGCCAGATGAGCGGCGGGTCCAATTCCGGACAGCATCAACAACTTGGGAGAGTTGATAGACGAAGCCGCCAGAATAACCTCGCGGCGGGCACGGATGATTTCCGTGGTTCCGCCCCGGATAAGCTCAACGCCCTTTGCGTGACCGTCTTCCATCACAACGCGTGTCGCGAGGCCGCGCACCAAATCGCAGTTTTCACGCTTGAGCGCGGGCCTCAGATACGCGTTTGCCGCCGACCAGCGCCGCCCTTGCCAGACGGTCTGCTCCATCGGCCCAAAGCCTTCTTGCTTTTCGCCGTTGTAGTCGCCCGTGACTTCGTATCCCGCCTGCCGGCCCGCATCCACAAAGGCCTGAAACAGAGGGTTCGTACGCGGCCCGCGCGAGACATGCAGCGGCCCATCTGTTCCGCGCCATGTGGCATCTCCGCCGTGGCCGCCGTCGTGCCATGTCTCCATCCGTTTGTAGTAGGGCAGAACATCGGCATACGACCAACCGTCGGCCCCCATCTCGGCCCAGGTGTCAAAGTCACGCGCGTGACCCCGCACATAGACCATCCCATTGATCGAAGACGAACCGCCGATCACTTTGCCACGCGGGCAAGCCAGACGGCGGTTGTTCATATGCGGCTCGGGTTCAGATTGGTAACCCCAGTCGTATCGCGCCATGTTCATCGGATAACTCAGCGCGGCGGGCATCTGGATAAAGGGGCCAGCATCCGTGCCACCATGTTCAATCACCAGAACCGAGGCCCCTGCCTCGCTAAGTCTGTATGCCATCGCGCAGCCTGCGGAACCTGCGCCGACGATGACGAAATCTGCTTCCATTTAAGGCACTCCATTGCCCATGGCCCCGGCTTTCCGCTGAAAGACACAAATGAGACCGAAGGGGTATTGCTAATTCTTGAGTTACTCTCCGCGTGGAAAGCGCTGGCTTTCCTCGACGATGTTCAGGTCCATGTGGTTGCGCATGTACCGTTCAGACGCTTTTTGCAGCGGCTGATAATCCCACGGGTAATACCCGCCCTGCCGCAAAGCTTCGTAGACGACCCAACGACGGGCCTGACTGGCCCGCACATCCGCGTCGAAGGCATCCAGATCCCAACGCGCCTCAGACTTGGCACGCAGGGTTTGCAAGGTCCCCGCGTGTTCCGGCCGCCCGGCGAGATTGGTCAATTCATGTGGATCGGCCTCCAGATCGAAGAGCTGATCCGGGTCCAGCGCACAGCGGTTGTATTTCCACTTGCCATAACGCAAAGAAACCAACGGCGCATAGGACGCCTCGGCCGCATATTCCATCGCGACAGGCGCAGTCCGTTCTGTACCATTTGCCAAAGGCACAAGGTCTTGGCCATCGGTCCATGGCGCAATCTCGGCCATGTCGACGCCCGCCAAAGCCCCTAGCGTTGGCGTCACATCGACAGTCGAAACCGGGGTATCTATGCGCCCCGCCGGAAGATCAGGTGACGAAATCATCAGCGGCACCCGCGACGAGCCTTCGAAAAAGGTCATCTTGAACCACAGACCACGCTCGCCCAGCATGTCGCCGTGATCTGAGACGAACAGAATGGTTGCCTCTTGGCGGGTTGTCTCAAGCACTTCGAGAATTTCGCCGATCTTGTCATCCAGATACGAGATATTCGCAAAATAGGCGCGGCGCGACCGTCTAATGTCATCTTCCGAGATATCAAAGCTACGCCAGTCGTTTGCGTCGAAAATACGTTGTGAGTGGGGGTCCTGATTGTCGTACCCGATGTCTGAAACGGCAGGCAGCAGATGCTCACAGTCTTCGTAGAGGTCCCAGTATTTCCGGCGCGCCACATATGGGTCGTGCGGGTGGGTGAAACTGACCGTCACGCACCAGGGGCGCTCGTCCTTGCCGCGGGCCAGATCATAAAGTTTGGCTTTGGCGTTATAGGCAACTTCGTCGTCATACTCCATCTGGTTAGAGATTTCGGCGATCCCCGCACCTGTGACAGAGCCCATATTGTGATACCACCAGTCAATCCGCTCACCGGGCTTACGATAGTCCGGTGTCCAGCCGAAATCGGCTGGATAGATATCGGTGGTCAGGCGGTCCTCGAACCCATGTAACTGATCCGGGCCCACAAAGTGCATTTTGCCAGACAGGCATGTGTAATAGCCCGCGCGCCGCAGATGATGCGCGTATGTCGGGATATCACTGCGAAACTCAGCGGCGTTGTCGTAGACGCCTGTGCGCGACGGCAGTTGACCAGACATAAAGCTGGCACGCCCCGGTGCACAAAGGGGTGATGCCGTATAGGCATGGGCGAAACGCGTCGAACGCGCGGCTAACTTCTTGAGGTTCGGCGCATGAAGCCAATCCGCGGGACCGTCCGGAAAGAGGGTCCCGTTGAGTTGATCCACCATCAGGATCAAAATATTGGGTTGTGTCATTTTTCTGCCTCGAGGAACGTACCAAGCACCCGCATCGCGTGGTTAACAGCCAGCTGCGGCTCTTCCGGGGCGCCGAGGGCGGCGCGGATATACAAACCGTCAATCAGGGCGACCATATCCTCGGCCGCTTCTACGGGGTCCGACAGCAACGGGCGCAATGCATGGATGAGGTTCGACCTGATACGCGCCTGATAGACCTGCCACAGACGCAGCGCCTCTTCATTCGTTTGCGCCAATACGTAGAACGTCATCCACGAGGAAATGACGTCCGGCGTAAAACAGGACGGCGCAAAACAGGACCGTATGATGGCCTGTGCCCGCTCGTCCGGCGCAGCGGACCGGAGCGCAAGCCGAACTTCGTCGCTGAAATCGGAAAGGATACGTCGCATCGCCGCCAGAAAAATCTGGTCCTTACCGCCAAAGTAGTGATGCGCCAGCGCGCTGGACATGCCGGCACGTTTGGCTATCTGACTTACAGTCACGTCCAAGGATTTTTTCGACCCGAGTTCGGCAATCGTCGCCTTGACGATCGCATCCCGGCGGATCGGCTCCATTCCCAGTTTTGGCATTCTTGCACCCTCACCCGCGGTTTACGAAAAAACGCTAGGAGGTTTTTATTGATCCGTCAATCAACAACGAATTTCACACCAGACAAAGGTTCAAAGTTTGGGTGCGATACTGGGGGTGGTCAGACTGCTCCGGTTCAGTACAGCCTCGCGCCAGGCGATAAAGCTGACCGCAGACAGAATCAGGGTACCGCCTGCGACAACCCAGATGTCGACGCTTTCATGAAAGACCAAGGCACCCATCAACGTGGCCCAGATTAGCTGCAAGAAGGTCACGGGCTGCGTCACCGCCACCGGAGCAGCCTGCAGGGCAAGCGTCATGAAATAGTGGCCCAGTGTCGCAAAGCTTGCCACCAGAAACAAAACGCCCAGTTCATATAAGCTTGGAGTTGTCCAGACAGCGACTGCGAACGGAACAAGGGCGATGGTTACCCAAATCGACATGTGCGCCACCACAACTGATGGCGGCAGATCTCGGACCAGCATCTTGGCCAGCAGATACGAGGCCCCCAGCATCAGGGATGTCACCAACATGCTCAGGTGACCCATCGAGACTTCGCGAAACCCGGGGCGCAGAATGATCGCGACTCCGATCAACGCCACGCCAATGGCCGCAATACGCCGGAACGCCAGCTTTTCACCCAGAAACAGTGCGGCCCCGAGCGTCACATACACGGGGGTCATGTAGTTCATGGCCGTCACCTCGGCCAACGGGATTTGGGTCATCGAGAAAAACCACATCATCACCGCGACGGCGTGAACAATGCCCCGCACCCCGAACAGCGCCAGGTGATGACGGGTCAGATGAGTTGCAAGGATCAGTTTCAATGCGGGCAGTAGAAAAACCAAACCGAAGACGAACCGCAAAAACGCAGCTTGAATGGGGTTCATGCTTGACCCCAATGACTTGACCAGCGCCGTCATCACCACAAAGGAAATCCCAGCGGAGAACATCCAAAACATCCCCGCGATGGGGCGAGAAGAAGCGGCTAAACTTGTCATGTTAACGGTTCAACACCGAATGTCAGTCGGGGACAACCCCTCACATCATCACAAGCTTTGCTGCGATAGCCAGCATCACAAATCCAATCAGTACATCCAGTACCTGCCACGCACGCGGCCTTGCAAATACCGGTGACAGCACCCCTGCGCCGTATCCCAGCGAAAAAAAGAAAACAAAGCTGGCCGTCATCGCCCCTAAAGCAAAAAACAACCGATCTTCGTATTGGGCAGATATAGACCCGATCAGAACCACCGTGTCCAAATAAACGTGCGGGTTCAGCCATGTAAAAGCCAACGCGGTCAGCAATACGGACTTCAGACTGGCGCCCTTGCTTTCACCGACCTCCAAGGCCGACCCACCGCGCCAGGCGGATTGAAGGCTTCGGATGCCATACCACGTCAGGAAAAGAGCCCCGCCATACCGCATAACGATTTCGAACCAAGGCAAAGCTTTCGCCAAAGTTCCAAATCCCGCCACGCCCGCGGCAATCAGGATCGCGTCAGATACCGCACATGTCAGGCACAGGGGAAATACGTGCTCACGCCGCAAACCCTGCCTCAGGACAAAGGCGTTCTGGGCCCCAATCGCAAGGATCAGGCTAAAACCCAACGCAAAACCAGCGAAAAGCGACGCAGACATGAAACCTCCTACAGTTGGACGCGTTGACTACGACCATCGGGCACCGCTATCAAATTAAAGATCTTCACTCTGAATTAGTTTCTCTAATGCTGCTGGATCCCAACCATCTATCTGCGCTCACTGCAATTCTACGACACGGCAGCTTTGAGACTGCCGCGATTGATCTATCGGTGACGCCTTCTGCAATTTCCCAACGGATCAAAGCCTTAGAGGACCGTGTTGGAGCGACCTTGATCAATCGCGGCGTACCATGCACCGCCACACCGATGGGCCTTCGTATTGCTCAGCACGCGGAGGATATCGGCCTGCTCGAGGCCAAACTGGCGCGCGAGTTGACGCTTGACCGCAAATCTGGCCCAGCGCGCATTCGGATCGCGGTTCCTGCGGACAGCCTCGCGACTTGGTTCATTGATGCCATGGCGCAAGTAGATGATATGCTGTTTGATCTTGTTATCGACGATCAGGACTACTCCGCCGATTGGCTGCGCCGAGGAGAAGTAAGTGCCGCCGTGACCGTGGGGGGCCAAACAGTCTCGGGATGTGACGCGATTGCGTTGGGCGCGTTCAGGTATCTGGCGACCGCAAGCCCGGGGTTCATGCAAAAATGGTTCAAGGACGGCGTCAACGAAAACAGTCTTAGCAATGCCCCTTGCTTAACCTTCAACCGTAAGGACGGCCTGCAAAAGGCTTGGATTACACAACAAACGGGGCGCAAGCTTTCGCCACCTTCGCACTTCCTTGCTTCGTCACATGGCTTTGTCGATGCTGCAGAGGTCGGCTTGGGATGGGGGATGAATCCCGAACAATTGGTGGCTGCGGCCTTGGCCGAAGGAAGGCTGTCCGTGCTGCTGCCCGATGCCCCATACGATGTGCCGTTAACATGGCAGGTCAGTCGCATTTTGGCGCCCGCCCTAGGTTCACTGACAAAAGCTGTAAGAGACAGCGCGAGACAGTCCTTGCGGGCCTGCGACGGTTAGGTTTGAACCGTCTTGGCAGATTGGGGCACGACAACGCGATAGCAGGTAATCGCGGCGTAAAAGCTGACAAGAACGATGAAGACGATCGCCCAGGCGACCTCTTGCGTATGCGCGATACCGGCAAGCATCACTGAAAGAACAACACCGGTGACACGGCAGATACTTTTGACTGCCGCTGCACCCTTTACGCGCTGATCCTTGGGCGCGACGTCAAGGAAATACAATCTGCGCGCGCTGTTAATGCCGGTCACCGCCACGGTTACCACAAACAGGGCAATAGCGTGCAAGTGAACGTCATGATCCAAGTGCAGAAAATGAAATGTCAAAAGCGTTGTACCCGTCACTGCGGCCATCAAGGTCCCCGTCACCATCACAGCGCGATGGGACTTCATGTTGACCACCTGCCATAACGGGGCGGAAACGAGGTACCCCGACGCAGAGGACACGATCATCGCCGTCAGACCCTTGGCGGAAGAATGATGCGCCTCGGCCGCGATCAGGGCAAAGAACGGAACCGACAGCGACACGACAACCAAAGGAAACCGCATCACCATGTAGTTACGGAACCAAGCCTGTTTGAACATGGATGTTATGTCGGTGAAATTTTCCTTGAACTTTCGTTTCTTAGCAGACGTTCCTATCGCATCTGAGGCTTCGTCACGCGTAATTTCAGACATCGCCAGAATTGACAGGCCAGACAGAATGAAAAACGTAACTGAAACGCCAATCACCGCCGAATGACGAGAGAATGGTGGGTTCTCTTTGGTGATCTCATGCACCAAAAGAGCCAAGCCGATTGCCCCTAATCCACCGACACCCAGTTGCAGGTAACGCATGATCATCCGTGACTTGGATTGGACATGATCCCCCAAGAGGTCAGTATAAAGCAGTTCTTGCACTTCTTCGATCAAACCAATCGCAAAGAACATCGCCACAAAAGCCACTGCAATCAAAGGAACAATACCTGTTGTTCCCATGGCCAATGCCAGCAACAGACACATCCCGATGGCAATCTCGGTCAGTGCAATACCGCGTTTCTTTCGTTTTTGCGCTGAAAGCGGGCGCGCCAAGAAAACATCCGAAATCATACTGCCGGCCATACGCACCGACACCAGCGCCCCAGCAACAAACATCGGCAACTCTAGGGAAACGGCAAGAAATGGCAGAACGATCGACGGGCTTCCAAGTGTCCACGCAACCTGAGACAGGATACCCTGCCCGGCCAAAACAGGAAAATTCCGTTTTTCAGATGCTTCTGCAGCGTTCTTCAAGTCCTGTTTCTGATCAAGTTCCGTCACAGATCGTTAAACCTCCGGAATGATCTGGGTATAGCCAAGACCTTAACGAGTAAGGATTGAGCGGCCAAGTGTCAGTGATCTCGAACGCTCTGAACCTGTTGCCGTCACGGCCTGGACTGTCTGCACGGCGAACAAAAAAACCCGGCCAAAGGACCGGGTTTTGCTATTGAGCTATTGGCTCAGTTTAAAGCTGCGCCATAACCTCATCGGATGCTTCGAAATTAGTTGTGACGCGCTGAACGTCATCATCGTCTTCCAGTGCGTCCACCAGCTTCATCAGCTTTTGCATGTCTTCCAGACCCAATTCGGTCGTGGTCGTGGGTTTCCAGACCAGTTTGGTCGACTCAGTTTCACCCAGTGCTGCTTCCAGTGCGTTTGAAACGTCGTTCAGGTCAGTATCCGCACACCAGATGATATGGCCATCTTCCGAGCTTTCGACATCTTCTGCGCCGGCCTCGATAGCCGCTTCAAAGATGGTGTCAGCATCGCCTGCCGAGGCGGGATAAACCACCTCGCCCTTGCGATCGAACATGAACCCGACCGAGCCGGTTTCACCCAAATTGCCGCCATTCTTGGAAAAGGTCGACCGCACGGTGGAGGCCGTCCGGTTGCGGTTGTCGGTCATCGTCTCAACGATCACGGCCACACCGTTGGGGCCGTAGCCTTCGTACCGGATTTCTTCGTATTCGTCGCCTTCGCCTGCAACCGACTTCTTAATCGCGCGATCAATCACATCTTTGGGAACCGAGTTCGATTTGGCTTCTTTTACGGCCAGACGCAGTCGCGGGTTCTTATCGGGATCGGGGTCGCCCATCTTGGCGGCAACTGTGATCTCTTTCGACAGTTTGGAAAACAATTTGGACCGCGCGGCGTCCTGACGTCCCTTGCGGTGCTGGATATTGGCCCATTTGGAGTGGCCTGCCATGGTGCGTCCTCGTCATCGTGATTGCGTGTTCGGCGCTCATATAGACGTTTGCAGGGGGCATGATCAAGAGAGCCGCTTGCCCGAAAGCCGTTCGCAGGTATGGTGGCGGCATGACGACCGATCAAATCATTCTTTTTGTCCTTTTCGCTACAGTCTTTGGAATGCTTCTTTGGGGCCGTTTCAGGTACGACCTTGTCGCGTTTTCCGCCCTGCTGATCGGTGTCGTCCTGGGGGTGGTGCCAGTTGACGATGCCTTTGCGGGTTTCGGTCATCCAGCAACGATCATCGTCGCCTTGGTACTTGTCGTATCCGCAGGTCTGGTCCGGTCAGGCGCGGTGTTTCTGATCACGCGCTCGCTTGTGGATGCGTCCCGTGGACTTGGCGCCCATATCGCGCTGATGGGTGGGATCGGTGCGGTTCTGTCTGCTTTCATGAATAACGTTGCAGCTCTGGCTCTGCTCATGCCTGTGGACATACAGACCGCGCGCAAAGCGGGTCGGTCGGTGGGGCTGAGCCTGATGCCGCTAAGCTTTGCTACCATTCTCGGTGGGATGGTGACTTTGATCGGGACGCCGCCCAATATCATCATCGCCTCGATCCGGGCAGAAACACTGGGTGAACCGTTTCGCATGTTCGATTTTGCCCCGGTTGGCGGGGTTGCCGCGCTTGCCGGTCTGGCTTTTGTCGCACTGGTCGGGTGGCGTTTGATACCCAACCGTGGACCCCAGACCGAAACGTCTGAGGCGTTGGCGGAATACATAGCGGAACTCACGATACCACCCGAATCCGCGCAGATCGGAAAACGGGTGGGCGAGCTGTACGAAGACGCCGAAAAATCCGACGTCGCCATCATCGGCCTGATCCGGGACGGGAAGCGGCGTTATGGCAGATCTGCCCATGCCACGCTGAAACAAGGAGACGCCCTGGTTCTTGAAGCCCGCCCCGAAGCGCTGGATGAATTCCGCGCCGCACTGAACCTGGATTTTTCGGACACCCGGCGTCAGGAACTGCTGACTGCCGAGGGCGACGGGCTTGAAGTGATCGAGGTGGTCGCCACGGAAAACGCGCGCATTACCGGGCGCACAGCTCAGGGTTTGGGCCTTGCGTGGCGGCAAAGCACGGTTCTGATGGGCATCTCTCGTCAGGGCCGCAGCATCACCGAGCAGGTTCGTAAGACCGAGGTTGAAGCCGGTGATATTCTTCTACTGCTGTGCCCGCGCGACCGAAGCGTCGATGTGACCGAATGGTTGGGATGCCTTCCCCTCG
Source organism: Ruegeria sp. G5 (assembly GCF_056533365.1). Taxonomy (NCBI): domain Bacteria; kingdom Pseudomonadati; phylum Pseudomonadota; class Alphaproteobacteria; order Rhodobacterales; family Roseobacteraceae; genus Ruegeria; species Ruegeria sp. G5. Next base: position 241,401 of record NZ_JBQFOK010000004.1, on the reverse strand, counting down.
CGCAGCGGGGGCTTAACGTTACGGCGAATGACAAGGCCGGATTGGCCATTGGTCTGTTCGCCGCTGCCGTACTCGCCGCCAGTATCGGGCTGATATACCTGCCCATCGCGCTGGGATTGGTCGTGGTCGCCTATGTGCTGACCAAGATCATGCCGATCACCGATATCTACAACCATATTGAGTGGCCTGTGGTGGTTCTGCTCGGATCGATGATCCCATTGGGGAGCGCGCTGGAAAACTCTGGTGGGACCGAGCTGATTGCGAACGGCCTGATCCACCTCACGAACGGAATGCCCGCCTGGGCCATTCTCACGGTCTTGATGGTGGTGACCATGACGTTGTCGGATGTGCTGAACAACACGGCGACCGCGATTGTGGCGGCACCCGTTGGGATACAGATGGCGCGCAGTCTGGACGTTTCGCCAGATCCTTTCCTCATGACCGTTGCCGTTGCCGCCTCGGCCGCTTTTCTGACCCCGATAGGGCACAAGAATAATACACTGGTTCTTGGACCCGGCGGCTATCGGTTCGGCGATTACTGGCGCATGGGATTGCCGCTTGAAATCCTGATCGTCGCGGTCTCGGTCCCTGCCATTCTTGTGTTCTGGCCGCTGTGATGTGAAAACCCATCTCATGAAACGATTTCTGATTTTGCAACTACGCCCCGAGACCGACGCCTCGGATGCCGAATACGCATCAATCCTGCACAAAACCGTCCTGACACCCGACCGAACGCTCCGTATCCGGCTGGACTGCGAAGAGCTGCCGGATGGCCTGGATGTCAGGGACTACGCCGGAGTGATCGTTGGTGGCGGTCCGGGCTGTGTCAGCGATGACCCTGCTACCAAATCGGCCATAGATACCCGGGTCGAGGCAGCAATCATGGGCCTGATGCCCCAGATCACAGCCCATGATCACCCATTCATGGGCTGCTGCTACGGATTGGGTATTCTGGCGGCACATCTGGGCGGCGACGTCAGCAAGGAACGGTATGGTGAACCAGTTGGACCGTCGACCTGCCACCTGACCGACGCGGGGCGGCAAGACCCCCTGACCGCAGGCTTGGAACCAGCGTTCGACGCCTTGGTCGGCCACAAAGAGGCCGTTCAGGCGCTGCCCGAGGGCTGTACCCACCTGTTGTCATCAGACCCCTGCCCGTTTCAGATGGTCCGGTGGGGTCAGAATGTTTACGCCACGCAGTTTCATCCCGAAGCCGATGCGCGCGACTTTGAAGAGCGTATCAATATCTATAAACACCACGGCTATTTCCCGCCCGAGGACGCCCAAAGGCTGATCGACATCTGTCATGCCGCGGATGTCACGCAACCCGCCATAATCCTTCGCCGATTTGCAGAACGTTACGCGTGACCCAACGGCGCTGTTGCCTGATCGGCTGCCCCTCGCTTAGGTTGGCTTCAACGACTTTGGGAGGAGTTGTTCTTGGATTTTCTCATAAATGTCGGCCTGCCACTGTCGCTAGCCATCATCATGCTGTCTTTGGGTGTCGGGCTTGAGGCTGCCGACTTTCGCCGTGTCCTCAGCCGCAAGTACCCGTTTGCCATTGGTGCGATCAGTCAGGTTTTACTGATCCCCCTGGCCGCGTTCACGACGGTTAAACTGTTTGGCCTGCCACCCGAGATCGCCGTCGGCGTCATGCTGCTGAGCTTTTGTCCCGGAGGTGTCACAAGCAATATCCTTGCCAAATTCGCTAAGGGCGACGTCGCTCTGTCTGTCAGCCTGACCGCCGTGATCAGCTTGCTGTCTATCGTTACTGTGCCCATCCTTGCTGCATGGTCCATTGCTCACTTTATGGGAGAAACCGCACCCAAAGTGTCGATCGGCTCACTGGCCACGGCTCTGTTTCTCATCACCACCCTACCTGTTGCCATAGGGGTCAGCCTGCGCCATTTCGCACGTGACTTTGCCCTTAGGATAGATGCGCCTTTATCCAAACTGGCGGCGATCCTATTTGTGCTTATCGTGCTGGCCGCGTTGGCTGGAAACTGGCAGTTCTTCATTCAGAACCTCAGCTCCATCGGCACGGCCTTGGTGCTGCTGAACATCGCGCTTTTGCTGATAGGTCTGGTCCTTTCACGCTTTGCCAACCTGTCATGGAACGAAGCTAAGACCGTTTCGATTGAAACAGGTATCCAGAACTCGGCACTTGGTATTACGCTGGCCGCGTTGATTACGGGCACGACCACCGGGTTCAGCCCATTGGCGGTGCCCGCAGCGGTGTACGGGATCACGATGTATGTGGTTGCCACGCCGTTTATCCTTTGGTTCCGCAGCCGCTGAAAGGACCCTTGATGACCAAGAACACAGCAGATGCAATCGTTGTCGGGGCCGGGCTGGCGGGACTGGCCGCCGCCGCCGAACTGGGCGATCGCGGTAAGAAAGTGATCGTGCTGGATCAGGAACCGCCGCACTTTCTGGGTGGTCAGGCGTTCTGGAGCCTTGGCGGCTTGTTCATGGTCGACACACCTGAACAACGGCGAATGGGTATTCGCGACAGCCACGAACTGGCGCTGCGTGATTGGATGGGCAGCGCGCAATTTGACCGGGACGAGGACGCATGGCCGCGCAAATGGGCCGAAGCCTATGTCGAGTTCGCTGCAGGAGAAATGCGCCCGTGGCTGCACGAAATGGGCCTGCGCTGGTTCCCAATCGTCGGTTGGGCCGAGCGTGGCGGATCTTACGCCGATGGCCACGGCAACTCAGTCCCACGGTTTCATATCACATGGGGCACCGGCCCCGGTGTTCTGGAACATTTCATTCGCCGCGTCCGTGAACACATATCGTCCGGCTTGATTGAGATAAAGTTCCGCCATCAGGTCAGCCACATCATCATGCAGAATGGCTGCGCCAAAGGTGTTTCCGGCGAGGTTCTGGCTGACGACACTGCAGCGCACGGTGCCAAGACCAACCGCGATGAGGTGGGCGAGTTTGAAGTCTACGCCCCGTCGGTCATTGTGACCTCGGGGGGGATTGGCGGTAATTTCGAAATGGTGCGAAAGAACTGGCCGCGTGATCGTCTGGGTGAACCGCCCAAGGACATGGTCGCAGGTGTACCCTTTCATGTGGATGGCCGCATGATTGCGATCAGCGAAAAGGCGGGCGGGCATGTGATCAACGGCGACCGGATGTGGCACTACACCGAAGGTGTCAGAAACTGGAACCCGATCTGGCCATCGCATGGCATCCGCGTTTTACCCGGGCCAAGCTCGATGTGGTTTGATGCGCGCGGCAATCGCCTAAAGCCGCCCTGCCTGCCCGGCTTTGATACACTGGGAACCTTGCGGGAAATCCTGAAGACCGGACATGAATACAGTTGGTTCGTGCTGACCCAAAAGGTGATCAAAAAGGAATTCGCTCTGTCGGGTTCCGAACAAAATCCCGACATGACCGAAGGCGGCTGGCGCGAAGTCTTGCTGCAACGGATTTTGACCGGCTCTAAGGCCACAGCACCGGTTGAAGCCTTCAAAGAGCATGGCGAAGATTTCATTGTCGCCAATACCTTAACCGAGCTGGTCAGTGGCATGAACCAGCTTGGCGGTGGGCTAATCGACGAAGCACATCTGCGCGCCCAGATCGAGGCACGGGATTCTCAGGTCGACAATCCCTTTACAAAAGATGCCCAGATGGCTGCCATTCTGGCCGCTCGAAACTACCGAGGGGACAGGCTGATCCGTACGGCAAAGCCGCACAAGTTCCTCGATCGCGCCAATGGTCCTCTGATCGCGGTCAAGCTGCATGTGCTGACCCGAAAAACACTTGGCGGTCTGCAAACCAATCTGGACAGCCAGATGATTGGAGCCGAGGGCACAGTTGTTCCGGGCCTGTTCGCCGCCGGTGAGGTCGCGGGCTTCGGCGGCGGTGGATATCATGGATACAATGCGCTGGAAGGCACATTTCTAGGCGGCTGCATCTTTTCCGGGCGCAATGCCGGTCGATCTCGGGCCGTTGCCTGATTACTGCGCGCGAATAAACTTTAGAACCGGCTCGCCTGCGGCATCAAGCATCACAAGGCTGTCGCCGGCAACCGCATAGCTGGCGACCTTTTGCAAGGCGGCAAAGAACTGATCCTCAACCTCTTCCAGCTCGGGCGGGCACGCCATGAGTGTGGCGGCCATGTTGTCGGGAAACTCAAGTTTTCCATTGTCCACCTTGGCCTGACCGGAAAAACGATTGCAACCGCCGGACCCACCGAATGCTCCGCCTTGTTCAAAGGATATCTGGGGTGGGCGTTTCGAGTTCAGCACCTCTGAATTGATACCGATAGCCGTCCATGTCGTGTTTTCCAGCGACGGGGTATCTTGGCTGCCGCCCACCTGTACCAAAACCAAGTCTGTCGAATTGCCAGCCCCGTTGGTCAGAACCGGGTGGACGGTGTCAGTGGTAAAGAGCAACTGATTACCGCGATAGATCGCACCTCGAACGGCATAAGTCAGCCCGTCCCGGATCAGGGCATCATCATAGGTCAACTCAAATTCGGCCGGTACACTATTCAACGCGTAGCGTTTGGCCGACAATGTGATTGCTGGCGCATCTGCCAGGGAAATATCCTGCAGCTCAACCAAAAGCGTTGCATCCGGTGGCACCGCAATGCGTTCGCGGTAGGTAGCCGTGCCCGAGACGGAACCCGCATGACTTTCCGTGCCAATCAATGCCATCAGAACGGCACCCAATACGATCGCTTGTCCAAGTTTGGGAAAAGGCATGTTCCCGTCCTTTCGCATATGTCTTTGGTCAAAAGATTGTTATTGGATCATCGTTTACAAGACCGCAGGTCAGGGATGAGCGATTACGCGCCGCTCTTACAGCGGCCAGATCAGCGGGATCAACAGCGACGCCAGCAAGCCAACAGTCAGGTTTAACGGCACCCCGACCTTGAGAAAATCGGTAAAACGATACCCGCCCGGACCATACACCATCATGTTGGTTTGGTACCCGATCGGTGTTGCGAATGACGCCGATGCGGCAACCATCACCGCCACGACCAATGCACGCGGATCAATACCCACCGCTTGCGCAAGACCGATGGCAATGGGTGTCACGACAACGGCCACAGCATTGTTGGAAACCAGCTCAGTCAAGACGGATGTCAGCAGATAGACCGCCCACACGATTAGGAAAGGCGGCAGCATTCCAAGCGCCGGTGCGACGGCCTCAACGATCAATGAAACGGCACCGGACTTATCCAGAGCGGCCCCAATGGCCAGCATCGCGAAGATCAGCGCAAGCAATCGGCCTTCGACAAACGAAAACGCCTCGTCAGCGTCAATGCATCGGGTGATCAGAACCACCGCAACCGCAATGATGGACAGCAGCAGGATAGGTGCGACGCCCAGCGCGGCCAAAGCGACGATACCCACCAATGACCCAATGGCGATCGGAGCATGGCTGCGGCGAAACGCACGGGCTGACGGCTGCGTGACATCCACCATCTCCATATCAGCGGCCAAGCGCTGAATATCCCCCGGCGCGCCCTCTAGCAGCAGCGTATCGCCTACGCGCACGACCAGTTCATCCAATTGCCGCCCGATATTCTGGTTTCTGCGGTGTACCGCCAAAACGTACACACCGTACCGGCGGCGCAGGCGCATTGCGCCCAGTGTTCGGCCAACCATGCGGCATCCTGGCGTAATCAAAACCTCAACCGTCTTCGTTTCGACGGCTGATACCTGATCGACGCGTTTCAGTTCCTTATTGCTTTGCAAGCTAAGCAACTCGGTCATCTCGGTCCGCAAAACGACCCGATCCCCCAGTCGCAGTTCAACACCTTTGAGGTTGCGCCGCAGTGATTCATCGCCCCGGATCACGTCGATCAACCGCACGCCTGGGCGTTTGAATAACTGCACACCCGTGACCTCACGCCCTATCAGGTTGCTTTCCGGGGGAATAACGGCCTCGGTAAAGAACTTCATCTTGGATCGATCAGACAGCAGGGAGGCCATGCTGTCACGCTCGGGCAGAAGGCGCGGCGCGATAAAGCGCAGGTAGAACATCCCGTAGATGACCAGTGCGATGCCCAGCGGTGTCACTTCGAAAATCGTGAACGGTTTCATCCCCTGCGCCCGGGCCACACCATCGACCAGCAGGTTCGTCGACGTTCCGATCAACGTAAGCGTGCCCCCCAGAATAGCCGCATAGCTAAGCGGGATCAGCAGTTTTGAGGCTGGTACGTTCAGGGTACGGGCAATCTGAACAAAGACCGGGATCATAACCACTACCACAGGGGTGTTGGACACCACTGCAGAGGCCAACAACACGAACCCCATCAGCAATCCGATCGCAACGCGTGGGTTCACCTGAGCCTGCTTTTGCGCAGTTGCCGTAAACGAGTCCAGCGCACCCGTTCGCACCAGCGCGCCCATAATGATGAACATTGCCGCGATCGTCCAAGGCGCGGGGTTTGATAAAACTGCCAGCGCGCTTTGATAGGGCAAAATGCCGGTCACCAACATGACGGCCACGCCACCAATGGCGACAACCTCGGTCGGGTAGACCTCGCGCAGGAACATGATGAACATGCCTGCGACGACCATCAGCGCCAGTATCGCGCTGCCCGTTTCTGTCAGTTGAAGGAATTGCATTCTTGGTATTCTGTCCGAACCCTGGCTTGGCAAACGCGCCCGTCAGGCAGTTTCACGCATTGCGCAGGCCAGAGCAAGCCTTACTGCGGTCCTGACTGCTGCAGACGCCCACCAATGCGTACCATTTGCACAGATTTTGCCTGCCCGTTCTGGTCGTCGGTTTCGACGAATACCCCACTTAGCGTGGCTTCGCCATTTGCGGGGGTGAATCGAGACTTTGGCATTCCAGTGATAAACCGGCGCATCGGCTCGACCTTATCCATACCAATGACCGAGTCATAATCGCCGCACATTCCGGCGTCCGTCAGGTAAGCCGTTCCACCCGGCAGGATTTGCGCGTCAGCCGTTGGCACATGGGTATGCGTCCCCACAACCAGACTTGCGCGTTTGTCGCAATAATGGCCCATAGCCATCTTTTCCGACGTCGCCTCGCAATGCATGTCGACGATGATAGCCTGTGCCTGACCACCACGTGGATGCGATTTCAGAATAGGTTCGATAGCAGAGAACGGGTCGTCAAAGGGTCGTTTCATAAAGACCTGCCCCAACACCTGCACCACCAGCACTTTGCGACCTCCGGGCGCGGTATAAAGACGGTGCCCCCGCCCCGGCGCACCCTTGGCAAAATTCACGGGCCGCACGATGCGCGGCTCAGTTTCGATGAATTGCAGCATATCCTTCTGATCAAACGCATGATCGCCAAGGGTCAAACAATCCGCCCCTGCATCCAGCAACAGCTTTGCATGATCTCCCGACAGGCCCATCCCGTTCGAGGCGTTCTCACCATTGATCACGACGAAATCCAACCGCCACTCATCCCGAAGGCGCGGCAGATGCTGTTGAACGGCCGCGCGTCCGCTGCGGCCCATGACGTCACCCAGAAACAGTATCCTCATACAAACCGTCCTAAGTGTGGCAATAGACAAGCACAAGTGGTTAAACTGACACCATAAAGTGCAAAACCGCATTGGACAGGAGAAGTTTATGACCCGTTTCTTTATTCCCGCCCTTCTTTTGACCCCTCTGGCGGCCTGCGATCCAGCCCCGGATCAATCCGCCGAACTGGCTAACCCTGCCGCTACGTTCTGCATCGAAAGCGGGGGTACATACGAAATAAAGGATGGGGCTGACGGACAAACAGGCGCATGCACCCTGCCCGATGGGCGCGAAGTGGATGCGTGGGAGTACTTCCGGGAAAATCACACCGGCTAAGCAGGTTCAGAAGGTCAGCACCCGACTTTCCGTGATGACAATGTCCAATGGTTGATCGGTTGGCTCAAGCGGCAGTTCTTCTGCCTCTTGCGCGTTAAACGCGAACCCGATTGCCAAGGTCGGGCGTTTTGCGCGCAAGCCCTCAAGCGTACGGTCATAAAAGCCGCCACCATAGCCCAACCGCCCCCCATGCGCATCAAACGCAACCAGCGGTACAATCAAGATTTCGGGGTCAAAATAGTCGTCGACCTCGGGCACTTTTGCCCCGAATGGCCCGTCTTTCAGCGCCCCTTCGGGCGTCCAGCGCGAAAATCTCAACGGTTGCCCGGCGGCTTGTATGACCGGCACGCCCACCGCGCCATAAGCCGAAGCCTCGGCCATGGCCGGTAGCGGGTCAATTTCTGTGCGGATGGGCATATAGCCCGACAACGGCACCCCGCGATGACCGGCAAGCACTTCGGACAGACGCCCTGCAGCCCCCGGCGGACGCGCGTTGAACGCATCCTTGCGTCGCGCAAACGCCTCTTTTCGGGCGGCGGCTTTGATTTCGGTCAGGTCGATCACAGTAACACCACGCTGGCGAGCCCAAGAAAGATGAAGAACCCCATGACATCCGTTGTTGTCGTCACGAAAGTCCCCGAAGCCAGCGCAGGGTCTACCCCCAAGCGGTCCAGTACGACCGGTACTACCGTACCTGCAAAGCCGGCGATCACCATATTCACGACCAAGGCCGAGCCGATCACGACACCCAATAGGGGCGAGTCGAACCACATCATCCCCACCGTTCCCAGCACGATGGCAAAACACAGGCCATTCAATACCCCGACCAGCAGCTCTCGCCTGATAACACGCATCACGTTCGACCCGGTCAGGTCGCGCGTCGCCAGGGCACGCACCGCCACCGTCAGCGACTGCGTGCCTGCATTCCCGCCCATCGAGGCCACGATTGGCATCAGAATGGCCAGCGCTACCAGTTGATCAATCGCCGCTTCGAACTGGGAAATCACCAGTGACGCACAAATCGCCGTGCACAAGTTGACTGCAAGCCAAGGCAATCGCCGTCTGCTGGTTGCAGCCACCGAGTCTGAGATTGAGCTTTCGTCGCTAACACCGGCAAGACGCAGGATATCTTCCTCATGCTCTTCATCCAGAACCACCATCGCATCGTCGATCGTAATGACGCCGACCAAACGCCCATCTTCGTCAACAACCGGGGCCGAGATCAGGTGGTATTGGTTAAAGGCGTAAGCCACGTCCTCTTCATCCTGATCAACCGGGATGGTGTGAAATTCATCCTCGGCAATGTCATGCAGGGCGATTTCACGCCGCGTCGCCATAAGCTTGCCCAAAGTGACCTGCGCCCTTGGTTTCAGACGCGGGTCCACCAGCACGACATGATAAAACTGCTCTGGCAGGTCGTCATTGGCCCGCATAAAGTCGATGGCCTGCCCCACCGTCCAGTGTTCCGGAGCCATGACCACTTCGCGCTGCATAAGACGCCCGGCCGAGTTTTCGGGGTATGACAGCGCCTGCTCTGCCGCGATCCGCTCAGAGTCTTCCAGTACGTCCAGAATGGCCTCTTGCTGAGGCTCTTCCAGGTCTTCCAGCAGATCGACGACGTCATCGCTTTCCATGTCGCGAACGGCTTCTGCCAGAACGTCAGGGCGAAGAACGTTGATAACCTCTTCCCGGACGGCTTCGTCCAGTTCGGACAGGATATCGCCGTCAAATTCCTTATCGTACAGCCGGATCAGGCGCGCGCGATCATAAGGGTTTATCTGCTCAAGAAGGTCCGCGATGTCAGCCGCATGAAGCGGCTCCATCAACTCAACCAGCTTTTCGCGATCATCTACATCAACGGCATAGAGAATGGCCGCTACGGTCTTGCGGTCCAACGCATAAACGTCGTCGTCGCTGGTTGCCTCGTTTACGGGTTCATCAAAACCTGTCGTCATTTCTGCCCCCGTACGTATCGGTCATTGACCCCTAATTAGAAGAAGCAGCTACAGGAAAACAATGACAATGCGCCGATTTACCGACAACTTTCCCACCCTTATGCTGTTTAGCAGTCCCATACAGGCGGAGATGAATGAAAATGGCGCAAAAAACGCTGCTGAAAGGGCGCGTCCTGAGTTTTACCGGCTCACCATTCGAAGGTGAGCCCACCGACGCCGTCAAAATCAGCGAAGCGGTCTTGATAGAAAACGGGCGCATTTCAGCGGTTGCTGATGCGAACACTCTGCAGGTGGCTAACCCAGACGCCCAAGTGATCGACCATCGTGACCACATTATTATGGCCGGGTTCGTGGATGCCCATGTGCATTACCCACAGACCGCCATGATCGCCAGTTGGGGCAAACGCCTGATTGACTGGCTGAACACCTATACTTTTCCCGAAGAGATGAAGTTTGGCGATCCGGCATATGCGGCTGAGATCGCCAACCGCTATCTGGATCTGACTGCTGCGCATGGGACAACAACAATGTGCAGTTTCTGCACAATCCACCCTGAAAGCGTAGACGCGTTTTTTACCGCGGCTCAGAAACGGAACCAACGCGTGGTCGCGGGTAAAACCTGTATGGATCGCAACGCCCCCGAAGGCCTTCGCGATACGCCCAAAACTGCCTATGACCAGTCTGAAGCCTTGTTGGAAAAATGGCATGGTGTGGATCGGTTGACATACGCCATCACACCGCGATTTTCGCCGACTTCGACGCCTGCGCAACTGGAAGCGATGGGCGCGCTTTGGGCAGAGCATCCGCATTGCCTGATGCAAACGCATCTGAGCGAGCAGACCGACGAAATCGCCTGGGTCCGCGAGCTATTTCCTGACGCACGCGATTACCTGGACACTTACGAAAAATTCGGCCTGCTGGGGTCTCACGGCGTTTACGGTCACGTCATACACCTGGAAGCCCGCGAGCGTGACCGTTTGCGCGAAATGGATGCTGCGCTGATCCACTGCCCGACATCGAATACGTTCATCGGTTCAGGCCTGTTCGACATGACCGGACTGATGCGCGATGGGCACCGGGTTGGACTGGCTACTGACACGGGCGGCGGCTCTAGCTTTTCTATGCTGCACACGATGGCATCGGCTTATGAGATCGGTCAACTCCGCGGGGCGCCCTTACACGCGGCGCAACTTCTGTGGCTCGGAACGGTTGGCTCTGCACGGTCGCTGCGACTGGATGATCAAATCGGCAATGTGGCACCGGGGATGGAGGCGGATCTTGTTGTGCTCGACCTCGCATCGACCCCCGCCATTGCCCAACGTGAGGCCTGTGCAAATGATCTGTGGGAAGCCATCTTCCCCACCATCATGATGGGCGACGACCGGGCGGTCGCAGAGGTTTGGATCGCCGGTCAGCGGGCAAACGTCTAAGACCGCAAGGCTTGCGCCAGTCGGTTCTGCTGTTCGATCACGCGGGGCAGATCCAGAGTTGTGATCTGCCCATCCCGCACGATCTGGCGACCTTCGACAAACAAGTGCTTCACTGTCATCGGACCAGCGAGCAACAAGGCCGCCGGATCCCAACTGCCTGCACTTTCGATGCAGCGCGTGTCCCAGATCGCGATATCCGCACGCTTGCCGGGTGCCAGACGGCCACAATCAGGGCGGTTCAGTACGTCCGCCCCACCCCGCGTTGCTATCTCAAGCGCTTCACGCGATGACATGGCGTCCGCTCCGTTGGCTACGCGTTGCAACAACATGGACTGACGCGCCTCGAGGATCAGGCTGCCGTTGTCGTTGCTGGCCGAACCGTCTGCACCGATCCCAACCCGCACACCCTGATCCCGCATCGCCCTTACCGGAGCAATTCCCGACCCCAGACGACAATTCGAGCATGGGCAATGCGCCACCCCGGTTTTCGTTCGGGCGAACATGTCGATTTCGGAACTGTCCAGCTTAACACAATGGGCATGCCAGACATCTGAGCCGGTCCAACCCAGCTCTTCCGCGTATTGGCCTGGGCGACATCCGAACTGGGCTTGGGAATAGGCAATATCCTCTTCGTTTTCAGCGAGATGGGTGTGCAGCATTACCCGTTTGTCGCGCGCCAGAACAGCAGTTTCCCGCATCAGGTCGCGGCTTACCGAAAACGGCGAACAAGGTGCCAATCCCACCCGACACATCGCACCGTCAGACGGATCATGGAACGCATCAACAACGCGTATCATATCTTCCAAGATCGCAGCTTCGGCTTCTACAAGCGTGTCAGGCGGCAGCCCTCCGTCGCTTTCCCCGATGCTCATGGCACCGCGCGTTGGATGAAATCGCAGCCCGATATCAGCCGCAGCGGCAATCGTGTCGTCCAGACGAGAGCCATTTGGGTACAGGTACAGATGATCTGAACTCAGCGTACAGCCCGACAGCGCCAGCTCGGCAAGCCCAATTTGGGCCGAGACATACATTTCTTCGGGGCCAAAACGGGACCAGATTGGGTAAAGCGTTTTGAGCCAACCGAACAGCAATGCATCCTGTCCGCCCGGAACCGCGCGTGTCAGAGTTTGGTACAAGTGGTGGTGCGTGTTCACGAGACCGGGGGTGACGACACAGCCCGCTGCATCGTGAATTTCGGCGCCCACTGACAGGTCATGGCCGATCTGCTTGATCTGGCCCCCTCGAATCAGGATATCAGCACCCGCCAATTCCCGACGATCATCGTCCATCGTCAGGACAGTATCGGCATTTTTTATCAGGATATCTTGCATCTCGCCCTCCTTGCACAGACCCGTTTCATGCATGGAGCGCGGTAGCTGGCGGAAAACGGGCTCAAGAACCAGCTGGGGTAAACCTAGCCGACCGGCAAACACCCGACAACAGGATTCAGTAGTTTCGCAGGATATCCAATGCGGCTGCGTGCAGGTCGGCGTTGGCCGCGGCAAGTGCGCGCCCACCATTATGTGCAGGCCCGCCTTGCCAATCCGTGACCACGCCACCTGCCGCTTCGATCACCGCAATGGGCGCTTGAATATCGTAGGCGTTCAAACCGGATTCGATCACAAGATCGACCTGCCCGGCGGCCAACAATGCATAGGCATAACAGTCCATTCCGTATCGCGTCAGGCGCGTTTGGCGGGACACTGCCTCAAACCCGGCGCGGTCGTCGGGTGTTCCGACTTCGGGGAAAGTGGTGAACAGGATCGATTCGCTCAGGGATGTGGTCGCGCGCGTCCTAAGCGTCGTCTTTCCTGTCGGGCCCGTAACCTCAGATATGTCGGCGGAGCCTATGAAACGCTCACCGATGTAAGGCTGGTCAATGACCCCCATCACCGGTCCGTCGGATGTGCTGAGCGCGATCAACACGCCCCAAGTGGGCGTTCCACTGATAAAGCCTCGGGTGCCGTCAATCGGATCAAGAACCCAGGTACGCCCGCTGCGCCCTTCGACCGAGCCGAACTCTTCTCCCAGAATACCGTCGTCTGGCCGGTGCTCGGCCAACACAGCACGCATTGCCTTTTCGGCCGCGCGATCAGCGACGGTTACAGGGTCAAACCCCTCTGACAGTTTGTTCGTCGTTTCCAAATTGGATTGTCTGAAAAATGGCAAAATGGCCTGACGCGCCGCGTCGGCCATTTCTTCGGCTACATTCCGGTCACTGAGCGTAGTCTTTTGCATGCGCTACCCGTGGGGTTCGCAGGCTTCAGAGTCAACCCGCTAAATCAGGCAACGTCGCTCAGAACACGCGCCAGTTCAAACAGACGGCGGCGTTGGTTTTCGGGAATCGCATAGTAGGACCGAACAAGATCCAAGGCTTCTTTGTCCCCCATAAGGTCGGCGGGAACAGACTTTTTGCCAGCGCTTTCTTTTTCGGCCTCTTCCAGACCCTCAAAGAAAAAGCTGACGGGTACATCCAGAGCTTCGGCGATATCCCACAGTCGAGACGCGCTGATACGGTTGGCACCGGTTTCATATTTTTGGATTTGTTGAAACTTAATACCAACCTGCTGCGCCAACTGCTGCTGGGTCATCCCAATCAGCCAGCGGCGATGCCGTACGCGTTTGCCCACGTGGACATCGACGTGATGGGTCATCGGTATTCTCCTCTACTACACACAACGACAAGGGCGCACGGCGCGAATCACGACCGCATCACGAGCGAACAGCCTTTAAACACTCCCGAATTCGGAACATGCCCCCAAATCAGCACCATAGCGCAATATTGCTCTTTTTTGTTAATTTTTCAAGCGGGTTGAATCATCCTATCAAAACATTGGCTTTAAGTTGTGTTTCCGATCACAACACTACTTAAGCATATTATTATATTTTAAGGCATGCGGGCCCACTGCTTCTTGTGCTGCCGGGTAAACAATTGACAATCTGCGGTCTACGCGAACCTATGCTTCCAACCAAGGAGCAAGAGAATGCAGGCCTTTCGACTAGAAGCGACAGGAACACCTCCCAGACTGTGCCAGATAGCGGTTCCTGAACCGGGTTCCGGTCAGGTGCGGGTCGCGATCAAGGCTTGCGGTTTGAATTTTGCCGACCTGCTTATGCAGAAAGGCACCTATCAGGATACCCCCCCGACACCCTTCACGCAGGGCATGGAGATTGCCGGGATCGTGGATAAGGTCGGCACCGATGTAGCGGACCTGAAAGCAGGTGATCGCGTCGCTGTTTATTCCGGCCAAGGTGGGTTGGCCGAGTACGGTGTCTTTGATGCAGATCGCACCATCGCCATACCCGATTCGATGAGTTTCGAAGACGCCGCGGCAATACAGATCGCATACGGCACCAGCCACATTGCCCTTGATCACCGCGCGCGTCTGCAATCGGGTGAAACCCTCTTGGTAACCGGTGCTGCAGGTGGCGTGGGTCTGACCGCCGTCGAAATTGGTAAATTGATGGGGGCCACAGTCATCGCGCAGGCGCGCGGGGCGGAAAAACTGAAAGTGGCGCAGCAGGCAGGTGCGGATCACCTGATCGATGCCAGCGAAGACCTGCGAAGCCGCGTTAAGGAACTCGGCGGCGCAGATGTGGTCTATGACGCAATCGGCGGAGATATTTTCAAAGCCGCCTTTCGCGCGACCAACCCCGAAGGCCGCCTATTGCCCATTGGGTTTGCAGGTGGCGACGTCCCACAAATCCCTGCCAACCATCTGCTGGTCAAAAACCTGACCGTAATCGGTTTGTACATTGGCGGGTATCTGACCTTCCGGCCTCAGATCGTAAGAAAGAGCTTTGAAACCCTGTTCAAGTGGCACGGCGAAGGCCGCATCAAACCTCATATCAGCAACGTGCTGCCATTGGCCGAAGCGGAGAAAGGTCTGCAAATGCTCAGAGATCGAACAGCGACCGGGAAGGTCGTCATTTCAATCTGAGCAGATTTACCCGACAACCGCTTTTAACTGAGTGCCACCCAACATACGGAAGTTCTGCCGCACGAGCGCTGCCAGAGCGTCGACAACATCGTCACGCCCCGACTCACCGCCGTACAAATTAATCATATGCGCGGGCAGTTCAGGCAGCGTACCCCCATCGTCAATCTGCTCCAGATGGGCCGCTTCGGTGCCATCCAGCACCGCGTGCACCGCGAGATCAGCGCTGACGGTCGCCTCGATCGTGCGATCATTCTCAGTTTCGACCGACAACTCCCACGGGATTTCAGCTTCGTCCAACGCCGCAATAACCTGAGGCCGGAATAGACATCTTCGTCCCAAAGCCAAAGGAATCGGACGTTTGCGCCAAGCTGTCCCACCAGGGGCACCGATCCAGCGCAGCGGCAATTCAGCAATCGTTTCGGCCCCTTCGCCGACGGTCGCTTCGGTCGTGAGTATCAGATCGCATTCGCCACGCTTGAACATTTCCTTCAATTGCAACGAGTAAGAAGACACAAGTTGCACACGCACCCGCGGGAATTCGACATTGAAACGCTGCAATACACGTGGAATGGCCGGGTAGACGATGTCATGAGGGACACCCAGAACAACCTCGCCTTCAAAGGCTTGATCCGTGAGTTTTGAGATAATCTCGTCGTTCAACGCAATCATGCGCCGGGCATATGCCAAAAGCTGCTCGCCCGAGGCGGTCAAGGCAATTGTCCTGCCGCTACGATCTAGCAGTTCCAGCCCCAGCAGCTCCTCCAATCGCTTCAACTGCATTGAAACGGCCGATTGCGTTAGATGCAAAAACCCGGCTGCGCGTGTCACGCCGCCATGATCTGCCACCGCCACGAAAGAGCGCAAAGTCGTAATGTCGAGATTTCGCATCTTCACGATTCCTTATGCATCACTTCAAAAACATTCATTTTCAAAATGTGTCACAGCAGTCCATATAAATCAAGGAAGTTGATGAGATGGAGCTAAATCATCTCTTTTTCACGAAAGGACATAAATTATGACCCAAATAGCAATAACATCTTCCCGCAAGCTGCGCCGCAGATTTTCAATAAGCACCGTCTGGCAGGTGTTGTCGTTGCGGCGTCAACGCCGCAGTTTGGTCCGCTTGGATGATCGCGCTTTGCAGGATATCGGTGTAACGCGCGCTGAGGCCGAGGCTGAAGCCGCACGATCCGCCTGGGATGCGCCGGAATTCTGGCAAAAATGAATCTAATCTGCATCTTTTTTCAATGAATGGCGGCCCATACCCCAAGGTCGCCATTTTTGTTGCGTGTTTTAGCCAGTTTCCGACGTTAAACCCTTGAAACGCAGCCCGCACTTGCCGATATTTGCGGGGAACGTGCACTGATTTCAGGGCGCGAGAAAAACATGCGAAGGGAGACCCTTTAATGGCACAATTTGACACGATCCGGACGGCGGCCGGCGCGCGCGCTGCCCAGATTGACGAGGGCCTGCGCGCCCACATGAACAAAGTTTACGGCACGATGTCCGTCGGCATGCTGATTACATTTGCAGCGGCCTGGGCGATCTCGGGCCTTGCGACAACGACGGACCCATCCGCCGCAGCCGCACAGCTGAGCGCGGATAAATATCTGACGTCCTTTGGGTACACGTTGTTTGCGTCTCCCCTGAAATGGGTCATCATGTTCGCACCCCTCGCCTTTGTTTTTGGCTTTGGCGCTGCGATCAACCGTCTGTCCGCCGCCGGCGCACAAACGGTCTTCTACCTGTTTGCTGCAGTTATGGGCGTGTCGATTAGCTGGATTTTCCTGGTCTTCACTGGCCAATCGATCATCCAGGTGTTCCTGATCACAGCCATCGCATTCGCCGGTCTGTCGCTTTACGGCTACACCACCAAAAAGGACCTGTCCGCGATGGGCACTTTCCTTATCATGGGTGTTATTGGCCTGATCGTGGCTTCGATCGTCAACATCTTCATTGCGTCTTCGGCCGTGGCATTTGCAATCTCCGTGATCGGCGTACTGATCTTTGCTGGTCTGACCGCGTATGACACGCAGAACATCAAAACCACTTACCTGCAGATGGCTCACTCGGGCGATCAGGAATGGCTGGGTAAAGCGGCGATCATGGGTGCTCTGAGCCTGTATCTGGACTTTATCAACATGTTCATGTTCCTGCTGCAACTGTTCGGCAACCGGGAATAAGACAAGCTTCATACAGCTGGAAAGGCGGGTCCCTGTGACCCGCCTTTTCTTTTTGGGCACTCAGCGTGGCCAACAAGAACTGGGCACAAAAAAATCCCCGCCTTTCCGGCGGGGATTTTTCTAACTTCAGTAAAGCTGCGCTTAGCTACAGTTCAGTGGAACCGCAAAACCCGAGCTACGCTGGGATGATCCCTTGCGGAACACATCCCCTGCAGGCAGGCATCCTGTGAACTGCTCAGTATTGGCTCCAAAGGCGGAACCGATGCTGTTGTCTACCTTCGTGCTGTTGTTTTCGGTGCGCAGAACGCCGTACAGCGTGCCATTCACACTGACAGTGCTCAGGTACATGTTCATATCCGACCCGGTCAGAACCACCGAGTTCAAATCGTTGCGCCCGCCATTGTCTATTGCAGCCCGCGCAAGCTTCTCGGGATCAGTCTCGGCGCTTGTCACTGGGATGGCTGGTAGTACGGCCAGCTCAGCCGGTACATTTGTCGCGTCCGGAAGGAAGGCGACGGCACCCGGAACATCTGAAATAGTCCGAGGCTCACCATCGATGCCTGTAAACCCGACACCTTGGCGATTCAGTGGATCTTCACAAGCCGCAAGGGCCAGAACGGTAGCTGTGGATAACAAGATTTTTTTCATGACGGCCAACATTTTGGAACGGTTAGCTGAAGCGTAGATGCAAGGTGGTTTAAAAAGCAACCCGCTGCCGAAACGAATAGGCTGAAGGCTGATGCGTCGTTGCAACGGCCCGATTTGCAGACGGGCCGTTTTGCTGACCGAAATCATCGCCAAAGGTACTAAAATTCCATGCAAAAAGGGCCCCGAAAACACGAGACCCTTTCCAAATTTCCAGTCGGATGGCAGATTACTTAATCTTGCCTTCCTTGTACTCGACATGCTTCCGAGCGACCGGGTCGTATTTACGAACGGTCATTTTCTCGGTCATGGTCCGCGCGTTTTTCTTGGTCACGTAGAAGTGGCCCGTGCCCGCGGTCGAGTTCAGACGGATCTTGATTGTCGTCGGCTTCGCCATGGTTATCTCCTGCGTCCGGAAAGGCAGGGGCCTTTCGGTTGAATTCCTATGAGCGTGCGCTTTTACCCGGTCGCGCAGCCGAGTCAACCGGAATCGGCGTATATCACACACAAATCCACGACACCGGCTTTCACGATGACCCGGTCAATTTGGAGACTTCACGGTTACGTGATATGGTCTTCGGACTGGACAAGAGAAAGAAGCCCCAAACGGGCCCTACATGCGAGGCTTATTTCGCAGGCAAAACATGTGAGCGGCGCGATTTTATCGTACCATTTGTTTTGGGGGGGCTATCATGACCGAATGGGAAATTCAGGCCGAGGAACTGGCGAACTGCAACTGCAACTTTGGGTGCCCGTGCCAGTTCAGCGTATTACCAACGCATGGCAACTGCGAAGCCGTCGTTGTTTATGACATTCAAAGCGGACATTACGGAGATACCGACCTTGCCGGTGTGAAAGCGGCGGGCGTGTACTATTGGCCCGGCCCGATTCACGAGGGCAATGGCCAGATGCAGTTGATCATAGATGAAGCCGCGTCAGCCGATCAAAGGGCCGCCCTTCAGGCAATCATGACGGGCGAAGACACCGATGAAATGGCGACCTTCTGGTTCGTCTACAGCGCGATGGCACCGACCAAGCATGAGACGCTGTTTCTGCCCATCGACCTGAATTGGTCGCGTGAGGACAGGACAGGGTTCGCAAAAATCAATGGCGTTTTCGACCTTGAGGTTCAACCCATCCCCCACATCGTATCCGGGCAACCGCACCGGGCTTCGATTCAGCTACCGAACGGGTTTGAGTACCGTCACGCCGAAGCGGCATCCGGTACCACCAGAACGACCGGCGGCGAAATCAGCCTGAGTTTCGACGCAACCCACGCGCATCTCGCACATCTCAACATCTCGGGTCATGGTGTTTTGGGCGCATAGCCCGGTGCAATCATGAGCTTTAGCACAGACCCTTCCCCAATGGGGGCCGTTGACCGTCTGCTTCGGCGTGACGGACGTATTGTTCTGTTTTGCGTCTTCCTGATTGTGATCGGGGCTGCGTGGTACACAATCGCGGGTGTGGGCATGAATATGTCCGCGCTCGACATGACCCGGATGGCCAGACCGGTCGGGGAACCCATGCAGATGCCGGGCGGTGTCGAATGGACCGCGTCCTATGTCGTTCTGATTTTCCTGATGTGGTGGGTGATGATGATCGCCATGATGACGCCGAGCGCGGCACCGACGGTTCTTTTGTATTCCGCGCTAAAGCGCATTGGGCCCGACAAGGCGGTGGCCGCACAGCTCAGCCTGTTGTTTTTGTGCGGTTACCTTGTGACGTGGGCGGCGTTCAGTGCGCTTGCCACCGGGGCGCAGTGGGGTTTGGAGTGGGTTGGCTTGTCGGACGGGCCGATGATGACGATCCGGTCCAAGGCATTTGCCGGCTCGGTTCTGTTGATGGCTGGTCTGTACCAATTATCCAGCTTGAAATCAGCGTGCCTTCGCCACTGCCGGAGCCCGGCCCAGTTTTTGGCCGATCACAACAGGCCTGGCAGTTATGGGGCGTTCCGCACTGGCGCGTTGCATGGCGCGTATTGCCTGGGGTGCTGCTGGGCATTGATGCTGTTGCTGTTCGTCGGCGGCGTGATGAACCTGTACTGGATTGTCGGTATTGCGGCTTACGTCGCCTTGGAAAAGCTATTGCCGCGCGCGGCCTGGATTGCACCACTGACCGGCGTCGCATTGATTGGTTTTGGCGTTTGGCTGATTGCAGCCCCTTGGATGGTCGCTGGCTAATACGATCCTTCGATCTCAAGCAGCGGCCACAAAGGGTTCAGATTTTCTTTCAACCAAAGGAGGGTCCCATGCCCATTTTCATAACCTATGCGTCTTATTCACAGGACGGTGTCAAAGGTATGCTCAAGAAACCTTCGGACCGGACAGCGCCGGTAAAGGCCCTATTGAAAAAGGTGGGAGGGAAGCTGTTGGCCTTTTACCTGACCACGGGTGAAAACGACGTCGTCGTCATCAGTGAAGTACCGGATGGCACTGACGCTGTGGCCGTCGGCATGGCGGTTGCGGCCTCGGGCGCAGTCACACGGATCGAGACTGTGCGCGCGTGGACCGCGAAGGACTTTGTCGCCATCACCAAAAAGGCCGCGAAGCTGACCGGCACCTACAAGCCGCCCGGAAAATAACATGGAATACACGCGCGGAGGGCCTGTAAGCCGGATCTTGTTCCGGGGTTGCCCCCTTCGATGACCATTCCTCTAGGCCGTGCATTGCTGCGCGGCTCAAGCTGCCAACCCGGTCCCTCTGGGCCAAGACAGGCTTAGCGGCGGTATCGGCTGACGCCGACCTGCCCGCGCGGGGACCCTATTTGGCATTGCTCCCGGTGGGGCTTGCCGTGCCGCCACTGTTGCCAGCAGCGCGGTGGGCTCTTACCCCACCGTTTCACCCTTACCTTTGACCGAAATCTCAGGCGGTCTGATTTCTGTGGCGCTTTCCGTCGGGTTGCCCCGCCCGGGCGTTACCCGGCACCGTTGTCTTGTGGAGTCCGGACTTTCCTCTCGGGCCGTAGCCCCAGCGGCCATCCGGCCCTCCGCGCGTGGCGTGGTTAGGCTGTGGGTCCTGCGGCGTCAAGTCTGGATTGCGATTGAAAGGGGCCAGCCCCTTCTTGGCCTTCGGCCAATTCAACCCCGGGATATTTTTGGCCAGATGAAGTACGGATCAGCCGCGCGCAGTGGCTGGCTGAAGCACCTCCAAGTCGGCGCTCGTCAGCGGGCCGGTCGCCCATGGACGATATCTGAGCCGCACTGTGGACAGAAGCGTTTGATCATCCGTTTGCGCCGTGAACCCTGCAGCGTGCGCAAGTGTTTGGAATGTTTGCGTATCCGCGGTTTGCGATCCCGCATCAGTTCCACGGCTGGCAGCTAGGTATTGGGCTTCGAGGCGCTGCCAGTCAAACCGGGGGCCTGGGTCAATTTTGCGGCCCGGGGCCATGTCGGAATGGCCGATGACGCCCTTTGGTTCAATCTCCCATCGCTGCATCAGCGCGGAAAGTAAGTTTTCCAACGCGGCCATCTGGGGTTCGGAAAACGGGTGTGTACCGGCATTGTCCAGCTCGACCCCAATCGAACGAGAATTTATGTCGCTTTGTCCGCACCACTCCCCTGCTCCGGCGTGCCAGGCGCGATCATCTTCGCGCACCAATTGCCACAACGTTCCGTCACGCCCGATCAGGAAATGCGCCGACACCTCGAAGGCGGGATCGCAAAGCCGATCAAGTGCAGCGCGCGCACTGTCCATCGCGGTATAGTGCAGAACGATCAGAGACGGTTTTAATCCGTCCCGACGCTCACCAAAGTTTGGAGATGGATGCCAAATTGGCTGTATATCAGTTGTTGACGGCACTGCGGAACGGGCTTGGGTCCCAGCTGCAGGCATAGCCGTCCCCATCAGGATCCAGACCCTTGCGATCCCTTTGTGGACCACCGTTAGAGAGGAACTCGATCTGCGCCTGATCGGCCGAAGGGAAACGCGCGCAGTTGCGCTGTGCTTTGGCCTGCAGGTTGAAACCCGCGCGGCTGTAAAGTTGCGTTCCCACCGGGTTGGACGTGCTGAGCGCGTACTGAACGATGTTCGGCTGGCCATCTGTACCCCGCTGAGGGACTGCCGTTGGCGCAACGACTTCGTAGGTCTGACGGTTTTGTTCGATCAGCGCCGCATCTGTTTCGATGGTGCGTCGGTCGGATACGGCTGCGAAATCCTGTTCATCCGAAATGGAGCTATTACTGGGGATCGGCGCAGCGGTCGCCGCGGGCGCGCCAATTGGCTCTTGTAACGGAACGCTGGAGCTTGACGTACCCGCCAAAGCGGCGGCGGTTGCAGAGGCCAGATCGGCGTTGTCGCCCGTTGGGGGAAGCGCCGCACCCGGCGCACCCAATTGCTGTTCGGACACGTCTACTGGGCCAAGCAGCGGATTTCCTGTAAGTCCCTGACCGGATAATTCCGCCTCGCGCTGCGCCTGATAGGACGGTGTATTAAAACCCGTACCCTGAATAGGCGCCACCGTGTTGCAGGCGGCGATAAACCCGATTGCGGGGATTACAAGCGTAAAGCGCATCCAGCTGCTCCGTCAGTTGTTGTCTTGCCTACCGTGAGGCTTACCACCATTTCCCCGGCTTGGCCACAAATCCGGCGGCGTTTTCCAACGCGTAGGCCGTGTTGAGCAGATCGCCCTCTTCCCAAGGGCGGCCAATCAACTGCAGGCCCAATGGCAAGCCCTGCGCATCAAGCCCTGCCGGCACCGAGATGCCCGGCAAACCGGCGAGGTTCACCGTCACGGTGAAGACGTCGTTCAAGTACATTTGCACCGGGTCAGCCTCGGTCATTTCACCCAGACCGAAGGACGCGGACGGCGTCGCCGGGGTCAGAATCGCGTCTACACCTGCCGCAAAGACATCCTCGAAGTCCTTCTTGATCAGGGTACGGACTTTACGGGCGCGGTTGTAATAGGCGTCGTAGAAACCGGCGGACAACACATAGGTGCCGATCATGACACGCCGCTGGACTTCGTGGCCGAAGCCTTCGGCGCGGGTTTTCTCATACATCTCGGTGATGCCATCGCCCTGCGCCAGCTGCGCGCGGCGGCCATAACGAACACCGTCATAGCGGGCTAGGTTCGAGGATGCCTCGGCCGGGGCAATCACGTAATAGGCCGGCAGCGCGTACTTGGTGTGCGGCAGGGAAATGTCGACGATTTCGGCACCTGCGTCTTTCAGCATATCCGCACCATCGGCCCAAAGCTTTTCGATTTCGGCGGGCATGCCATCCATACGGTATTCCTTCGGGATACCGATCTTTTTACCCTTGATGTCGCCGGTCAGCATCGCCTCGAAATTCGGCACCGCCAGTTCCGTGCTGGTCGAGTCCTTAGGGTCATGACCACACATGGTTTCCAGCATGATCGCCGCGTCGCGTACGTTCTTGGTCATTGGACCCGCCTGATCCAGCGAGGAAGCAAAGGCCACAATGCCCCAGCGCGAGCAGCGCCCGTAAGTCGGCTTAATACCAGTAATACCAACAAAGGCGGCGGGTTGACGGATCGAGCCGCCGGTATCGGTGCCGGTTGCCGCCAGACATAGGTCCGCGGCAACGGCCGAAGCGGAGCCGCCGGACGAACCACCCGGAGTCAGTTGCGCATCGTCATTGCCACGCCGCCAAGGGCTGACAGCGTTGCCGTAGGTCGAGGTTTCGTTGGACGACCCCATAGCGAATTCGTCCATGTTCAGCTTGCCCAGCATCACCGCACCGGCATCAGCCAATTGCTGTGAGACGGTGGATTCGTATTCAGGTTTGAAACCTTCCAGAATCTTGGATGCCGCCTGTGAGGGCACGCCCTTGGTGCAAAACAGATCCTTGATGCCAATCGGCAGGCCGCACATTGACGGCGCGTCGCCCTCTTTAATGCGTGCGTCTGCAGCCTTGGCACGCTCAAGCGCGATCTCGGGCGTTTTGTGGACAAAAGCGTTCAGCGCGTCGGCCTCATCAATGGCCTTGAGACAGGATTCGGTCAGCTCGACCGAGGTTACATCACCCTTGCGCAGCGCGTCGCGGGCCTCGGCCAGACCCAGTTTGTTCAGATCGCTCATGTCTTACTCCACCACTTTGGGGACTGCGAAAAAGCCTTCGCGGGCGTCGGGGGCGTTGGCCAGAACTTTGTCCTGCTGGTTTCCGTCGGTCACCACATCCTCACGACGTTTCAGGCGCATTGGCTCGACCGAGACCATTGGCTCGACCCCTTCGACATCCACTTCGTTCAGTTGTTCGATGAACCCAAGGATGGTGTTGAACTCGGACGCCAGCGCGGGCAGCGCGTCATCCTCGACCTTGATCCGGGCCAGTTTGGCCACCTTGGCGGCGGTGCTTTGGTCAATCGACATCGGAAAACCTCATATACGTTATGGGGCATTTACCCGTCTGGGCACCGGGTCGCAAGAGCGCCGACCGGTTGTTGAACGCCCCCGCCCGTTCGCCCCGCTTCATCGCCATTCAAAAATGCATAGGGCATATGCAAAAAAGTAAACTGATTAGTTCATTTTTGATATTGAAAAATTAAACTGAACAGTTCATTTCATGGTGCACGGCACAGCCTTAAACCGGAGAAAACCAATGAAAACGTTCATGACAGCCTTTGTTTTGGCCACAACAGTTCTTGCAGCTCAGGCGCAAGCCTTTGGCCCAACCATGGACAACCTGATCCCCGACATGACCTTCCCCGAACCCGCCCCCGAGCCGGTTTCTCAAGACAAAGCGAAGTTGGGCAATTAACGAACCACTTCGTCCGGGTCGGGTCCCCCCTCACCCGACCCGGAAATTATGCAATTGCCTGCTGCGCTTAGCATTCCGACTCGTTACCATGGCAGTCAGGAAACATTCCGCCACACCAGTTACCAGACGGAGCAGAGAATGAGCGCGCGCAAGCAAGCAGTTTTAAACGCGATAGATGCGGCCAATGCCGAAGATCCAACCTTGGAAGATGGCCAACCCGCCGCGCTGCTTTACGGTCAGCGCATGACTGCCGAGCTTGAGCGGCTGTTTCCCGACGCATCAGACCCGCTGCAAATTGCGGCGCGCGGTCAGCATGTGGAACGCTGGAAGCTGGCGCGCGATGAATACCCCGAAGGCCGCGCCGGTTATCTTGCCTGGCGCAAAGCGCAGGGTGTGCAACATGCCGAAACTGTCGCAGGCTTTATGGAACTTGCGGAATATGGGGCCGAAGACGTCGAGGCCGTCGGGCGGATGCTACGCAAACAAGGTATCAAACGCGATGATGAGGTGCAGGCGCTGGAAGATGTCATCTGCTTTGTATTCCTCAAATGGTATTTCGCACCATTTGCCGCCAAGCACTCGCCCGAGAAAATCCAGAGCATTGTCGAAAAGACCGCGCGCAAGATGTCGGATGAGGGTCGCGCGCGGGTATTGAAAGAGTTCGACCTGCCGGAAGACCTTGCAAGCGCGTTTCAGGCCTGAGACCTTAGCGCCATGTGCCGTCGGTAAACCTCGATCATCCAACCCAGCATCACTGCGTTCAGGATGTGCCACATGAAGTGCGTTCCAATTGGAAAATGACCGCAAGTCGGGGCATCCAAAGCGCGAAACGTGATCGAGGCGATCAGAATCACGGCACCTATGGCCAGTCCTCTGGCCGTGTCGGGCACCCGGCGTCGCAACAAAAACGCATAGATCAGGATCAGTAGCGGCACCGGCGCATACGCAGCAGATCCTCCAAGCCCCGGCACAAACTGAAAAATCGGTATCGTGGCGGCCGCGTAAGGTATGAACAATACTGTTCCGACCCCGGCTATGATGGGCTTCATACCCCAAACATCACGATTTATCGCAAAGATATAGACCAGGATATACAGCAGTATCGGGACAACATCTGCCATCGCCGACCACACTTGGGCATGGGTGTGGAACAAGAAGCTACCAATGCCAATAGCAGCAAGGATCGCCACCAAGGCATGCGCCAATGGCATCCCCTGCCCGCGCACACGCCGCCACATGATCAACGCAGCAATCAGAAACGCTACGTTTGTCACGGCGTTTATCGGCTCGGCCCAATAGGCGGGCGATAAACGCTCGCAATAGCCATCAATTTCCCGAAACCAGTCCATGAACTTTTACATAAGCGATGCTAGGGTAAAGCCAACAGACCGGTGAGGAGGAATTTTCATGAAAATCATATGGCTGGGCCACGGCAGCTTTCGCGTCGAAACCGAAGGTCAGGTTCTGCTGATCGACCCTTGGCTAACGGGAAACCCGGTGCTGCCCGAAGATCAGCATGACGCTGCGCTGGACGGTGCGACCCATATCCTTCTTACGCATACACATTTCGACCATGTGGCCGACGTTGTTTCACTTGCCAAACATCTGAAAATCCCTGTGGTCGGCCAGTATGACCTGATGGGTTACTGGAGCGAATCTGAGGGATTGGAGACTGTCGGTTTCAACAAGGGCGGCACGGTGAACCTGAACGGTGTCAAAGTGTCGATGGTGCCGGCCTCGCACAGTTCGACCTTTTCCACCCCCGACGGCCTGCGCACAGGCGGAAGCGAGGTCGGGTTCATGATCGCTGGCGACGGGCACATGCTGTATGTTTCAGGCGACACGGACATTATGGCGGATATGGACTGGATGGGGGATTACTATAAACCCGACATCGGCATCCTGTCGGCCGGTGGCCATTTCACAATGGATATGAAGGGCGCGGCATACGCGGCCAAGCGGTATTTCAATTTCAAAACCGTTATCCCCTGCCACTACAAGACATTCCCGATCCTCGAACAATCCGCCCAGGCTCTGATCGACGCACTGCCCGGGGTGGAGGTGATCGAACCGCAGGTGATGCAGGCGATCAAACTATAGGAAGCGGATGAGCAACGGGATCGTTCCATCACCCGAATTGGTCGCCGTTGTTCGGCGGTGGAACGATGCCGTGCGCTTCAAGGACCGTGCGGCTCTGGTCAATATGCTGTCCGCATCCGAGCATCTGCGCTATCAGGGATCGGCGGAAAACGAAGAGTGGTCCGGGCAGGTTTTCCGGCGAGGCTTTGCGGATCATACCAAAGAAATTCCCGACTATGATTGGGACGAACACTCGCTGGAGGCGTTCGAATGCGGCAACGTAGGCTGGGCCCACTGCACAGCCACCTTGCGCTTTGCGTCGAACGGGAATTCAGCGTTTCATCGGTTTACCTTTGTTCTGAATCTTGAGGATGGGATTTGGAAATTCGTGCAGATGCACGTATCCAACCCGACTTCGAACATGGAAAAAATCGGTGTCGAGCATACCGCGCTAAACGCCCTGATCGACGCTGCGCGACAGGAATTCCAACAAGATCAGGAAGAGGGCACCGCTTCGGTGATGTTCACCGACATTGCGGAATCCTCGGCGATCACCCGGCAAATAGGAGATCGCAAATGGATCGAGGTCATTTCCCAACATTTCGATTTGGCTACACATCTAATCACCAACCATCGCGGGCGGCTGGTCAAATCTCTAGGCGACGGCACGATGTCGATTTTTTCTGCGCCGCAAGATGCGCTGCGAGCCGCGATCGCACTGCAAAGCAAAAACGCCGAAACCAGTTCAGGGATTCCGTTGGGACTCAGGGTTGGCATTCATACCGGCGACGTCATTCAGCGGGACGAGGACTTTTTCGGGTCGGTCGTCAACAAAGCAGCCCGCGTCACAGATATCAGTGGGCCGAATGAAATCCACGTCACTGACGTTACCCGCCTGCTTGTGGGAGCTGAAGAAGGGTTGCGTTTCAGTTCCCCATCATCCGTCTCGCTGAAAGGGTTTGGAGGGCACCAGACCGTTTATCGTTTGGATTGGGTCGGGACCTAATCCACGAACGCATTCAAGTCCCGTTCCTTTTTTCCGCAAAGAACGCGCGCAGCAGGGCCTCACATTCCTTGGCGGCTATGCCGTCGAACACCTCAGGTTTATGGTGGGACTGGGGGTGCGAAAACACCCGCGCACCATGGGCAACACCGCCGGATTTCGGGTCAGCCGCACCATAGTAAACGCGCCGTATTCGCGCAGCCGACAAGGCAGCCGCGCACATCGCGCACGGCTCGAGCGTGACGTACAGATCATGGTTCGGCAGGCGTTCTGACCCCGCTTCGGCGCATGCTGCGCGCAGGGCCAGAATTTCGGCATGCGCGGTGGGGTCGTTCAATTCGCGCGTGCGGTTACCGTCGGCTGCGACGACTCGACCATCCGCCACGATGACGGCCCCGACTGGCACCTCGCCGCGATCCGCTGCTTCGCGCGCCTGCTCCAACGCGATATTCATATACGACTTGAACTCCATGCCTCTGACTGCATCAGAAACCTGTCTTTCGCAAGGCGGCGGGATGCGCTATGGGCTGCGGATGACCAAAACCCCTCCTCCCGGCGACCGGATCGCCAAAGTGCTTGCGCGCGCAGGCATCGCCTCGCGCCGAGAGGCCGAACGCATGATCGAAGCAGGTCGTGTGACCGTCAACGGCAAGCCCATCGACAGCCCGGCGTTGAACGTGACCGCAAAAGACAAGATCACCGTTGACGGCAAACCCGTGTCCGAACCCGAACCCTCGCGCTTGTGGCTCTATCACAAACCGCCGGGGCTTGTGACAACGACCCGCGACGAAAAAGGCCGCGCGACGATCTTTGACAATTTGCCTGAGGACATGCCCCGCGTCATGAGCGTTGGGCGACTGGACCTGAATTCAGAAGGGTTGCTGCTGCTCACCAATGACGGCGGCATCAAGCGCAAGCTGGAACTGCCCTCTACCGGATGGCTGCGCAAATACCGCGTGCGCGTGAACGGACGCCCCAAGGACGAGGATTTTGCACCCCTGCGCAAAGGCTTGGTGATCGAAGGCGAGCGTTTCTTGCCTATGGATGTCTCATTGGACCGCCAGCAAGGCGCAAACGCGTGGCTGACCATTGGGTTGCGCGAAGGCAAAAACCGCGAAATTCGTCGGGCGATGGAAGATATCGGTTATGCTGTTAACCGCTTGCTGCGCGTATCTTACGGACCGTTTCAGCTGGGAAACCTAAAGCAGGGTGAGGTTGAAGAAATCCGCCGTCGTGTCATGCGCGACCAACTGGGTCTGGATGCCGCGCCAGAGGCTGCGCCCAAGCGGGGCGCTCGCCCCCAAAGAAAACGGCCCCCGATCGGCAAGAAATCTCGCAAGTGACGTGGGTTAAGCAACCTTCCCCCTAGCGCCGGACGCCCTCATGCCCTAAATTTTCCGTGAAGAAAGTCTTTGGGAGGCGTGATGTCCGGGACTGGTGTACAAAAACTGGCCTATGCGGCCCTTCTGGTGCTGCTTTTTGGCGTGTGCACCGGGTTATTGGGGGGCCTGTAGGCGCATGGCCAAACGCTTTGGCGGGAAATACAGCCCTCAGGGGAATGGCGAGCCAACGGATCACCCAAAGCGCGGGCAGTTCGACGGCGCGCGCGTGGAACCAGCGGGCGCACGCGCAAACCTTCTGTTTGTGCCCGCCATACCATTGGTTTTCCTCTCGCTGAACGACGGTGCCATCGGAATGACCATTGGCCTTGTCGCGGCCGGGTTGCTGACCGCTGCTGCTTTTTTATTGCGCGAAGGCTTGCGGGCCGAGGCGGCTTATAACGCGCGCCGCACTGCCCGCCGCCCCGCATTTCCCAGAAAAATTCTCGCAAGCGTTCTGACCGGATTAGGTGCGGCACTGGCATCATACCGAACCGAATATGTCGGGGCGGCCTCTGCCACCGAAGTCAGTCTTATTGCGCCCATTTTGTTCGGTGCGGTTGCAACGGTCCTGCATTCCGTATCCTTCGGTTTGGATCCGCTTAAGGACAAAGGGATGGAAGGTATCGACACCTTTCAGCAAGACCGCGTCGCCCGCGTAGTTGACGACGCCGAAGCGCATCTTAGGGACATGACAGACGCGATCAAACGCGCAGGCGACCGTACGATCGAAGCCCGCGTCGAACGTTTTCAAGACACCGCCCGCGAGCTGTTTCGAACGGTCGAAGAAGATCCGCGCGATCTGGCGGGTGCGCGCAAGTACCTGACGGTCTATTTGCAGGGCGCGCGGGATGCGACGGTCAAGTTCGCAGACGTTTATGCACGAACACGGGATGCGCAGGCGCTGTCAGACTATTCGGCTTTGCTGGATGACCTGGAGCAGAATTTCGCAGCCCGCACCCGCAAAATGCTTTTGGATGACCGCAGTGATCTGACGGTTGAAATTGATGTGCTGCGCGAACGATTGCAGCGCGAAGGCGTCCGGTTGGACTGACCGGTTTTTTAGAAAGGATTTCCCCATGTCCGACGAAGTCAAGAACAAGGCGGTTGAGGCCGAAACACTGGTTCAGGAAGTGACGGCTGTGACGCTGCCGGAACCCACAGCCGAAGTCGTTTCGCTTGAGGAAGCCGATGAACCGGTTGGCGCCGAAATACGTAAGCGCATGGCCGAGATCGACATGGGCAATACCAACTCAATCGTGTCATTTGGGTCTTCTGCCCAGGCAGAGCTGCAGGAAATCAGTCAGGCCATGCTGGCGGACGTGCGCAACAAGGATGTTGGCCCAGCCGGTGACAGCCTGAGAAATATCGTGACGACAATCCGTGGTTTTTCAGTCAGTGAACTGGACGTACGTCGCGAACGCAGCTGGTGGGAGAAACTACTTGGCAAAGCAGCCCCTTTCGCCAAATTCACAGCGCAATACGAAGAAGTTCAGGGCCAGATTGACCGCATAACGGACGACTTGCTGGCGCATGAACATACGCTTTTGAAGGACATCAAGTCACTTGATGTCTTGTATGATAAAACACTCGGCTTTTATGACGAACTGGCGCTTTACATTGCGGCAGGCGAAGAGAAACTTACGGAATTGGACAGCCATGACATTCCGGAAAAAGAAGCCGACGTTCAGGCAGCCCCTGAAGATCAACAAGTCATGAAAGCCCAAGAGCTGCGCGATTTGCGTGCAGCCCGCGACGATCTGGAGCGCCGGGTGCATGACCTGAAACTGACGCGGCAGGTGACCATGCAATCCCTGCCCTCAATCCGTCTGGTTCAGGAAAACGACAAGTCTTTGGTGACCAAGATCAACTCGACCCTCGTCAACACGGTTCCCTTGTGGGAAACCCAGTTGGCGCAGGCCGTCACGATCCAACGCAGCGCCGAGGCGGCGTCAGCGGTTCGCGAAGCCAATGACCTGACAAATGAGCTCCTGACGTCGAACGCTGCGAACCTGCGCGAGTCGAACAAGATGATCCGCGAAGAAATGGAACGCGGCGTATTCGACATAGAAGCCGTCAAACAGGCGAACGCCGATCTGATTGGCACAATCAATGAAAGCCTAGCCATAGCAGATGAAGGTAAAGCCAAGCGCGCAGCCGCCGAGGTGGAATTGCAGAAAATGGAAGCTGAGCTTCGCGACACGCTGGCAGCAGCCAAGGCACGTAAGGACGGTATCGGCGACAACGCCGGGACAGCAGTTCCGGGCTGACGCTGTGCAGGCTTGGCGGTTTTCAAAATTTGCGTTTCTCGGTGTCGCGCTTTTGGCCTTGGCCAATTGCGACGACGCCTTGACGTCCTCTGTCGTACCCGAACCCCGGCCCGCGCAACCGGTGCCTGCGCCGAATGCTTATGTTCAGCCATCGGCGGCCAGTCAGGATCTGGCGCGTTTCTACGAACGGGTCGAACGCGACCTTGTTACGAGGGGCTTGCTGAGGACCGATGGCGGCGGGCCCGATACCCCCTATGACGCCAGCGATCTGGAACGGAATTTCGAGGCCATCGCGTTTTACAGCGAATACCCTGACCACGCCGTAACAGCCACGTCTTTTGAAACCGAAGGGCAGCTCAGCCGATGGGCCGCGCCCATTCGCGTACAGACCGAGTTTGCCCCAACTGTTTCGCCTCAGATGCGCGAACAGGATGCGGCCGAGGTTGAAGCGTTTACCGCAAGGCTCTCCAGACTGACCGATCACCCGATTTCTGTCGTCAGTCGAAAGGCCAACTTCCACGTCGTCTTTGCCGGGAAAGACGATAGCTCTTATGTCGTATCGCGGATCAAAACGCTTGTTCCGGGGATCAGCCAACCGTCGCTTGACCTCATTGCCAACCCGCGCGCAAATATCGACTGTTTTGTCATCGCGTCCCCGACAAACAAATCGCCCAATCAGTTTGTTCGGGCCGTAATTCTGATCCGTGCGGAATTGTCAGAATTGCTGCGGCGCAGTTGCATTCATGAAGAGATGGCGCAAGGTCTGGGCCTTTCGAACGACAGTGGTTCCGCCCGCCCGTCGATCTTTAATGATGACGACGAATTTGCGTTGCTGACCAGTCATGACGAGAAACTGCTGGCGATGCTGTATGACCCGCGCCTGCAACCCGGAGTAACAGTCGAAGACGCCCGCCCTGTTGTACGTATTATTGCTCGTGAATTGATGGGCCAGTCGCTCTGAGCCCACAGAAAGGAGAACCCAATGGGTATTTTTGATTTTCTGACCGGAGAATTTATTGATGTCATCCACTGGGTCGACGACACCCGTGACACGATGGTCTGGCGCTTTGAGCGCGAAGGTCACGCGATCAAATACGGAGCCAAGCTGACCGTCCGCGAAGGTCAATCGGCCGTGTTCGTGCATGAAGGGCAACTGGCGGATGTATTCACGCCCGGTCTTTACATGCTTGAGACCAACAACATGCCGATCCTGACAACATTGCAGCATTGGGATCACGGTTTTCAGTCACCGTTCAAATCCGAGATTTATTTCGTCAATACGACCCGGTTCAATGACCTGAAATGGGGGACGAAGAACCCGATCATGTTGCGCGACCCCGAGTTTGGGCCCACGCGCATTCGGGCATTCGGCACCTATACAATCCGAGTTAAAGATCCCGCGAAGTTCATGATCGAGATTGTCGGCACCGATGGTGAATTCACCATGGACGAGATCAGCTTTCAGATCCGCAACATCATTGTGCAGGAATTCAGCCGGGTCATCGCCGGATCCGGTATTCCAGTTCTGGACATGGCCGCCAACACCGCTGATCTGGGCAAGCTGATCGCGGCAGAAGTATCCCCGGTGTTGGACGGCTACGGGCTGGAAATGCCCGAGTTCTATATCGAGAACATTTCTCTGCCGCCCGCCGTCGAAGCGGCACTGGACAAACGCACCTCGATGGGACTGGCCGGGGATTTGGGCAAGTTCACCCAATATTCAGCCGCCGAGGCGATGACGGCAGCTGCCAACAATCCGGGCCAAGGCGGTGGCATGGGCGCTGGTCTTGGCATGGGTATGGGAATGGCGATGGCACAACAAATGTCGAACATGGCAGCGGGTCAACCCAGCGGCCCGTGGGGCGGTTCCGCCCCCGCTGCCCCGCAACCATCCGCGCATGCGGCACCGCCGCCTCCTCCGCCCGTTGAGCATGTGTGGCATATCGCTGTGGATGGCCAGACAAGCGGTCCATTTTCGAAGGCCAAGATGGGCCGCATGGCCACGGAGGGTGAAATCACGCGAGACACCCATGTTTGGACAGCGGGCCAGGACGGTTGGAAAAAAGCGGGCGACGTGCAGGAACTGGCGCAGCTATTCACGATATTGCCGCCACCACCGCCGGGGGCGTGATCAGCGCCTCGGGCCGACCACCGCGCTTGCCCTTTCAGGGCGACACATTTTCAGTTTTGCATCTCAGGTCTCAAGCTATAGATGACACAGCTTTCCGAATCCGATCAGGCCGAACACCGCTTTCCCTGTGAGCAATGCGGGGCCGATTATCGGTTCAACCCCGGGGATGGGGCCCTGACCTGCGATCACTGCGGTCATTCAGAGTCGATTGGCGCTGGTCCTTGGGGCGGCGCAAGCCTCAAGGAACTGGATTTTGACGCGGCCGTTGCCGACCGCCTGCCTGATAGCGAGATTGAGGAAACGCGCGTTCTGTCTTGCCCGAACTGCGCCGCCCAGGTGGAATTTGATCCCGACACCCACGCAGCGGAATGCCCATTTTGTGCGACGCCGGTGGTGACGGATACAGGTGTAAATCGCCACATCAAACCACGCGGCGTATTGCCTTTTGCACTGGACGAACGATCTGCGCACAAAGCGATGGAAAACTGGCTGGGCCGGCTGTGGTTCGCCCCAAACGGCTTGAAGGAATACGCGCGCAAAGGGCGCAAGATGCAGGGCATCTACGTGCCCTATTGGACCTTTGACGCTGATACAAAATCCTCATATCGCGGGGAACGGGGCACTGTTTATCACGAAACCCGAACCGTGATGCGGGATGGCAAACGGGTGCAGCAACGGGTGGCCAAAGTCCGGTGGTCGCCAAAGTCAGGTCGCGTGGCCCGCTTTTTTGACGATGTGCTCGTGCTTGCCTCGCAGTCTCTGCCGAAGAAATACACCGATGCATTACAACCTTGGGATCTGCCTGCACTTGAGCCGTACCAACCTGAATATCTGGCGGGTTTTCGCGCCGAAGCCTACACCGTCAAACTACAGGAAGGGTATACCGAGGCCCGAGGGCACATGGCCCGCGTCATTGAGCGGGACGTTCGCTTTGACATCGGCGGCGATCGTCAGCGTATCCACGCGGTCGATACAGACGTACGAAATGTGACGTTCAAACACATCCTTCTGCCGATCTGGATGGCGGCTTACAAGTATCGTGGGCAGACCTATAGGTTCGTTGTGAACGGCCGAACGGGTCAGGTTCAGGGCGAACGTCCCTGGTCGGCTATCAAAATAACGATCGCGGTGCTGCTGGGACTTTTGGTCGCCGCTGGGGTTGGATATGTGATGGCGACCGGGCAATAATGATACCGCAAACATTTTCGCTGCTTTAGCGCTTGAACATCCCTGCGTCACTCGTCATCCTGCGCCACGTCGACGCCATGGGGGGGCTAGTGTGGCATTATCCGATTTGAACAAGTTGCTGATTGGTCGCCATTCCTGCCGTGCGTTTCTTGCTGATCCTGTGCCGCGAGATCTGATCGAGCAAATGCTGACAAGTGCATCACGTGTCCCCAGTTGGTGCAATGCACAACCTTGGAATGTCACGATTACCAGCGGCGACGAAACCGATGCATTCCGCGAGGCGATGCAACATGAGGCAATGACTGGTGCACATGCACCCGACTTGCCTTTTCCAACGTCCTATTCGGGCGTCTACCGCGATCGCCGTCGTGAATGCGGCTGGGCCTTGTACGAAGCAGTCGGTGTTGAACGCGGTGACCGCGCCGCCTCTGCCAAACAAATGATGGAGAACTTTTCCCTGTTTGGCGCGCCACATTGCGCAATCGTGTCCAGCCCGGCTGAACTTGGTCCCTATGGCGCGTTGGATTGCGGAGGGTTCGTGACGGCTTTTACCCTAGCGGCGCAAGCATTGGGAGTTGCGACGATCCCGCAAGCGGCCTTGGCAAGTTACAGCCCGTTCCTGCATCGATATTTCGACATTCCCGATGACCGCCTGATCCTATGTGCGATCTCGTTCGGATACGCTGATACGGATCACCCGGCGAACGGGTTTCGCACCAAGCGCGATGCGCCAGATGCATTCGTCGATTGGATCGGCTGAAAACGGACGGAGCAGAGTTTGAGAGCAGTTGTCCAAAGAGTCTCACACGCGCAGGTCTCGGTCGATGGCGTGGTTGTCGGGCGCACCGGCCCCGGATTGATGGTTCTGGTGTGTGCGATGGGTGAAGATGACGAAACGGCTGCTGAACAGCTTGCCGCTAAAATTGCCAAATTGAGGATTTTCAAGGACGACGCGGGCAAAATGAACCGTTCCGTTCTGGACATACAAGGCAGCGCGCTGGTGATCAGCCAGTTCACGTTGGCGGCCGACACCTCACGCGGGAACAGACCCGGCTTTTCCGAAGCCGCGCCTCCGGCGGTTGGCAAACACTTATACGAACACTTCGCCCAAACCCTGAGCGCTTTGGGCGTGCCCGTCGAAACGGGTCAATTCGGGGCCGATATGGCCGTAGAGTTGCTCAACGACGGGCCGGTCACAATCTGGATGGAAAGTTGATGGATCAAAAACAAAAGGCAATTCGTATCTGGCAAGCCGGAGTCGACGCAGTCGGCGGGCACGCGGCAACAAAAGGCGCACTGCAAGACATTGAGGCACCCGACCAAATTCTGGCGGTCGGAAAGCCTGCCGCCGCAATGGCGCGCGCGGCACTGGAACGATTTGGCCCCGTACCAACACTGGTGGTGACCAAGGATGACCACGGGCGCGACCTGCCAGATCACGTCCAACTGATTGAAGCGTCCCACCCGGTGCCGGATCAACGTAGCCTCAAGGGTGGGCAAGCCCTGCGAGAAACGGTTGAAGCGATGGGGCCGACATCGCATTTGCTGCTGCTGGTCTCGGGCGGCGCGTCTTCGCTGGCCGAAGATCTTATGGGGGACAAAACGCTCTCAGACCTCGAAGCGCTTAACAAAAGGTTGTTGGCCGAAGGGTTGGACATCACTGCAATGAACGCTGAACGTCGTAAGATTTCACGTATCAAGGGCGGCGGTTTGCTAGGCCACTTCCGGGGGCGCAAGGCCAGCGTACTGGCGATCTCGGACGTACCCGGTGACGATCTGAATGTTGTCGGGTCAGGTATAGGTGCGTTGCCACTGGCCCATGACTTTGAAGCTTCGGCGCAGATTGTGGCATCCAATGCACATGCACGCGCGGCAGCGGCTGACCAGGCCGCGAGCGAAGGCGAGACCGTGCTTGCGGATGAGGAAAGTTTGCACGACGACTACAGAAACGTAGCGGCTGCTGTGGGACAGCGCCTGCGCGACATGCCCAAGGGCGTTATGGTCTTTGGCGGTGAACCAACGGTGATCCTGCCGGAAAACCCCGGACGCGGCGGGCGCAATCAAGCTTTGGCACTTGCTCTGGCGCGCGAGATTGCGGGGATGGACGGTATCACAGTCGTCGTCGGGGGTACCGATGGAACCGATGGCCCGACGCAAGCCGCCGGTGGTATCGTAGACGGGTCCACTTGGGGGGATGGGGCAGATGAGGCGCTGAAAAACGCTGAT
The DNA here is from genome assembly GCF_056533365.1 of Ruegeria sp. G5. Lineage (NCBI taxonomy): Bacteria > Pseudomonadati > Pseudomonadota > Alphaproteobacteria > Rhodobacterales > Roseobacteraceae > Ruegeria > Ruegeria sp. G5. The sequence continues at coordinate 204,444 of NZ_JBQFOK010000004.1, read as the reverse complement.
AGCGGCAGCTATCTGGACCGCAAAGGTGCTTTGCTGGTGACGGGCCCCACAGGGACCAACGTGATGGACCTGCTTGTCGCAATTCGCGACTGATTTGACGATTTTCCCCTGACCCTGAAATCAAAAGCTCCAGAGACTACGGTTATGACTCGCCAGCCCAACGCATTGTCTGACATCGAAGACCTGCCCGACATGGGTATTGTCATGCCAGACGGGTGCCGTTTGTCGGCACGGGTCTGGCGACCGGTGGACGCCGATGAGAACCCTGTTCCTGCTATTCTTGAGTTCCTGCCCTACCGCAAGCGCGACAACACCGCGACCCGAGATGCGCTGACCCATCCGTGGTTCGCCAAACGCGGTTATGCCTGTATTCGCGTCGACATGCGCGGCAATGGCGACAGCGAAGGCCTGATGGAGGATGAATACACCCAACAGGAACTGGATGATGCAGTGGCCACCATCGCTTGGCTGGCCCGGCAACCATGGTGCACTGGTCACGTCGGGATGATGGGCATCAGCTGGGGTGGCTTCAATTCTCTGCAAGTCGCCGCAATGCAGCCCGAGGCGTTAAAGGCCATCATCACACTATGCTCGACAGCAGATCGTTATGCGGACGACATCCATTACAAAGGTGGGTGTCTTCTGAATGAAAATCTGGGCTGGGGCGCGACCATGTGGTCGTACTCTTCACGCGCACCGGACCCTGCCCTGCGGCCCGATTGGCGCGAGCTGTGGCTCGAAAGGCTGGAAAATGAGCCCTTCCTTCCATCGGTTTGGCTACGCCACCAGACCCGTGATGCATATTGGCGGCACGGTTCGGTTTGCGAAGATTTCAGCGCGATCCGCGCCGCGACACTTGCCATTGGCGGTTGGGGAGATGCCTACAAGAACACAGTGCCCATGTTGGTCGAACAGCTGGACGCACCGGTCAAAGGCATCGTGGGGCCATGGGTTCATAAATACCCGCATTTTGCGGTTCCAGAACCAAGGATCGGGTTCTTGCAGGAAGCCTTGCGCTGGTGGGATCACTGGTTAAAAGGTGTGGACACCGGAGTGGACAGAGATCCGGACTACCGCGCCTATCTGATGGACGGGGTGCGCCCCTATCGCTGGTATAGCGAACGCTCGGGCCGCTGGCTTGCCGAAGACACCGGGGCGACGGCTCATCTGCCCGTTCAAACGTTGTCCATGTCGAACGCAGGCCTTGGTGAGACAGGCGCGCTGGATCAACGCATCGCGTCCCCACAGACATGCGGTATGGAAGGTGGCGAGTATTGCGCAATCTGGCTGGGCCCGGACATGCCCGGCGATCAAAGGACAGACGATGCCCTATCGGCATGCTTTGACACCGAACCGCTGAAACAAGATATGGATATTGTCGGGGCACCGCGCCTACGCTTGCGCGTGGCATCAAACCGCCCGCAGGCCCAAATCGCCGTTCGTCTGAATCATGTGCATCCAGATGGGGCCTCAACGCGCGTGACTTACGGTGTGTTGAACCTGTCTCATCGCGACAGCCATGCGACCCCCTCTCCGATGGAGCCCGGAACGCCCTATGACGTGACGCTGGATCTGGATCACATTGCCTATCGCGTACCCAAAGGGCATCGCTTTCGGGTTGCGGTTTCCAGTGCCTATTGGCCCCTGATCTGGCCATCGCCAGAGACGACTGAGCTGCACTTGACCGGTGGCGAGATTGACATCCCAACGCGTCCGACATCCGAGGATGAATGGGTGTTTCAACCGCCCGAATCCGAGACACCCCGCGACGTCTCGGTCCTGCGCGATAGTAAGAACACGCGGCGGGTGGAAACGGACATGAATTCCGGTGAGACACACCTGATCATCGAAGACGATTTTGGTCTGGTGACCGATAATCACCACGGCCTGACGCATGGCAGCACAGCGTTCGAACGTTGGTCCATCCATCCAGACAACCCGCTATCTGCACGCGGGCAGTGTTCGTGGACGCAAGAGATGAGCCGCGACAACATCAACCTGCGAACAGAGACAAGCTGCGAGATGTGGTCTGACGCGGAAAACTTTTACCTTAGCGCTGAAATAAAGGCGTATGAGGGCAGCGAAATGGTCTTCTCGAAACAACAGGAGGATACCATCCCGCGCAATCACATGTGAGGCCCGAACCCCTTCGGATGCCACATTTGCGCTTGCCCGGCGCGACGAAATACGCCTAACTTGACTAATGCGTCAATAAAAAGCCCGACAAGGGCTGAAATCCAATCAACTGGGAGATCCTTGGATGAACGAACAACTCACTCACATGGCCAAACAGGTTACAGCTGGCAAGCTGACCCGCCGCGAATTCATGGGGAAAGCGGCAGCCTTGGGTGTCGCAGCGGCAACGGCCAGCACCATCTTTGCCGATGCAGCACGCGCGGCCGGACCCAAAAAAGGCGGCGACCTGAAGCTGGGTCTGCAGGGCGGCGAATCCACCAACTCGCTGGACCCGGCAACCTATGCAAGCTCGGTTCCATTTGCCAACGGCAAGCAGTTCGGGGACACACTGATCGAAGTAGCACCTGATGGCTCGATCGAACCGCGCGTGGCGGAAAGTGTCGAAGGCAGCGCGGATGCTAAGGTCTGGACCTTCAAACTGCGCCAGGGCGTGGAATTCCACAACGGCAAGACCATGACCAGCGAAGACGTGCTGAAAACCATGGAGCGCCACTCGAACGAAGACTCCAAGTCCGGTGCCTTGGGCATCATGAAGGGCATCGAGTCGATGAAGGCCGATGGCGAGTATTTCCAGGTCACGCTGTCCGAGGCAAATGCCGACCTGCCCTATCTGCTGGCCGACTATCACCTGATCATTCAGCCTGATGGCGGTATGGACAACCCGGCTGCCGGTATCGGCACTGGCCCCTACCAGCTTGAGGTAGATGAGCCAGGCGTGCGCCACGTATTCAAGAAATTCGCCAACCACTGGAACAGCGATTTCGGTAATTTCGACAGTGTTGAGGTCGTCGTGATCAACGACGCAACCGCGCGTACCGCCGCGCTGCAATCGGGTCAGGTCCACGCGATCAACCGCGTTGAGCCCAAGGTTGCTGCACTGCTGGGCCGTGCGCCCAACCTGACCGTACATTCGACCGCTGGTCGCGGGCACTATGTGTTCATCATGCATTGCGACACCGCTCCGTTCGACAACAACGAACTGCGCACGGCGCTGAAATACGCGATCAATCGTCAGGAACTGGTCGACAAGGTTCTGCGTGGCTATGGCTCGATCGGGAACGACATGCCGATCAACGCGGCCTATCCTCTGTTCGACGGCTCAATCCCGCAGCGTGAGTTCAGCGTCGAAAAAGCCGCCGAGCATTACAAGAAGTCCGGGCATGATGGCTCGCCCATCATCCTGCGCGTGGCCGACGGTGCCTTCCCCGGTGCCGTGGATGCCGCAGCTCTGTTCCAGCAAACCGCTGCACAGGCTGGCATCCCGCTGGAAATCAAGCGTGAGCCCAACGACGGCTACTGGTCCGAGGTCTGGAACGTTCAGCCCTTCTGCGCATCCTATTGGGGCGGCCGTCCGGTGCAGGATCAGATGTACTCAACCGCGTATCTGTCCAGCGCCGACTGGAACGACACACGCTTCAAGGTTCCGGCCTTTGACGAGATGCTGTTCCAGGCCCGTGCCGAACTGGATACTGACAAGCGCAAAGACATCTACAGCCAGATGGGCCAGATGGTCCGCAACGAAGGCGGCCTGATCTGCCCGATGTTCAACGACTTTGTCGAAGGCGTCAGCAATCAGCTGGAAGGTTGGGAAACCGACCCGACCCAAGAGCTGATGAACGGCCAGATGTCGCGTAAGATGTGGTTCGCCTGATAGGGACCACGGATCATGCATCCTATTGTCAAATTGGTTTCCCAGCGCGTTGCGCTGGGACTCCTGTTGCTGCTCGGCGCTTCGGCCCTGATTTTTGGTCTGACCGAAGCCCTTCCCGGAGACGCCGCGCAAGCCGTCCTGGGGCAGTCCGCAACCCCTGAGGCACTGGCAAACCTACGCGAGGAAATGGGCCTTAACCGCCCTGCCCTGACCCGCTATTTCGAATGGCTTGGGGGCATTTTGCAAGGCGATCTGGGACAATCGCTGACCAACAAATTGGATATCGCGGAAAGCATCGGCAAGCGTCTGGGCAACACCTTGTTCCTGGCTTGTGCTGCTGCAATCGTATCTGTCCCGCTTGCTATCTTCCTGGGCCTTCTGGCCGTCCGGTACCGCAATCGCTGGCCGGATAAACTGATTTCTGCGATCACCCTGACCACGGTTTCGATACCGGAATTCCTGATCGGCTATGTGGTGATCTACTTCATTTCGGTGAAACTGGGATGGTTCTCATCGCTGGCAATGATCAACGACTCGATGTCATTTGGCGAAAAGCTGAACGCAATCGCCCTGCCGGCCTTCGTGCTGACGCTGGTGGTTCTGGCGCAGATGATGCGCATGACCCGCGCTGCGATCCTGAACCTGATGCAATCGGCTTACATTGAAACGGCTGAGCTAAAGGGCCTGTCGAACTTTCAGGTCATCGCGCGTCATGCCTTCCCCAACGCGATCTCGCCCATCGTCAACGTCGTGATGCTGAACCTGGCCTATCTGGTCGTGGGTGTCGTCGTTGTTGAGGTGGTGTTCGTCTATCCCGGCATGGGCCAGTATCTGGTCGACTCGGTGACAAAACGTGACGTGCCGGTTGTTCTGGCCTGCGGCGTTGTCTTTGCCGCCGTTTATATCGGACTGAACATGGTGGCCGACATCGTCTCGATCCTTGCCAACCCAAGACTGAGGCATCCGAAATGATGAAGAATATCCCTATTTCGGCGATGATCGGTCTGTTTTTCACGGGCCTGTATTTCTTCGTGGCCTTCGCCGCTCCGCTGATCGCCCCTTACGGCATGGCCGAAGTGGTCGGTGATGTATGGGAGCCTTCCAGCGCTGAGCATCTTCTGGGCACCGACAATATCGGTCGCGATCTGCTGACACGCATGATCTATGGCGGGCGCACGACGATCTTCATCGCCGCCGCCGCCACGATCCTCAGCTTTCTGACGGGTACGTCGCTGGGCTTGCTCGCCGCTGTTTTGGGCGGTTGGGCTGATCAGGCGCTGAGCCGGACCGTGGACCTGATCATGTCCATCCCCACATTGATCCTTGCGCTGGTGATCCTTGCGATCGTTCCTGTCACCGTTCCGATCCTGATCCTGGTCATGGGCTTGCTGGACGCAACACGCCCGTATCGCCTGTCGCGGTCGGTTGCTGTGGACATCAACGTCATGGACTATGTCGAGGCCGCGAAACTGCGCGGCGAAGGGCGCGCTTGGGTCATCTTCCGGGAAATCCTGCCCAACGCCTTGTCGCCCTTGGTGGCCGAGTTCGGACTGCGGTTCATCTTCATGGTTCTGTTCATCTCGACCTTGTCCTTCCTGGGCCTTGGCGTGCAGCCACCGCTGGCCGACTGGGGTGGGATCGTGAAGGAAAACAAAGACGGCATCGTCTATGGCATCGGCGCGGCGCTATATCCCGCCGTCGCTATCGCGACGCTGGCCATCTCGGTCAACCTCGTGGCTGACTGGGTTCTGAACCGTACAACTTCGCTGAAAGGAGGCCGGGGATGAGCGACAATACCCTTCTCAAGGTCCGTGGCCTAAAGATTGGCGCGACCGTCTATCCGCCGGGCGAAAAGCCCCATGACATTGAAATCGTACACGGGGTCGATTTCGACCTGGAACGCGGCAAGGTGCTGGGGCTGATCGGCGAATCCGGCGCGGGTAAATCGACAATCGGCCTCGCCTCGATGGCGTATGGCCGGGGTGGCGTGGAACTCACCGGTGGTGAGGTCTGGGTCAACGGGCGCGATATCCTGAAATCGTCGCCCGGCGACATTCGCAATCTGCGCGGGGGTGAGGTGGCATATGTCTCTCAATCTGCGGCAGCGTCTTTTAACCCGGCCAAGAAGATCATGGATCAAGTGGTCGAAGCAGCGGTCGAGCACAAAAAGTTCTCACGCAAAGAGGCTGAGTCGCGCGCGCGAGAACTGTTCGCCAAACTAGGATTACCCGATCCGGACAATATCGGTGACAGGTATCCCCACCAGGTTTCGGGTGGTCAGCTTCAGCGTTGCATGACGGCGCTGGCACTCTGCCCTGAACCCGATCTGGTTGTGTTCGACGAACCAACGACTGCGCTGGATGTAACCACCCAGATTGACGTTCTGATGGCTATTAAAGAAGCCATTCGCGACACTGGCGTTGCTGCTTTGTATATCACCCATGACCTTGCGGTTGTGGCGCAGGTCAGCGACGACATCATGGTGCTGCGGATGGGGGACACCGTCGAGTATGGCACCACCGACCAGATCATCAACAACCCTCAGGAAGAGTATACGCAGGCGTTGGTTTCGGTCCGCTCTATCGAGCACGAGGAAAAGCAACCGACCTCGGAACCCGTTCTGACCGTTGATGGAATTACAGCCCGCTATAAGGGCCTGAACTTTGACGTCCTGCACAACGTCAATGTCGAGGTTCACCCCGGTCAGACACTTGCCGTCGTGGGTGAATCGGGTTCGGGCAAGTCGACGCTGGCTCGGGTCATCACGGGCCTTCTGCCACCGCGCGATGGTGAGATCACATTCAACGGGCGCAAGCTGTCCCCCGACCTCAAGGGGCGGTCACGCGAAGATCTGCGCGAGTTGCAGATGATTTACCAGATGGCAGATGTGGCGATGAATCCCCGTCAGACCGTCGGTACGATCATTGGCCGACCATTGGAGTTTTACTTCAACATGCGCGGCGCGGAAAAGCGTAAGCGGGTCGTCGAATTGCTGGATGAGATCGAACTTGGCGAACAGTTCATTGATCGCTATCCGGCCGAATTGTCGGGTGGTCAAAAGCAACGCGTCTGCATCGCCCGATCGCTGGCTGCAAAACCCAAGATGATCATCTGTGACGAGGTGACCTCGGCGTTGGATCCGCTTGTGGCAGACGGCATCCTGAAACTGTTGCTGGACCTGCAGAAGATCGAGGATGTGGCCTACCTGTTCATCACCCACGATCTGGCAACGGTACGTGCGATCAGTGACAGTATCGCCGTGATGTATCAGGGGCGCGTTGCGCGTTATGGCTCGAAAAGCCATGTTCTGACGCCACCGTTCGACGACTATACCGATCTGCTGCTCAGCTCTGTACCCGAAATGCATCTGGGCTGGCTGGAAGAGGTTGTCGCCAACCGCAAGATGGAAAGTGCGGGGAACTGACGCCTTGATGACAGTTCTATGAAGTTTCGAAATCCCGGCACATTCGTGTCGGGATTTTGCTATTGGGGGCGCGAACAGGCGGCTTTAATGCACGACGCCCAATAAGCTCGCCCAAAATACCCGCAAAAGGTTAAGACATGGACCGCAAACTGCTTTTGATAATCCTCGACGGCGTCCCGTGGCGCAATTTCCGACGTCTTTTTGGAAACCTCGAAGGTTGGGTCGACAGCGGAGAAGCGCGGGTCTGGAAGCTGCGATCGGTCCTGCCATCGACCTCTGCGAGTTGCTACGCCTCGATCCATACCGGCGTTTCCCCGCAGGAGCATTGCTGCACCGGCAACGGCAACGTATTTCGCCTGAGCCACAAGGACGTGTTCAGTCAGGTTCGCGAGGCCGGCGGCATCACCGGGGCGGTCACCCACAGCTATTGGTCGCAGTTTTTCAATCGTCATCCCTTCGACTACGTGCGCGACGTGGAATATGACGAGCCAGAAAGCGCCACGATCAATCACGGTCGCTTCCACTCGATGACCGGCTACAACAAGACAAACCAGATGACGCCGTCTGACGTAGATTTGTACGCAACGTTGACCAATTTGTGCCTGCGGTTTGGTCTGGATTACGGCATCCTTCACACATGCACGCTGGACAGTATGGGTCACCGTTTTTTCCACGATTGTCAGGAAATGGACCATGCTTGTTTCGTAGCTGACGAGATGCTGGCCCCCTTCATCCCTCGTTGGCGGCAACTGGGTTACGAGGTCATCGTGACGGCAGATCACGGGCAGGATGAACGCGGCCATCATGGTGGACGCAGCCCGTTACAGCAAGAAACCGCGCTGTATTACTTTGGTGACGCAACCGGCCCCGAAGCTGATGATGTTATTGACCAGCTACAACTGGCGCCAACGATCCTGAACCGTATGGGGGCGCCGCTTGCGGAGACGATGAAAGCCGAACCGTTCCTGTCGTGACTTAGTCGTACGGCCAGATTTGCTGGCCCAGTGCTTCGATCGCCACAACGATGCGCTCAAAACTGTCTGCGGCGCGTTTGACCGAGCTTCGCGCCCGCAGGTAGCCGTGCACCAACCCCGGTTCGTTGATGCAATACGCCTTGCCCCCCGCCTCGGTGATCCGAGCGCAATAAACCGGCCCGTCATCCCGCAGAGGATCGCAATCCGCCGTAACAACCACGGTGGGCGGCAGGTCTGCGAAATCTGTATCATCCAGCGGGGCATATGTTGGATCACGCTCAGGTGCAGAACCTCCGCACCGAACTTGTTCATAGAACACGATGTCTTCCAACGTCAGCAGCGGCGCATGGGCGTGCTCGACATACGAACCTTGGGTCCGGTCACCGCCCAAGCCCGGGTAAACAAGCACTTGCCCAAGAATCTGCTTCAGGCGACCACGTGCATAATGCGAAACGGCCGCCGCCAAGTTGCCCCCTGCACTGTCTCCGGCCAGAACGAGCGGATCTCCAAACTCAGCCGCGATCCAGTTGGTTGCCGCCCAAGCGTCTTGAAACTGGACCGGAAAGACGTGTTCAGGGCACAAACGGTAATCGACAGCAACAACCCGATACCCGGTTTGCGCGCAGATCTCAGCACAGACGTCATCGTGGCTTTCGAGACCACCAACGACAAAGCCGCCTCCGTGGAAATAGACAACGGTTCGGGTCGGCACGCCGGCGTTGTAAATGCGGACAGGCACGCCGTCGGCCTGCCTGTCTTCGGTTTCAACACCTTCGGGGCGCGGTTGGCGAAAATCGTCACACATCGCATCGTAAACACGACGCTGATCCTCGATCGACATCTCGACCGCATCATCGGGATAGCTTTCCGCCGTACGTCTTATGAACGCCCAGGTTTCTTCATCAATCAGACGCTCATAATCCATGTTCCCTCCAGGTCAGGCAGCCCACTCCCACGGCCGGGTAAATGATCCCAGCACTTTGGCAACATCGTCCTCGGATGCGCCGTTCGCGTCAAGCTGCGCGACGAGACCGCGCTTTTTGTCATCCATGACCGAGACAACGCGCGCATCCACGCCAGCCTTTTCCAAAGCGCCATTGTAAACGCGCGTAATTGCCTGTTTGCGCAGTTCCGGCTTAAAGACCTTGCCGACCGCAGTCTTGGGCAGTTCGTCCAGAATCGTCATGTGTTTGGGCTGCGCCGCGCGCTCGTGCACATGCACGTCGCAATATTCCATCAGCTCCTTCTCGGTCACTGACGCGCCGTCGACCAGCTCAACAAAGGCACAAGGTACCTCGCCTGCATAAGCGTCGGGTTGCCCGATTGCCCCCGCGAAAGCGACGGCATCATGGCCCAGCAACGCCTCTTCGATTTCGGCCGGATCGATGTTGTGACCGCCACGGATAATCAGATCCTTGGCGCGACCAGTGATCCACAGATACCCGTCCTCATCAAACCGCCCTAAGTCGCCCGTGCGCAGGTATTTGTCATAGTGATAGAGATCCACGTTCTTGTCGGCCTCGGTATACGTATTGCCTGCATAGACGCCGGGGTTCGAGATACAAATCTCGCCAATCTCATCGGTCGCGCATTCCGTGGGGCCATCGGGCCCGGCCTGCAGGATTTTCACATCCGTATACGGAAATGGAATTCCGATCGAGCCGATCTTCTTTTCGCCGTCCACGGGGTTACAAGACACAAGGCAGGTGGCCTCGGTCAGCCCGTACCCCTCAACGATCGTTACGCCGGTTGCCTCTTCAAACCGGCGGAACAATTCAACCGGCAACGGGGCCGAACCTGAAAAGGCCGTTTTCACGCTTGAGATATCTGCATCCACCGGGCGCTGCATTTTGGCGGCAATGGCCGTGGGAACGGTGATGATAAAGGTCACTTTCCACCGTTCGATCAGCTTCCAGAAATTGTCGAACACACCGTCACCGCGATAGCCTTGCGGTGTGGGGAACACCACATGCGCCCCCGAAGACACCGCAGCCATCATGATCACATGCACTGCGAACACATGGAACATCGGCAACGGGCACATCACGACATCCTCTTCCGAGAACAGCAGAGTGTCACCCAGCCAGCCGTTGTATATCAGGCCCGAATACTTGTGCTGTGCCACCTTGGGCATCCCTGTCGTGCCACCCGTGTGGAAATAGCACGCAACGCGGTCTTCCTTTGAGTCTTCGAACGTCAGCGTAGTGGGCTGTTTTGCCAGTTCTGCGTTGAAGTTCTTATAGTCCGCATGCGCCAAATACTCTTTGTTGCCCATCTTGGGGCGCAGCAAAGGTACAAGCCAGGACTTCGGCGGTGTGAGATAGTTGTTAAGGTCAATTTCAAGGATCGTGTTGACCTTGGGTGCGTGGCGAACCGCTTCTTCGACCTTTTGCGCGACATCCGTTTTCGGGAAGGATTTCAGCGTCACCACAACCTTTGCGCCGGTTTCACGCAGGATGGCCGAGATCTGCTCTGGCTCCAGCAGCGGGTTGATCGGGTTGACGATACCGGCCACCGCGCCGCCCATCATTGTGATCAGCGTCTCATTGCAGTTGGGCAGGATATAGGCGACCACATCCTTTTCCCCCACACCCAAGGACCGAAACAGGTTCGCGGCCTGATTTACCTTGCCCAAAAGCTGGGACCAGGTCAGCGTTTCGGCTTTGTCCGTCGGACCTGAAAAAATCTGAAAGCTGATCGCATTACTGTTTGGAAATTTGCCTGCTGTACGCGACAGCAACTGGTGGAACGTGACCGGGACATCCCGGTCTTCCCACGACATCTCCTGCTCCATTCTCGCCTTGTCTTCCAATCCCACAAACGCCATGTGGCTCCTCCCTGATCGGCTCCCGTGTCATGCACGGGTTATTTTTGTCCCTCCAATGCAGGATGAAAGCAAAACCGCGCATGTGCAAGCGACGGCTTAGCCAAGAATGCAGCAATTTTGTAGGATTACGCAGCGGCGCGAAATCGCTTGCCCATACGTCAAGCTATTCGGCGGCCACACCATCGGTGAACTGCAGACGCGCCAGACGGGCATACAACCCGTCTTGCGATACAAGATCGTCATGGGTGCCCTGCGCTACAATACGTCCGGCATCCATGACGACGATCCGGTCAGCCTTTTTCACGGTGGCTAGTCGATGCGCAACAATCAGGGTCGTGCGGCCAGCACGCATCTGGTCTACGGCACCCTGCACTGCCCGCTCGCTTTCTGCATCCAGGGCCGAGGTCGCCTCGTCCAGCAACAAAACCGGAGCGTCGCGCAAGATGGCCCGCGCAATGGCAATGCGTTGCTTTTGGCCACCCGACAGCATGACCCCACGCTCCCCCACAAAGCTGTCATACCGATCCGGCAGCGCCGAGATGAAATCATGCGCAGCGGCAGCCTGAGCGGCGGCTTCGACTTCGGCGTCTGTCGCGTCCAGTCGGCCAAAACGGATGTTTTCCCGCGCAGAAGCTGCAAAAATTGTCGGGTCCTGCGGGACCAGCGCCATGTGCTGGCGGAACGAGGCGCGATCAAGGTCGCGCAGATCAATGCCGTCCAGACTGACGTGCCCCGCATCAGGATCATAGAACCGCTGGATCATTTGAATGACGGTCGTTTTCCCAGCCCCCGACGGCCCTACGAAAGCAACCGTTTCCCCCGGGCTGACCGTCAAGGACAGCTGATCCAAAGCTACAATATCCGGACGCGACGGATAATGAAACGTGACCTCGTCAAACCGGATTTCACCGCGCACAGGCGCAGACAGCGCCTTTGCCGCGGTGGGATCGTTGACCGTATCTTCCGCGTTCAGAAGCTCGACCAAGCGTTCCGTTGCGCCCGCTGCGCGTTGAAGTTCGCTCCAGATTTCAGAAAGGGCCGCGACCGAACCTGCCATGATGATCGAATAAATAACAAACTGGATCAGGACGCCTTCGGTCATTACCCCGTTTCGGACGTCATTGGCACCCATCCAAAGAACACCAACGATCCCCGAGAACACCAGAAAAATAACGATGACTGTCAGAACAGCCCGCGTCTGAATCCGGCGCAACGAGACAACGTAAGATGTTTCGGTCATCTCGCCGAATTGGTGACGGCTGGCATGTTCATGCGTGAACGCCTGAACGGTTTGCACAGCGCCCAGCGCCTCACCCGCGTTACCGGAGGACGCAGCGATCCAATCCTGATTCTCGCGGCTGATTGCGCGCAGACGCCGCCCAAGCACCAGAATGGGGACAACGACCAACGGGATCAGCAACAGGACCATTGCCGTCAACTTGGCCGAGGTTAGCAACATCAGGACCAGACCGCCCAGGAACATCAGCATATTTCGCAGCGCGATAGAAACCGACGAGCCCAGAACCGACTGGATCAGGGTCGTATCCGTGGTGATCCGGCTAAGGACTTCACCGGTCATGATGCGTTCATAGAATTCCGGGCTCATGCCGATAACACGGTCGAACACGGCTTTGCGGATGTCAGCGACAACCCGTTCGCCCAAACGAGTCACAAGCGCATATCGGATGCCCGTACCCACAGCCAAAACCGCAGCAATGCCCAGCGCTGCCAAAAAGTACCAATCCAGCAGTTCTCCGTCTTCGATCCGAAAATTATCAACAACGCGACGCACTGCCAGCGGCAAGGTCAATGTCATGCTGGCTGTCAGTATCAGGGCCAACGTCGCCCCGATCATCAGCAGCCGATAGGGTTTCATGAACGGCCAAAGTGACGACAGAACACCAATCTTCCGCGACCTTGCGCGTTCTTCGGCGGCACCGGGCGCGGGCTTTCCTGTTGGACGGGCTGGGGCGGTGTCTGCCATGGATGGCCTTTGCATCGTCTGAATACCTAAGTCACAGCTTCTTGCAGCTAGTGACAGGCAGGGTCAAGCGACACTGCAAAATCAAACGCCCCTGACGGGCCTTTTGGCGCATATTTTTGGGCTGACTTGGAGCGGGCGGCGGGAATCGAACCCGCTTCATCAGCTTGGAAGGCTGAGGTAATAGCCAGTATACGACGCCCGCTCAGCGGAGGTCGGTTTAAGCGATGCACCAGACGCCGTCAAGCGTCGTTCGGTGCAGGCTTTCAATTTCCTCGCGAATTTTCTCTCTGGTTTTTCATGCGCCAGAAAGGTGGCCTCTATTGCGCGGAATTGGTCAGCCAAGTGCAGCCTTCAAACGCTGCCGAAATGCGGATGATATTGTCAATTTTTAAGGCCGCAGGCATTGGATAACCGATAAGTTTTGCAGGATAGGTTGTTGCGGCAGTCAAAGCATCCTGCAGTGAAACACCGACCTGCTGTGTCAGAACACCCATAGCCGTTGTCAGGTCAAGATCCGCACCGGCCAGAGTACCATCTTCTAGCGTCAACCGGCCGTCAGTGCGCGTAATCCGTCGGCCCTCCAGTTCGAATTCGGTCAGGTCTGTACCGGCCACGGCCATTGCATCACTAACAAGAAAAATCTTCGACGGTCCTGACTTGGCTGCAAAGGCGGCTCGCATAGCTGCAGGATGCACGTGGATACCGTCGGCGATCAAACCGGCGGATAGCCCACCGTTTGCAAGGGCCGCACCAACCAGGCCAGGTTCTCGATTGCCCAATTGGCTCATGGCGTTGAACAAATGCGTCGCGCACCGTGCGCCAGCAGCTGCATAGCGTTGGCAGGTAGCAAAATCGGCGTCTGTATGACCCAGCGAAATCAATACGCCCGCGTCGGACAGTTGCTTGACCTGCGCCTCGGACACAGATTCCGGCGCGATCGTAACCTTCAGGCATGGCAGTTGCTGGGCGGCTTTAACCAATATCGAAAGGTCCGCGTCGGTCATTGGGCGGATCAGGTTTGCGTCATGCGCCCCTTTACGCGCAACAGACAGGTGCGGCCCCTCAAGATGAAGCCCCGCGACACCCTGAACACCCTCACGCACCGCTTGAATGGCCGCTGCAATAGCGGCAGTCGTTTTTTCGGCAGTGTCCGTAATAAGTGTCGGCAGCAAGGCCCCGACGCCCAATCGGCGATGCGCCCCCACTATTCGCCGAATGGTTTCGACGGACGGATCATCATTGAACATCACCCCGTCGCCGCCGTTGACCTGCAAGTCCACATAAGCAGGGCTAAGGATATCGCCTTTAAGATCAACGATATCGCCCGTCGAAGGAGCCTCTGATTCCGGCAAGATCTGCCCCACCTGCCCGCCTACAAAGACCAGTGCATGATCATGGATCAACCGTGTGCCATCAAAGATGGGGCCGTTCCGAAAGGTCAGATTCAGCGTTGTCATACCGTCTCGGTCACTTTCTTGAGGTGGCGTGGCGTGTCGGGATCAATCCCCCGCAGGCCGGCAACGGACTCGACCATACTGTAAAACGAAGTGATCGTCGTGATGGGGTCGGTGATCCAATGCCCTGTCCGCACCACCGGCAGAGGCTCGGCGCGTGCGACTTTGTCTGTTGTCGCGAAGACCACTGCGCCTTTATCCGCCAAGGCGTCGGCCGACTGCGCGGTTGATTGCTCGGCCGCGTCTGCTGCTGCAAAGACAATCGTTGGAAAGCCTTCGTCGACGATGGAAACCGGCCCGTGCAGAACCTCGGCCGCGGAATAGCTTTCCGCGTGAATTTGGCAGGTTTCCTTGATTTTTAAAGCAGCCTCACCCGATATCGCAAAGGACGGCCCGCGCCCCAGTGTGAAAAGCGACCGGTCAGTAATGGCAGATGCGGCAGAGGACCAATCGCACAAAGCGGCTTGTTCCAATTGCCCCGGTAGCGCTTGGATCGCGTTGATCAAATCGGTGTCCCCTTTCACCTCGGCCAATAACCAAAGCCCTGCCACCAAAGAAGTCACAAAGGTTTTGGTTGCTGCAACGCTCAGTTCCGGCCCCGCATGCAAAGGCAGCACTGCATTGGCAACATCGGCCAGCCGAGAGTTGCCATTGTTGGTGATTGCCAAAGTAATTGCGCCCGAGGCTCGCAGGGACCGTGTCAATCCAACAATATCCGGGCTTTGCCCGGACTGAGAGACTGAGACACAAACAGCGCCCTTGGCGTTCAATTCTGCACCGTAAATCGAGCTGACCGAAGGCCCGACAGATGCGACCGGCAATCCTAACAAAAGCTCACTTGCGTATTTCAGATAAGTGCACGCATGGTCCGAAGATCCCCGCGCCACCGAGATCAGGAACCGCGGATCGGCATCCCGAACCAGCCCTGCCGCATGCTGAACATTGGCAGTGCCTTCGCTCAGCAGCCTTTCGACCGCGTCAGGTATTTCCATAACTTCCTGACGCATCTTGGATGAGTGTTCGGGCATCGGGTTCGGATCCTTCCGATTACAAGCGCAGTTCGGCGACAAAGTCATAGGCGTCACCGCGATAGAGAGAGCGGGTCAATTCAGCGACCCGCCCGGTTTTGAGAAATGAAATACGTTCGATATTCAGCCCTGCGGCACCTTCGGGCACCCCCAAAAGCTGCGCTTCACGTGCCGCTAGGTTAAGGGCTGATATCTTTTGAACCGCTCTTACCGGGCGGTGACCCAACGCATCCAACACCTCGTATAACGAGGTCGTCACTTCGATCGGGTTGGGTAGAATATCAAGCGGCAACGCCGCCTTTTCCAAGGCCAACGGACGACCATTGGCCTCGCGCAAGCGATAGATTCGGGCGATCTGCTCTCCCTCGCCAAGGTTCAGCGAGGAAACCTCCTGCTCTGTCGGGGCAAAGACGCCCCGCTCCAGCCATTTTGACGTAGTCTGCATTCCACGGGTCGACATGTCCTCGGTAAAAGAGGTCAGATGCGTCAGAGATTGCTCAACACGCGGTATCCGCTCGCGGATGAAAGAGCCGGAACCCTGTCGTTGCTCAATGACCCCTTCCTGCACCAGTTCCTGAATCGCTTTACGCACGGTGACACGGGACAGGTCCGTAATCTCAACCAGTTCACGCTCGGATGGCAGTGAGGAGTTTGGCGCCAGCACGCCTGTATCAATACCTTCTTGCAACCTGCGACGCAGTTGTACGTATCGAGGCCCGTTTTCTGGCAAAAGCCAGAGGTCTGCGCGCAGGAAATCAGCGATACTCATCACGAACCTCCTTCGCCAAGGCCAACGCTCCGCTCATTGGTTCGCCCAGCGGGGGGTGCACGGAGGATTGCATTTCCGCTGGCAGGTACGTGGCATAGCAAGGAGCAATCCCGCCCGTCAGACATAAGGACTGACCAACCCGCCAACCCAATAGCTTTGACATTTCGGCAATGTGATCCGCGCCCGCGCGTAGAATTTTGATCGCAACCACATCCCCTGCATCTGCAGCCGCTGTGACGTTGGGGGCGATGGCACCAAACTGACTAGGCGTTGCTTTGCCTGCAAAGTCGACAATGCCAGCTGTCCCCCCGAAACGTTCCAGAATGTCCCGCGTCAGTTCTGTATGCGCATGAATTTTGTCGGCAGCATTCAGAGTTTCAGCCATCGCCAGACGCCCAACCCACTGGGCTGAGGCCTCGTCACCCAAAACGGGCCCCCATCCACCGGCAAAGCGCATCACACCGTTAACCTGCATCGCCAGAAAGGACCCCGTGCCACAATGCGCAACAATGCCATCGCTATCACCGAGGGCACCGCGCAATGCGGCAGGCCGGTCATCCTCAATCCGCGCCTTAGCAAGCCCCAAAGCTGAACGCAGACGCGATGCCAAGGTCTCATCTGTCAAACCCGCCAAACCGACAAAGGCGGGATATTGAACCAGTTCTTCGACAGTCTTGTTCAGCGTTTCCGCCACCTTGGCTATACCGGCCCTTATGTGACGCACACCACCCTCAAAGTCGGTTGAGACATTGGCCGCGCCAGTCTCTGCGGAATACAAAATACCGCCGACCTCGCAGGCCACCCGGCATCGCGTTCCCCCACCATCCACGGCTAAAATGGCACTGTCTCGAGACTCAGTCATGACAATACCATTATAATACCTTTTTACTTCTGGGAAGTCTAAAACATACCAATATCGCCCAATCTGGCTAATAAAGTTGAAAAAACTCTCAAAAATATTGATATCAAAGAAAACCGTAGACAAGTGGTATTACATAGGTATTGTAAGGGGAACTAATGGGGGATTCTCTTGACGCTGCCGTCGACTGAACAACTGCATGAAGATGCCTGCCATCTGAAACGAAGCGATATGGTTCGCTCGGCGCAGGCGCTTGCCGCAGGCCAGATTGCCGCCGCGCAAGCGGTGAACACAGCCCTCGACAAAATTGCGCAGGGCGCAATGGCCATGGCTCAGACCCTACAGGCGGACGGCGTATTGCATTATGTCGCCGCCGGGTCCTCGGGGCTGATGGCGGCCGCAGATGCACTTGAGCTGGGCGGCACGTTTTCCATATCCCCACAGCAGATCCGCATTCACATGGCGGGGGGCATGCCAACTGGCGTTGAGATGCCGGGCGACGCAGAGGACGCGGATGCCGGATTACAAGACAGCCTGGGTTCGTTGACGAGCAAAGACACCGTGATCGCAGTCTCAGCCAGCGGCTCAACGCCTTACACGATGGCCGCGCTAGAGATCGCAAAGACCCGCGGTGCAACTGTGATCGCGATCGCCAACAACGAAGGCAGCCCGTTGTTGCGCGGGGCCGACATTGCAATACTGCTCCCTACCCCGCCCGAGCTGATTTCGGGTTCAACCCGGATGGGTGCAGGAACGGCGCAAAAGATCGCGCTAAACATGCTATCCACACTGATGGCGCTGGAGTTGGGCCACGTGCACGGTGGAATGATGGTCAATGTGCGCGCCGATAATGACAAGCTGCGCGCCCGGGCCGCCGGCATCGTTGCGCGCATCGCCGACGTGGATGAACACACAGCGCAAAACGCACTGAACGAAGCGAATGGCGAAGTAAAACCCGCAGTTCTGATAGCGACGCAGGGCCTTTCGCTCACCAATGCCACCGCGCGCCTGCAGGCAACCGATGGACGACTGGACGCCGCCTTGGCGCAAGAAAAATAACTGCTAACCAACTGGGAGAAACAAGAATGACAAACAAGAGTCTGAAACTGGCATTACTGGGCACGACCCTGATGGCATCAGCTGCCTATGCCGAGGACGTTACATTGACCATCGAAAGCTGGCGCAACGATGACCTGACCCTGTGGCAGGACAAGATCATTCCAGCTTTCGAGGCCGCCAACCCCGGTATCAAAGTTCAGTTCACCCCGTCCGCCCCGGCTGAATACAACGCTGTCCTGAACTCGAAGCTGGATGCAGGCTCTGCCGGAGATCTGATCACATGCCGTCCTTTCGACGCATCTCTGGCACTGTATGAGGCCGGACACCTGACCGATTTGTCCGGCGTAGAAGCCATGAGCAATTTCTCGGACGTCGCAAAATCAGCTTGGCAAACCGACGATGGCGCGGTCAGCTTCTGCGTTCCTATGGCCTCGGTCATCCACGGATTCATCTATAACAAAGATGCGTTCAACGAGTTGGGCATCGAAGTACCCACTACCGAAGCCGAGTTCTTTGCTGCACTCGACAAGATCAAAGAAGACGGCACCTATATCCCATTGGCCATGGGCACTAACGACCAGTGGGAAGCCGCCACAATGGGCTACAACAACATCGGTCCGAACTACTGGAAAGGTGAAGAAGGTCGTCAGGCCCTGATCAAAGGCGAGCAGAAGCTGACCGATGAGGCATGGACCGCGCCCTACGCCACGCTTGCCCGTTGGGGCGAGTATATGGGCGACGGGTACGAGGCTCAAACCTATCCCGACAGCCAGAACATCTTCACGCTGGGTCGCGCTGCCGTTTATCCAGCCGGATCATGGGAAATCTCAGGCTTCAACGCGCAGGCGGACTTCGAGATGGGTGCATTCAAGCCGCCAGTCCAGAATGCGGGCGACACTTGTTATATCTCGGACCACACTGATATCGGCATCGGCATGAATGCCGCCACCGAGAACCCCGAAGCGGCTGAGACGTTCCTGGCCTGGGTCGCAAGCCCCGAGTTTGCGGAAATCTTCGGCAACGCCCTGCCCGGCTTCTTCCCGCTGTCCAGCACGCCTGTTGAACTGCAGGACCCGCTGGCCAAGGAAATCGTAGGCTGGCGTGATGAGTGTGAATCGACCATCCGCTCGACCTATCAAATCCTGTCGCGCGGCACCCCGAACCTGGAGAATGAAACCTGGGGCGCATCCGTTGCGGCCATCAAGGGTGCCAAATCGCCTGAAGAATTGGGCGCCGAACTGCAAGAGGGCCTCGCCTCCTGGTACGCTCCACATCAGTAAGCTGATCCCTACCCGGGCGGAAACGCCCGCCCGGGTACACCCGACACCCCTTTGAAAGCTGACCCATGAACCGCCCCCGCTTCCGCTGGCATATCGTCGTGTTTCTGGCCCCCGCTGTGCTGGTCTATACGGCAGTGATGATCTTCCCGCTGTTCAACACGCTGCGGCTGGCGCTCTATTCCGAGGTGGACCAAAGCCGTGTGTTCGTGGGCTTGCAGAACTTTCAAACCCTGTTTTTCGACCCCATCTGGTCTGAGCAGTTCTGGAACGCTTTGGGCAACAATTTCTGGTTCTTCCTGATCCACATGCTGGTGCAGAACCCCATCGGGATCGCGTTGGCGGCGCTGCTTAGCCACCCGCGCCTTCGGTTCTCGGCCCTGTATCGGTCAGCGATATTCATCCCAACGATCCTCAGCTTTGTGATCGTTGGTTTTGCATGGAAGCTGATCCTGTCACCCATCTGGGGCATCGCGCCGTCGATGCTGGACGCCGTGGGTCTGAAATCCCTGTTCGCGCCGTGGCTGGGCAAAGAGGAATACGCGCTCACCACGCTGGCGCTGATTTCGGTCTGGCAATTCGTCGGCATCCCGATGATGCTGATCTATGCCGCCTTGCTGACCATCCCCGAGGAAATTCTTGAGGCCGGAGAGATTGACGGCATCACCGGCGCCTCGGCCTTTTGGAAGATCAAGCTGCCGCTGATCCTGCCCTCAATCGGAATCATCTCGATCCTGACCTTCGTGGGCAACTTCAACGCATTCGACCTGATCTATGCCGCCCAAGGCGCGCTGGCAGGGCCGGATTTCTCGACCGATATCCTGGGGACGTTCATGTATCGCACCTTCTTTGGCTTCCAGCTGCAACTGGGTGATCCGCATATGGGTTCGGCCATCGCGGGGGCCATGTTCGCGATCATCCTTGTGGGCGTTTGTATTTACCTCTTCGGCATCCAGACCCGGATGCGTCGGTATCAGATGTGAGAGTCCAGCGATGAACAAAGCACGCCATAACCCGCTGAATACCGCCGCAATGCACGGGGCGCTGATCCTTTACACGCTGATCGCCCTGTTCCCGGTTTTTGTGATCCTGATCAACAGCTTCAAATCCCGCCGCGCGATCTTTCGCGAACCGCTGGCGCTGCCGAATGCCGACAGTTTTTCTATGATCGGATATGAGACGGTGATGAAGCAGGGGGATTTCTTCCTTTATTTCCAGAATTCGATGATCGTCACGGTGGCGTCGCTGTTCTTTATCCTGCTGTTCGGGGCCATGGCGGCCTATGCGCTGTCGGAATATCAGTTCAAGGGCAACCTGCTGATGGGGCTGTATCTGGCGCTGGGGATCATGATCCCGATCCGCATCGGCACAGTGGCGATCCTTGAGATGATGGTGGCCACCGGGCTGGTGAACACGCTTTGGGCGCTGATACTGGTCTACACCGCGCAAGGGCTGCCGCTGGCGGTGTTCATCCTGTCTGAGTTCATGCGGCAGGTCAGTGACGATCTGAAAAACGCGGGCCGCATCGACGGGCTGTCGGAATACACGATCTTTTTCCGGCTGGTGCTGCCTCTGGTCCGGCCCGCTATGGCAACCGTGGCGGTGTTCAACATGATCCCGATATGGAATGATCTGTGGTTCCCGCTGATCCTCGCCCCGGCTGAGGAAACCAAGACGCTCACGCTGGGCAGTCAGGTCTTTATCGGGCAATTCGTCACCGACTGGAACGCGGTTCTGTCGGCGCTGTCGATGGCAATCCTGCCGGTGCTGGTGCTGTATGTCATCTTCTCACGCCAGCTGATCCGCGGCATTACATCCGGAGCTGTCAAATGACAAAAGTTCTGATCGCTGGCCTTGGTAATATGGGCCTCAGCCACGCGCTGGCCCATCACCACCACCCCGACGCGCAGATTGTGGGGCTGGTGAACCGGTCCGGTCGTGTGGATCACCCCGAGCTGGGCCAATATCCCGCCTATTCGGATTTCCAGATCGCACTGGCTGAAACCAAACCCGATCTGGTGGTCGTCGCCACCTATTCCGACAGCCACGCCGATTTCGCCTGCGCGGCCATGGAGGCTGGCGCGCATGTGTTTGTCGAAAAACCGCTGGCCACCAACGTGGCTGACGCGCGACGTGTCGTTGAAACCGCCACCCGCCTGAACCGCAAGCTGGTCGTGGGCTATATCTTGCGCCACCACCCCTCGTGGATGCGCCTGATCGCCGAGGCACGCGATCTGGGCGGGCCATACGTGTTCCGCCTGAACCTGAACCAGCAATCCTCGGGCGCGGAGTGGGAGACGCATAAGGCGCTGATGCAGACCACGTCTCCGATCGTAGATTGCGGCGTGCACTATGTGGACGTCATGTGCCAGATCACCGATGCGCAGCCCGTCCGCGTGCATGGCATGGGCCTGCGCCTGTCCGACGAAATCGCCAAGGACATGTACAATTACGGCCAGTTTCAGGTCATTTTCGAGGACGGCTCGGTCGGCTGGTATGAGGCCGGATGGGGCCCGATGATGTCCGAAACCGCGTTTTTTGTGAAAGACATAGTCTCGCCCAATGGCTCGGTCTCGATCACCGATGGCAACAAGGGCGCGTCGGCGGATATTGACGGCCACACCAAGGTCGGCGGTTTGCTGATCCACACGCCAGGCGGCGACCGTACCGTCGAGATGCCCGATGAGCCCGGCCATCAGGAACTGTGCGACGCCGAGCAAGCCTACATGCTGCGCGCCATCGCAGAGGACATCGACCTGACGCGCCACATGAATGACGCCGTCCAATCCCTTGCCATTTGTCTGGCCGCCGATGAAAGCATCCGCACCGGCCAGCCCGTTTCCCTGCAGGAACCCGCATCATGACCGCTCTGACCCTGACCAATGTGAACAAGTCCTTTGGCGAGGTGCATGTCCTGAAAGACATCACGCTTGAGGTGGAGGAAGGCGAATTTGTCGTCTTCGTCGGCCCCTCGGGCTGTGGCAAGTCCACCCTGCTGCGCGTGATCGCGGGGTTAGAGGATGCGTCCTCGGGCGAGATCAATATCGACGGTCAGCAGGTCAATCTGGTGCCGCCGTCCAAACGCGGCATCGCGATGGTGTTTCAAAGCTATGCGCTCTACCCCCATCTGAACGTGCGCGGGAATATGACGCTGGCGCTGAAACAGGAAAAGCAATCCAAAACGGTGATCGAGGAGCGCGTCGCCACTGCCAGCCGGATGCTGAACCTTGAGGAGTATCTGGACCGCTACCCGTCCGAGCTGTCCGGCGGTCAGCGCCAGCGTGTTGCCATCGGGCGTGCCATCGTGCGAGAGCCGAAGCTTTTCCTGTTTGACGAGCCGCTTTCGAACCTTGATGCGGCACTGCGGATGAACACGCGACTTGAGATCGCAAACCTGCACAGGGCGCTCGATGCCTCGATGATCTATGTAACCCATGACCAGACCGAGGCGATGACGCTGGCCGACAAGATCGTCGTGCTGCGCGACGGGCGGGTGGAGCAGATCGGCACCCCGATGGAGCTGTATAACAACCCCACCAACCAGTTTGTTGCGGGGTTTCTGGGTGCGCCGTCGATGAACTTCTTGCCCGAAAGCCTTCTTGATCAGGGAGCGAACACAATTGGCATTCGACCAGAAGACCTGTTTCTGTCGGATGACGGACCGCTGGCCGCGCGTGTCAGCCATGTCGAGAAGCTGGGCGGAGATACCAACGTTATTGCAACGGTGCAGGATCACTCGGTGACGGCGCGGCTGTTTGGGCAACATGCGATAGCCGAAGGACAGGACCTGCGCCTTGGGTTTGCGCCCGAAAAGGCGTATAGGTTCAACGCTGATGGGCAGCGGCTGCGTTAACGTCTTCACAACGATGTGATCAGACCGCTTTCAGGGCACAAAGACCCCGACTGCCCTGCATAAGCAGGGTTAAGCGCAATTTGGTGCATCAAAAATTAATCTATTCTCCAAAGAACAATCAGCGACTTTAATGGCGCTGTTAAATACCTGTCACAAAGACTCCCTACATCGCGTTCATCAACTTTCTTTTCATAGCCAGGAGCCATCCATGAAAGACGTCGACAACACCACACTTTCCGCTGACGACTGGGACGAGCTGCATTTCCCGCGTCCCGAAGAAAACGACTTTGACCGCGTGGTTGAAAGCGCTCTTTCCCGCCGTGGCTTCCTGAGCGGTGTGCTCGCCTTTGGTTCCGGTGCTGCAGTGATGGGCGCAGGCCTGCTGAACTCGACCTCGGCGCAAGCCGCTGAAGCGTCGCGCTTTGCCTTCAAGCCGATCCCGGCTCAGACCGATGGCACCGTACATGTGCCTGAAGGGTACGAGTGGAAGGTCATGATGCGCTGGGGTGATCCGCTGTTCTCGGACGCCGACGGTTATGACGTCGCAGACGGTGGTCCTGTCGATAAATCCGACCGTATCTTTGGTGAGAACACCGATGGCATGGAAACATTCTCGTTCCAGGGCCACGAGCTGATCGCGATCAACCATGAGTATCCGAACCGCAAGATCAACCTGCCCGCGTCGCAGGAAGGTGTTCCCGCCAGCGCCGGTGACGTCTTGAAGTTTCAAAACATTCAAGGTGTCACGGTCATGGAAATCACCGAAGGCCCCGACGGCTGGTCCGTAGTTAAGGACAGCCCGTTCAACCGCCGCATCCACCACAACACACCGATGAAAATCGTGGGTCCGGCTGCAGGCCATGACCTGCTGAAAACCGCCGCTGACCCAACCGGTACGTCTTCGCTGGGTACCATGAACAACTGTGGCGCTGGTAAAACGCCTTGGGGCACGTATCTGACCTGCGAAGAAAACTTCAACGGCTATTTCGGATCGTCTGACGAAAACGCAACCTACGAACAGGCCGTCGCAGACGGGTTCGCACGCTACGGCGTCAAAGCCGAAAGCTGGAACGGGTATGAGCTGTTCGATCCGCGTTTCGACACATCGAAAAACCCCAACGAGCCGCACCGTGCGGGCTGGATCGTTGAGATTGACCCGACCAAACCTGACAGCACCCCTGTCAAGCACACCGGTCTGGGTCGCTTCAAGCACGAAAATGCCGAAGTCACACTGGCAGCGGACGGTCGTGTCGTCGTTTACATGGGCGATGATGAGCGGGGCGAGTATCTGTACAAGTTCGTCTCGAACGGAACCTACCAACCGGGTGGCGAGACCGAGAGCCTGCTGAATGACGGCACATTGTTTGTGGCCAAGTTCAACGATGACGCGACCGGCGAGTGGCTGCCGCTGACGCCGGAAACAACGGGCATGGAAGATGCGGAAATCCGTATTTTCACGCGTATGGCTGCATCAAAGGCTGGCGGCACCACGATGGACCGTCCGGAATGGGTGGCCTCAAGCCCTGTCGCTGTCGAAGCGTATTGCTGCCTGACCAACAACAAGAACCGCGGTGTTAAGCCCAATGCAGGTGGTGACGATACGTCGGTCAACGCACCCAACCCGCGTGAGGCCAATAAGTATGGCCAGATCGTGCGCTGGCGCCCTGCCAATGACGACCACGCAGCCGAAGGTTTCGATTGGGACCTGTACGTGATGGCGGGCAACCCGACTGTTCATTCGGACGCCCGCGCAGGCTCGGCAAACGTGAACGAGGGCAACCTGTTCAACTCGCCCGACGGCATGGTGATCGATTCAACCGGCTTGGTTTGGATCCAGACCGATGGTGACGATGGAAACGAAGAAGACTTCGCCGGCAACGGTAACAACCAGATGCTGGTTGGCGATCCCGTCACCGGTGAGATCGTTCGTTTCATGACTGGCCCGAATGGCTGTGAGGTTACCGGTTTGGCGTGGTCCACAGACCTGCGCACCATGTTTGTCGGCATTCAGCATCCCGGCAGCAACTGGCCGGATGGCGGCACGCCGCGATCGGCCGTGATTGCAATCAAGCGCGCTGATAACGGCCTCGTTGGCTAACAACACAAATGAAACGCCCTCGGAACAGCTGTTTCGGGGGCGTTTTTCTATTCAGATATCCTCGCCCACTGGTGCCAAGGGCCCGCCCGGAGCCAACAGGTGTCGTTCCGACAACCAAGGGTTCAGCTCCAATGCCTCGCGCAACGTCTCGCGCGCCTCTTGGACACGTTTCAGCCCCAGCAAGGTAAGCGCGCGCCCACTGATTGCGGCAACGTGGTTCGGCGACAGCTCAATCGCCTTTTCCAGATCAGGCAAGGCCGCCTTAAAATCCTGTTGCAGGTAATAGGCAAAGGCGCGCTGGTTATACCCTTCGGCGTAAGACGGGCAGTACTCGATCAGCTTGTTGAAATCTTCGATCGCGCCCAAAAGATCCCACTGGCTACGACGCGTCATCCCGCGATCCAACACGGCCTGCGCGCTGTCATCGGGTGCATCGGTCCAGAGTTCCCATAATTGGTTGGACAACTCACGCGCGGCCTGTTCGTTTGCCGCTTGCTGAATCCGTTCGATCACGCCGCTTACGTCGGCACTGTGATCTGGCGCGGCAGGGCATTCTTCGGCCTGTACGGTTGTGGAAAAGGCAAGAAGAATGGCAGAGAAGACGATCTGTTTCATCGTCCAATGGTGACATCAGACTGTGCTTCGTCAACCCACCCGAGGTCAGTTCTTCTTGAGCACCTAGACATCCAGCGGATCGGATTTGCCCTCGGCGACCTGTCAATAAGCATCCAAAGCCTTGGGGCAGCAGCCCCATAAAACACGTGATAAACACGGTCTGCGGCTGGCTTTCCTTGCTTGAATTTCGCCAGATGAATTGAGGCGACAGACCCATTGATCAAACATTTTCAAAGAATTCAGTAAGGTCGTGGCTTGACCCTTCGGCTGGAAAAGACCAGCGTCCCCCCATGTTTCCGATCCGAGATCATAACCCTTCGGGGCGCACACCTTTTGTCGTCTATCTATTGATGGCAGCCAATATCGTGATCTTTCTGAGCTATGTCGGCGACATGGGCAATGAACGCATTATCAGTCAGTTGTATTCCAACTACGCGGTCATCCCCGCGCGCATTACCGAAGGGTTTTCATACGATACGCTTTTTACATCGATGTTCCTGCACGGAGGGTGGATGCATCTGGTGGGGAATATGCTGTTTCTATGGATTTTTGGCGACAATATGGAAGATGAGATGGGCCACGTCGGGTTCCTGCTTTTCTACATCTTGTCTGGGCTCGGCGCAGGCTTGATCCACGTCGTAACAGCACCAGCCTCGCTTGTGCCAACAATCGGCGCGTCTGGTGCAATCGCGGGCGTCATGGGCGGTTATCTGTTGATGTTCCCCAAAGCGCGCGTGGATATCCTACTAATCATCGTGGTCTATTTTCGCATCTTCACGATACCGGCGTTTATCATGCTAGGCGTTTGGTTGGGGATGCAGTTCCTAGGCAGCTTGTCCAGCAATCCCGACGAGGGTGGGGTCGCATATTGGGCCCATACCGGAGGCTTTTTGGTCGGTCTGGTGCTGTCTATCCCCTTATGGATTAGACGCGGCGGTATTCGATACTGGAACCGAACAGACGGCCACCCCCCGCACCCGGAACATCACTATAAGTTTTCACAATCCCGCATTCCGCGGATACCCCGGCGGTAATTCACCTCCGCTCAGCCGCGTTACGTCTTCTGCAGCGACCTGCACCAAAGCCCCCAACGCCTCCAAGCGCGCCGCGTCAAATCGAACGGTAGGGCCTGAAACCGATACTCCCGCGCAAGGCTCTGCGCGATCGTCAAAGATTGCAGCGCCGATGCAGGACATCCCCTCGTATCGTTCTTCGCAATCATGCGACCACCCCCGCGCGCGGGTCTGCTCAAGATCGTCCTCCAACCCTTTGCCCGGCACTTGGGTGTGTTTTGTAAACACGGTCGGTTCCGAATTCCCCAAAGCCTTGGCCAAAGCACCCTCAGACATGGCAGCGAGTATGGCTTTGCCTGTGCCAGACGCATACATCGGTGTCCGCGCCCCGGGCGGAAAGAAAGCCCTGATCGGGTTGGCCGTTTCCACCTGACCCACAAAGACCACTTCCGCACCATCCGGAACCGCCAGATTTGCCGTTTCGCCACTGTCCTGCATCAGCCGTCTAAGGATTGGACGCCCGATTTCTATCGCACTGTTTCGGCGCAGGAACGATGCGCCCGTCCGATAGGCCTCGACCCCGATCATCCATTCCTGGCGGTCGTCATCAAAACCGACAAACCCGTGCTTCTGTAATGTCATCAGAATGCGATGCGTCGTTGCTGTTGGCACTCCGACCTCGCGCGCGAGGTCGCTAAGCGCCGCCCTCTCGAGTTGCGCGACAGTGGTCAAAACGCCCAACGCCCTGTCCAGCGACTGCATCGTGCCGGCCGAGCTTTCCTTGAACAGCGACTTTGGCCTGCCCCGCGGCCTTTTTTGCTTTTCCATCTCCGCGACCTTTCAAACTCCTGATGTTTTTTTCGGTCGATTTTCCGACGCTCAAAACTGAAAAACGAAAAACCATTCGAAGTTAATTGGTTACATATTTTCTCATCAAAATGAAAATATTTTTCAAGAAAATTGCACAATAGCCTACAATCCTTGAAGCTGACCTCCAAAGCGGAGGAACAAGCAATGTCCAGCCAAAACCCGGTTTTCATTCCCGGTCCCACCAACATCCCCGACCGTCTGCGGTTGGCGATGCAGGTCCAGACCCAAGACCACCGTGCGCCTGATTTCGTCGACAAATTTGCACCTGTTCTGGAAGACACCAAAAAGGTTTTTGGCAGCAAAACTGGCCAGGTCATTACCTTCCCCGCCAGCGGCACCGGAGGGTGGGAGGCTGCGATCACCAACACGCTCAGCCCCGGCGATAAGGTTCTGGTCGCGCGATACGGGGTATTCAGTCACCGATGGATCGACCTTTGCGAAAGGCATGGGCTTGAGGTTCAGGTGATCGATTGCCGATGGGGCAGCGGCGCACCTGCTGAACAGTTTCAGGCCGTTTTGTCCGCAGACAAACGATATGACATTCGAGCGGTTCTGGTGACGCATAACGAAACGGCGACCGGGGTACGATCGGATATCGGTGCCGTAAGGGATGCTATAGATGGGGCAAACCACCCGGCGATGTTGTTTGTGGATTGCGTCAGCTCCCTTGCATCCATTCCTTTTGAATTTGATCGATGGGGCGTCGATGTTGCGGTATCGGGTTCGCAAAAAGGCTTCATGCTGGCCACGGGCATGGCCATCTTGTGCGTCAGTTCAAAAGCGTTGGACGCTGCTGCGTCGGCAAAATTGCCCCGCACCTATTTTGACTTCAAGGACATGATGGCCGCCAACGCGTCGGGCGGTTTCCCCTACACGCCGCCGCTACAGCTGATCTACGGCATGCGCGAAAGCCTGAAGATGCTGTTCGAGGAAGGGTTGGAGAACGTCTATGCCCGCCATCATCGTCTGGCCGAAGGCGTTCGGCGCGCGGTCAATGCATGGGGGCTGAAGCTGGTTGCGGATGGTCCGGATCTTTATTCGGATACAGTCAGTGCGATCTATGTCCCCGACGGATATGACAGCAATACCCTCACCGACCACGCCTTCAATGCCTATGGCGTATCTTTCGGCACTGGCTTGGGCCAATTGAACGGCAAGGCATTTCGGATCGGTCACCTTGGTAGCCTTACGGATGTGATGGTCTTGTCCGGCCTCAGCGCTATCGAGATGGCGATGGTCGATCTGAACTATCCCATTGATCTGGGCCGTGGTGTGGCCGCCGCCCAGAACTTCTATCGCACAGGCGCGCCCGGTCGCGATCAGGCGGCCGCCTGAGGAGTATGACCATGCTTGATCACATACCCGCAGCAGACTTGTCGGTTCAGGAACTGCACGCGGCTCATGCGCGGATCAAACCTCATATTCGGCGCACGCCTGTATTGACGTCCGACCACCTCAACGCCCTATGCGGTGCACAGCTGTTCTTTAAGTGTGAAAATTTACAGGAAGCCGGGGCGTTCAAAGTACGCGGTGCATGTAACGCCGTTTTCGGGCTGGATGATAGAAAGGCGGCCAAGGGTGTGTGCACTCATTCCAGTGGCAACCACGCGCTGTCCCTGTCTTATGCCGCAGGTCGCCGGGGTATTCCTTGCAACGTGGTTATGCCGCACTCAGCGCCCAAAGCCAAAAAGGATGCGGTACGCAGGTATGGCGGCACGATTACCGAATGTGATCCTTCGACCTCATCACGCGAAGCAACCTTTGCTAAGGTTCAAGCGCAAACTGGCGGCGAATTCATCCATCCATATAACGATCCACGTGTCATTGCCGGACAGGCCACCTGCTCGGCTGAATTGCTGGAACAAACCGGAGGCGTGGATGCGGTCATCGCGCCAATCGGTGGAGGCGGCATGATATCGGGCACATGCCTGACCGTATCGAACCTGGCCCCCGAGACAGCGATTTATGCAGCCGAGCCCGCGCAAGCCGATGATGCGTACCGGTCTTTCAAAGCGGGTCATATTGTTGCTGACGATGCGCCAAAAACGATCGCCGACGGGTTACTGGTACCCTTGAAGGAAAACACATGGCACTTTGTTTCCAGAAACGTGACGGACATTTTTACCGCTTCCGAGGAGGAAATCGTCGCCGCTATGAAACTGACATGGAAGCACCTGCGCATGGTGATCGAGCCCTCTTCGGCGGTGCCTCTGGCGACCATTCTGAAGAACCCTGAGGTGTTTCAAGGCAGACGTATTGGGGTGATCATCACAGGGGGCAATGTCGATTTGAATCGCCTGCCTTGGCTAACGGAATAAGGGAGAGTGACATGAACAAACCTGTGAATCTCGATAGTCTCGAGGTCGGCTTTGACATTCCAGCCTCGATCGGAATGAACGAAGCAGACATTCAGACGCCATGCCTGATCCTTGATCTGGATGCGCTGGAGCGGAACATAAAAAAGATGGGGGCTTACGCAAAAGAGCATGGGATGCGTCACCGCGTGCATGGCAAAATGCATAAATCTGTAGATGTCGCCAAATTGCAGGAAAGACTGGGCGGCGCTGTCGGCGTCTGTTGCCAAAAGGTGTCCGAGGCCGAGGTATTTGCCCGCGGTGGCATCAAAGACATCCTCGTGTCTAATCAGGTGCGCGATCCTTTGAAAATCGACCGTTTGGCCCGGCTGCCGAAACTGGGCGCGCGAACAATTGTCTGCGTGGATGATGTGGGCAACGTCGCCGACCTTTCAGAAGCCGCGGTGCGACACGGAACCGAACTGGAGGTTCTGGTCGAAATCGACTGCGGCGCCGGACGATGCGGCGTTTCAACGACCGAAGCTGTCATCGACATAGCCAAGGCTGTTCAGGCCGCTACGAACCTTAAATTCACGGGCCTTCAAGCGTATCAAGGCGCTATGCAGCATCTCGACACTTATACCGCGCGTAAGGACAAACTGGATAACGCAATCGCTATGGTCAAGGACGCTGTCGCAGGACTAAAGGCCGAGGGGATCACGTGCGAGCTGGTTTCGGGTGGTGGCACAGGGTCCTACTACTTTGAAAGTAATTCCCGCGTCTATAACGAGTTACAGTGCGGCTCTTACGCTTTCATGGATGCTGACTATGGGCGCATTCTGGATAAAGATGGTCAGCGCATCGATCAGGGCGAATGGGAAAACGCGCTTTTTATCCTGGCCAGTATCATGAGTCATACCAAGGCCGACAAAGCCATCTGCGACGCCGGGCTCAAGGTACAATCTGTCGATAGCGGTCTGCCTGTTGTCTTTGGGCGCCAGGATATCGAATACCTGAAATGCACGGACGAGCACGGCGTGATTGACGACCCGAATGGCGTATTGAAGATCAACGACAAACTGCGTTTGGTGCCCGGGCACTGTGATCCCACCTGCAACGTCCACGACTGGTATGTGGGTGTGCGCGGCGGCAAGGTCGAAACACTATGGCCCGTGTCAGCCCGTGGAAAGGCGTTCTAAACGATGGGGGATGCGATGACGACAGACGACAGCCTGCTGGTCGTGAACGAAGATCTGTGCGAAAAATTGGTTGACCGCAAGCAGGCTTTCGACGCCGTGCAAGCCGTATTCGCGGCAATGGCCACCGGAGGTGCGCGAAACTTCCCCGTCGTACGCGAGGCGCTGGGGCACGCAGACGCGCTCTATGGTTTCAAGTCTGGTTTTGACCGCGATGGTCAGGTTCTGGGCGTCAAGTCCGGCGGCTACTGGCCGGGGAACGTGAAACTAGGTCTGACCAATCACCAGTCGACCGTTTTCCTTTTTGACCCAGACACCGGGCGCCTGAAGGCCCTGGTCGCCGGAAATTACTTGACTGCCGTACGCACCGCAGCCTCTTCGGCTGTGTCGATTGCCCATCTGGCCCGCAAAGATGCCAAGGTTCTGGGTCTGGTCGGAGCCGGGCATCAATCGACGTTTCAACTGCGGGCCGCAGCAGAACAACGCGCCTTTGAAAAAGTTGTGGCTTGGAACCCCAGCCCGGACAAGCTGCCCCGCCTTGCCGCTGTTGCTGAAGAGATCGGATTGCCATTCCAGGCCGTCAGTCCGAAAGAACTGTGCGCCCAATCGGACGTAATTGTCACGATCACCTCAGCCCATGAGGCATTGCTGCAGAAGGATTGGATCAAACCGGGTACGCATCTGGCTTGCATGGGCACCGACACCAAGGGCAAACAGGAAGTGGATCCTGCACTGGTTGCTGCGGCCACGGTATTTACCGATGAGGTCGCACAATCGGTGACAATCGGTGAAGCGCAGCATGCCGTAAGCTCAGGTGCTTTGTCACAAGATGACATCCACCCTATCGGCGCGGTCATAAACAAAACTCATCCGGGACGCACATCCGAAGATCAGATCACATTGTTCGACGGAACCGGAGTGGGCCTGCAGGACCTCGCCGTTGCTTCGGTCGCGGCACGGTTGGCGGAAAAAGCCGGGCTTGCGCAGCGCGTGTCTCTTTAAAAAGAAAAAGCGCGCCTCAATCTGGGGCGCGCTTGGTCAGTGTATTCGAGCTTGAGTCAGCCCCGGATCACTTTGGAGAACTGATCAAAAATCGGCTCGTTCGAGCAGATGACTTCACCGTCTTCCAGGATACTGCCTTCGGGGTTCAACGCCTGAACCAAACCACCCGCTTCTTTCACGATAATGATGCCTGCGGCCACGTCCCATGCATTCAACCGGCGCTCCCAATACCCCTCGTAGCGTCCGGCTGCCACATAGGCCAGATCCAGCGCGGCAGAGCCCCAGCGGCGCACACCCGCACAAACCGGCATAATCCGCGCAAGGTCTTGCAGAGTTGCAGGCAGGTCAGAGCGGCCACCGAATGGAAGACCGGTGGCAAAGATCGACTCGATCATGCGGTGACGGCCAGACACACGAATACGAGTGTCGTTCATCCACGCGCCTTCACCTTTTTCGGCAAAGAACATCTCGTCCTTGGCGGCATCATAGATCACACCGGCAACGATCTTGCCCTTGTGTTCCAGCGCAATCGAAATCGCCCAATGCGGCAGGCCATGCAAGAAATTGGTCGTGCCGTCCAACGGGTCAACGATCCAACGGCGCGTCGGATCTTCGCCCGCGATTGTGCCGCCCTCTTCGGCCAGCCAACCGTAGGTCGGGCGTGCACCCAGCAGCTCTTCTTTCAGGATCGCCTCGGCCGCGATATCCGCCTTCGAGACAAAGTCGCCCGCGCCCTTCATCGACACCTGAAGGTTCTCGACTTCACGAAAATCCTTGACCAAAGAACGCCCCGCCTTGCGCGCGGCTTTGATCATGATGTTGAGGTTTGCACTGCCAACCATTGTCTAAAGGCTCCTGTCCGGTCAAACCGCGCGTATACTGATGCAATGCGCCCTTGCCAAGAGGCTTGATGCGCATAGCAGACCCGCGTTTTGCGCCTATTGCGCCTGAAGCTTGCGCGCCTCGGTCCCTGCCAGTTGGATCAACTCTTGCACATAGGGTTTTTCAAGGTCCTCAGTGCGTACTGCAGCGTAAAGACGACGCGTAATTCCGTCCTTGGTCAACGGGCGGGTTACATAGTCCGAGTTGTATTTGACCTCACGTACGACCCAATCCGGAAGGACGGATATTCCTCTGTTCGACGCGACAAGCAACAAGATCACGGCCGTCAGCTCCACCTGCCTTATGGCTGCAGGTTCAACCCTTGCTGGGATCAGCAGCTGGCTGAACACGTCCAGACGGGTGCGCTCGACCGGGTAGGTTATCAGGGTCTGACCACGGAAATCTTCTGCCTCAATGAACTCCTTTTGGGCCAAAGGATGGGCTGATGCAGCAACGAACACAGCGTCGTAATCGAAAAGCTCTATGAATTCGACACCGGGCAAGTCTTCGGGGTCAGAGGAAACCACCAGATCAACCTCTTCCTTTTGCAGCGCAGGCAATGCGTCGAAGGCCAGACCGGGACGGATATCGACATCCACATCGCCCCACGACTTGCGGAACGCCTCAAGTACGGGGAACAACCATTCAAAACAGGCGTGGCACTCGATTGCGATGTGCATCCGGCCCGTGCGGCCCTCGCGCAGCGAGGTGAATTCGTGTTGCGTCGCCTCTACCTGCGGCAGGATCTGTTCAGCCAGTCGCAAAAGGCGCAACCCGGCAGCCGAAAGTTTCATCGGTTTTGAGCGTCGCAGGAACAGTTCGACCCCGGCCTGATCTTCCAATCCCTTGATCTGATGACTCAGCGCGGATTGAGTGATGTTCAACTGGTCCGCCGCCCGCGCCAACCCGCCACATTCATGGATTGCCTTGATGGTGCGCAGATGTCTGAATTCAATATGCATTCCAATGTCGCTCATGTTGTTCTTGAGGAATATGAGTTTGTCTCACATACAGCAAACTGGCACAAGGGTCAGGTAAAGCACAGTTGAGGCCGTTATGACCAAGCCAGAGATTTCATTTGAGTTCTTTCCCCCACAAACGCTAGAGGCCTCGTTCCGCTTGTGGGATACGGTCCAAACGCTTGCTCCGCTGGACCCCCGTTTTGTGTCGGTTACCTACGGTGCCGGTGGCACGACCCGAGAGCTGACACGCGACGCAGTGGCCACGCTGCATAAGTCATCCGGTTTGCCGGTCGCCGCCCATCTGACATGCGTTGATGCGACACGCGCTGAAACACTGGAAATCGCAGATACGTTCGCGAAGGCTGGCGTTCGTGACATCGTGGCCCTGCGCGGTGACCCACCCAAGGGTCAGGACCGTTTTGTTCCTCATCCCGATGGTTTCACAAGTTCAGTTGAATTGATTTCCGCACTGGCTGAGACCGGGAAATTCAACATTCGGGTCGGCGCATACCCGGACATCCATCCCGAGGCACAGTGCGCACGCACGGATGTCGACTGGCTGAAGGCCAAACTGGATGCCGGTGCAGATGAAGCCTTGACCCAGTTCTTTTTCGAGGCCGAGACGTTCTTCCGTTTCCGCGATGCCTGCGCGAAAGCCGGGATAGATAAGCCCATCGTCCCCGGTATCTTGCCGATCGAGAACTGGAAGGGTGCGCGTAACTTCGCCAAACGCTGCGGCACGCGTATTCCAACTTGGGTTGAACAGGCGTTCGAAAAAGCGGTGCGGGATGATCGCGAAGATCTGTTGGCAACTGCGCTTTGCACCGAACTCTGCTCTGACTTGATCGAAGGCGGTGTGGACAAGCTGCACTTTTACACACTGAATCGGCCCGAGTTGACACGGGACGTTTGCTTTGCGCTTGGGATTACACCGAAAACCGAGTTGCAGAACGTCGCCTGATCAAAAGGTCGGTTTGACTACCGCCCCCCCCGTGCAAAGCCCAAACAACAAGACAATCGCCGGACCAAATCGGCGATTGTTTTCTTTTTTTGGTCAAAAAACTGCCTTATTTGACAAAATTCCACCCATTCAGACACTGGGATCAGTTGTTGTTTAGTGAGTGATTTGGGTATGGAACCTCTTGATAAAATCAAGGCGCGCGTGGACGCTCTGACCGCGCTTGGTCTGGATCAAAGCGCAAATTCGGATGATATCAGAAATGCTTGGCGCGAGATTGCCTTCAACGCCCACCCCGACCGCGCCGACAATGACTGCGACAGCTTTGTTCGCGCAAAGGACGCATATGACCTGCTGCGTCAGGAAGGGTTGACCGTCAAAGGTGCCATGCCCGGCAAACCCAAACGCCCAAAGCTGCGCAAACGTGTCATCAAGCTGAAAGACACTGATATTGAAGCCTGCCGTGCCCTGTTGGACCGCGCCCTTGGACATACACCTGATCTGGCACAGACGCCGCAGTCAGACAGTTCTGCCAGCCCAGAGGTGGATTCGGATCATATCCCGACAGCTATTGGATGTTTCGGTCGCAACCTGACCTATTTCGTTTCGTCCCCGGTATGCGAAGGGGCCAATCGGGTCGCGTTGCCAACGTCGATTTTGGCGGGCGTACGCAAAACCGAAACCGAAGTTCTCAGCTTTCAGTCAAAAAATGCCGGCGCGGGTGAGGTGATTGTGCCAGAGGCCATCATGGCCAAGAAATTCCCCGGTGCCAAAAGTGTCCGCATCCGTTTCGAGGCCGATCAAGAGCTGCAGAACGATTTCGAATTGGCCAGCTGACGGCTTAGCATAAAAAAACCCGGCTAAGTACAGCCGGGTTTTGTCTTAAAGGTCCGGAATTAGTTGGTGATCGGACCTTTCGAGGTAAACTTTGGGATCACTGCGGTCGATGCTTTTGCAGGCTCGATGCCCGGCCAGTTGCCTTCGGCCAGATTGATGTTGCCCGGGATGTCTTCTTCGAAGAAGCCAACAACAACGTCTGTGATGTTCAGATACAGCTTGTCGTCCACGATGCGCCACAGGTTGGGGTTCGCTGGAACCTTACCGCCGCGCGAAACGCCATAGGCGCAGTGGCCGTCATACTGAGGCGCATAGTAGGCGGGGTTTTCCAGAAACTTGTCACGGTTTGCAGCGCTCGAAAACGCCCAGGTCGCACCGTTATATTCAGCGGTGTAATCCGCCTTTCCGCGAACACCTTTGGGCTGGGCCTTACCAACAGGCGATTGGTCCAGATCGCGATAAGCGACAACATCATAGCCAGACACAGCAAATCCGGTGCCATCTACATACTGGTCCCCAGCAAAAGCAGGAACTGCAAAGGCCAGCGTTGCTGCAACAGTCAAGGCAAAGCGTTTCATATGGTCAATCCTCTTGATCCTCAGAGTTGAAAGGGTCGCCCGTCGTGCGGGGCTGATCAGAGGATAGGTGATTCCTGTGCTTTGGGCAGTCCCGCTCGCGGCGCTGTGACGTCGAATGAAGAAACGTGAGGCTAATCCCCCCGTTTGTTACAAAATGAACGGTACAACCGGGGTTGGACTCTGGGCTTTGCAATATTAGCTGTTGTCCCGGACGGACAATTCACCCGAACTTTGCTGAGAAAGGCAAGAAATGAGCGAGCAATCGACATATACGCCCCCTGCGGTCTGGACGTGGGACAGCCAGAATGGCGGGCAATTCGCCAATATCAATCGCCCTATCGCTGGCGCGACCCACGACAAGGATTTGCCGGTCGGGCGTCATCCAATGCAGTTGTATTCGCTGGCAACGCCAAACGGTGTGAAAGTCACGGTCATGCTCGAAGAGTTGTTGGCGTTGGGTCATGAAGGAGCTGAATACAACGCTTGGCTGATCAATATCGGTGAGGGGGATCAATTCAGCTCGGGCTTTGTTGGTGCCAACCCGAACTCAAAAATCCCGGCTTTGTGGGACCGTTCAGGCGACGACCCTGTCCGCGTGTTTGAAAGCGCCTCGATCCTGTTTCATCTGGCTGAGAAATTTGATGCGTTCCTGCCAAAATCTGGTCCCGAGCGGACTGAGGTGATGAACTGGGTCTTCTGGCAGATGGGCAGCGCGCCCTATCTTGGCGGCGGGTTTGGCCACTTCTACGCTTATGCGCCCGAAAAGTGGGAATACCCGATCAACAGGTTCACGATGGAAACCAAACGTCAGTTGGATGTGTTGGACCGCGAACTGGCCGAGAAGACCTACATCGCGGGTGAGGACTATACCATTGCCGATATGGCAATCTGGCCATGGTACGGCCAACTGGTGTTGGGTCGCCTTTATAGCGCGGCTGAGTTCCTGGACGTTGAATCCTACAAAAACGTCATGCGGTGGGCCAAGGCGATCGACGCACGCCGTGCTGTTCAGCGTGGCCGTATGGTCAACCGCTCCTTTGGTGAGAAGCACACACAATTGCATGAACGCCATGACGCGGGCGATTTTGACACCCGGACGCAGGACAAACTGGAAGCTGCGGCGGAATGATCACGGCAGGCTCCACAGCTAAGTCTGTGGGGCCCGCTTAGCGCAGCAGGGGTGGATTGTCCGGATCGCTACCGGGTGCAACGCGAGCAGTTTCCCGAACTTCCGGCTGAGGTAACTCAAACCGCAACCCAACCTTTGCCAAGGCCGCCGCGGCGGCATCATGCGCGGCAAAAAAACCGACATCCATTGCCCCCGCTTCGATCCCGGAAAATGTCAGTGCTTCTGAGGCGGCTTTTGCAAGGGCGGCCTCGGCCCCGTTGACTGTTCCTACAAAACCCAAAAGATGCCCGCTGCCCCCTTCGGATGTTCGTGTACTGACAAGGTAGGCAGATTGCGCCAAGCCGATGGCTGTCGCCAGCTTGGCATCCAGCGCCTTTAGCAAGTCCTCGGGCAAACCAACCGGCGGCAAAAACTCTGACAATTGTTGCTGCACTTCTTCAGGGGCGTGCTGCAGGGTCTCGGCCAGCCAATTCAACGCCTCAGATGGAACCAGCATCGACGAAGGCGCCACCTCTAGGTTCAGGCCCAGACCAATGCCCTGCCCCGCCAACATGTTTGAAAGAACGCGCCCGGACAAAGCCACATATGGCACAGGCCGATCGGCGAACTTAGCCAGCCGGTCCTCACGGTCAAAGGCCAGTACGAAACGCCCATCCGCGACATCGAACAGTTCGGGGGAGATGTTTTCATCGCGGGCTTCTTCGGTCAGCAACAGGAACAGCTCACTATCTGCCAGCCTTTCGAAAAACCTTAGCCGTGCAGCGTCATCCTGCGGGCTGGCCGCCATCTCGGCATATGCGGTGTCCAGCGCTGTCGTGTCAGTCATTCAGAACCTCTTGTACCCGCGCACGCAAAACCGGAAGGAGCTCAGCCTCGAACCACGGGTTTTTCTTCATCCATGCCGTATTGCGCCATGACGGATGAGGCAAGGCAAAGACCCGCGGCGCATGGTCCCGCCAATTTCGAACAGTCTCTGTGACAGAGCTCCGCGACTTGAGATGGTATTTGTGGGCATGCCCCCCGACCAGCACCGTCAACGGGACGGCACCCAGTGTTTGCATGACCTTATCGTGCCAAGTTTGGCCACAAATCGGCGGCGGCGGCAAATCTGCCTTACGGGCATCGTAGCCGGGAAAGCAAAACGCCATGGGAACAATCGAAACACGCGCGCGGTCGTAAAAGACCGCCTCATCCACACCCAGCCAATCCCGCAACCGATCGCCTGACGGGTCAGTAAACGGCCGGCCCGAGGCATGGACTTTCGCACCAGGCGCCTGCCCCGCGATTAAAAGAGGCGTATTTTTGCGAAACCAAACCACGGGGCGCGGCTCGTGCGCTGTTTCGGTGGCCGCAAACCTGGCGGCGCAAATGCGGCACGCCGCGATGTCTTTCTCGAGTGTATTCATGAGATCGCAAGGTTTCCTGACGCAAGCTGGTTGACGATCACAATCAAAGATAGTCAACGCGAACACGCGCGCCAATAGATGGAAAAGTCACATTGCCAACAGTGAGATAGGGAATGCATTGATCATCTGCTGCACTTTTCGACATAATGCAGCCAATATACACCGCTTGGGAATACGCCCTCTCATTCGGTGCAACAATAAAACAGTAGCAACAGGCCCTGAATGCTGGAATTCGAGAACGTCAGTAAGTCTTTCTGGACCGGGACTCGCCGTAAGGTGATCCTGGACAGCGTCTCGTTCCGGGTTGAGCTGGGTAAATCCGTGGGAATTCTCGCACCCAATGGGACTGGAAAAACCACGCTTATCAATATGATGGCAGGTCTTGAGAAACCCGATGAAGGGGTGATCAGAAAATCCTGCAGGGTCTCTTTTCCGATGGGCTTTACCGGCGGTGTTTCAAACAAAGTGTCGGCGTTGGAAAACGCGCGATACATCGCAAAGATTTACGGCATGGACCCCGACTATGTCGAAGCCTACTGCAAGTGGTTGTGCAATTTGGGGGAATATTTTGATCAACCCATGGCAACCTATTCCTCCGGGATGCGGGCACGGTTTACTTTTGCGCTGATGCTGGCTCTGGACTTCGACATGTACCTGATTGATGAGGGGATGCCCGCCACAACCGATGCCGAATTCAACAGAAAAGCCGGTGACATCCTTCAGGAAAGACTGCGAACAACCACTCTGGTGATCGTGTCGCACAGCCCGTCGGTTTTGGAAAAGTTCGCGCGTCAGGCCGCCGTGCTTGTCGATGGCCAGCTACACATGTTTGATACCTTGGAAGAGGCAAAGCAGCTATATGACTACCAAACCCAAGGCTAGCATCTACAACCTGCGTCGAAAGCGCAAAGGCGCGGGCTCTGCTGGGGACCGCGCGGATGCAATCTCGCGCATCCGCAAGGCAACGCAATCCCCGGCGGCAGCCAATGAACCGCAGGCCAATACCGAGATCGAAGACATCAAACGCGAAGGCTTGACCGGCAGGCAGCTGCGCGTTGCCCGGCGACTGGCGCAGAAAAACGGCCTCGATGCGACCTCGGATTACGACGCGGTCCGTTTGTTGCGGCAAAAAGGGATCGACCCGTTCGAGCGCGCCAACCTGCTGGACCTTGCAGCCGAGAAAAAGCGCGTGGAAGAGGAAGCAAAGGACAAAGTGACAATACAGCTACCTCAGGCATTTGCAGAAGCACCGCAGAACCTGCCCGGCCCGGAAATGTCTCCGGCAGAGCGGCGCGCGTTCGAGATCGGTGAGATGCAGCGCGACATTGCGCGTCGGCGCAGAAGAAAGCTGCTTGCGCTTTTTGCCAGACTTGCCGCATTCGTCCTGCTGCCGACATTGATCGTCGGAGTTTACTTTTATCGATATGCAACGCCGATGTACGCCAGCGACTCGGCATTTTCCATTCTTCAAGCGGATGGCGGGGGCGCGTCTTTTGGTGGTTTCCTTGCAGGGACACAGTACGCCACGGCGCAGGATTCCGTTGCGACACAAGAGTTTCTGGAATCCAAGGATGCCCTGATCCGTCTTAATCAGGACATGGGTTTCGCCGAGATCTTCAAGCAAGATTGGATCGACCCGATCCAACGCTTGTCACCAGATGCGAGCCTTGAGGAAACTTATAAGCTTTACAAACGGATGGTCGTCATCGGCTATGATCCAAGTGATGGTATTATCCGTATGGAAGTGTCTGCACCTGACCCGGAACTGGCCGTCGGATTATCAAACCGTCTGTTGTCCTATGCGGAACAAACGATCAACGGTCTGACTGAATTGAAGCGCGAAGATCAGATGCGCGATGCCGTCGCCAGCTTTGAAATGGCGCAGGAAGCCCGCCGGCAAGCCCAAGAAGACCTGATCGAACTGCAGTTGCAAGGCGCCCTTCTGGACCCGGAAAACGTTCTGGCAGGCCTGCGTGCGCGCATCAATAACATTGAACTTCAGATGCAGGATAAAGAGCTGCAATTGGCTGCTCTGCTGGACAACTTGCGCCCAAACCAGGCCAAGGTCGATGGTGTTCGCGCCGATATTCAGCGCCTGGAAGTCGTGCTGGATGAACTTAATGCCGAGATGCTTGATGCCTCTGCTGGCGAGAATTCGCTGGCGCGGCTGAGCCTGCGCATCCAGACAGCGCAAGCTGATTTGGTCGCCCGCGATGCAATGTTGCAAACCGCAATGGAGCAAATGGAAACGACCCGGACAGAAGCCAACAGAAAAGTGCGCTATCTGACTGTTTCAGTTAACCCTGTGCCAAGTCAGGATCCGACCTATCCGCGTAAATTCGAAAATACGATTTTGGCATTCCTGTTGTTTGCTGGTATCTACCTGTTGATCTCGCTTACCGCGTCGGTCCTTCGTGAACAGGTATCCTCGTAAGACAACATGAAACATGTAAAAATCTCCGATCTCACGGTCGGCAATGATCTGCCTCTAACGATCATCGCCGGCCCCTGCCAGCTTGAAACGGCCGATCATGCCCAAATGATCGCAGGCAAAATGAAAGAGGCCTGTGATGCAGTGGGCGCGCAATACGTCTTCAAAGCCTCCTACGACAAGGCGAACCGAACATCATTGTCCGGGAAAAGGGGCATGGGGATTGATGCCGGGCTGAAGGTTCTGGATGACATTCGCAAAACGATGGGCATTCCCGTTCTGACGGATGTTCACACCGAAGCGCAATGTGCCGTGGCAGCCGCGGCGGTGGACGTGCTGCAAATCCCAGCCTTCCTGTGTCGGCAAACCGATATGCTGCTGGCCGCGGGTAATACGGGCGCGGTCATCAACGTCAAAAAAGGACAGTTCCTTGCGCCATGGGAAATGCCCAATATTGTCACGAAAATCGAAAGCACCGGAAACCAGAACATCCTGCTGACCGAACGCGGCACATCCTTTGGCTATAACACGCTGGTCGCCGATATGCGGTCGTTGCCGCAGATGGCACAGACAGGCTATCCGGTTGTCATGGATGCAACGCATTCGGTGCAACAGCCCGGTGGTCAGGGGGGCTCGTCCGGGGGGCAGCGCGAGTTCGCACCCGTCATGGCACGCGCAGCGGTGGCGATTGGCGCAGCAGCCCTCTTCATCGAAACGCACCAAGACCCGGATAACGCTCCTTCTGACGGGCCAAACATGATCCACCTCGATCAAATGCCTAAACTCATTGATACCTTGATGCGGTTTGATACGCTTGCCAAAGAGAACCCGATTCAGATTTAACGATTGAGATTTGTGATGACCAAACCCTTGCCTGAGGTGACACCCAACACCTGGAGCTTTTTGCGCGACCCCATGATCAAACCCACGGGTTTTCGCGAATACGATGCACGCTGGAAGTATCCAGAAGAGATCAATCTACCGGGCATGACAGCGCTTGGGCTGGGTTTGGGCACGCAAATGCGTGGGCGCGGGATCGCCCCGATCATCGCGGTAGGCAACGATTATCGCGACTATTCTCTGGCCATCAAAAACGCACTGATCCTGGGTCTGATGCAAGCTGGCATTCAGGTTAAGGATATCGGCCCGGCACTTAGCCCCATGGCCTATTTCGCCCAGTTCCATCTGGATGTTCCGGCGGTGGCAATGGTGACTGCCAGTCACAATCCCAACGGGTGGACCGGGGTCAAGATGGGGTTTGATCGCCCGCTGACCCACGGCCCCGATGAAATGTCCGAATTGCGCGACATTGTCCTGAACGGGGAAGGACGCGCGCATGAAGGCGGCTCTTATGAGTTCGTTGATGGCGTCAAGGAAGCCTATATCGACGATCTGGTTGGCGATTTCAAAATGTCCCGCCCGCTGAAAGTGGTGTGCGCAACCGGAAACGGTACGGCCTCGGCCTTTGCGCCTGAAGTGTTCGCGCGTATGGGGGTCGAAGTGGTGCCCAGCCACAACCAACTCGACTATACGTTTCCCCATTACAACCCCAACCCCGAAGCCATGGAAATGCTGCACGACATGGCCGACAGCGTAAAATCCAGCGGTGCCGATCTGGCCCTTGGCTTTGACGGTGATGGCGACCGATGCGGTGTTGTCGATGATGAAGGCGAAGAGATTTTCGCAGACAAAGTCGGCGTCATAATGGCCCGTGATCTGGCGAAACTGTATCCCAATTCAACATTCGTGGCGGATGTGAAATCGACCGGCTTGTTTGCCAGCGACCCCGAGTTGCAGGCCCGTGGGGTCAAGGCCGATTATTGGAAGACCGGGCACAGCCACATGAAACGCCGCGTCAAGGAAATCAACGCCTTGGCCGGGTTCGAAAAATCGGGCCATTACTTTCTGGCTGAACCGATTGGCCGCGGCTATGACTGCGGCATGCGTGTGGCCGTCGAAATCTGCAAGCTGATGGATCGCAACCCGGATCAAAGCATGTCGGATTTGCGAAAGGCGCTACCGAAAACATGGTCAACTCCGACGATGTCCCCTTACGCTGCCGACAC
This sequence comes from Ruegeria sp. G5, assembly GCF_056533365.1. NCBI lineage: Bacteria > Pseudomonadati > Pseudomonadota > Alphaproteobacteria > Rhodobacterales > Roseobacteraceae > Ruegeria > Ruegeria sp. G5. Next base: position 160,752 of record NZ_JBQFOK010000004.1, on the reverse strand, counting down.
CGAAAAGTACGACATCCTAGAACGATTGGTCGAAAAACTGGTGGCCAAGTCAGAGGCCGGAGAAACCTTTGCCGGCCGCGCGATCAAAGAAGTGGTCACCGTAAACGGCGCTCGGGTCATTCTGGATAACGGCAGCTGGGGCCTGGTTCGCGCGTCTTCTAATACGCCCAACCTTGTTGTCGTCTGCGAAAGCAGCGATAGCGAAGAGGAAATGCGCTCGATTTTCGCTGATATCGACGCTGTTATCCGAACTGAGCCCGGCGTCGGCGACTACGACCAAACAATCTGAATTGAAGGGGCGGTTAGCCGCCCCGCTCAATTCCCGCCAAGTAGTTTCAGCAGACCTTTCTTGGCCTCTTCCTCAAGCTTGTTTTTCAAGGCATCTTCCAGCGTTTCGCTGTCCGTTACAGCGGTGCCCAGCTCATTACCGACCTTTTCAAGCACCTTTTGCTTTGCATCGTCTTCGAGTTCTTTGATTTTGCCTTCCGCGGCAGCCTCAATAACTTTACTTAAGTCTGGCTTGATCGACGGGTTGGCCCACGGGCCCACGATCCGCACTGGTACAGACAGGCCCTGTCCGGAATTTGCCCGCAGGGCTGTTGGGGTAAACAGGTAATCAATGTCACGGGCACCGATGCCTACCCGCCCCGCGCCATCGGCGCGGAAATTGTCCAGAGACATAAGTAAGTCATCATTCCTGAGCACGCCCTGATCAATCGTGTAACTGGCGGCAAGGCTGTTGAATACCGTCGTGCCGCCAGACGCCGTGTTGCGCCCCATCAAACGGTCCAGGTCAAAACCACCTATTACACCTGACCCAACATCGATACGCCCCTTGCCGCTGAGCGAACGCATGATCTGATCCTCTGTCTGACCCACCCCCAGAAACTCAAACGATCCGGTTCCAGTGCCCGAAAGCCGGTCGACGTCAGCAAGCGTCGAAAGCGCCTGTTTGATATCAATTCCGTCAGCCGTCAGATTACCGCCAACGGACAGGCCATTGCGATTATTGGCAACCACTTGCCCGGTGAGTTGCCCGGAAAACAAAGTGGCGGGGTTCATCTGCAGGACCGCACGAGACCGGTCCAGATTCAGCGTCAGATCACTTGGCCCTAAGGTCAGACCGGGAACAGCAATGGACTTTGCTTTCAGGCGAATATTGCCGTTTGCTAAAGCCAAGGCTGAGGCATCTATTGGCTCGGTCGACCAGCCTGCGTTGGTGTCTGCAGGTGTACCTGTTCCGCTTCCGCTCGCCTCTGTGGCCGCGTTGTAACGTGACAAATCCAGATCGCCGCCATCCAAGCGCGCTGTAATCTGTGGCGGATCCGAGATGAGTATATCCGCCTCTCCTGTGATCCGGTTGTGGTCCAGCTTCGCGTCCATATCGCGCATCGCGATACGACCGTCTTGCGTATAGGTCATGTGTCCCGCGACATCCGCCTTGCGGCCCAACCCCAATGGTACGCCCACCCCTGCCTGACCGAAGGCGGCCAGCATTCGCTCGGTGTCGCTGGTTTGCACATCCAGCTTGCCGTCCATCTCGCCAGCCAGATTTACACGACCGCCAAACGCCACCTCGCCCCCCGGCGCAACCAACTTGATCTCGATCGGTGTGACGGCGCCTGTTGCATAGGCGGGCAGGTCTGGAATTTTCAGATCAACATCCACCTGTCCCCCGGGCACGCCCATTTGCGCGTCCAGTACAAGCGGTGCGCTCGGGTCAGGCCAGCTGGCTGATAAATCGACATCCGAGAAATCGAACTTCACTGCGCCGTTTTCAACATAAACCAACCGAGCATTCGTTAATTGCAACCGGTCCAGCGTCACCGTTCCTGACGGAGAAGACGTGGATGCAGTATTGCTGGTCCCGTTCGACGTCGCCGATGACACTGTGTCGAATTCCCAGTTTCCGCGCCCATCTGATAGCTCAAGCCGTAGGGTCGGGTTGTCCGCGATGATCCGTTGGATACGCAGATCGCCCGACATGAGCGCAGCCGCGTCGACCCCCACCGCCAAATTCTCTGCACTCAGCATGGGTTGCGATCCGGCCCAAGGCGCGTTTCCAAAGGTAACCGCCCCTGTCTCCATCCCGAGAACCGGCCAAAAGGACAGCCGCACATCGCCCGACAGGTTCAGATCCCGCCCGGTTTGCGATTTCACCTGCTCGGCCAGAATTGTCGCCAGCTTGTCACCCGGCATCAGCAATAAAGCACCGACCATCAGCCCGATGGCGACCACGAATAAGAAAAGAATGCGCAAAAGCCATTTCATTTTTTCTGCTCTCCGCCTTTTGGCATGCGTTTAAATGATCATTCAAAGCTTCGACCGCGTTTGCAAGGGGAAGCGTTCCCGATTATATGCCCCGCCATGACAACAAACCCGCCGAACCTCCGCCCCGACCTGGCACCTGCAGCCCGGATCACTGATACGCCCCGCGCGAACCAGCCAACTATTGGCATGGTATCCTTGGGATGCCCAAAGGCTTTGGTGGACAGCGAACGCATCCTGACCCGCCTGCGTGCTGAAGGGTACGGGATTTCGCCCGATTATTCAGGTGCAGATGCCGTTATCGTGAATACCTGCGGGTTTCTGGACAGCGCCAAGGCCGAGTCGCTGGACGCCATCGGCGAAGCCCTTGTTGAAAACGGCAAGGTCATCGTCACAGGTTGTCTTGGCGCAGAGCCCGAGTACATCCGCGAACACCATCCCCGCATCATGGCCGTTACCGGGCCCCATCAGTACGAACACGTTCTGGATGCGGTGCATAAGGCGGTTCCGCCTGACCCTGACCCGTTTGTCGATCTTTTGCCCGCCGCCAGCGTGCAGCTTACCCCGCGACACTACAGTTACCTCAAGATTTCAGAGGGCTGTAACCACAAGTGCAAGTTCTGCATCATCCCCGATATGCGTGGCAAGCTGGCAAGTCGCCCAGCCCATGCGGTGCTGCGCGAGGCGGAAAAGCTGGTCGACAACGGTGTGCGAGAACTGCTGGTGATTTCCCAGGATACCTCAGCCTACGGGTTGGACCGAAAATATGACGTGAACCCGTGGAAAGATCGCGAGGTACGCAGCCATATCACCGATCTGGCCCGAGAATTGGGGCAGTTGGATGCTTGGGTGCGCCTGCATTATGTCTATCCCTACCCACATGTACGCGATCTGATCCCTTTGATGGCAGATGCCGGTTGCAATGTGCTGCCCTACTTGGACATCCCATTTCAACACGCCCACCCGGACGTTCTGCGGCGCATGGCCCGTCCGGCCGCCGCGGCAAAAACTTTGGACGAAATCGCAGCATGGCGGGCGATCTGCCCTGACATCACGCTGCGTTCTACTTTTATCGTTGGATACCCGGGTGAAACCGAAGCTGAATTCCAGACCCTTCTGGATTGGATGGACGAGGCGCAATTGGATCGGGTTGGGTGTTTCCAATATGAAAATGTGGACGGGGCGCGCTCGAACGATTTGCCGGACCACGTTCCTGCCGATGTCAAACAAGACCGCTGGAATCGGTTCATGGAGAAAGCACTGGCGATTTCCGAGGCCAAACTGGAAGCCAAGGTCGGTAATGTCGTCGAAGTGATCGTGGACGAAGTCGATGACGAAGCCGCCACCTGCCGAACCAAGTCAGATGCGCCGGAAATAGACGGAAACCTTTTCATTGACGAAGGTTTTCAAGATCTTAAGCCCGGTGACATTGTTTCTGTCGAAGTCGACGAGGCTGGTGAATACGATCTTTGGGGCAAGCGCACATAGGCCCCAATCACCCGAAATAGTCCAAGCGTGAGTCAAGTTTATTGGCGAAAGCGCATCTTTGTACCAAGATTAGACGGGAACCAAACTCGCATGAAGGAGGGTTACCATGACTGATCTACGTTCTTTCGCGCTGAAATGCGCGGCCGCGGTTCTTGTCGCTCAGCTTTTCGCAGTGCCCGCCACTGCAGATGTCATTAAGTCCAGCTCAGGACATGTTAAGGTGGTTGGCGTCCATTCTTTTGGCATCCCCCACAAGGCCAAACCTCATGTGCGCAAGCACTATATCGCGCCCAAAGCGCACAAGGTTGCACCTAAAGAGCATGAGCCTGGCTTCAAAGCCAAACCTGACCACGTTGAACCCGTGAAGTTCAAAAAGAAGTACCACTCAAAATTCAAAGGGTACCCAAAGTACAAAGGCTATTCAAAGTACAAGGGTTACTCAAAGTACAAAGGGTACTCGAAATACAAGGGCTTCAAGAAAAGCCATCACGGGTTTTCTTCGCCAAAACGACGCAGCTTTAAGCACCATAGGTCTCATCGCGGATTTGTAAAATTTAAGATCAAGTAAGCCGCTCAGATCAAAGCGATCAGACCAAAAACCCATGCTACACCAGCAGAAATCGCCGTCAGCGCAACAGCCGCGCTGGCGGCGTCTTTTGCTTGTCCGGCAAGAACATTGTGTTCCGTCGAGGTGTGATCGACCGCGCGTTCGATCGCCGTATTAAACAGCTCGGCCACCAGTACCAAAATACCCAAGACAATGATCAGCACTCGCAAGCTGCCTGGCAGTGGAAGGATCAGCGCCAAAGCGACCGAAACGAGGTTGGCCCAGCCCCAAACGCGAAAAGAGTATTCGTCGCGCCATGTCGCGGCCAGCCCTTGCCAGCTCCAAACTGTACGATCCTTTAGGCGGGTCAGAAAATTTCGCATGGTCCCTCTGCGCAAAGCTAGAGCAGACAGAAACCCGATCCGGGTTCGGCAGGCAAGAAAAAACCGCCCAAAGGGCGGTTGATCGATGGATGCGGGTGGCCTGCAACCGGCCACCCGCGGAAAATTTATTCTACAACGACGGGGTTACAGACCGTCTGCCCAGCTTCTGTCGTGGCCAGAACTGTACCATCCGGACAGCTCGGGTTGCCGACCTTGTCATATTCCGGAGTAATGAAAACAGGAGTCGGCTCTTCCTGCTGAGAGCACGCACCAAGAACAAGAGCGATTGCACCAACGGCTGCAAATTTGAGTTTCATGTCCGTCTTTCCTTTATTAATTTTCTGATATTGCCCAGAAATTCGGGGCTAGTCTCAAAATACGACTTCGGCGGAAGCAATGCAATAAAGCTGATCACAAAAACGTGAGAAAAGCGGACCCTTGCTCTCTTATTGAATTTCGACCGTCACCTAGAGTTTCCGCCGCAATGCCCTAGACTCAGCAAAAGACACAAGCCAAGCACGGAGTAGCCAAATGTCTGACGCCCCAATTATCGCGCAAAAAACCCCCTACCCAGTCGAAGTGACCGAGGGCAAAAGCTACTTCTGGTGTGCATGCGGCCAGTCGAAACGACAGCCATTTTGTGACGGTTCGCACAAGGGTACCGACATTGAACCTGTCAAATACACGGCGGACGCCAGCAAAAAGGTGTTCTTCTGCGGGTGCAAACACAGCACCAAGTCGCCGCTTTGCGACGGATCACATTCAAAGCTGTGATCAGACCTTCAACGCATTCAGCAAGTCTGCGTTTGCACAAAATTCCGGAGCGGCTTCAGACTGCGCTTGCCGCTCTGCCAACCATTCCATGCATTGACCGCTGCAGTTAGCCGCGCGGCAGCGTGTGACCAGTTCGGCATATTGGTCGGCATCCAAGCGCCCGTCTGCCATAGCCTCTGTCAGCGACAGGTTCATGCATTTGGCGACTGACCGGGTCAGCCAAAAATGCTTTTCAACGTCCCCAAGAATATCTCGCACGATCAACCATCCTGCAATTGTTGTTTTCTAAGCGCTGCGAACCGCTTTTGGTTGGGACAGGTATGCGGTGCACATTCGGCAATTTCGTTTTTCTCTAACCAATCCGGGCATTTGGACGCCCAGGCACAGCCTTGGCACGACGTTACCATTTTGGCCCAGTCTTGGTGACTTAGCCGGCCCTTTCGATAAGCGGCCACGACATCTGTGCCCGTGGCTTGACCCATACGCAGCACCAGCCGCAGATGAGTCATGAGTTGCCCAAGCCTTTGCATTACGAGTCGGTGCCCGGGATCAGTGTCGCGAACAAATCCTTATTACGACAATATTCCGGTGTGCTTTTGGACACCGCAGCTTGGTCCAGAAGGCCCTGACAATGGGTAGGGTTCGAACAGCCCGTACAGCGCAGTACGGCGTCCGTAATCTGATCAATCGACACGTCGCCCCGGATTGCCGCTTCTTCCAGGTCTACTCCTACCCGCGTGGCCATTTGGTCGACCAGACCCGCGTGTATCTTCAACGTTCCTTGGCTGGGCATTCGGCATCCTTTCCCTGACACGTTTTTGGAAAGGATAGAGGATGGCGCACCTAAAGCCTTTGACTCAGGTCAAGCCTTGGCACCGATGTGATCCAGATAAGCCCTTGTGGCATCCTGAACGCGACGAAATCTGTCTCCGCCCAGTTTCTTGCCGCCGTACCAACGCGTTACGATAACAAGGTGATCCGACAGCTCGGCACGTTCCAGCATACGCAGAATAACCATTCCGGCCCCTGCCTCTCCGTCATCTGCCTTTAGCCCACCGGTCGGTAGCATTGCCGCCCAAGTGTTGTGCGTTGCCTTGGCGTAGCTTTTGTCGCTTTTCAGCACTTGCAGCACTTTGTCTACATCCTCTCGGGAGGAAACGGGTGCGCCCGAGACCGCATATTTCGAGCCGCGATCGGTTAAGATGACACCAAGTTGCTTGAGCGTGCTCATTGCGTCAGCCCAAGTTGTCGCGACGTTTCGATAACAACTTCGACACGTTTCGCGTTGGGTGGGTGCGTGCTTAGAAAGCTGTCTTCGGGGTCAGGCAGGCGGTCGAAATATTTAGCCCCGATCAGGGGGTTATAGCCCGCTCTGTATGTGATGACAGTTCCCAGTTGGTCGGCCTCAAGCTCAAAATCACGAATGTAGACCTGCGCACCGACACGAGCGCCGAGTTTCTGCGCCTCTTCGACCGCAGCTCCGTCAGCACCGCCTAAACGGGCCAGTTCGCCAAAAATTTTTGCGCTTTCGCTTGCGTTCACCGATTGGCGGGGAATGTGCCGCAGAATGTGATGCGCGGCTTCGTGCCCCATAACAAAGGCCAGTTCGTCATCGTTCTGTGCCGATTCGATCAAAGCCCGGGTGAAGATAATGACGGGTTGATCATTGTCATCCAGCGTCTGAAAAGCATTTGCCTGTGCCTTGGGGTTCAGATCGACCAAAATCGTGAAGTCGCAATTCCTGACCTCTGATCGCCGCACACATTCAGCGCGCGCCTGCTGTCCCACTTTGCGGCTTATCTCACGAAAGGCTTCGGCCTGAACCTGAAAATCGCCCGTCCCCTCCTGCCAATCAGACACGGTTTGAACGCGCAAGGTATCGGCATCGCAAGCCGCCAGCATCAGGAACAGCAAAAGATAAATCAGACGGTGCATGGATTATCCTTAGGCAATGGTCATGCCGTTTTCATGACCATAGCGCGGTCCAATTGGGACTGCCACAGGGTGAATACATCAGAACGGGTTGCAATGCTGTGAATCGCCCTGCACTCTGTTCACATGTTTTCGATTGAGCATGAATTCGACTCGACGATCATTACTCTTGTGGATGAGGGCACAAAGCCTTTGCAAGAGGACGTGGTCATCAACAATTTCGCCGAGTGCGTGACGCTGGAACAATATGACCCGCGTACCGATACAACCCAGAAAATTACCCTGTCGCCAGAGCAGGTCCGGGATTTGGCCGCAGCACTGGATCTGCCAGAAGGCGTGTACCAAATTCACGAAACGCCGGACTAGGGCTGGTAAACGAACAGCTTAACCCGGGAAGTGTGGCCCCGCCTGAGTTCCAATGACAACGCCGGAACGCCCAGCGCCGTCGCAAGAACCTGCTGCACCGCGTTGTTTGCACGTCCATTTTCCGGTTGCGCCGTGACATGAATGCGAATGACTTCGTCTTGGACGAAAATCCGGTCAGCGGCCGCTTTTGGCGTGACTTTCACCTCGAAAACGGCCCCCGGTCGCGCAAGATCACTCAGGTCGGGATAGTTTCTTAGCTTTGGCTTGGCCATCCATGCCCCCTTTTCACCAATCACTCTTGCACGGTCCGACATAGGATGGAATTGATCCCATCAGTCCAGCCGTTTGCCCTTGAATCCTGCCAGACGCTCAACCAGATACAGATTGCCCATGTAAAGGAAATTAACATATGTCCTTAAAGAACCCGGCCGCCCTTGAGTTTCTGCAAACGCGCCGGTCGCGCCCCGCGAAAACGTTGATTGCCCCGGCCCCGACCCGCGACGAGTTAATTCCGTTGCTGACTGCGGCCGCACGCAGCCCGGATCACGGCAAGTTGGAGCCTTGGCGCTTTATCGTTCTGGAGTCTGGCGCGATGCCGCGTTTGTCGTCTTTGACGCAAGAGTGTGGCGAGCGGCTGGGTAAAACACAGGACGAGATTGATAAAGCCCGCAGCCAGTTTGACAAAGGCCAATTGGCCGTTGCGGTAGTCGAGGTTCAAAAACCCTCGCCAAAAATTCCTGCAGTAGAACAGACATACTCTGCCGGTGCAGTCTGCCTTGGCCTTTTGAACGCGGCGCTGGCATCTGGCTGGGGTGCAAACTGGCTTTCCGGCTGGCAGAGCCATGACCGCACCTTCTGTCAAAGCGCCTTTGGGCTTGAGGAAAACGAGCGTATCGCAGGCCTAATCCACATCGCGACAGAGGGCACGAGCCCGCCAGAGCGCCCTCGCCCCGATATCGCCGCGATCACAGAATGGGTTTCCGAATGATCATCCTGAACGCCTTTTTCGCCGCGTTAGGTCAGATCGGCGACCCAAGGTTCAGGGCTGTTCTGCTGCGTGGCGTAGGTCTGACAATTGCCTTGCTGATCGCGGCATGCGCGGTGGCGATCTGGCTGATCAACCGAATGGCTGGCAACGAAATCTCGCTGCCGTTTGTTGGTGCCGTGCCTTGGCTGAATGACGTGCTGAACTACTCGGGCATTTTCGTTGTCTTGATACTGCCCGTATTTTTGATGATGCCGGTCGCCTCGGCAATCATTTCGATGTTTCTGGAAGACGTCGCGCAAGCTGTTGAAGACAAGCATTATCCCAGCTTACCCCGTGTGCCCGGAATTCCCTTCAGCGAAAGCCTGCGTGATGCGCTTGGGTTCTTGGGAGTTCTGATCACGGCGAACCTATTGGCCCTGATCCTTTACGCGATATTCACGCCCTTGGCTCCTTTCATCTTCTGGGCGATGAACGGTTTTCTTTTGGGTCGGGAATATTTCACGCTCGCCGCCATGCGACGCATCGGGCGTGACGGCGCGCGAAAACTACGCGCCAAGCACACCGCTACCATTTGGCTGGCCGGGACGTTGATGGCAATTCCACTGTCGGTCCCGCTTGTGAACCTGGTGATCCCGATCATCGGCGCAGCAACATTCACGCACATCTACCACAAGCTGTCGCTGCAAACGCCGAAGTAATCAGCCGCGCGGTTCCAACTGATTGAGCCAGTCGAAATCACGCACCGAAATCACGCCGGATAGGATAATCCCAGCGATAACAGCCCATAAGACCACTGAGATTCCGGTGGTAATCCACATTTTCTTTTTCATGTGGTGCACTTCCGGGGCCCCGGCATGGGTTCCCGGAACGATCTCTCCCAAATCACCCTGCGTCTTGATGCGGATCGGTAACACGACCAACAACGTCATAAACCAGATGACGGCAAACAGAACCAGTGCAGCAGTGATCGTCATAGCAGCCTCGCTTACGGTAACTTAAACCTGTTCTAGCTCGACTAGGCAGCCGTTAAAGTCTTTTGGGTGAAGAAACAAAACCGGCTTGCCATGCGCGCCGATCTTGGGCTCACCCGACCCCAGCACACGGGCACCGGTTTCTTTCAGATGGTCGCGCGCAGCGATGATGTCATCCACCTCATAACAAACATGGTGAATACCACCTGCGGGGTTCTTTTCCAGAAATCCGTTGATTGGGCTTTCGTCGCCCAGCGGGTACAACAATTCGATCTTGGTGTTTGGCAATTCAATGAACACGACGGTCACGCCATGATCGGGTTCGTCCTGTGGCGCGCCGACCTTGGCCCCAAGGGCGTTGCGGTATTGCTCGGATGCGGCCTCAAGATCGGGTACCGCGATGGCAACATGGTTCAGACGACCAATCATAGAACGTTCCTCCATTCTGCGTTGCGGCGTTTATGGGCGGAGATCGGGAAAAGAACAAGTGCGCCAAATTGCCGTTAACGTCGTGTTAGCCAGAAGTTCCTAGCGTGAGGCATCTGCTGAATAGGAGTTCTGCCATGGACGATTCGAGCCCCTTCGCCTCTCCCGCGCAGCCAACGGCGACGCGGCCGCTGCTGGGACAAACGATTTTGGTTGTCGAAGACAGCCGTTATGCCTGTGATGCCATTCGGCTGATGTGTCTGCACTCTGGCGCACGCATTCGGCGCGCGGATTGCCTTAGATCTGCGCGGCGCCACCTGCAGATCTATCGCCCATCGGTGATTTTGGTCGATATGGGGTTACCTGACGGGTCCGGTGCGGACCTGATCGCGGAACTGTCAGATGCCTCACCGCGGATCGGGGCCATCCTAGGCATGTCAGGCGACGACTATACGCAAAAAGACGCCATGCACGCGGGTGCAGATGGGTTTCTCTCCAAACCGCTTAAGTCGCTTTCTTATTTTCAAAGATCAATCCTGGACAAGCTACCCGACGACCGTCGCCCCAACAGCCTACACGCTGTTCGGGATGAGGTGATCCACCCCGACCCTATGGCGTATCAAGACGACATGGCCCACATCGCGGATATTCTGGCAGGTCCTAACGACCATAAATCCCTGGACTACGCGGCGCAGTTCCTTCGGGGCGTCGCGCGGGATGCTGATGACATCATTCTGGCAGACGCCGCCGGTAAACTGGCAGCCTCGCGCGCGAATGGCACCCCCATTACCGCTCTTGCCGCGCAGGTGGCCGGCATTGTCCAGGCCCGACTGGATCAGCGCGAGGCCATCTGACATGGCGACCGCTTATTTCGTGACCGCCACGTTGCTGAGCGTGTGGATATACCGTCAGACACGCTCAACGGCGCGCGAAATCAGAACAGCGCGTTCGAAATTGACCGACCCTTTGCGGCAAAGCGGGCAAATTCAGGACTAGCAGAACGAAAAAACCCGCTGCGAATTGCGCAGCGGGTTCAGTATCAGTCCTGCGGGATGATCCTTAGACCCAGCTCCATCAGCTGGTCTGAGGTCGGGTCAGACGGCGCGTCCATCATCAGGTCTTCGGCGCGCTGGTTCATCGGGAACATCATAACCTCGCGGATGTTGGCCTCGTCGGCCAGCAGCATCACGATCCGGTCGATCCCCGCAGCGCAACCACCGTGCGGCGGCGCGCCATAATGGAAGGCATTGAAAAGCGCACCAAAGCGCGACTTCACTTCGTCTTCGCCATAGCCTGCCAATTCAAAGGCTTTCAACATGATCTCGGGCTTGTGGTTCCGGATGGCGCCCGAGACCAGCTCATACCCGTTACAAGCCAGATCATACTGATATCCGCGCACGTCCAGCGGATTTCCGTTCAGCGCCTCCATCCCGCCCTGCGGCATCGAGAACGGGTTGTGCTCAAAATCAATCGCGCCGGTTTCCTCGTCCTGCTCATAGATCGGGAAGTCTACGATCCAGGCAAAGGCAAAGCGGTCCTTCTCGGTCAGATTCAATTCCTCGCCGATCACGTCACGCGCTTTACCAGCAACCTTTTCGAAGGCTTTCGGCTTGCCGCCCAGGAAGAACGCCGCATCGCCAACACCCAGACCCAGTTGCTGACGGATCGCCTCGGTCCGTTCGGGGCCGATGTTCTTGGCCAACGGTCCTGCAGCCTCCATCCCCTCACCCTGATCACGCCAGAAGATGTAACCCATGCCCGGCAAACCCTCTTTCTGGGCAAACGCGTTCATACGGTCACAGAATTTGCGGCTACCGCCAGTCGGCGCTGGGATGGCGCGGATTTCGGTGCCCTCTTGCTCCAACAGCTTTGCGAAAATCGCAAAGCCAGACCCGCGGAAGTGGTCGGAGACCACTTGCATTTTAATAGGGTTCCGCAGGTCGGGCTTGTCGCTGCCGTACCACAGGGCCGCGTCCTTGTAGGATATCTGCGGCCATTCCTGATCCACTTTGCGGCCACCACCGAACTCTTCGAACACGCCGGTCAGAACGGGCTGGATCGTGTCGAACACGTCCTGCTGTTCCACAAACGACATCTCAAGGTCCAACTGGTAGAAATCGGTGGGCGAACGGTCGGCACGCGGGTCTTCGTCACGGAAACACGGCGCGATCTGGAAATACTTGTCAAAGCCCGACACCATGATCAGCTGTTTGAACTGCTGCGGAGCCTGCGGCAGCGCGTAGAACTTGCCCGGATGCAGGCGCGAGGGCACCAGAAAGTCACGCGCGCCTTCGGGAGAGGACGCCGTGATGATCGGCGTCTGATATTCGCGGAAGCCCTGATCCCACATGCGGCGGCGCATCGAGGCAACAACGTCCGAGCGCAGGGTCATGTTCTGCTGCATCGCCTCGCGGCGCAGGTCCAGATAGCGATAGCGCAGGCGGGTTTCCTCAGGGTATTCCTGATCGCCAAAGACCATCAGCGGCAGCTCTTCGGCGGCACCTAGAACCTCAAGCTCACGTACGTAAACCTCGACCTCGCCAGTCGGCAGTTTCGGGTTCACCAGCTCAGGGTCACGTGCTTTGACGGAGCCGTCGATACGGATACACCACTCAGACCGCACCTTTTCCAACTCGGCAAAGGCCGCGCTGTCTCCGTCGCACAGCACTTGCGTCACGCCGAAATGGTCGCGCAGGTCGATGAACAGCACGCCGCCGTGGTCGCGGACCCGATGCACCCAGCCGGACAGGCGGACGGTTTCACCGACATTGGCGGCGTTCAGAGCGGCGCAGGTGTGGCTGCGATAGGCGTGCATGGATCATATCCCTTCGGGCGCAGAATTCGTCGCGCCGATACACCCCTTTGGGCCACGAAAGTCAAGGCGGGTATCCCGTTCAAAACGGCCTTTGCACGTTGCCAGAGTAGAAATAGATCCCCAGACCAGCGGCAAAGATGATGTTGCCCGCAATCGCATGCAGTAAAACTGCGTAGAAAAACGACCCTCGTCTGCGATAGGCCCACGCAAACAACAACCCGCCACCAAAGGTCATGATGGCGACGATCCAGCTCCAATACATCAGATGCGCCAATGAAAATACGCTCGCATTGAGCAGGTAAGCCGCTCGACCGTCAGGCAAAATGGAGGCGTAGCGGCGAAAAAACAGGGACCGAAACAACAGCTCCTGCGGCAATGCTGACACAAGCGGGTAGAGCGTCCAGATGACAATCAGAAACTCTGGTCGGTTGCGCAAAAGGAAAAAAGCAGCCCCAGGCCGCGCGATCATCACAAGCGCCGTACAAAATAACGTCATCACGACTGCAAAGATCGCGACCTCGACCCATGACCAATTGCGCCAGTTGTACCGAAGCTCAGCCCATGCAAATCCCGGCGTATGATGTAGCAAGACCATCCCAAGCCCGGTGAATGCAAACAGCGACGAGAACATCCAGCTTGGCGGAAAGAAAACAGCGATCAGGATCGGCGCGACGATGAAAAACAACGCGAATTCGACCCGCAACCGCGTCTGCTGCGGTGCGCTTAGTGCCCAATCATGTCGATTGCTTACTATGTTACCAACTCCACTGGGATCAGGCCGCGTAGGGAATTCCCCACAAAAACCCTTTCTGCATTTCCTAGGTCGGTCAAGGACAGGACGGCTTCGGTAACTTCTTTATTATCAAGCAGCTCTTGGCGCAGAACCCCCGGTAGCAGGCCGCAGGATAGATCGGGCGTCAGCAATGCTCCATCACCCATGTCCAAGAAAATGTTGGTAATCGTTCCCTCACATAGGTGGTCATATTCATTGAGGAACAACAGTTCTTGCACACTGTCCTGCATGTTGGCGCGGGCTGTGTCGTAAATCTCGCGTTGCGTGGTTTTGTGGCGCAGCCAGATGTCTGAAGATTCCAGACGCTGCTTGGCAATCGCCAGATTCCAAAGCGGCGCGTTTTCAGCAAGCGGCCCTGTTGTCACAGCAAACTGGCCTGCGACCGACATTGTCAGCCGACAACGCAATGGTTCACTACCCGCTGCTGTCTCAAGTGTGCTCGCCGCCCTTTCAGTATCAAAGGGCAAGCCCAGCGCAACTGCCGTGCGCTCCATCCGCGCCAGATGCAGTGCGCGGCGCACAAAACCCTGCCCCAGCCGAAAAGCCAGAGTTTCGATCAGGCGGAAGTCAGGGTCATTTGGCGGGCGAAGCGCGCTTTCCATAAGGCCTCCTCATACTCTGACGGGGCGGTGCTGTCCCACACTACCCCACCCCCGACATTGAGTGTGGCTTTACCAGCCTCAACCATCAGCGTGCGGATCGCTACGTTGAACTCGGACCGTCCATCCGGCGCAGCCCAGCCAATCGCACCGCAATAGATATCGCGCGGCCAGGGTTCCAGATCGGCCAGGATTTCCATCGCGCGGATCTTCGGCGCACCGGTAATTGAACCACAAGGAAAAAGGGCTGATAGAATATCGGACAATTCGGCCCCCAAATGCAGCTGGGCCTGCACCAACGAGACCATCTGATGAACGGTGGCGTATGTCTCAACCTTGAAAAGCTCTGGCACTTTCACCGAACCCGGCAGAGCGACGCGGCTTATGTCGTTGCGCAACAGGTCGACGATCATCAGGTTTTCAGCCCGGTTTTTAGCGTCGCTTGAAAGGAATTCGCGGCGGCGTGTGTCCTCAGCGATATCTTCACTGCGGGGTTGGGTGCCCTTCATCGGTCGCGTTTCGATGACGCGATCGGCGTCCGTACGAAAGAACAATTCCGGAGATCGGCTGAGCAGGTCGGGTAAACCATTCTGCTGAACAAAAGCGCCATGACCTACGGGCTGACCGGCAGCAAGCTTTGCGTAAAGGCCAGCACTGTCGCCTTCTACGTCAAGGTCAATGGGAAAGGTCAGGTTGGCCTGGTAGATGTCGCCTGCCCCGATGGCATCGTGCACCTGCCGAAAGGCGCGCGCATATCGCGCCTCGTCCCAGCGTGGTGCAAAACCTGTAACGCCACCACTGGGTTCGGGTAGGTCACTAAGACCCGGCGCATCGTAGACACCGAAACACAACAAAGGCAGGCGGCGGTTCGAGGGCATTCTGCACGCCAAGCGAGGCTCGAGGGCATAGCCCAACTCATAACTGGCATAACCTGCCAGCCATGCCCCTTCGGCGCGCGCCATGTCCAGCGCCGTCAGCGCATGGGGCACATCTTCCGCACGATCTGCGCGGATCACTTTGGCTGGCCGATCGAAACAGGTGCCCGGGCCGACCGGGCCCTGATCAAAACGAATACGCAATTGCATCCCCATTTGCCATGCTGCGCGGTATAGAGATTACGGCGGCAAGTGGAAGAGGAGAAAGCGGCAATTTCATCCCTGTTTCCGATACCTCTTGAACCTTTTTGCGCGGTCCCTATAACGCAGGACAATTTGGGCGCTCGGGGGTGCCCTGACTCGCGAACAATCAAAGGAACGTGGCCATGCCGAGAAGAACCGACATCCAGTCGATCATGATCATCGGGGCGGGCCCCATTGTTATCGGTCAGGCGTGTGAGTTCGACTATTCCGGTGCCCAAGCATGTAAGGCGCTGCGCGAGGAAGGCTATCGGGTCATTCTGGTGAACTCGAACCCCGCGACAATCATGACTGACCCCGGATTGGCAGACGCCACTTATATCGAGCCGATCACCCCCGAAGTCGTCGCCAAGATCATCGAGAAAGAGCGCCCCGATGCCCTGCTGCCCACGATGGGCGGGCAAACCGGTCTGAACACCTCGCTGGCGTTGGAAGAAATGGGCGTGCTGGACAAGTTTAATGTCGAGATGATCGGCGCCAAACGTGACGCCATCGAGATGGCCGAAGACCGCGCCCTGTTCCGCGAGGCGATGGACCGGCTGGGCATCGAAAACCCCAAGGCCGAGATTGTGACCGCGCCCAAGGGTGAAGACGGTAAGAAAGACCTCGATGCAGGTGTCGCGCTGGCTCTGGACACGCTTGAAGCCGTGGGGCTGCCCGCCATCATTCGCCCTGCCTTTACGCTGGGCGGTACTGGCGGCGGCGTGGCGTATAACCGCGAGGATTATATCCATATTTGCCGTTCGGGCATGGACGCTTCGCCCGTTGGCCAGATCCTGATCGACGAAAGCCTGCTGGGCTGGAAAGAATACGAGATGGAGGTGGTGCGCGACACTGCCGATAACGCCATCATCGTCTGCTCTATCGAGAACGTTGATCCAATGGGCGTGCATACGGGTGACTCGATCACCGTGGCACCCGCCCTGACGCTGACCGACAAAGAATACCAGATCATGCGCAACCACTCGATTGCCGTGCTGCGCGAGATCGGGGTTGAGACTGGCGGGTCGAACGTGCAGTGGGCGATCAACCCGGTTGATGGCCGCATGGTCGTGATCGAGATGAACCCGCGCGTGTCGCGATCCTCGGCGCTGGCGTCCAAGGCGACGGGCTTCCCGATTGCGAAAATCGCCGCGAAACTGGCCGTGGGCTACACGCTGGATGAGCTGGACAACGACATCACCAAGGTCACGCCTGCGTCCTTCGAGCCAACCATCGACTATGTGGTCACCAAGATCCCGAAATTCGCGTTCGAAAAATTCCCGGGCTCGGAACCCTACCTGACCACCGCGATGAAATCGGTGGGTGAGGCCATGTCCATCGGCCGCACGATCCACGAATCGATGCAAAAGGCACTGGCCTCGATGGAATCGGGCCTGACCGGTTTTGATGAGATCGAAATCCCCGGCCTGAACGCGGGTGTTTGGGATGAGGCCGACGACAAGGCCGCTGTCATCAAGGCGATCAGCCAGCAGACGCCCGACCGTCTGCGCACCATCGCGCAGGCGATGCGCCACGGTCTGACCGATGACGAGATCTTCGGCGTCACCAAGTTCGACCCGTGGTTCCTGGCCCGTATCCGCGAGATCATCGAGGCCGAGCGTCAGGTCCGCAAAGACGGCCTACCCGTCACCGAGGGCGGCATCCGCAAGCTGAAAATGCTGGGCTTCACCGATGCGCGTCTGGGCAATCTGACTGGTCGCGACGAAGACAACGTTCGCCGCGCCCGCCGCAATCTGGGCGTGAATGCCGTCTTCAAACGCATCGACACCTGCGCCGCCGAATTCGAGGCGCAAACGCCCTATATGTACTCGACCTATGAAGCGCCCATGATGGGCGAGGTTGAGTGCGAGGCGCGGCCGAGCGACCGCAAGAAGGTCGTCATCCTTGGCGGCGGCCCAAACCGGATCGGTCAGGGGATCGAGTTTGATTATTGCTGCTGCCACGCCTGTTTCGCGCTGACCGAGGCGGGTTATGAAACCATCATGGTCAACTGCAACCCCGAGACGGTTTCGACAGACTATGACACCTCGGACCGTCTGTATTTCGAGCCGCTGACCTTTGAACACGTCATGGAAATCCTGACGAAAGAGCAGGAAAACGGCACGCTGCATGGCGTCATCGTTCAGTTCGGCGGTCAGACCCCGCTGAAACTGGCCAACGCGCTCGAGGCCGAAGGTATTCCGATTCTCGGCACCACGCCCGACGCCATCGACCTCGCCGAAGACCGCGAACGCTTCCAGGCACTGGTCAACGATCTGGGTCTGAAACAGCCCAAGAACGGCATCGCCGCAACCGATGAGCAAGCGCTGGAGATTGCCGAAGAGATCGGCTTCCCGCTGGTCATCCGCCCCTCTTACGTTCTGGGCGGTCGTGCGATGGAGATCGTGCGCGATATGGATCAGTTGCGGCGTTACATCAACGAGGCCGTCGTCGTCTCGGGCGACAGCCCTGTTTTGCTGGACAGCTATCTGGCCGGTGCGGTCGAATTGGATGTCGATGCGCTGTGCGATGGCACCGACGTGCACGTTGCGGGCATCATGCAACATATCGAAGAGGCGGGCGTGCACTCGGGTGACTCGGCCTGTTCACTGCCGCCCTACTCGCTGTCCAAGGACATCATCGAACAGATCAAAGAGCAGGCGTTCAAACTGGCCAAGGCGCTGAACGTTGTCGGTCTGATGAACGTGCAGTTCGCGATCAAGGATGATGAGATCTACCTGATCGAAGTCAACCCCCGCGCCTCGCGCACCGTTCCGTTCGTGGCCAAGGCGACCGACAGCGCGATTGCCTCCATCGCGGCGCGTGTGATGGCGGGTGAGAAACTGTCGGCCTTCCCCATGCGCCCTGCGTACAAAGAAGGTCAGGACACCAAGATCGCCGACCAGATGACGCTGGCCGACCCTGATATGCCTTGGTTCTCGGTGAAAGAGGCGGTTCTGCCCTTCGCGCGCTTCCCCGGGGTTGATACCATTCTGGGGCCGGAGATGCGCTCGACCGGCGAGGTCATGGGCTGGGACCGCGACTTCCCGCGCGCCTTCCTCAAGGCGCAGATGGGCGCTGGTATGGTCCTGCCGTCCGAGGGCCGCGCATTTATCTCGATCAAAGATGCCGACAAGACGCCTGCTATGCTTGAGGCAGCTCAGGTCTTGACCGGGCAAGGTTTCTCGCTGGTTGCCACGCGGGGTACTCAGTCTTGGCTGGCAGATCAGGGCGTCGCGTGCGACGTGGTGAACAAGGTTTACGAAGGTCGTCCAGACGTGGCCGATATGCTTAAAGACGGTCAGGTGCAGTTGGTGATGAATACCACCGAAGGCGCACAGGCTGTCGAGGATAGCAAAGCCATCCGTTCGATCGCGCTCTACGACAAAATCCCCTACTTCACGACTGCCGCAGCAAGCCATGCCGCTGCTCTGGCCATCAAGGCTCAAGCGGAAGGCGACGTCGAAGTGAAATCGCTGCAGGGTTAGGACGAAAGCCCAGCCAAAACTCGCTCATGTGATGACCAGAAATAAACGCGTTGTTGACCATAGGTCGGCAACGCGCCCATTCTGAGTGTGTCGAGCAAAAGGAAAAACCCATGCGTGTGTTACTGGCCCTTGCGGCAACGCTAAGCCTTGCGGCTTGCGACGTGCCGTTCATACCACTGATCTGATCATTCACGCAGAATCTGGTTACGCTTCTGCAGTCTGAACGTGCTTCGTTCCTCGCGAGCGAAGAAAACCATGTAAAATACGGGTGCCGCGACCATTGTCAGGATCGTAGCAAATGCCAATCCGCCCATGATCGTAACGGCCATCGACTTAAAGAAGGCGTCGGTCAACAACGGTGCCATCCCCAATATCGTCGTGATAGCCGCCAACATCACGGGCCGCAGACGCGAGACTGATGCTTCGATGATCGACTCGCGCAGCCCTTTGCCGGTTTCCCGCACCAGATCGATCTCTTCGACCAGAACGATGCCGTTCTTGATCAACATCCCGGACAAGCTGAGTAGTCCCAGCAAAGCGGTAAATGTGAACGGCAAGCCCGTACCCAAAAGGCCGATGACAACACCGTTCACGGACATCGGGACCAACAACCATATGATAATCGGCTGACGGATCGCGTTGAAAATCAGAACAGAGATCAACACCATGATCAGCAGACTCAGCGGCAACTGGCGACCAAGGCTTTCGTTTGCTTCGGCCGCGTTTTCGAACTCTCCGCCCCACTCCATGCGGTAACCTGCGGGCAAATCCATGTCTTCGATGGCCGAGCGAACCTCGGAATGGACCTGAGCTGCGGTGAAACCTGCAGGGATATCGGCACCGACCGTGATTGTCAGAACCCGATCGCGGCGATGCACCAACGTGTTCAGCGCCCTATATTCGAACCCGTCGACCATCTGCTCGATCGGTACAAACCGCTCTGATTGGTCCGAAAACACGACTTGGTCAACGATGGAATATGCACCATCAGCAGGACGTCGCAGGATGATCGGGATCAGCCTGTCCCTCTCGCGGAACACGCCGCCGGTGATACCATCGGTCGAGAATTGCAGCGTGGCAGCGATATCCTCGCGGCTTACACCGGCAGTCTGCGCGCGTTCAGTCGCGTAGATCGGTTGCACCGCCAGTTCCTTTTCACGCCAGTTATGATGGACGTGCAATGCGTTTTCAGACGCCTGCCGCATGCGCTGAACCGCCTCTTCGGCCAAAAGACGCAACACGACCGGATCACTGCCCGAGAATCGAACCTGTATGGGGTCGCCGCCACCGGGGCCAAAAACCATCCGCCGGGTGCGGAACTCACCTTCAGGGAATTGGGCGGAACCGAACTCCTCTAACTCAGCCCGCAGCGGCGGAATGTCGTCCAGTGTTTCCGTTCGGATGATGAGGTGCCCGTAACTGGGGTTGGGCTTTTCAGCCTCGTAGGTCAAAAGGAAACGGGTTGCGCCCTGCCCGACAAATGTTGAAACGGACACGACGTCTTCCCTTTGGGTCAGCCAGTCTTCGAACACTGCCAAATCCTCTGCGGTACGCGAGATCGGCGTGCCTTGAGGCAGCTTGTAGTGCACAAGGAACAAAGGTGTATTCGAGTCCGGGAAGAACTGTTGTTTGACCAGACCAAAACCAACAAAACAAGCGGCGGTCACGCTGAATAGCGCCGCGATAACCAGCCAACGGAACTGCAAGGCCCAGCGCAAGATTCGGCCGTAGATGCGGAACATGATGCCGCTATACGCATCAACCTCACCCGCCTTGCCTTGTTTGAAGAAATAGTGGCCCAGCATGGGTGTCGCTGTCAGCGCCAGCACCCAGCTCAGCAACAGGGAAATGGCGATCACGGCAAACAACGAGAACAGGAATTCCCCAGAGGCATCCGGACTTAATCCGATACCCGCAAAAGCCATGATCCCGATAATCGTCGCACCCAACAACGGGATCTGGGTTTTCGATGCTGCCTCTTCTGCGGCATCGCGCGAGGTTTTTCCGCGCAGCATGGCGATTTGCATACCCTCGGCAACCACGATCGCATTGTCGACCAGCATCCCCATCGCAATGATCAAGGCACCCAGTGAGATCCGCTCCATCTCGATTGAGAAAATCGCCATGAACAACAGCGTTCCGACCACGGTCAACAACAGGGTTGTTCCAACGACGACAGCGGCGCGCCAGCCCATGAACACGGCCAGCACAGCAACAACGATCGTGACCGACAAGGCGAGATTCATCAGAAAGTCGTTCGAGGCTTGTTCGACAACAACATGCTGCTGGTAGATGGGCAGTATCTCGACGCCATAGGGAATATGCGCGTCCAGTTCAGCGAACTTCTCGTCAGCGCGTTTTCCGACCTCGACGATATTCTCAGTCGACAAACCGGCAATCCCCAGCGTGAACGCCTCGGTCCCGTTAAAGCGGATCATGACATTGGGGTCCGATTGACGGCCGCGAAACACGTCGGACATGTCGAAAAGGTTGATTACCTGACCTTGTGAGCCCACAGACAGCCCAGCAATGGCAGAGACAGAATCCGAGCCTTCGGCGGTCAGAACAGTCGTTCGGTCATTCGCAGAGCGTAGCGAGCCCGAAGAATTCACGGAGTCCGCATTTGCGATGGCGTCATTAATCGCTTGCAGAGGCACATTCTGGTTCACCGAAATAGCAAGGTCCGGTTCAACAAAGATGGCTTCTTGCGGCAGCCCCATGACTTCGACGTCTGCCACACCTTCAACCGTAAGCAATTCGCGCCGCAAAAAGGTCGAAAGCTCATGTTTTTCGGCATCCGAGTACCCCTCGGCCGTGACGGCATAAAACAAGCCGAACACGTCACCGAACCCGTCATTCACGAGTGGCTGTCCGACGCCCGGCGGCAATGCGCGGGCCGCGTCGCGGACTTTGGCACGCAACTTCGTCCAAACTTCGGGCAGTTCCGATCCATCATAGGTCGACTTGATCTCGACCTCGATCAGCGACGAACCCGGCTGGTTCACCGAAGTGATCGTTTTGACCTCACCCATCTGCTGAATGGCGGATTCAAGTGGTTCGGACACCTCAAGCGCAACCTGCTCGGCGGTGGCGCCGGGATATTGGGTGGCAATAATGGCGTTTTTGATTGTAAACGCCGGGTCTTCCAACCGGCCCAAAGACAAAAAGCCCCAAATGCCGCCCAAAAGAGCAATCAGTATGATCAGCCACGTGTAAATGGGGCGGTCAATGGATGCGCGCGCTATGCTCATCTGTTCGTCCCTCAGTTCGCGAAGCCAGCAAACCGGCGCACCGTCTGACCGTCTGTCAGAGCACCACCGCCCGCGACAACGATTTCATCACCGCTATTCAGACCGCTCAGAACGCGTACATCCCCGGACTCGGTCGGCTCAATGGTAACGGGGACAAGTTGGATCGTACCGATATCCGCGCCACGCGGGGTGAACACCATCACCCCAAGGTTTCCCTCTGCATCTGCGACGATCGCCGTGGCCGGGACAACAATGCCTGTCCGCTGATCCTGAACCTTGACATTCACCGTAACGGAAGACCCCGGCAGAATTTGCAGCCCTTCCGGGGGTGTCAGCCCGAACTGGATGCGAAAGGTTTGGCCGACACTTGAGGATTCGGCATCAAACTCCCGAATTTCAAGGGGAAACACCTCATCACTCACGGGGAACTTCGCTGTGATTGTAATGTCATCCTGTTGCCCGGACCGCTGAAACAGAATTTCAGGCACGTCGACGACAATCCGCAATTCCGACATATCGTGAATCCGCACAATGGGCGTTCCAGCTGCCACAGTGGTGAAGGATTCAACCGCGCGGCTGGACACCAGCGCGTCAAACGGGGCAGTCAATGTCGCTTGCTCCAGATCATACTGCGCGTCCCGCACGGCGATATCTGCCAATTGCGCCGCGGTTTCTGCATCATCTACCGCAACCTGGCTGGCTGCCGTTCCGCGAAGCCGGGACAAGCGGGCCAAGGTGCGATCAGCCTGATCCTTTTGCAAGACTGCGCGGTCAAAACGGCGTTGAAACGGCTCTTGGTCCAATTTCGCGATCAGTTCGCCTTTGGGAATAACAAAGCCCTCGGTCACCGGCATTCCAACGATCTGACCGGCCACCTGAAAAGCAAGGTCCACCGTTTGGCGCGCCGCCACCCGACCAAAGAACTGTCGCGAAAAGCCTGGTGCGGTTTCCTGAACAACCATCAGCTTGACGGGTTTCACTGCCTCTTCGGCGATGGGGGCGGTGGCGAAAAGGGCGAATGCGACACTCAGTACAGAGAACAATTTCATTTCTTCAATCCCTCAGGAATTCCCGTTTTCAATATGTTTTCCCGGATTTTCCGGGCCAATCGTGCAAATTCAGCCGTTTCGTTCACGTTCAAACCGGACGCACGCTGAAACAACGCCCCTGCTTCAGCCAACAGCATCTGCCGCATCTGCTGCCCCTTCTCAGTCAGAACCAGCAACCATGCGCGCCGATCATTCGGGTCGCGTTGGCGTGTCAGGTAGCCGGCTTTTTCCAGCGCGTCTGAGGTTGAAGTTATATTCGATGGGACCGTCAGCATGTCTGTGGCCAAGACGCCCATCCTTTTGGGCTGATCCAGCTTGATCACCATGTGGCATTCCTGATGGCTCAGCTCGACCTCGATGGTGTCAAAGCTTTCTTCCAGCTTCCAATAAAGGGCATACACCCCCATCATAGCTTGCATCTCGGGGCTGAGGCGGCTGATCAGTGCGCTGTCGTCATGAGGCATTAGGCGAATCCATTCTGGAATTTTCGCTTCCACTTACTTCATAAAATGAACTATTCAAGAAATGAAGCTCATTTGTCGACAAGTTTGCTATTCCCTTAGGTCAATCTACCTTGAACTAACGCGCCGATAACTGCATTTTGAGCAAATCCAAGAACCCAGGGTTTCAGATGTACACGCCAGCTATCACCGGCACCGGTGTTTTCACGCCAGAAAATGTCATTACCAATGCTGAACTTGTCGAAGCGTTCAATTCCTATGCGGACAAAGTCAACGCTGAAAACGCAGATGCGATTGCCGCTGGTGAAATGGAACCGTTGCAGCACTCGTCCGAGGAATTCATCGTCAAGGCATCCGGGATCGAAAACCGCTATGTGATGGACAAATCCGGGGTCCTGAATCCCGACGTGATGCACCCGCTATTGCGGCAACGCAACGACGATGAACCGGGCATCATGACCGAAATGGCGGTGGATGCCTGCCAAAAAGCCCTGCAGCAGGCCGGGCGCAGCGCCGAAGACGTGGATCTGGTCATCTGTGCGGCGTCGAACCACGAACGCGCCTATCCCGCGGTTGCTATTGAAATTCAGCAGGCATTGGGGATCAACGGGTTCGGGTTTGACATGAATGTCGCGTGTTCCTCGGCCACATTCGGCATTCAGGCCGCCGCCGACATGATCCGGTCAGGGTCAGTGAAATCCGCGCTGGTGGTCAATCCCGAGATATGCTCGGGGCATCTGGAATGGCGCGACCGGGACTGCCACTTTATTTTCGGTGATGTGGCGACCGCGACACTGGTTGAGCGGATCGAGGACGCCATCGGCCCGCATTTCGAGATCATCTCGACCCGCTGTGCGACGTCATTCTCGAACAACATCCGCAATAATAACGGCTTCTTGCGCCGCTCGCGCCCAGACGGTGTAGTGGACCGTCGTGATATGCAGTTCATGCAAAACGGGCGGAAGGTATTCAAAGAAGTGCTGCCGATGGTCAGCAAACACATCGCGGACCACATGGAATCCGAGGGCGTCGAAAGCACCGATCTCAAACGCCTTTGGTTGCATCAGGCAAATAAAACGATGAACGATTTCATTGGCAAGAAAGTGCTTGGCCGTGAACCCGTTGAAGGTGAGCAACCCAATATCCTGCAAGACTATGCCAATACGTCATCGGCTGGTTCCATTATCGCATTTTCAAAGTACTCTAACGATCTGACGGACGGCGATGTCGGCCTGATCTGCTCCTTCGGAGCCGGGTACTCGGTGGGTTCGGTGATTGTAAAGCGGTGTCGGTAACCATTGCTGGATAGCTGAAGAGCTTTTTGCACAGTCTTGCGCCATTCATGGAAATCAACCACGGTGCCAATGAATGTTGCACAGCAAAACAAGCTCATACAGCTGAACAAGGTCGCCTTTCGTGACAGAACCCTCCTTTCAACTTCAAGACCCGCGGCCAACGCAAAAAGAAAACCCATACACATTCCATCTTCCGAGCACGGAAGAACTTGCCGAAGTAACCAAAGGCACAATCGTAAAACTGATCTTCAATTCAGTTCCCGCTTCTGAGCAATACGATGCTGAACGAATGTGGGTTATCGTTGAAAACCGCAACGGTGCCGACTTGTTGGGGACACTCGATAATACCCCAGACGAAATTCCGGGGTTGAACCCCGGCGATCCGGTTGAGTTCAAGATTCATCACGTCATCGACGTTGACTGGGATGACCCAGAAACGAGCGTGCGTTTTGCAACAGATTTCAACAAGTGGTTTGCACGTTGCTTCGTTGACGATGCGATCTTGGAAAATCGTGCGCGCGTCGGGTTTATCTACCGTGAAGACCCAGAACACGATGAAGGGGATAAGTATCCCGATACCGGTTGGCGAATCCGCGCTGATGTAGAACAGCTATCGCAAGAAGAGTACGACGACACACCATGTAGCTATGTCGCCATCGGTGCAGTTTTGAATCGTGACAACAGTTTTGAACACCTACTCTCAGAACCTGTTGGAAGTACTTTTCTGAGAACCGTTGCAGACACATATGAACGATGTCAGGAAAACGAGTAGAATTGCTGAGGTGACTAGCTCGTTTCGAATGGGCATAGACTGGCGCTCCTATCACCATTGATGATTGAAGCCACCGACTTTCTCAGCTCACGCTTTCTTCTTCCAGATGCAGCTTCATCTCGATCAGCACCTGCTGCAGCAGGCTGGTTTCCTTTAACAAACGCTTGGCCTCGTTCACGGTGATGATGCCGTCTTCGATGGCGGCCTGATATTCTGTCATCAACATCGCAAACCGCTGACTCAATGCGATGACGTCCGAATTCACCCCACCGGTGCGCGGCACATCGCTGTTTCGGCCGTCATAGGACAGCGTGATGTTCTTCAGATCCGCCAGTGCTGAGGTTACGTGCGGAAAGTTGGACACCGCTTCAAGCCGGGCCACGGCGTCAACGGGCATAAAACGATCGGCATGCTCGGCATTGTCCGAGTAATAGCGACCCAAAGTTGCCTTGGATTTGCCCGTGATTTCACATGCGGATTCGATCCCGACATCCTTGACCAACGCTTCTGTATGCTTTTTCAGATAGGCCCCGATATCAGCCATGTTTCTTACCCCTGCTACCTGCGTCCCCACGTCACCTGCCCCTTTGGGGGAATGGGAAAGGAAATTTCCCATACTCCAGTCATAATTGAAATGCCATAAATTGACTATCCCTCAGATATGCAGGGGTTTTGTGAGTGAGTGGCGGCGTTTTTAGCCGATTGTGAGTGATCGCGGGGCGTTTTTCTGGCCTCGCACGGTTCAGGCCGCATGTTGGCCGACGACGTCGCTGTTGTTGACGTGGGGGTATCCATCCCCAATGAGCTTACGCTCGACCCTTACAACGACAACGGCGGCGTCGCATCTATTGCGGGTTTTGATACCTTGCCCATGCCCTTTAGTCGAATTAGACCCGGGCCCATGGCAAAGCTTTACTTCAACTATTCGACAATGAACGCGGGCAAATCGACCGTGTTATTGCAAGCGTCGCACAATTACCGCGAGCGCGGGATGGACACGTATCTTATGACCGCGCAACTGGATGGCCGCGCAGGTGTAGGAAAAATAGCTTCACGTATCGGCATTTCAGCCGAAGCGGATACATTCGCCGCCGAAGACGATGTTTTTGCCATGATTGAGGCGCGGCTTGCACAGGGAAAAGTCGCCTGCGTCTTTGTCGATGAGGCCCAGTTTTTGACCGATGATCAGGTGTGGCAACTGGCGCGCATTGTCGACGATCTGAAGGTACCTGTTCTTGCCTACGGTCTGCGCGTAGACTTTCAGGGGCGCCTGTTCCCGGGCTCTGCCGCCCTATTGGCCCTGGCGGACGAGATGCGCGAAGTTCGCACCATCTGCGAATGCGGGCGCAAGGCGACCATGGTCATCCGTCAGGACGAAAACGGAAATACGATCACCGAAGGCGCGCAGGTTCAGATCGGCGGGAACGAGACCTATGTCTCGCTCTGCCGCAAACACTGGCGCGAGGCTGTCGGCTCTTAAACCGGGTTGGGCAAATCGCGACCCGCGATATGAGCCGCAACATTGTCGAGCGCCATGTATCCCATATCGGTGCGAACCTCTTCGGTTGCTGTTCCCAGATGCGGACACAAAGTCACGTTTTCCATCTCGATCAGCGCTTGCGGCACCTTTGGTTCGAATTCGTAAACATCCAGACCCGCACCGGCGATTTGCCCGGTCTGAAGGGCC
Source organism: Ruegeria sp. G5 (assembly GCF_056533365.1). NCBI lineage: Bacteria > Pseudomonadati > Pseudomonadota > Alphaproteobacteria > Rhodobacterales > Roseobacteraceae > Ruegeria > Ruegeria sp. G5. The sequence continues at coordinate 133,281 of NZ_JBQFOK010000004.1, read as the reverse complement.
GAGATCAGCGCTGCCTCATCCACGACTTCGCCCCGTGCGATATTCACCAGAAGGCCATTCGGATTCATCGCCTCAAGCACCTGCGCGTTGATCAGGTGTTGAGTTTCGGCACCACCCGGAACAGCCAGCACCAGGAAATCAACCGAGGCCGCCAATGCGGTCAGTTCGGGCACAAACTCAGCTGGGAAATCCAATTCTTTCTCGCTGCGCGACTGGTAAGATATCTGCATCGAAAAGCCAAAGTGGCAGCGCCGGGCAATGGCTTGCCCAATACGCCCCATGCCGACAATCCCCACCCGTTTGCCAGTGACATGGTGCCCCAACATTTGCGCGGGATGCCAGCCGTGCCAGTCACCTGCACGCACAATGCGTTCCCCTTCGCCGACGCGCCTTGCGGTCGTCAGCAGCAACGTCATGGCGATATCCGCCGTGGCATCGGTGACAGCCCCCGGCGTATTGGTCACCGCAACCCCCGCAGCCCGTGCAGCGTCCACATCAATGTGGTTGTAACCAACACCAAAGTTGGCAAGCAGCTTGCAGCGCGGATCGGGGACCTTGGCAAATACTTCTTTCGAAAAGAGGTCACCCAAGGTCGGCACAACCACATCAAAATCCCTCAAGGCACGCAGCATTTCGTCCTGCGTCAGAGGCGAGGTTTCGCTTCGGATTTCAACGTCGAATTCCGCGCGTGCGCGTTCCAGGACTGCCTCAGTCATTGGGCGGGTAATCAGTAGTTTCATTTAGTGCATCCTTCCACCGATCGGGACCTCTCCGTCCGGTCCGATCAGAACAATTTCGCCATTCGCATCCGGCAAGCCCAACACCAGAACCTCGGACATGAACTTACCGATTTGGCGAGGGGGGAAATTCACGACAGCCATCACCTGTTTTCCGACAAGGGACGCCGGGTCGTAATGCGCCGTCACTTGGGCCGAGGTCTTGCGTTCGCCAATTTCATCCCCGAAATCGATCCACATCTTGATCGCGGGTTTGCGCGCCTCGGGGTAAGGTTCGGCGCGGATCACTTCACCGACGCGAATATCAACTTTCAGAAAATCGTCGAAAGTAATCTCACTCACGGGACAGCTCCTTGGATCGGTCGGTGGCGGCCTTGACTGCGCGTTGCAGCAGGTCCGGGAACCCTTCTTCCGCGTGCATCAACACCTCAAGCGCCGCCTGCGTTGTGCCGTTAGGCGAGGTCACGTTGACACGCAGTTGCGCGGGGTCTTCGTCGGCCGCCATCGCCAAAGCCCCTGCCCCGGCCACAGTGGACTTAGCCAATTTCATCGCCAGATCGTCCGGCAGGCCCTGTGCCTGACCCGCCGCGGCCAGCGTTTCGATCAGGTGAAACACATAGGCCGGGCCTGATCCGCTGAGGCCGGTAACAGCGTCCATCTGCGCTTCGTCCTCTAGCCGGACAGTCTCACCCACCGCAGACAAAAGGCTTTCGGCCAACGTTAGGTCGGCGTCCGAGGCCTTTGCATTACCGATAAGTGCAGTAATTCCCTGCCGGATTGCTGCGGGCGTGTTCGGCATGGCGCGAATTATGGGTGTCCCTTCACCCAAAACACGTTCAAGGGTCGCAATGGATGTTCCGGCTGCGACGGAAACAAAAAGGCTTGTTCCACCGCCCAGCGCCGTAATTGCAGGAAGCGCCTCACCCATCATTTGCGGCTTGACCGCGACCAGCACAACCGCAGGTGCTTCCGGCAGCGGGGTATTGATGTTCACGCCTTGCGCCTTCAGCCAGTCAGATGGAAAGGGATCAATCACCCAAACAGATGAAGCGGGCAGGCCGTGATCCAACCAACCCGCCAGCATGGCCGATCCCATCTTGCCGCAACCCAGGAGAACCAGCCCCTGTTCGGCGACACGTGACATGTCCATAAATTGCCCCTCCCCTCGCTAGGCTTGGGGCAAAGCTTTACGCGCGGCCGTAAGCCTCTGCAATGGCGACTTGCATCGCTTCTTCGGGGTCACGGTTGCCCCATGTGACCAGTTGGATCGCCGGGTAGTACCGCTCGGCGCTGAGGACTGCCGCTGTAATCATCGTATCAATTTGTTCAGGGCTGGCTGTTTGGCCGCCAGCCAAAACCAGACCATACCGGTAAACCATCAACTTCTGGTTCGGCCAGTAGGTAAACGCCCCGGCCCAGCATTGATCGTTCATCTTGTTCAAAAGCTCATAGAGCTCGGTCTCACGCTCAGACGGCGGCTCCATTTCAAACGAGCACACCATACGCAGCGTCTCGTCATAGTTCGACCAGGCCAAAGTGATCGAATATGTGCGCCACTGTCCTTCGACAGCCATGGCGATCTGATCATCGCCGATCCGGTCGAAATCCCAGTCGTGATGCTCAGCCAAATGTTCAACAATATCGATCGGATGAAGGTCTTCTTCGAGAAACTGTTCGGATAGGGCCATAATGCCACCTCACTTATCTCTAGCATTTCGGGGCTGGCAGCGCCCCAGCGCTAGTTGCCTGCTCTACAAGCCGGGCTTCCCCCTAAGGCCTGTACTAAATATGGTGCGCTGCGAGGCGCGCTCTGACAACCCTAATTCTTGGGGATAACAGCAATAAGTTGTGGACAGTCGGCAACGGCGATCAAAATATTGGCGCCCGGTGCAGCTTTGCCTTGATTAAATCCAAAGTGGCGGCAAGATGCACAACACCGCACAAATCGACGACGATTTGCGCGGTGCATGTCTTTTGTTTCGAATCTGGAAATTGCTGTTATTTGTCCAGCTTGGCTTCCAACGCGGCAATCCGTTCTTCCAACGCCGCGTTTTCTTCGCGCGCTTTCTGCGCCATAGACCGAACGGCATCGAATTCTTCGCGCGTCACGAAATCGCGGTCGGCGAGCCAGCGGTCGATCATCGACTTCATCGCGTTTTCTGCCTCATCCCGCGCGCCCTGCGCCACGCCCATGGCATTGGTCATCAATTGGGAAACATCATCCAGAATCTTGTTGCGGGTTTGCATGGCTTTACTCCGATATCGCGGTTGGTCTCTATATGGGGAATGATCGCGGCAGGCTCAAGGTTGACTTGTCCTGCAAACCCCGGGCAATGAGACGCACATGAAGGCTGTTCTGAATTTCCCCGACCTATCGCCCGAGTTGTTTTCGATCTCAGTGTTCGGGATGGAATTCGCACTGCGTTGGTATGCTTTGGCCTATATCGCTGGCATTCTTATCGCATGGCGGCTTGGGGTGATGGCCTTGAAGCACCCCGCGTTATGGCCTGATAAGACCCCGCCCCTTACGTCTCAACAACTGGAAGACCTGATCACTTGGATCATTCTGGGGGTTATTTTAGGCGGCCGGCTCGGATTCGTTTTGTTCTATCAACCCGGTTACTACCTCGCCAATCCAGCCGAGATCCTGAAGGTCTGGCAAGGCGGTATGGCCTTCCACGGTGGGCTGCTTGGGGTTGTGGTTGCGTCTTATCTGTTTGCACGACGTCATCAGATCCCCGTTTTGTCGCTGGCCGATCTGATTGCGCATACCGTGCCGCCGGGCCTTTTGCTCGGGCGTCTGGCTAATTTCATCAATGCAGAGCTCTGGGGCAGACCCAGCGAAATGCCATGGGCCGTAATATTCCCCGGCCCTGCAGCACAGGATTGTCCCGGTGTTTTGGCCGGGATGTGCGCACGGCACCCCTCGCAACTATATGAGGCCGTGCTCGAGGGTTTGGTGTTGGGCGCTGTTCTGCTATGGCTGGCCTATCGCCGCCGGGCCTTTCAAAAGCCCGGTTTGCTCATGGGCGTTTTCATGGCCGGGTACGGAGCCTCGCGCTTTCTGGTCGAGTTCTTCCGGCAACCAGACGCTCAGTTCATTTCCCCTGGAAATCCGCTGGGTCTGGCGTGGCAAATAGGCGGGTATGGTCTGACGATGGGACAATTGTTGTCGCTACCCATGATCGCCCTGGGCCTTTGGTTTGCGTTACGCGCTAGGGCAAAAGGATGAGCCTGTCAGATCAGCTGCGCAGGCGGATCGCGCAGGATGGCCCAATAAGTATATCCGATTACATGACCGAGTGCCTGCTGCATCCAGTCCACGGGTATTACACGACGCAGGACCCATTGGGCGCGAAGGGCGATTTCACGACAGCACCCGAGATCAGCCAGATGTTTGGCGAACTGATTGGCTTAAGCCTTGCGCAAAGTTGGGTAGATCAAGGTCGACCAGACCGGATCATCTTGGCCGAGTTGGGACCGGGCCGAGGAACGCTGATGGCAGATGCCTTGCGCGCAACGCGCGGCGTGCCGGGCTTTCACACCGCCGCTGAAGTCGTGTTGCTGGAGGCATCGCCTGAGTTGCGCGCGGTGCAAGCCAAATCATTGGAGGGTTACGCGCCGCAATGGATAGATCAGATCACTGAATTACCAAACGCGCCGCTTTTTCTAATTGCGAACGAGTTCTTTGACGCCCTGCCCATCCGACAATTCTTGCGGGACGCGGACGGGTGGCGAGAACGATTGATAGGGTTGCAGGACGACACGCTCGCCTTCGGGCTGGGTCCGCGAACTGCTCAAGTCGCTCTGAATGATCGGCTAGAGGACACGCAGGACGGCGATCTGGTGGAACTGTGTGTGCCCGCGATTCCAATCATCACCGTGATTGCTGGCAAAATCGCGTCAAAGGGTGGAGCCGCTTTGATTATAGATTACGGTGACTGGCATTCTCTGGGCGACACGTTTCAGGCCATGAAAGACCACGAAAGCACAGACCCATTGTTGTCCCCCGGCCACGCCGACCTAACGGCCCATGTGGATTTTGAACCGCTGGCATCAGCCACTCAGGCCGCCGGATGCAGACATTCCCGGCTGACACCGCAAGGAGTGTTTCTGGAGCGCCTCGGAATCACGGCACGCGCACAAGCGCTGTCGCAGAAACTCGGCGGGTCCGAGCTGGAAGAGTTGATTGCTGCACATCGACGGTTGACGCATCCGGATGAAATGGGAAACCTGTTCAAAGTGCTGGGCCTCTACCCGTCCTACGCTTCACCTCCACCGGGACTCGAACCATGACGCTGGAAATTCTCACATCAGACATGCTGTCCCCGGTTCGCCACGGCTTTTTCAGTCGGCACGGCGGCGCGTCATCCGGAATTTTTTCGGGTCTCAACTGTGGTTTGGGGTCATCGGACCAAACCGAGGTGGTGGCAATCAACCGCGGCCGCGTTGCACAGGCAATGGATGTCAGCCCGGACTCACTGATCGGGGTTCATCAGGTTCATTCACCAACTGTCATAGCCGTTGATTCTCCGTTGAACGGCGACAAGCCGAGGGCAGACGCCGTAGTTACCGCAACGCCGGGTTTGGCGTTGACGATCCTGACTGCGGATTGCCAGCCTGTTTTGTTCGCCGATACAAATGCCAATGTCATAGGCGCAGCACATGCGGGGTGGCGTGGGGCTTTGGACGGTGTTCTGGATGCCACACTGGACGCGATGGAGGGCCTTGGCGCCAAGCGTGAGAACACCGTCGCCGTGATCGGCCCAACGATATCGCAACGTGCCTATGAGGTCGGTCCCGAATTTCTGGACGACTTTGTGGCAGAATCGCCGGACAACCTGCAGTTCTTTGCAAATGGTCAGGGCGACAGGCTGCAATTCGACTTGCCAGCATACGGTCTGCACCGCTTGCGCCGGGCTGGAATCGGCCAGGCTGAGTGGACCCGACACTGCACATATTCTGACCCTGACCGATTCTATTCCTACCGCCGGTCCACTCACGCCAAAGAAGCGGACTATGGTCGCCTGATTTCCGCAATCAAATTATGAAGATAGGCTGAATTGTGGCGGTTTCGCCGCTTTTTCGCCACATTCTTTGTGTCTACCTGAGTCGTAACAAATTGAGTTTTATTGTCCGCTCTCAGGTGCTTATCTGCAAATGCTCCAGCAGTGCGCGACAACATGAAGAAAGAGGAGCTGCCAACCTTCATTTTGTCCTGAATTGATCCCGGATCAGCCTTATCGATGCCTCAATATGGCATCAGATTGGCATTCCAGAGGGAAAAGGGGCTTCGAACCCCAGCAGAGCAGGACCAAATCATGAAGGTAAAATCTCGCTTTCTAAGCGCCGTTATCGCGGCGACCAAAGACAAGGAACTGGAGATGCCGTGGAAGCGCGTTTCCAGTGACTCGGTCAGAGTTGCCCGCCGCCTGGCGGGTCGGGGCTGATCGACATGCCCAGGGTTCCAAGCTGCCGGTTCCCCGGGTCAAGACGCGCATCAGAGGGGTGCCCCGGTCTGGTGTGTGACCTGCCGCTGGTATTTGGCGCGGACAGGGTTTGGGGCGTTGTGTGCGCTGGCAATTTCCGCCTGCGTTTTAGTGAGTTTGTCTGGGGGGTCAGAATGTTGACCAAAGGTGTGCGGAATTCCATCACGTTGCGACGTCGTATCGACGATCGCCCTGAGGTCGCCCTTTCATTCAAAACAAAGAAAAAGACCGGTCAGACGGACCTGTACGGAGGGTTCATCCTGTCTGCGCGGACTATAGAGGGGACGGAATAACAATGCCTATTCCACATTCGCTATCGCGAGCGGCCAGAAATGCCGTTGATACATCAGCAATGCTGCGCGACGCGCAAAGAGGGACGGAAAAGCCCAAAGCGCAACTGCGGCGCTATGAAGTGAGTGCGCTATTGCCTAATGGCGACATCTCTCAGACCCGGCACATTGCTCCGGCGCTTCCGATGTTCGAAGACGCCTTTTGCGCATTCACACGCGGCTCGCTTGTCGAGACTGAGACAGGCCCGCTGGCGATCGAAGACTTGCTGCCTGGTGACACCGTTCTGACCCAGGATGGCTCTTCCCAAACCGTACTGTGGAAGGGTTCAGTGACGTTGGTTCCGGGACGTGAGGACTCGCGCGGTCGCACCCGGCCTCTTACGCGCATTATGCCCGACACTTTTGGCATGCAAAAGCCGATGTCCGGCGTCATCGTGGGCCCGGCTGCGCGTCTCGTCGGCACACCCGCGCATTTGCGCCACCTGCATGGAAACGAAACCGTACTGACGCCCGTGCACGAATTTCAAGACGGAATGAGCGTGATCGAAACCCTTCCCCCTACCCCGGTTGAGCTGTTTCACATCTGTCTGAAACGCCATTCGGTGATCAAGGTCGACGGGCTGCAGTTCGAAACCTACCACCCCGGCGTCAACGCGGTTCGCATGATCAGCCACTCATTGCGGTCGATCTACCTGAACTTGTTTGCACATGCCGATTCGCTGAATGACTTTGGCCCGTTGCTGATGCCGCGCGCCGGAGACGGTGAGGTGGACGCCATTACAGCTTAAATTTTCATCAGTGCTGCAAAGTGGGGGCTTTATGCAGATTATTTTTGGCTGGCTACTATTCGTAGTCGTTACCGCGATTTTACCGCCGTGCTGTTCAGCACATAAACGGATGCGTTTTACGCCATCCGGCTCATGCGTTCTTCCAGGACATCAAAGGGCACGCCGGGCTCGTCTTTAGCACCGCGAATAACAAGCGATGTCTTGACGCTGGCCACGTTCGGCGTGGTCAGCAACTCACCTGTTAGGAATTGCTGAAAACTGCTGAGATCGGGTGCCACGCACTTGAGGATAAAGTCCACTTCGCCATTCAGCATGTGGCATTCGCGAACCAGTGGCCAGTCGCGACAGCGCTCTTCAAAGGCACTAAGTTCTGCCTCAGCCTGACTTTCCAGCCCTACGCTGGCAAAAACCTGAACTTCGAAGCCCAATTCGCGCGCATTTACTTCGGCGTGGTAACCACGGATCAGCCCGGATTCTTCCAACGTGCGGACGCGCCGCAAACAGGGTGGAGCAGAAATACCAACACGTTTTGCCAGTTCGACATTGGTCATGCGACCGTCCGCCTGCAGCTCCGCCAGAATTTTGCGGTCAATCTCATCCAGCCGTGTCGCGACCATAAAATGCTCCTGATTTTTCGGTTGTTATATCAGCAGGCGGAAGATGCGCAATAATGTTTCGCGCTTGCGCAATATTCTTTATCTCAAGCTTCTTTTATCAACGATATTCGCCAGACACATGACGGGTTCTCGGCAGGAAGGGGCTTTAAGCACCCGAACGGGGTCGCTATATCCAGTCGCCAAGGGGCCGCAGGCCCACATCAGGCAGATCGAGTTGGGGGTACCATGGCCGAAACACGTCACACGAAGGTTCTGATCATTGGATCGGGACCGGCCGGATACACTGCGGGCGTCTACGCCAGCCGCGCAATGCTGGAACCGATTCTGGTGCAGGGCATCGAACCCGGCGGTCAGTTGACCACCACGACCGAGGTCGAGAATTGGCCCGGTGACACCGAGGTTCAGGGCCCAGACCTGATGGTCCGGATGCAGGACCACGCCAAAGCGATGGGTTGCGAGGTTATCGGCGACATCATCAGCGATTTGGATCTGTCGAAACGCCCGTTCACCGCGAAAGGCGACAGTGGCACGGTCTATACTGCTGATGCGGTCATCCTGGCCACCGGCGCCCGTGCAAAATGGCTGGGTCTGCCTTCGGAAGACAAGTTCAAGGGCTTTGGCGTCTCAGCCTGTGCCACTTGTGATGGGTTCTTTTATCGCGGGCAGGAAATCGTCGTGATCGGCGGCGGCAACACCGCCGTGGAAGAGGCGCTGTTCCTCACCAACTTTGCCAGCAAAGTGACCCTGATTCACCGCCGTGACGAGCTGCGGGCCGAAAAGATCCTGCAAGATCGTCTGATGAAAAACGAAAAAATCGAACCGCTGTGGTTCCATGAGCTGGACGAAGTGATTGGCACAGATGCACCACTGGGCGTCGAAGCTGTGCGGGTCAAGAATGTGAAAACCGGCGAGATTTCGGAAATTCCGTGTAAGGGCGTTTTCGTTGCTATTGGTCACGCACCAGCAAACGAGTTGGTCAAGGACACGCTAGAGACGCATATGGGTGGCTACGTTGTGACCAAGCCCGGCTCGACCGAAACCTCGGTTCCCGGTGTTTTCGCGGCAGGAGACCTGACGGACCATATCTACCGACAGGCCGTCACCAGCGCCGGGATGGGCTGTATGGCCGCACTGGACGCCGAGCGCTTCCTGGCTGAGCAGGACTAACGCCATGTTGGAATTCTCCGGCCCGGTCTGGAGAATTCTGTTTCAATCACAAGTGATCGCTCCTTTGGCCCCCGCGCGGGCGCCAGAGGGGCGTTTTCACCATTCCGGACAGTTCGCCCTTTATGCATCCCTCAGCGCTGAGGGTGCCGGGATCGCCATCCGCCGGTATGTGTCTTCCGACGACCCACCGCGCGTCTTGCTGTCACTCAGGATCACAGGTGCGCAACTGGTTGATCTGCGCGGTCTCAGCCAAGCCTCGATCATATGGCAAGACCTTCGAACTGAGAGCACGCCCTCCCCCACATGGGGGTTTTCGGACAAGGCGCGTGCCGATGGGGCCGATGGAGTGATCTATAGCTCGCGCACACGGCCCGATCTGAGTCACGTCGCTTTGTTCTCGAATTCACCAAAGCTTATCCAGACGTCAGGCGACGCACGACCATGGGCTCCAGTTTATAGAACCTTGGCTTGACCCTTGGCTGGCCGCATACCAGACTCGGGCCGCGTGCAAACCGATCACAGGTGAACTGAGTGAACAGCGTTTTATGGCAAGGCGGGTGGACGACCCGACTGAGGATCGGCAGTGGGCTGATCCTGTTTGCTTTTGCGTTCTTTCATTTCGTCAATATTGGTCTGGGCCTGTTTCACACCGACTACCTGCACGGGATGCAAGACGGTCGCCACGCCGTTACGCGGCATGATATCGGCAGCGTAATCCTGTATCTGGCCTTGTTTGTACACTTCGGGCTGGCCCTGTATTCGATCAGTCAGCGCCGAACGATGCGGATGCCCTTTAGCATGGCGTTGCAAGTGGTGTTGGGCCTGTTAATCCCCTTGCAATTGATCGCGCACATCGTCCACACGCGATATGCGCACGAGGTTTTCGACGTCAATGACGAGATGGGCTATATCATCGCCCTGATGTGGCCCAGCAGCGCAATCTGGACGCAAAGCCTGCTGTTACTGGTTGTGTGGATACACAGCTGTATTGGCCTGCATATGTGGCTGCGCTTGACGGATTGGTGGTCGCGAACGGCACCTTATCTTGTGGGGCTTGCGGTGTTCGTGCCCTCATTCGCGTTGGCCGGATTGCTGACCGAAGGGCGGCGTATCTGGGCCGACTTCGGCGACCCATTTTTGCGCGAACAGTATTTTGAGTATTACAACTGGCCCTCACCGGAAGAGTTTCAGGCCCTGTTTAGTGTCCGAGAAAATGCCTTGATGGCATTCTGGATCGCGCTTGGGGCTGCGCTCGCTGTGTTTGCCGTTCGCAAACTCTGGCGACGTCGGCACTCTGTCCGGGTCAAGTATGTTGAAGGCCCCGAAGTCATTGCTGAAAAAGGCATGACGTTGCTTGAGATTTCGCAGGCAAACGGCATCCCCCACACGGCACTTTGCGGGGGTAAAGGGCGGTGTACCACCTGCCGCGTGATCGTCGAGGACGGCGCAGCCCAGCTGCCAGCCCCAAGCGATGTCGAAGCCCGAAGCCTTGCCGCCGTCAGCGCGCCAAAAGGCGCAAGGCTCGCCTGCCAAATCCGCCCGACTGAACCGATTACGGCTTTTCGGATGTTCCGCCCCGGTGGCGGACGCAGCCGCGCGCATGCCAGTCAGGGTCAGGAACGTCAGCTGGCCGTTCTGTTTCTGGATATGCGCGGCTTTACCTCGCGCACCACTGGCCAGCTGCCTTACGATATCGTCTTTCTGTTGAACCGGTTCTTTGATGCAATCGTGCCGCCAATTACGGCAGAGCACGGCGTGGTCGACAAATACATGGGCGACGGCCTTCTGGCGGTTTTCGAAACGGCCGACAGTGCAAGCTCGGCCAAAGCAGGTTTGAAGGCAGCCGCCGAGGTCAGCCATGCGCTCGAGCATTTCAACAAACAGATTCAAGCCGAAGGCAGCCCGCCGATCCGCATTGGCATGGGGTTGCACCTAGGGGATCTGGTCTTGGGTGAAATCGGCGCCGCAGGCACAGCGACCCGCACTATTATCGGTGATGCCGTCAACGTTGCCAGCCGCCTGGAAGCCGAAACCAAAGGTCTGGGCGTTGAGTTGCTGGTGTCAGAGGATCTTTTGCAGGCCGCCGGCTTTGGTGGAGGCCAAAATGGCCTACAGTCTTTTCGGTTGCGCGGTGTGACCAAAACGATTCCCGCCTTACCGGTTGTACGGGCCGCGACCTTGTCCCTTGAACCCGCATTACAGGAACACTCAGCCTAAATCTGCCCCTTTTGTCACCAGTCAAAAGGACCTTGGTTGTGAATTACGCCCAATACCGGAAAATCCTTCCAATCCCGGGAAAAACCGCGCATATCGTCCTTTGTTTCATGAATGTATATGGACTTCACCTTCTGGTCGGGGCAAATGCCCCCTAAACGCCCCTGAATCACTGTTAAAACAACCCTTCGCAAGAGTATTCCGATGACGATGTTAAGTAATCTGGCTCCGATCCCTGAACTGTATGTTTCGTATGAATCGGCCCAGAAACTGAAAGTAGAAGCTGCCGACCTGACCAGCTGGGACCTGAGCCCGCGTCAGATTTGCGACCTGGAGCTGCTGATGAATGGCGGCTTCAACCCGCTCAAAGGGTTCCTGACCGAGGCCGATTATGACAACGTCGTCGACAACATGCGTCTTGCCGACGGCACGCTGTGGCCGATGCCGATTACGCTGGACGTCAGCGAAGACTTTGCCGCCGGCATCGAACTGGGTCAGGACATCGCCCTGCGCGACCAGGAAGGTGTTATCCTCGGCACCATGACCGTGACCGACCGCTGGACCCCGGACAAAGCGCGCGAGGCTGAAAAGGTCTTTGGTGCAGATGACGATGCCCACCCGGCCGTGAATTACCTGCACAACGTGGCTGGCAAGGTTTATCTGGGTGGCCCCGTTGTCGGCATTCAACAACCCGTCCACTATGATTTCCGCGCGCGCCGTGACACCCCAAATGAACTACGCGCCTTCTTCCGCAAGCTGGGCTGGCGCCGCATTGTTGCGTTCCAAACCCGCAACCCACTGCACCGCGCGCACCAGGAACTGACCTTCCGCGCCGCGAAAGAAGCGCAGGCCAACCTGCTGATCCACCCGGTTGTCGGCATGACAAAACCGGGCGACGTTGATCACTTCACCCGCGTGCGCTGCTATGAGGCGGTTCTGGACAAATACCCGGCCTCAACCACCTCGATGTCACTGCTGAACCTTGCGATGCGTATGGCTGGCCCGCGCGAGGCGGTTTGGCATGGCCTGATCCGCGCCAACCACGGTTGCACCCACTTCATCGTGGGCCGTGACCACGCAGGCCCCGGCAAGAACAGCCAGGGTGAGGATTTCTATGGCCCCTACGACGCGCAGGACCTGTTCCGCAAATTCCAGGATGAAATTGGCATCGAAATGGTCGATTTCAAACACATGGTCTATGTGCAGGAACGCGCCCAGTACGAGCCGAATGACGAGATCGAAGACAAGGACAACGTCACGATCCTGAACATCTCGGGCACCGAACTGCGCCGCCGTCTGGCCGAAGGTCTGGAAATCCCTGAATGGTTCAGCTTCCCCGAGGTTGTGGCCGAACTGCGCAAGACCAAACCGCCGCGCAGCCAGCAAGGCTTTACCGTGTTCTTCACCGGCTTCTCGGGTTCCGGCAAATCGACTATCGCCAACGCGCTTATGGTCAAGCTGATGGAGATGGGCGGCCGCCCTGTAACCCTGCTGGACGGTGACATTGTTCGTAAGAACCTATCGTCTGAGCTGGGCTTCTCGAAAGAACACCGCGACCTGAACATCCGCCGCATCGGCTATGTGGCTTCGGAAATCACCAAGAACGGCGGTATCGCCATCTGTGCGCCGATCGCGCCTTATGCGACCACCCGCCGGGCCGTCCGGGAAGAGATCGAACAGTTCGGTGCCTTCTGCGAGGTTCACGTCGCTACCAGCATCGAGGAATGCGAACGCCGCGACCGCAAAGGCCTGTATAAACTGGCCCGCGAAGGCAAGATCAAGGAATTCACCGGCATCTCGGACCCCTATGACGTGCCGCAGAACCCTGAGCTGAGCGTCGAGACCGAGAATGTCGATGTCGACAACTGCGCCCATCAGGTACTGCTCAAGCTGGAGAGCATGGGCCTGATCGCAGCGTCCTAAGCACTGACAAATCAATAAAAGGCCCCCGCCATGCGGGGGCTTTTTTGTACCTAAAGCTCCGCGCGGATAGCCGCGACCGCGCGGCTTTCAAAGTCGCCAAACTCTGCCGCTTTTGGTTGGATCGCCTGTATTTTCGGTAGACGCGCCGCGAAATCCTCGGGCGACGCTGCCTGAATGGCGTGTTGTATGTCAGCTGCGGACTCGCAGAGGATCATACCGGTCGTGTCATAGAAATCGTCGATATTAGGGCAGCCCCAATAAATCGGCACCGTTGAACACAAGATCGCATCGGTCAGCTTTTCCGAGAAATAATTCTTCTCTCGCACATTCTCGATCACGACCGAGTACCGGTAAGGGGCCAAACCGTCGGATTTCTGATCGAACGGTGTATACCCGCGGCCCATAATATCCACGTCCGCGCCGACCTCGCGCACCCAATCGATGACCGAATGCCGGAGCTGGTGCCCGACAAGATCGCGCTTGGCCGAAGCTATGAGAGAACAGGACCTGGTCTTTTCCACTGAAAGGTCTTTCCATTCGGGCACCATGGTAACGCCATAGGGTAAAAATACTGCGTTTGGAATGCCTTGCAGCAGGACATCATGGAAAGTCAGGACCCGGAAAAACCGCCGCCACGTCCAGCGCAGCATCCGGTCATGTTTGGCATGGATGGCCGAAGGCTCGCCCATCATCAGTGAGATCTGCGCGCGTGTGCCCCGACGCAATCGCAGATGCACTGTCGAGTTTGGATACATGATCAGGTGATCCGTAGGCTCAAGATCGCCTATCGTTTTTCCGACCAGACGATCCGGGCAACCCTCGGGCCAGATCAGGTCAGCCAAAGGGACCAAAGCCAGTTTCGGTCCCAACCGGTGACCATAAGGCAGGATGGCAATCGCGGGTTCGGTCATCAGATACCCTCCGGCAGATCGACTTGACCGCGCATCAGTACGTGACCGCGCCCAGCGACCTTGATGCCGGTCATCGCCTCTATTGGGCCGACCCGCGTTACGGTTGCCTGTCCCGGGCGGCCCATATCGTGCCCTTGTTCGGCAATAAACCTGTCTTTGGTCATCAAGCCATGCTTCCACAAATAGGCCGCCATCGCCCCGGTGGCAGATCCGGTGAACGGGTCCTCGGGCGGGCTGGGTGGCGCCAACAAGAGGCGAGAAAACGTATCGCCCGCCTCGGTTGCGCCCTTTAGCGTTACAAGAAACGGCTCGGCCATGTCTGATCCGGAAAACCCCGCTTTGGCCGCGACTTCGCGCAATGGCCCTTCGACCAGTTTAGCCGCCCTCAGCGCTGCGTGGTCTCGCAGCACGGTGATACAAAACGGCAAACCCGTAGACACGAACTGAGGTGGGGAAATGATGGTGTCCTCAGGTAGATCAATCGTCGCGGCGACCAGATCGACGGGCACTTGCGCACCGAATTGGGGTGCGACTTGCGTCATCTCGATCTCATCCCCGTTCAGGCGAATCTCGACGATCCCCGCCCCTGTCTCAAGCGTCAGCGCGTCGCCCTCAAACAATCCGCGCGACCGCATGGCCGCAACGGTGGCTATAGTTGGATGTCCGGCAAAGGGAATTTCGCGACTGGCTAGAAAATAGCGCACGCGGATGTCGGCAATGTCCGAGGGCCCGGTAAATGTGCATTCGACCAAAGACGTCTCTTGCACATAGGCCATGCAGGTCGCATCTGAGACGCCCGCTGCACCGTGCACAACCGCGCATCCATTTCCGCCAAAAGCGCGGTCGGTAAAAGCGTCCACCCAGTCAAAGTCAAACCAACTCATTCCTCGTGCCCTCTGCCCTTGACCATTGCAGAGCATATCTCGCCCGGCAGGCGGCAGATGTCACGAGGAAAACGTAAGTTGAGGCGTTGTCAGTGCACGGCCACAGGCGAGAAATCATGCTCGCGCGCAAGGTTGAAGGCCAGCTTGCGGTCGGCAACCAACGCCAGCTGCTGTCCGTCAGAATCGTGTACCGCATAGATCTGATCCAGATCGCCCGCCTGTTCGCGAACTTCCCGAGGCAGATCAGCGACTTCGACCGTTTTCACATAGACGATACGGTCGCCTTCAGCGTTCAGTTCAATCGGTGTATTCATTGCTCTTACCCCTTTCTTATGTTGATCGTTTGTACCACGGTTTCCGGCACGGCTCGGGTCAGATCTACGTGTAGCAGACCGTTTTCCATGATCGCTTCGCCCACCTCGACCCCGTCGGCCAGCACGAACATGCGCTGGAATTGACGCGCCGCGATGCCGCGATGCAGGAATATGCGCCCCTCGCTGTCGTCACGTTGACGGCCCCGGATCACCAATTGGCGGTCCTCGATAGTTATCGACAGGTCCTCTTCCGCGAACCCGGCCACGGCCAAGGTGATGCGATAGGAAAAATCCGAGGTCTGTTCGATATTATAGGGCGGATACCCTTCATTTCCGGCCTTTGCAGACCGTTCCAGAAGGCGTTCCAACTGCTCGAACCCCAAAAGATGCGGGTATGAGCCCAGAGTAAGTTTAGACACGTATATCGTCCTTTATTGTCAAAGCGACGTGTGATGCGGCCCCGTTCTGGCAACCGCGTATGATAGAATATGGGAATATGACCGGATGTCCACAAGGTCTGGCAGGATAAAGCCAGACACACTATCTTGTGTGTTAAGCACCACAATAACCCCGAGTCGCCCATGAATGCGCCCACCGATCTTTCGATGAAAACTGATGAAGTTCTGCGGGTTGAACTGGAGGTTTTCCGCCGTCAACACCGTGATCTGGACGAGGCGATCGAAGCCCTGCAGGCAACCGGAACCTCGGATCAACTCACGATCAAACGGCTGAAAAAGCAAAAACTGCGGCTGAAAGACATTATCCGGCTGATCGAAGACCGCCTGACGCCGGATATCATCGCCTAGCGCATTGCCACATAACCGGATTTAGCTATAGTGCGCGCTCTTTCGGCAGGCAGGGACGCAAGCGAATGAGCGACGTGAAAGTGGGGATCATCATGGGCAGCCAATCTGACTGGCCTACGATGAAAGAAGCTGCGGATATTCTGGATGAATTGGGCGTACCTTATGAAAAGCGCATCGTGTCTGCGCACCGCACGCCGGACCGGTTGTGGGAATACGGTAAGACGGCCGTTTCACGCGGTTTGGATGTGATTATTGCCGGTGCCGGAGGGGCCGCGCATTTGCCCGGCATGATGGCATCGAAAACGCGTGTGCCTGTCATCGGTGTCCCCGTCCAGACACGCGCCTTGTCTGGTGTCGATTCTCTTTATTCCATTGTGCAAATGCCCAAGGGTTTCCCGGTGGCCACAATGGCGATAGGTGCCGCTGGCGGGGCAAATGCGGGTCTTATGGCGGCCGGTATCCTGGCGCTTCAGGATGATGATCTTGCTCAGCGGCTTGAGGCATGGCGCGATGCGCTGTCTGCCTCAATCCCTGAGGAGCCTCAGGGATGAGCCGTATCGGGATAATCGGCACGGGTCACATCGCAGCCCCTATCGCGCGCCACCTTGCGGCCAAAGGACACACGATCACCGTAACCGAACGAAATGCCGATGTATCAAGCGCATTGAAGGCTGAATTAGGTGTGGCTGTCACGGACCCTCAAGGTGTCATAGACGCGTCCGAGATCGTGTTTCTGTGCCTGCGCCCTCATGTTGCGACCGAGGTACTGGCCCCATTGACCTTTCGTGCAGACCAAAAGATCGTCTCGGTGATGGCCGCCGTTTCGGCATCGCAACTGGAGCAGCTTTGCGCGCCTGCATCGGATTTTGTCCAAACGATCCCTCTGGGCTTTTTGCAGCCGGGCGGATGCCCGATGGCTGCCTTTGGCAATGACACCTTGCTGGCGGATTTGTTGGCACCCGAAAACCCGGTCATCAAGGTCGCTGACGAAGCAGCGCTGAACGCGCATTTCGCAATCTGCGCTATGGTTCCCGGTATTCTTGACCTGATGGCAACCGGTGCCGGTTGGCTGGCCGAACAGACCGGTGATGCGGATGGTGCAGAGTTTTACACAACTCAGCTATTGGCTGGTTTCTTGGCGAGCATGGAAACTGGTACTGCGGGACGATTGGCGCAGGAACGTGACGCGCTTGCAACCGATGGCACGCTTAGCCTGCAAATGACGCAAGGTCTGCAAACAGGACACGCTCATGAGGCGCTGCGGGCTGCCTTAACAGCCATCGGAAAACGGTTGGAGACGGAAGAATGACCGACAGACTCGCGCCGGGCGCAACGATTGGAATTCTTGGCGGCGGGCAGCTGGGCCGAATGCTGTCTGTTGCAGCGGCTCGGCTTGGTTTCGCGACGCATATTTACGAGCCGGGCGCCAATCCCCCCGCTGGTCATGTGGCCCATCATGTGACCACTGCGGCATATGACGATCAGACAGCGCTCGAAGCGTTTGCGCAGTCGGTAGACGTAATCACCTATGAGTTCGAAAACATCCCGACCGAAGCGCTGGATCTGCTTGAGGCCCATTGCCCGATCCGTCCGGGCCGCGAAGCACTGCGCGTCAGTCAGGACAGGCTGACAGAAAAGACGTTTCTGCAGGGCCTTGGTCTGCAGACCGCTCCGTTTGCCGATATCACTGATCTGGACAGCCTGAATGCGGCGATTGACCAAATTGGCGTGCCTGCAATTCTGAAAACCCGTCGATTTGGATATGATGGTAAAGGGCAGGCACGTCTGCGCACCGCTGACGACGCCGAGGCCGCCCTGGCCGACATGGCAGGAGCACCTGCAATCCTTGAGGGCTTCATAGATTTCAGCCACGAGGTTTCAATCATCGCCGCCCGAGGGCTGGACGGTCAGGTGGCCTGCTTTGACCCCGGTGAAAACGTGCACCGGGACGGTATCCTGCATACAACCACAGTCCCTGCCCGCCTGCGTCCTGCACAACGCACCGACGCCGTATTGCTGGCGGCCAATATCCTGAACGCCTTGGACTATGTCGGCGTTATGGGGGTTGAGCTTTTCGTGACGCCAGACGGCCTCATCGTGAACGAGATCGCCCCACGCGTTCATAACTCGGGTCACTGGACCCAGAACGGGTGTGCTGTGGATCAGTTTGAACAGCACATTCGCGCTGTAGCCGGTTGGCCGCTTGGGGATGGGCAACGGCATTCCGACGTGGTGATGGAAAACCTGATCGGCGAAGATATGGACCGCGTTCCTGCACTGGCCGAAGAAGGCGACGTGGCCTTACATCTGTATGGCAAGGCCGAGGTTAAGGCGGGCCGCAAGATGGGCCACTTCAATCGGATTTCGCGGTAATTCAGCCAACAAACCGGGCAGCAATATCACCCGACATATAACTGACCCGTCCTGCGGAAAGCGTGGCGGCGACGCGGCAGGTATGCTTGTCCAATATTACGAGATCGGCGCGCTTGCCGGGTGTAAGTGTGCCGCGGTCTTGCAATCCCAACACCTGCGCGGGGCCTTCGGACACCAACCGCCAAGCCCCCTCAAAATCAAGCAGCCCCGACTTGGCCAACATCAAAGCCGCCCGCCGTGGGCTGGGATAGTGATAATCCGATGCCAAAGCATCACACAAACCCATCGCAATAAGATCCAGCGCACTTGCGTTTCCTTTGTGCGAACCGCCTCTGACCACATTCGGCGACCCGAGGATAATATGATCACCCCCTGCACGGGCAGCTTCGGCAGCTTCGATTGTCTCAGGAAACTCAGCGATCCGCGCTCCGCGGTCTCGCCAGACAGAGCGCGTTTCGGCTGTCGCGTCGTCGTGGCTACCCAAACGAACACCTTGCGCACTAAGCGTTGCGCATAAATCATCCAATGCCACAGGCACCTCTGCGCCACGCGCATGCATCGTCAGTAACATGTCAAAATGCACGTCCGGGTTACGACCGGCCTTGAGCGCTTGACCGGTCAAACGCGGCGGCTTGCGCCCCTCGGACAACCGGTCATGCGGAAGATGGTCGTTGAAAACCACGTAAGGCACCTGCCACGCAGCAATACGTTCCGGCAGCGCGGCATAGTCGTCCAGCATGTGCGTCTCGAACCGCAACTGCGGCATCAGGTCGGTCACAACCCGGTCTCTGACCGAGGCTATGGCATGGAACACCTGCTCAGCAAATTCCGGCCCGCGCACACCGCCTTCCCAGCTATGAAACTGCGCAAGGACTGCCGTGGTGATCCCGTTTGCGGCCAGTTCAGCCTCAACCGAAAGGATGCCCTCATCCATCTGTTTCATTGCGCCACGTCGCGGGGCAATGTGGCGCTCGAACCCGTCGCCGTGCAGGTCAATTATTCCCGGCAAAACGAGGTATCCGGAAAGGTCGACTTTGCGCGCAGTTGGGTTGGTCTGGATGACACCTTCGGCCATCGTCAGCTCTGCTGACAGCAGACCATGTCCCGGCAACAAGACTTCTGCACCGGTTAGGGTGAGGTTCAGTGCCGTCATTCTGAACGCTCCGATTCAGGTTCCGAACAATCACGTCCGATGCAAATCTCGTCAATTACGTCCATCACACCGTCCAGCCAGGTAATCTGTGGATCAAACTGGCCAAACTCGATGAAATGCAGAGCCTGCGCCATGACGCGCGGGTTGTTCATCATAAACGTGTGCGTCACGGGCAAGACAATATGGTCACTCATCCCATCAACCTTTGTCGTCTCAACCGAAACCTTGCCGTCATCCGGCCCATCGATCAGCGAAGAGAACAAAGGGTTTAACGAGTTTTCACCGGCGATCACGCCCAGCTCGAAATCCGCGGGTGGCAGTTTCCGTGGCAGCCCCTCAGGCCCGGTTCCAAGCATCAGACCTGCGGGCCCGTGCAGCAAGCCGAACACTTCGTAGTCGCCTAATTCGTCCACAAGTTGGCTGCCTTGATTTGGCGGCCCAAGCATCACGACCCGGCCAAGGTTCTCGGGATCGTGGTCCTGCAACCAATACCGCAACAGGATACCGCCCATCGAATGCGCGACCACATTTACAGTATCTGTCCCACACTGGGCAAAGGCCGCAGGCAGCGTCTGGTTCGCAAGATCCTGAATAGGCAAGTCAGTTGACGGATAACCCGGACGCACAACTGTGTACCCGTGGGCTTTGAACAATTGCTCCATCACCGTGAAAGACGCCTCTGTCCTGGCGAGACCGTGTAACAGCACAACGCACTTCGCCTGTGCGAAGGTCGGGACCAGGAACAATATCAGGGCGAACAGGTATCTCATAGCGGCCAGATAAGCGCAAACCTGCCCCGATAAAACCCCTAGCGCGGCGTCAGGCGTAACACTGCCAATGCGATGCCGCCCAGAACCATCGCCGCGCCGAACACCAAACGTAACCCCGCGGTTTCACCCAGTAGGATGACCCCGCCTACGATGGCGATGATCGGGACGCTTAGCTGCACCACCGCTGCGGTCGTTGGCGCAAGCTGTGGCAGCACGCGATACCACAACGCGTAGCCCAACCCTGAGGTGACGCCGCCAGACATTGCCGCCAGTGCATAGCCGGCAAAGGTCATGTTCCAATCGATGCCAACCGCAAGCAACGCCAATGCGGTGACAGGTAAGGCGACCACGAAATTGGCGGCCGTCCCAGACAGCGCATCGGGTTCAGACCGTCCAACCAGCGAATAGATGGCCCAACCGATCCCGGCCGCACTCATCAGGATAGCGCCGACTGGGCTCACCTGCACTTCTCCGGATGGCCAAAGCACCCAGGCAAGTCCAGCCAAAGCGACGGCCGCCCCTGCGATTTGACGCGCGCTCGGGGTTGCACCGATTACGGAAGTGACGGTGAACATGGTGATCTGCACGACCCCAAACAGGATCAATGCGCCCAATCCCGCGTCCAGCGTCAGATAGGCGATCGAGAAACCAATCATATACAAAGACAAGGACCCTGCCCCGGCGATCCGGCGTTTGTCCAACAAAGGCAGCGATCCGCCCTTCATTCGAACCAACAGCGCCAGTACGACAGCCCCGGCCAATACGCGTATGACAGCAAATCCAGCAGGGTCACTGGCACCACTGTCGATGGCCAGACGGTTCAGGATAGAATTCGCCGCAAAGGCGCACATGGTGAGGGCAGAGAGCAGAAACAGACGCATAACAACGGCATAGCGGGTTCGACGTGTTTTGCACACTCACATTCTGGGGGGATTAAAACGAAACGGGGCCGCCCGAAGGCGACCCCATCTATTAGCACTATGGCTAAGGCAGCTTACATCATGCCGCCCATGCCGCCCATGTCGGGCATACCGCCACCAGCAGGTGCATCTTTCTGCGGCTTGTCTGCGACCATCGCTTCGGTGGTGATCAGCAGGCCAGCAACCGATGCTGCATCTTCCAGAGCAGTACGGACAACTTTGGCAGGGTCGATCACACCGAATGCGAACATGTCACCATATTCTTCGGTCTGAGCGTTGAAACCAAAGGCTGCGTCAGCGGATTCGCGTACTTTGCCAGCAACGACAGCGCCGTCGACACCTGCGTTTTCAGCGATCTGGCGCAGAGGCGCCTCGATTGCCTTGCGAACGATGTTGACGCCAGCGTTCTGGTCAGCGTTTGCACCTTCGACAGAATCCAGCGCTTTGCCGGCCTGAACCAGAGCAACACCACCGCCCACAACGACGCCTTCCTGCACAGCAGCGCGTGTTGCGTTCAGAGCATCGTCCACACGGTCCTTACGCTCTTTCACTTCAACCTCGGTCATGCCGCCGACGCGGATAACAGCAACACCGCCTGCCAGTTTGGCAACGCGCTCTTGCAGCTTCTCACGGTCGTAGTCCGACGAGGTTTCTTCGATCTGAGTGCGGATCTGAGCAACACGTGCTTCGATCTCGGCTTTCTCGCCAGCACCGTCGACGATGGTGGTTTCGTCTTTGGTGATTTCGATTTTCTTGGCGGTGCCCAGCATGTCCATGGTGACGGACTCGAGCTTCATGCCCAGATCTTCGCTGATGACCTGACCGCCGGTCAGGATCGCGATGTCCTGCAGCATGGCTTTGCGGCGATCGCCGAAGCCCGGTGCCTTGACAGCAGCAATTTTCAGGCCGCCGCGCAGTTTGTTGACCACGAGGGTGGCCAGCGCTTCGCCTTCAACGTCTTCGGCAATGATCAGCAGCGGCTTTTGCGACTGGATCACCTGCTCCAGCAGCGGAACCATCGGCTGCAGCGAGGACAGTTTCTTTTCGTGCAACAGGATCATGCAGTCGTCGAGCTCTGCGATCATCTTGTCTGCGTTGGTGACGAAGTAAGGCGACAGGTAGCCACGGTCGAACTGCATACCTTCGACAACATCGGTCTCGGTTTCCAGACCTTTGTTTTCTTCGACGGTGATAACGCCTTCGTTGCCAACTTTCTGCATCGCGTCTGCGATCTGCTGGCCAATTTCGGCTTCGCCGTTGGCCGAGATGGTGCCAACCTGAGCAACTTCGGCCGAGTCTTTGACTTCGCGCGAAGCCGACTTGATGCCTTCAACAACCTTGGCGGTTGCCAGGTCGATGCCGCGCTTCAGGTCCATCGGGTTTAGGCCAGCAGCAACCTGCTTGAGACCTTCGCGAACGATGGCTTGAGCCAGAACGGTTGCGGTGGTGGTGCCGTCACCGGCTTCGTCATTGGTGCGGCTGGCGACTTCTTTCACCATCTGCGCGCCCATGTTTTCGAACTTGTCTTCCAGTTCGACTTCTTTGGCAACCGATACACCGTCTTTGGTGATGCGCGGTGCGCCAAACGATTTGTCCAGAACCACGTTGCGGCCTTTGGGGCCCAGGGTCACTTTTACCGCGTCGGCCAGGATGTTTACGCCTGCCAGCATGCGGTTACGGGCATCGGTGTCAAACTTGACGTCCTTAGCAGCCATGTCGTTTCTCCTTGAGAAATAAGTTGTAAATGAAGATCAGAGTGAAGCGCGGGGGCTTACTCGATGATCCCCATGATGTCGCTTTCTTTCATCATCAGCAGCTCTTCGCCGTCGACCTGAACCTCAGTGCCCGACCATTTGCCGAACAGGATCTTGTCGCCAGCTTTGACCGCCATTGCGATCAGCTCGCCGCTGTCCTTGCGTGCGCCTTCGCCGGTTGCGACGACTTCGCCTTCGCTGGGCTTTTCTTTTGCGCTGTCAGGAATGATCAGGCCGCCTGCGGTTTTCTCTTCGCTTTCTGTACGGCGAACCAGCACACGGTCATGAAGCGGTTTCAATGCCATCTTTGCAGCTCCTTGGGCTCAAAGTTTGTTAATCCTCCCCTCGCCAAACGGCGGGGCGTTAGCACTCATGCTTGCCGAGTGATAACGACGCATAGCTAGGGAGTCTAAAACCCCGAGTCAACAAGCTGCGCCGGATTTTTTCGCCAATACCTCAATCAGGCTGATCCCAGCTATAGGCCCAGTGCTTCAAGCCCTCTTGGCCCGCTTCCGTCAGCGCGTAGATGCCTGTCTCTACTTTAGCAAACCAACCATAATGGTTTTCGCGCATCAGCCGGGTTGCATGGGGGACACCAGTCGCCTTTGAGACATCGGCTCCCTTGGTTGCACCGCTTTCAGCTAGATAAGCCGCGCATTTCAATGCATCCTGCCTGTACGCCGTGACGATCCCATGCCGGGTGGCGCCTCCCGCGTTTGGATCCCCTTCAAGCCGATCAAACTCGCGCAGTAACCGGGCGGATTTGGCCTGGTTCTTGCGCGGTGCATATGGTCCCGGATCACATTGCACCTCAACCGCGCCGTCCCGTTCGCGCACTGTAATCAGGCCCAAACCCAACCTTCGGCACATCGCCAGATTATCTTTCAAAGCGCGACGTGCCGTACGCCCTTTGGGTTTTAGAACGCCTATATAGACCTGATCCGTCACCCGAAGCCGTGTGATCGCCTGATGGAACAGCGCCAGCGAAAAGCGCAATTTCAACTCAACGATAACCGGTTCTTCACCCTCTCGAACGGCCACGACATCTGCCGCTCCAACCTCACCTTTAACGGTATACCCCTGACGCTCGAATAACGCCTTGATCGGCGGGTAAAGATCCTGCTCTCGCTTCATTCGGCCATGCTAGGCAATTTGATGTGGAATGCCAGACACAGATCAACGTGTCCTACAGGTAACGTGCTTGAACAGGGGTCTTGGCCAAGGCAAGGTCGCGACACATATATATGTCACTTACTGAGTTAACCGGGATGGCCCTCATGCGTTTCTTGTCTTTCGCCTTGTTCTTGTTACTGCCGCTCACTGCCCACGCGGCATGCCAAGGCCGAGACCTCCGGCCCGATTTGAGCCCCGAAATGCGCGCAGAGATTGACAGGGCTGTGGCCAACGTACCCTTTTCCGAGGGCAACCATTGGATCGCGACCAAGGGCAACACGACGCTGCATTTGATAGGGACGCTGCACACCAACGATCCTCGCATGGATGCCGTTCTGGATGGTCTGGCTCCGACGCTGTCCAATGCCGATGCGTTCTACTTCGAAGTGACTCAGGACAAGATGGATTCGTTTGAGCAGCAGTTGGCCCAGGATCTTAGCCCGGTTTTGATCACGTCCGGCCCGACACTGATTGACCTGATGTCCGAAGAAGATTGGGCAACGCTGTCCGTAGGGCTGGCCGATCGCGGCATTCCAACCTGGATGGCCGCGAAGATGCGCCCATGGTTTCTGAGCATGATGCTTGGCGTACCGCCCTGCATGACGCAAGACGACACCGCGAGCTACGGCATGGACGCGCGCCTGACCGACCTGGCGGTTGAGCACAACATCCCTCAGTATTCATTGGAAGAGATCGATGAGCTGATGGCAATGTTTGACCATCATCCGCTGGAAAAGCAGGTGCAGTCTCTTGTAAGAATGGCCTCCGCCTTTGAAAGCAGTGAAGATCAGCTGGCGACAATGTTGAACGCCTATCTTGAAGAAAAGCACGGCGAGATCATTCAATTCGCACGCCTGCAAGGGCTTGAGACATCGGGCCTGACGCAAGAGGTATTCGACGAAGAATGGGGCGGGTTCGAAGAACAACTTTTGGTCGAACGCAACAACAACTGGATGAAGCACATTCTGGGGCTTGAAGACCAAACAGCTGTCATCGCAGTCGGAGCGGGCCATTTGGCCGGTGAGCATGGCTTGTTGAATCAGTTACAGCAGGCAGGATACACGCTGGAACGCGCGCCTTTCTAAGCCGAAATACACCCTTCGTCGCAGTTTACGCAGGGGCGGGTGACAAGCGTGTCCGCGCGCCCTATAAGGCGCGCAAATTTACCATCCTCAGGACGCTGATATGACAACCCTCGTATTTGGACATAAATCCCCCGACACCGATTCCACCGGCTCTCCGATCCTTTGGTCGTGGTACCTGAACGAAGTCAAAGGCGAACCGGCCGAACCTGTTCTGCTGGGCGAACCCAACACCGAGGCCGCGTTCATGCTGCAACGCTGGGACTTGCCTAAACCGCGCATGATTGACGACGTAGATGCGGATGCACCGGTTGTCATCGTAGACACCAACAATCCAGCGGAATTGCCCACCAGCGTCAACAGCGCCGACATCCGCGCCATCATTGACCACCACAAACTGGTAGGTGGCCTGGAAACCAAAGGCCCAATCGACATCACAGTGCGCCCACTGGCCTGCACCGCGACCATCATGGTTGACCTGATGGGCGACGACGCCGCCAAAATGCCTGACGCCGTCAAAGGCGCAGCGCTGACCTGCATCCTGTCGGACACGCTGGAATTCCGCTCGCCCACCACAACTGCGCATGACCGTGCAGTGGCCGAAAAACTGGCAGCTGAATTGGGTCTCGACGTCTCAAGCTATGCCGCCGACATGTTCGCGGCAAAGTCGGATGTTTCGTCCTTCTCGGACGCAGAACTGATCCGCATGGACAGCAAGGAATACGAGGTCGACGGCACCAAGTTCCGCGTCTCGGTTCTGGAAACCACCGCTCCGGGCGTTGTGCTGGACCGCAAAGCGAGTCTGGCCGAGTCGATGGTCGGTGTTGCGGAAGAAGACGGCGTAGATCAGGTTCTTCTGTTCGTGGTCGATATCCTGAACGAAGAAGCCACTTTGCTGGTTCCCAATGAACTGGTCAAAGGCGTTGCAGAAAAAAGTTTCGGCGCGTCTGTCAATGGCGACGCAGTAGTTTTGCCAGGCATCATGAGCCGCAAAAAGCAGATCATACCCAACCTAAAGGTCTGATAGAAACAGAGGGCGCCCTGCGGGGCGCCTTTTTTGCGAGGCTCTGCCTCGCGCTCCGGGATATTTTTAGCCAGATGAATAGAGGATCCCTTGCTTCATCTGGCCCCAAATATCCTGGGGGAGGCGCCCGGAACGGGCGGCGGGGGCAAAGCCCCCTACTGGCCAAACGGGTCAGGCTCTGCCATAGGCTTAGGCATTCATTCCGCCGTGCCAACAGGGGCCTATCATGACGCAGATCATCCACACATTGTCCGAAGTCTCTGACCGCTACAAAGCGCTCTTCGTCGACCTGTGGGGCTGCGTGCATAACGGTATCACCGCTTACCCAGAGGCAGTGGCTGCGCTTCAGGCGTATCGGGCTGCGGGTGGTATTGTTGTTCTGGTGACCAACTCTCCGAAACCGCGTGCAGGTGTGGCGCATCAGCTTGAACAATTCAACGTGCCCAAGGAGGCTTATGACACAATTGCCACCAGCGGCGACTCCGCCCGGTCTGCCATGTTTCGCGGTGCGGTGGGTGAGAAAGTCTATTTCATGGGTGAATGGGAACGTGATGCCGGATTCTTTGAGCCGCTAAAGCTCCTGCACCACCCTATCCATATTGAACGCGTCCCTTTGGATCAGGCGGAAGGTATCGTTTGTTGCGGCCCATTTGATCCAATGGCTGATCCTTCCGTGAACCGCGCAGATTTTCTGTACGCCAAGCAGAAGGGAATGAAGCTGCTATGCGCCAACCCTGACATTGTTGTCGACCGCGGCGAGATACGCGAATGGTGTGCAGGTGCGCTGGCCAAGCTTTATACAGAAATGGGAGGCGAGAGTCTGTATTTCGGCAAGCCACATCCACCCATTTACGATCTGGCACGACGCAGGTTGCAAGAATTGGGTCAGGATATCCCAGACGGCGATATCTTGGTGATTGGTGATGGCCCTCATACGGATATCCTGGGGGGTATGGGCGAAGGGATTGATTCCCTTTTCATTTCCGGCGGACTGGCCGCGGCCGAGACCAAAACGTCGCACCATCCGCACCACGAATCCCTAACTGATTATATTGCAAGGGAAAATATCAATCCGACCTATACGATTGGCAAACTACGCTAGTCAAAAAAGTCTTGATTTTCTGCATCTGCAAAGTAATAAAGTTGCTCAACACGGGCAACTGTAGTTCTTTTGTTGCCCCTTGAAATTAAGTGAGGGCGACATGTTGGACAACCTTCCACGCGGAACGATCTGCATTGAAGACATCGAAATGGGCATGACCCGCCACCTGCGCAAAGTGGTGACGGACGAAGATATCGAGATGTTCGCGCAGGTATCAACAGATCGAAATCCGGTTCATTTGGATGATGACTATGCTCGCGACACGATTTTCCAAGGTCGCATTGCGCACGGCATGCTGACAGCCGGGTTGATTTCGGCCGTGATCGGTGAACAGCTGCCCGGCCACGGAACAGTGTATATGGGACAATCGCTAAAGTTTCTCGCCCCTGTTCGCCCTGGCGACATGGTCTATGCCGAGGTCAAAGTTGTGGATATCGACTTTGCCAAGCGCCGCGTGAAACTTGATTGCCATTGCGCCGTCGACGGCAAAAAGGTTTTGGTTGGCGAAGCTATGGTGCTGGCACCGTCTCGTAAATTCGACTGATCCGCCCCGCGCTTATACTGGGGCGACTTGAAATCTAGAACGCACCAGCCAGTCACAGGATTGATACGTAAAAGCGGAATGGTTCGACCACGTTGGTTATCCGGGCCGAAAAGCTCATGGACCGTTTTAACGCCTACATTCTCTGCACCACCCCACGTAGTGGCAGTACAATGCTGTGTCGGCTGTTGACCGATTCTGGTGTGGCGGGCCGACCGAAATCGTATTTTCAAGACCCTTTTGTCTTTGCGTGGCTACAGTATCCGGTGCTCACAAATACACAATTCGATAGTCAAAGATCTGCTGTGGCCGCAGCCTTTTCAGACGCCAAGAAACTTGGGCAAGGAAACCGCGATCTTTTTGGCCTGCGTCTTCAGGGGCGCAGTCTGAAATATCTTCTGAGCCAACTCGCCATATTGCACCCCGAAAAAAGAAACAACCTGCACCGCATTGAAAGTGCTTTTGGGGCGACGCGTTTTCTGTATCTGACACGCGAGAACACGCTTGATCAGGACGCGTCCGTTGTCAAAAACGTATCCGTGTCCACGGCGAGGCTATCCGATTCCATCAACCAGGAATGGGCTGCTCGTTTCCGGTTTGAACACCCGACGCTTTGATCGTGCAAACAGGCGCTTGAACCTATCTCGCAGTCCCGCTAGGCAGACGCTATGCGGATCATCCGGGATTTTCAGTTCATCGAACCTCAGGACCGAGGCGCCAGCGTCGCGATCGGGAATTTTGACGGCGTTCACATTGGCCACCGGTCGGTGATCGAGCTCGCGCGGAATGCAGCCCCCGATGCGCCATTGGGCGTGATGACGTTCGAGCCTCATCCGCGAGAATACTTCGCGCCGGACACCCCTCCTTTTCGCTTGATGCGGGGAAATGCCCGCGCGCATCGTCTTGAAAAACTGGGCGTGCAGAAACTGTATGAACTGCCCTTCAACGCGGCGCTTGCCGGATTGAGCCCCGAGGATTTTGCACACAACGTGATCTGTGCCGGTCTTGGGCTTTCGCATGTGGTTGTCGGGGCTGATTTCTGCTTTGGCAAAGGCCGCGCCGGGACAGCGAGCGATCTGGTCAGGTTCGGAGAAGAGATGGGATTTGGCGTAACGATCGCCCCCCTGATGCAGCGGGCAGAAAACGTCGTCTCTTCGACTGCAATCCGCACGGCATTGACCGAGGGCCGCCCGCGTGACGCTGCAACAATGCTTGGGCATTGGCACCGGATCGAAGGAGAGGTCATCGGCGGTGAACAACGCGGCCGTGAACTGGGCTTTCCGACAGCGAAC
The DNA here is from genome assembly GCF_056533365.1 of Ruegeria sp. G5. Lineage (NCBI taxonomy): Bacteria > Pseudomonadati > Pseudomonadota > Alphaproteobacteria > Rhodobacterales > Roseobacteraceae > Ruegeria > Ruegeria sp. G5. The sequence goes on along the minus strand of NZ_JBQFOK010000004.1, from coordinate 103,957 downwards.
ATGTCGATCGAGGGGCTCCACCCACCAAGATTCGGGGTCTATGCAGTGTTGGTCGACGTGTTGGACGGCCCCCACAAGGGCAGCTACCACGGCGCGGCCTCTGTTGGCACAAGGCCGATGTTCAATGGCGAAATCCCCAATATCGAAACGTTCCTGTTCGACTTTTCCGGTGACCTCTATGGCGCGACACTGTCAGTCGGGTTGGTCGATTATCTGCGACCCGAGCTGACATTTGATGGGTTGGACGCATTGATCGCCCAGATGGATGCTGACTGCGAAAAAGCCCGGTCCATTCTGGCTGCGCTATGACCAAAGATCCGATTGACCGCAGCGGGCTATCCGACCGGTTCTGGGAACGCAAACCGCTGACCAAGATGAACCAGCATGAGTGGGAAGCGTTGTGCGACGGCTGCGGCAAGTGCTGCCTGAACAAACTTGAGGACGAAGACACAGGCGAAGTCGCCCTGACCTGCGTTGCCTGCCGCCTGCTGGATGACGAGAGCTGCCGCTGCACCCAATACGACATCCGCCACCAATTCGTGCCGGAATGCATCGTGATGAAGCCCGACAATATCGACCAGCATGCTTATTGGCTGCCTCAGACCTGCGCCTATCGGCTGCTGTGGGAGGGAAAGCCACTTTACGACTGGCATCCATTGATATCAGGTACACCGGACAGCGTGCATGCCGCTGGGGTATCGGTACAGGGGCGCACTGTGTCCGAATTCGAAACCCCCATCGAAGAGTGGGAAGACTATATCATCGAGGAGCCCAACTGATGTACTTCGCCTCTGATAATTCCGGCCCGGTCCACCCACAGGTCATGGCAGCTTTGAATGCGGCCAATGAGGGCTATCAGATGGCCTATGGGGCCGATACGCTGATGAACGAAGTGCGCGACCGTATTCGTGGGATATTCGAGGCACCGGGGGCTGCGGTGTACCTGGTCGCGACCGGAACAGCGGCGAATTCATTGGCTTTGGCCACATTGGCAAACCCCTGGGACACGGTGTTTTGTTCGCCAGTGGCACATATCCACGAAGATGAGTGCAACGCGCCCGAATTCTATACAGGTGCGAAACTGACGCTGGTGCCGGGTTCAGACAAAATGACCGCAGATGCGTTGCGCCAGTCCATCTTGGCCGAGGAAACGCGGGGCGTACACGGCCCGCAACGCGGGCCCGTATCCATCACACAAGTCACAGAGCGCGGTTCCGTCTATACTCTGACCGAATTGCAAGAGCTGTGCGGCGTGGCCAAGGAATATGGCTTGCCAGTGCATCTGGACGGCGCACGTTTCACCAATGCTCTGGTCGCCCTGAATTGCACTCCGGCTGAGATGACGTGGAAATCGGGCGTGGATGCCGTAAGCTTTGGCGGCACCAAAAACGGGCTGATGGGCGTCGAGGCCGTCGTGTTCTTTGACGAGACCAAAGCCTGGGAATTCGAGCTGCGCCGCAAACGAGGTGCGCATCTGTTTTCCAAGCATCGCTATCTGTCGGCCCAGATGGCCGCCTATTTGCAAGATGATCTGTGGTTGACAATGGCAAGACAGGCCAACGCCAACTGCGCGCGCTTGACGGATGGTTTGCGGGCCAAGGGGGCCTCGTTCCTGCACGAGCCGCAGGCGAATATGATCTTTGCCCAGTTCTCTCGTGCGCGCCACAAACAGCTACACGCAGCCGGGGCGATTTATCATCTTTGGGGCGGCGAGCTCGAGGGCGACGATGACGAAGAAATCCTGGCCTGCCGACTGGTCTGCGACTGGTCTATCAGCGCAGGGGATATAGACCGGTTTCTCGACTTGCTTTGATAAACTGTGCCCGGCCAAGGTCTGGCCGGGCGCGACTATCCGTTTGGAAACAGACGGTCCAAGCGTGCTTGTAGCTTATCCCTTCATTTCGGCCAGATGTCGGTCCAGATCGTCCAACCGATCCTGTCCCCAAAACCGCTGACCGTCTTCGGTGATGTAAAACGGTGCACCGAAGGCACCAGCGTCAACCGCTTCTTCCAAATTCGCCGCATAGGTGTCTGCCCCATCCAGCAAACCGCTGTCAGCCAGGTTCGGATCAAACCCTGCTTTGCTGAGACAGTCGCGAATAACATCATCCTGCGCGATATCCTTTTCCTCGGCCCAGCAGGCGCGCAGAAGGGAATGGACCAGCTGTCCGACGTCCCCTGACCCATCCTTGGCTGCTGCGATCACAGCATAAGAGGACGGTGCCATATTGGTCGGCCAATGCGCCGGCTTCATGTTGAAGTCGATCCCAAGATTCTTGGACTGCCGCTGCAGTTCTTGCGCACGGTATTCGATGCGGGAAATGTGCCGATCCTTAGGGGGCGTGCCGCCGGTACGTCCGAACAGGGCCATGATATCCAGCGGTTTATAGTTGATCGTCGCGCCGTGTTTCGCCGCCACCTCCTCAAGCCGGGTCCCGGCCAGATAGGTAAAGGGCGAGATCGTCGCAAAATAGTAGTCAATTGTGGCCATGTTCACTTTCTCCGCTGCAAAATCTTTGCGAGACGGTAAGGCCATGCTAAGCGGTGTCAACATCACGAATCTGTCACAATAGCCTTTGCTGCCCGGGGACCTCAGCCGATGCCGACACTTCACGAACCCAAGCTTATTGCTGGGAACGCAAACCTACCGCTTGCCGAATCTATTTCTCGCCGGATGAGCCTGTATCGCGGTGTCGACCAGGGCTTGGTCGACGCGCGGGTCGAACGGTTCAATGACGGTGAGATTTTCGTCGAGGTTTTCGAGAATGTGCGCGGCGAGGATATGTTCATCGTCCAACCAACCTCGAACCCGGCCAATGACAACCTTATGGAATTGCTGATCATTGCGGACGCGCTGCGCCGGTCGTCCGCCCAGCGGATCACTGCCGTGATCCCCTATTTCGGTTATGCCCGCCAGGATCGCCGGACCAAAGCCCGCACACCCATCAGCGCCAAGCTGGTCGCCAACATGCTGACCGGAGCCGGGATCGAACGTGTCCTGACCATGGACCTGCATGCGGCACAGATTCAGGGCTTTTTCGATATCCCTGTGGACAACCTCTATGCCTCGCCCATTTTCGCACTGGATGTGAAAAACCAGTTCAAAGACCAGATGGATGAGATCATGGTGGTCTCTCCCGACGTGGGCGGCGTGGCCCGCGCGCGCGAGCTGGCCAAGCGGATCGAAGCACCGCTGTCGATCGTGGACAAACGTCGTGAAAAGGCCGGTGAAGTGGCCGAAATGACGGTGATCGGTGACGTCAAAGACAAGATTTGCCTGATCGTCGACGACATGTGCGACACGGCCGGAACGCTTTGCAAAGCGGCGCAGGTGCTGCTGGATAACGGTGCGAAAGAGGTTCATTCCTACATCACCCACGGCGTCATGAGCGGCCCTGCGGTCGAGCGTGTGACGAACTCGGTGATGAAGTCGCTGGTTCTGACCGACACGATCCAGCCCACCAAAGAGGTCGCGAAGGCCAAAAACATCCGGATCGTGCCGACCGCGCCGATCTTTACGCAGGCGATCCTGAACATTTGGAACGGTACCAGCGTGTCCTCATTGTTTGAGGATAAGACCCTGACGCCGATCTACGAATCCATGTATCATATGGACTGACACGAACGGGCGGCGTCTTGTGACGCCCTTTTCTTTTGCAACTCCCCTTCAAAGCAGGACGCTTCTGTGACACCCGAAAAACGCATCGTTCTTTCTAGCGACCACGCAGCGATAGAGCTGCGCCAAGCCGTAGCTGAGCACATTACAGCGCAAGGTTGGGATGTGGTGGATATCGGCCCCAAGACGCCTGAGAGCACGCATTATCCCATTCATGGCAAAGCCGCGGCTGAGGCTGTCGCGACGGGGGATTGTCAGCTTGGGATAGTCCTTTGCGGCACCGGTCAAGGCATCATGATGGCCGCGAACAAAGTACCTGGAATACGGTGCGGTGTATGCTCGGATGCTTTTTCGGCGCGTATGATCCGCCAGCACAACAACGCGAACATGCTGTCCATTGGCGCGCGTGTTGTCGGTGAGGGTCAGGCATTGGATATCGTTGACGCGTTCCTGAGTGCTGATTTCGAAGGCGGACGGCACGCAACGCGCGTGGATATGATCGAGCCTGAGATCGACTGATCAGCCCTTTAAGAAATATTCCAGTCATCCTCGTGTGGTACGTCGCCAATAGCGGTCCAGGCCACTCGTATTCGTGCGACGCGCGTGTCTGACCATGTGCGGAAAACTGCTTCGAAACCTTGTGGTGTGATGTTCTCGGCTTTTACCTCGGCTCTCAGGGCCGAGGTAGTATCGACATCCCAAAGGGATATTCCGACCTGAACCACAGGCGTAGAACGAAACTGTTGATTAAAAGCGACGGCGGTGCGCCTTTCCCGCGCACCATTGCCTGTCCACATGTCCCCTCCATCTGTGAACTCGGAGAACAGAACGGTCTCACCTTGGTCGATACCAATCGGATGGGTTCGAAACGTCTTCATCTTTGTTTTCTTTTGCTATCAATCTCGAACACTTAATCTGAGACTTTGATGAAATCACGACAAAAAACGGCCCCGCACTGCGAGGCCGCTTCTAATGATTCTTTTGCAACAAGCCCTTACAGGCTCATATGCGTCCCAAGCGCTTCCATGTCGGCCAGCAGTTTGGCTGCATCGTCGACGATGGTCTGATCTTCACCAGCCTTCGCAGCCTCGTGCGAGGCGCGGGCTTCTGCGATCAGGTCATCCAGATGCGACCGGGTCACTTCGCTAACCGGAATGGCCTTTTCGGCCAGAACCGACATGCTGTCGCCGTTGATCTGGGCAAACCCGCCGGTGACCAGGTATTCGCTGGCTCCTGCGGGTGCCTCAACCTTCAGCAGACCGGGACGCAGCGTGGTGATGGTGGGGGCATGATCGGGCATTGCCGTCATGTCCCCGTCCGCGCCGGGAATCTGGACCGCGGTGGCCTCAAGCGAAGCAAGGCTCCGCTCGGGGCTGACGAGGTCGAATTGCATCGTGTTTGCCATCAGGGATACTCCTTAGGCGGCTTCTGCGGCCATCTTCTCCGCTTTGGCGATCACTTCGTCGATGCCGCCAACCATCAGGAAGGCCGCTTCGGGCAGGTGATCGTATTCGCCAGCCACAACGGCCTTGAACGACGAGATGGTGACATCCAGAGGAACCTGAACGCCGGGCGAACCGGTGAAGACTTCGGCCACGTCGAACGGCTGCGACAGGAAGCGTTCGATCTTACGGGCACGAGCCACGGTCAGTTTGTCTTCTTCCGACAGTTCGTCCATGCCAAGGATGGCGATGATGTCCTGCAGCGACTTGTAGCGCTGAAGGATCTGCTGAACGTCGGTCGCAACCGCGTAGTGCTCTTCCCCAACGATGGCAGGGTCCAGCAGACGCGACGACGAGTCGAGCGGGTCAACAGCCGGATAGATACCCTTTTCCGAGATCGCGCGGTTCAGAACGGTGGTTGCGTCCAGGTGGGCAAACGAAGTTGCCGGCGCGGGGTCGGTCAGGTCGTCCGCAGGCACGTAGATCGCCTGCACCGAGGTGATCGAGCCCGACTTGGTCGAGGTGATGCGTTCCTGCAGGGCGCCCATGTCGGTGGCCAGTGTAGGCTGGTAGCCCACAGCCGAAGGAATACGACCCAGCAGAGCCGAAACCTCGGAACCCGCCTGCGTAAAGCGGAAGATGTTGTCGACGAAGAACAGAACGTCGGTACCGGACTGGTCGCGGAACTGCTCGGCCAGGGTCAGGCCGGTCAGAGCAACACGGGCACGCGCCCCCGGAGGTTCGTTCATCTGACCGTAGACCAGGGCCACCTGGCTTTCCGACAGGTTGTCGGGCTTGATGACGTTCGATTCGATCATCTCGTGGTACAGGTCGTTCCCTTCACGGGTCCGTTCACCAACACCCGCGAACACCGAGAAACCCGAGTGCACTTTTGCGATGTTGTTGATCAGTTCCATGATCAGAACGGTTTTACCAACGCCGGCGCCGCCGAACAGGCCGATCTTACCGCCTTTGGCGTAGGGGGCCAGCAGGTCGACAACCTTGATGCCGGTGACCAGAACTTCCGACTCGGTCGATTGTTCGTCGAAGGTCGGCGCGGGCTGGTGGATCGCGCGGGCCTCAGACGCTTCAACCGGACCTTTTTCGTCGATCGGTTCACCGACCACGTTCAGGATGCGGCCCAGGGTGGCGTTGCCAACCGGAACCGAGATCGGTGCGCCGGTGTCAGTCACGGCTTCGCCGCGGACCAGACCTTCGGTCGCGTCCATCGCGATGGTACGGACGGTGTTTTCACCCAGGTGCTGAGCAACTTCCAACACCAGGCGCTTGCCATTGTTGGTGGTTTCCAGCGCGTTCAGAATTTCAGGCAGTGCATCATCGAACTGCACGTCAACGACGGCCCCGATGATCTGTGTGACTTTGCCTTTTGCATTCGCCATGTTTCGTCTCCGGTATGTCTCTACAGCGCTTCGGCGCCGGAAATAATTTCAATCAGCTCGTTGGTGATCACGGCCTGACGCGAGCGGTTGAACTGGATCGTCAGCTTGTCGATCATCTCACCCGCGTTGCGTGTCGCGTTGTCCATTGCGGACATCCGTGCACCCTGTTCAGACGCTCCGTTTTCGAGCAGAGCCGAGAAGATCGCGGTCGCGACCCCCTTGGGCAGCAGGTCGGCCAGAATGGCCTCTTCGCTGGGCTCATAGTCGAAAATGGCACCGCTGTCGTCACCCTCGGTTTCCTCGAAAGAGGCCGGGATGATCTGCTGTGCCGTCGGGATCTGGGTCACAACGTTGACGAACTTCGAGTAGAAGATCGTGGCAACATCGAACTCAGCCCCATCAAAGCGAGACAGGATGACCTTGGCGATGTCCTGCGCGTTGGTGTACCCAATGCGCTTGACCTCGCTCAGGTCGATATGTCCAACGAACAGATCGGCAAAGTCGCGTTTAAGAGCGTCACGCCCTTTCTTGCCGACGGTCAGAACCTTGACCGTCTTGCCTTTGCCGCGCAGCTCTTCCGCTTTTTGGCGGGCCAGCTTGGCGATGTTCGAGTTGAAGCCGCCGCACAGGCCGCGTTCAGCTGTCATCACAACCAGCATATGGACATCATCACTGCCCGTACCACGGAGCAGCTTGGGGGCGCTGTCGCTGCCCCCGACCGACGCCGCCAGCCCTGCCATCACGGCATTGAACCGTTCGGCATAGGGGCGCGAGGCTTCGGCAGATTCCTGGGCGCGGCGCAGTTTTGCAGCCGCGACCATCTGCATGGCCTTGGTGATCTTGCGGGTCGATTTGACCGACTCGATCCTGTTTTTAAGGTCCTTCAGACTAGGCATCGGAACCCCCTATCAAGCGAAGGTCGCGGCGTATTCGTCGATCGCTGCCTTGATCTTGTCGGATGCGTCACCTTTGACCTTGGGGTCTTCGTCGGTGATCCACTTCAGCAGGTCAGCATGCTTACCGCGCAGGTGCGCCAGCAGACCGGCCTCATAGCGGCCAACGTCAGACACTTCGATCTTGTCGAGGTAGCCGTTGGTGCCAGCGAAGATGACGCAGACGATTTCCGCGTTGGTCAGCGGCGAGTACTGCGGCTGTTTCATCAGTTCGGTCAGGCGCGCACCACGGTTCAGCAGCTGCTGGGTCGCGGCGTCGAGGTCGGAACCGAACTGCGCAAACGCAGCCATTTCGCGGTACTGCGCCAGTTCCAGTTTCACCGGACCAGCAACCGACTTCATCGCGTCAGTCTGAGCCGACGAGCCCACACGCGAAACCGACAGACCGGTGTTCACAGCAGGACGGATGCCCTGATAGAACAGTTCGGTTTCCAGGAAGATCTGACCGTCGGTGATCGAAATCACGTTGGTCGGAATAAAGGCTGATACGTCACCACCCTGAGTTTCGATAACCGGCAGAGCGGTCAGCGAGCCTGCACCGAAGTCTTCGTTCAGCTTCGCCGAACGCTCCAGCAGGCGCGAGTGGAGGTAGAAAACGTCACCCGGATACGCTTCACGTCCGGGCGGACGGCGCAGCAGCAGGGACATCTGACGATAGGACACAGCCTGTTTCGAGAGGTCATCATAGATGATCAGCGCGTGGCGGCCGTTGTCTCGGAAGTATTCGGCCATCGCGGTTGCCGAGTAAGGCGCCAGGAACTGCATCGGCGCCGGGTCGGATGCGGTTGCAGCCACAACGATCGAGTATTCAATCGCGCCGGACTCTTCCAGTTTCTTCACCAGCTGCGCAACGGTCGAACGCTTTTGACCAACAGCCACGTAGATGCAGTACAGTTTCTTCGACTCGTCGTCGCCTGCAGCGTCGTTGTAGACTTTCTGGTTCAGGATGGTGTCCAGAGCAACGGCGGTTTTACCGGTCTGACGGTCACCAATGATCAGCTCACGCTGGCCACGGCCGATCGGGATCATCGCGTCAACCGATTTCAGGCCGGTTGCCATCGGCTCGTGCACCGATTTACGCGGGATGATGCCAGGGGCTTTGACGTCTGCAACGCCACGCTTGGTTGCGTTGATCGGGCCTTTGCCGTCCAGCGGGTTGCCCAGACCGTCAACAACGCGGCCCAGCAGCTCGTCACCGATCGGAACGTCCACGATCGAGTTGGTGCGCTTAACAGTGTCACCTTCTTTGATGTCACGGTCAGAACCGAAGATAACGACACCGACGTTGTCGCTTTCCAGGTTCAGCGCCATGCCCATGATGCCACCGGGGAATTCGACCATCTCACCGGCTTGCACGTTGTCCAGGCCGTATACACGGGCAATCCCGTCACCGACGCTCAGCACGCGGCCGATCTCGGCCACTTCGGCTTCCTGACCAAAATTCTTGATCTGGTCCTTCAGGATTGCAGAAATCTCTGCAGCTTGGATTCCCATTTATCCGACCTCTTTCATTGCATTCTGTAGGGAGTTCAGCTTCGAACGGATCGAGCTATCGATCATTTTCGAGCCCACTTTAACGACAAGACCGCCGATGAGGCTTTCATCCACGGTCGCATTGATTGTCACGGTCTTGCCCACACGCTCGGACAGCGTTTTGGACAGTTTATCCATCTGTGTCTTGGTCAGCGCCTTGGCCGAAGCGACATCGGCGGTCACTTCGCCACGCTCTTCGGCCAGCATGTCGCGCAGCACCTGCACCAGTTGCGGCACAACGAACAGGCGGCGTTTCTGTGCCATCAGACCCAGCGTGTTACGCAGGATCGGGTTCAGACCCATCTTGTCAGCCACTGCGGTGATTGCGCCCTCTTGCTCAGCGCGCGAAACCAAAGGTGATGCGATCAGGTCGCGCAGTTCAGCACTTTCGCCCAATGCTGCTGCCAGATCGTTGATACCGGTTTCCAGACCTGCGAGGTCTTTATTCTCTTTCGCGATCTCGAAGATCGCCGTGGCATAGCGCTCGGCTATGCCTGTGGAAATCGAAGCTGGTTCGGACACGTCCACCCTTCCGATATTTGAGGCCCCGATTTCGGGTAGCGGCCGCTACCTGGGGGCGTGAGGAAACCCCGTCCTTAGAGGGCGGGGATCAAAATCACCGGGGATGTAGCAGAGGTGTTCCAACCAAGCAATACGCTATAGCGGTAACAGAATTATCCACAAAACGTTTGATTACAATGCGTTAGCCGGGGTGCGACCCTTTTATCCGGTTAGGGCAGCTGAAAAATGTTACGAAAGTGTAGGTTTTTGCGATTCCTGTGGCCCATTTCCTGCGATTTCACGATTTGGGTATGCCCAAAATCAAGGCAATCCCGCTATGCAGGTTTCAACAAACCATCCAAAGCCTGAATTGGCCTGCGCACTGCGTCTTTGGTCACGGTTCCACTGGGTGGACGGATGTGCTTGGTCACTTCGACCATCAACACACCTCCGGCCATTACGGTCGGAATGCGCTGGCCTGTCTTTTCGATCAGGTTCCCCGATTTCAGCCAGAACCGCCGGAACGAAGGCGGCAGGTAAAGCGCCGAGCAGTGGCTTTCGGGGTTAAAATGGTGGGACTTGAGCTGATGTTCCAACTGCGACGTAGAATACGGTCTTCCGAACCCAAATGGTGTTCTATCGGATCGTGACCACAGCCCTGCCCGGTTGGGCACAATAAAAAATGCTTTCCCACCCGGCCCCAAGACACGCCAGCATTCATCCAAAAGCTCGTTTGGGCGCTGGGATGTCTCAAGCCCATGCATGACCACCAGCTTGTCTACGTGCCCTGTCTCAATCGGCCACAGCGTTTCTTCGGTCAGAACTGAAACGTTTGGCATCCCGGCAGGCCAAGGCATGACCCCTTGCGGGCCCGGCATCAATCCTATGACACGACGCGCATCCGCCAGATACGGGCGCAGAAGCGGAACAGCGAAACCGAATCCCACAACCGTCTGACCCTTGGCCTCTGGCCATTGCTCGATCAACCGACCGCGAATAGCTGCTTGCGCAGCACGGCCCAGCGTGCTGCGATAGTAGAAATTCCTCAGATCCTGCACATCAAGATGCATTGCGGACACCCGGTTAATCGGCTTAGCTGCACGCAGTCTAGCAACGAAAGGGCAAAAGGCCATGCCTCTTGAGATCGTCACCATCCCATGTCTCAGCGACAACTACGCCTTTCTGGCGCATGACGCCGCGAGCGGCGATACCGCTGTGATCGACGCGCCTGAAGCCGCGCCCATACTGGCAGAGTTGGAAAACCGTGGATGGACGCTTAGCCACGTGTTGCTGACGCACCACCATTTCGATCACGTCGACGGTTTGCCCGGCATACTGGAACGGTATTCGGCCAAAGTGATTGGTGCAGCAGCCGACGCCCATCGCTTGCCGCCCTTGGACCAGCAAGTAGCTGAGGGCGATGTTCTGGAAATCGGCGGCGAACCGGTCGAAGTGCTGGACGTCTCGGGCCATACCGTCGGCCATATTGCTTTTTACATGCCGCAAAGCGCTGTTGTTTTCACCGCGGATAGCTTGATGGCGCTGGGATGTGGTCGTTTGTTTGAAGGTACGGCCCCTCAAATGTGGGAATCACTTAGCAAACTGGCTGCCTTGCCTGATGAAACAGTGGTGTGTTCTGGTCACGAATACACGCAATCAAATGCCAAGTTCGCCCTGACAGTCGACCCGGACAACGTCGCATTGCAGAATCGTGCCGCTGATATTGACCGCGCGCGTGCAGCCGGAGAGCCTACGGTCCCATCAACACTGGCGCTCGAAAAGGCAACAAATCCGTTTCTGCGGGCCGAAGATCCGGCGATTCAGGCCCATCTGGGTATGGAAAATTCCGACGCTGCGTCAGTTTTCGCGGAAGTGCGATCTAGAAAAGACCGTTTTTAATGCCTATTTCACGAACTTCACGGTCACGGTCACAACAAATGTGACTGTCAAGTGAAAGAAAACCCTTGAAGCCGGGCCATGATCAACCAAACTCTAATAGTATGAGGACATGGTTGGGATGGGGATCCGGCCTACAGCCCGCGCCCCTTCCGACCCAAGATAGAGGAGCACCCGCGTGCCTTCATTCTCGAGCACATTAGAACAAGCCATTCACGCGGCCCTGGCGGCTGCGAACGAACGGCGACACGAATTCGCAACGCTGGAGCATCTTCTCCTGGCGCTGTTGGAGGAGCCTGACGCCATCCGCGTCATGAAAGCCTGCAGCGTTGATCTGGAAGAGCTGCGCAGCACTCTAATCGAATTTATCGACGAAGATCTTTCTAATCTCGTCACCGATATTGACGGATCCGAAGCGGTTCCGACGGCGGCGTTCCAACGTGTTATTCAACGCGCTGCAATTCACGTTCAAAGTTCGGGGCGTACCGAAGTAACCGGTGCCAATGTTCTGGTCGCCATTTTCGCCGAACGCGAAAGCAACGCGGCCTATTTCCTGCAAGAGCAGGACATGACGCGCTATGACGCGGTCAACTTCATTGCGCACGGCGTCGCGAAGGACCCGGCTTATGGTGAAAACCGCTCGGTTTCCGGCGCAGATCAGGTTGAAGACGAAGTTCAGGCCGGGTCTGGTGAGGGTGAGCAAAAAGAAAGCGCTCTGGGCAAATACTGCATCGACCTGAACGCCAAGTCGCGCGCGGGCGATGTTGATCCGCTGATCGGACGCAGCGATGAGGTCGAACGCTGCATTCAGGTGCTCTGCCGTCGCCGCAAGAATAACCCACTGCTGGTGGGTGATCCGGGTGTTGGCAAAACCGCAATAGCCGAAGGTCTGGCCCATAAGATCGTGGCCGGCGAGGCCCCCGATGTTCTGTCCGAAACCACCATCTATTCATTGGACATGGGCGCGCTGCTGGCGGGCACCCGCTATCGCGGTGATTTCGAGGAACGGCTGAAAGCGGTCGTCACTGAATTGGAAGAACACCCCGATGCCGTTCTGTTCATCGATGAGATTCACACCGTAATCGGTGCCGGTGCCACTTCCGGCGGCGCAATGGACGCGTCGAACTTGCTGAAACCTGCCCTGCAGGGCGGCAAGCTGCGCACTATGGGCTCGACCACATATAAAGAGTTCCGTCAGCACTTTGAAAAGGACCGCGCGCTCAGCCGTCGGTTCCAGAAAATCGACGTGAATGAGCCTTCGGTCGAAGACAGCGTGAAAATCCTGCGTGGTCTGAAGCCCTATTTCGAAAAACACCACGAGATAAAATACACTGCGGATGCAATCAAAACCGCCGTGGAGCTTTCGGCGCGGTATATCAATGACCGTAAACTGCCGGACAAAGCGATCGACGTGATTGACGAGGCTGGCGCGGCTCAACATCTGGTTGCTGAAAGCAAGCGTCGCAAGACCATCGGTGTTAAAGAGATCGAAGCCGTAGTAGCGAAGATTGCGCGCATTCCACCGAAAAACGTCACCAAGGATGATGCCGAAGTTCTGAAAGATCTGGAAGCGTCGCTGAAGCGGGTTGTGTTCGGTCAGGACGATGCAATCGTTGCCCTGTCCAGCGCAATCAAGCTGGCTCGTGCCGGTTTGCGCGAGCCTGAGAAGCCAATCGGGAACTACCTGTTCGCAGGTCCGACCGGTGTAGGTAAGACCGAAGTGGCAAAACAACTTGCCGATACGCTGGGCGTGGAATTGCTGCGTTTTGACATGTCCGAGTACATGGAGAAGCATGCCGTCAGTCGCCTGATCGGTGCCCCTCCGGGTTATGTCGGGTTTGATCAGGGCGGTCTTTTGACAGACGGCGTGGATCAGCATCCGCACTGCGTGCTGCTGCTGGACGAGATCGAGAAAGCGCATCCCGACGTGTTCAACATCCTGTTGCAGGTGATGGACCACGGCGAGCTGACGGACCACAACGGACGCACTGTCAACTTCCGTAATGTGGTGCTGATCATGACCTCGAACGCAGGTGCGCAAGAGCAGGCGAAAGCCGCGATTGGCTTTGGACGTGATCGTCGCGAAGGCGAAGACACGGCTGCAATCGAACGCACCTTCACGCCTGAGTTCCGCAACCGTCTGGACGCGGTGATCTCGTTCGCGCCACTGCCAAAAGAGGTCATTCTGCAGGTTGTCGAAAAGTTCGTGCTGCAGCTTGAAGCTCAATTGCTGGATCGGAACGTCACGATTGATCTGACACCCAAAGCAGCCGAGTGGCTTGCCGACGAAGGGTATGACGACAAAATGGGTGCGCGCCCACTGGGTCGCGTCATCCAGGAGCACATCAAGAAACCTCTGGCCGAGGAATTGCTGTTCGGCAAACTCGCCAAGGGTGGTGTGGTCCGCGTATCGGTCAAGAAGGGTGAACTGAACCTGGAAATTCTGGGTCCTGACCAGCCTAGGATACCGGGTGACAAACCTCCGCTTTTGACAGCAGACTAAGTGCGGGCTGCATTGACAGCCATTCTATCGCTCGTTGCCGCCCAAGCAGCGAGCGATATCTCTTTGCAGCATCCCGTTGACTGCACGCTTAACCAGACCTGCTTTATTCAGAACTACGTTGATCAGGATTCAACGCAGGGCGTGAGCGACTTTCGTTGTGGGCCGCTCAGCTATGATGGGCACAAAGGTACGGACTTTGCGCTGCGGTCATTGGCGGATATGGCATCTGGTGTGGACGTTCTGGCCGCAGCGCCGGGTATTGTACGCGGAGTGCGTGATGGAATGGCTGATCGCCGTTACGACCCGGAACAAGCCGCATCAATTGCAAACCGCGAATGCGGGAACGGTGTCGTCATTACGCACGAGGACGGCTGGGAGACTCAGTACTGCCACCTCAAAAATGGCTCTTTGCAAGTTAGGCAAGGCCAGCGCGTGGAGGCCGGTACAGTTATTGGTCAGGTTGGGCTTAGCGGCCTGACCCAGTTTCCTCATCTACATCTGTCCGTGCGTAAGGACGGTCGCGTTGTTGATCCTTTTACGCCAGATGATGCGGCACAATGCGCGCCTTCGGAGTCCACCTTGTGGGATAACGCACCGGATTACATCCCGGGTGCCTTGGTTTCCGTTGGATTTTCGGATGTCGTGCCTGAATATGACGATGTTCTGGCGGGCACAGCGCGGTCCGACGCATTAACACCGCAAGCCCCTGCCCTGGTTGTGTTCGGTCATGCTTTCGGTGTTCAGGACGGCGATGTCATGCGCCTTGTCGTGAACGGACCCGAAGGGGTGCTGACAACTCATGACGCGGTATTTGACCGAACCCAAGCCCGCGTTTTTCGTGCCGCCGGACGTCGTCGCCAGTCCGATCCCTGGCCAAGCGGAACATATACTGGCGTGATCTCACTATTGCGCCAAGGTACGGAAATCAGCCGCATGACAACGACCCTGACTGTGCGCTGAGCTTATCTCTCTGTCAGTTTCAGTTCGATCCGGCGGTTCTGCGCACGTGCTTCGGGTGTGTCTGCCGGGTTCACAGGTTGAAACTCACCAAACCCGTTCGCAGCAAGTCGGTTGGGCGGTATGCCCAATGCCTCGACCATATACAGGACAACTGACAATGCTCTGCCTTGGCTCAGTTCCCAGTTGTCACGATAGCGACCAGTCCCTGCCAAAGGCACATTGTCAGTATGGCCATCAACCCGGATAACCCAATTCAGCCCAGCCGGGATCTCGGCCGCCACGCTCCGCAGGATGTTGGCCACCTTTGCCACTTCAAGCTGTCCCTCAGGTGACAAAATCGCAGAGCCCGTGTCAAAAAGGACCTCAGAGGAAAACACGAAACGGTCCCCTTCGATCCGGACACCTTCCTGATCTCCCAAAACGTCGCGCAAACGACCAAAGAATTCGGACCGATATCGCTGCAGGTCCTCTGCCTGAGCGGTCAGCTCCTCGTTCTGGCCCGACAATGCTTCGGCTTCGGCTTCCAAACGTATGCGTTCAGCCTCTTCCAAAAGGCGGCGGCGGCGCTCTTCCGATGCAGCCCGCGCCAGTGCCGCATTGAGGTCCTGACCCAGCGTCTGGATACGGATATCTGCAGCGGCATTGCGCTCTTCATAGTCATCCAACAGCGCCTGCAACCCGCCCAACTGCTCACGCAACGCCGACATTTGTTGGTTCAACAGTGCTGTCTGACGCTGTGCTTTTTCGGAAATCGCCTGTTCCGCCGAAATCGCATCTCTGGCAACCGCAAGCAAATCCGCGCGCTCCCGAGCAAGTGTGCGTTGCTCATCAGCCTCGGATTGCGCCTGAAGCTGCGCAGCCAACGCGGCTTCGAGTTGCGCCTGAAGTTCTTCGGTGTTCAGTTCACCAAATTGGCGTTCCAATTCGGCCTGCGCAGCGCGTGCCGCGGCCAACAGGGTCAATGTGTCTTCTGCCTCTTGGCGTTGAGCCTCAAGCGCAAGCGTCATAGCCGTCAGCTCTGCATCCGCGTCCTGCAGTCGATTACGCAGATTTTCGGCTGCTGCGGCTTCAGCCAGACGCGCAGCTTCTTCTGCAGAAAGCTGCGCTTCGAGGTCCGAGATCAACGCTGCCTGATCCGTGCCACTTTGTTCCAGATCAGCTACAAGCGCTTCCAGCGCCTCGCGTCGAGCAGCTGCCAACCGGGCAGCCTCAGCCTGAGCATCAATCTCAGCACGGCTTTGTGCAAGTGCCAGATTCAACGCCTCTTGTTCACTCAGCAGGTTTTCGCGCTCCGACTCCAGCGATGCGATCGCCCCGCGCGACCTCTCCTGATCAGCAAGCAAGGCGGCAACCTGGTCTTCAAAATCCGTCAGTCGGATTTGCGCGTCAACCAATTCGCTTTCTACCTCTGACAAAGTCGAGTTCAGCGCGCCAAGCCGTGCTTCGAGGCGACTGTTTTCACGCTCTTCCAAACCCAAAGCCCCAGCAAGCGCGGCGACTTCGTCAGACAACGCTGTCAGTTCGTCTTCCTGCCCCGAGATCGTCTCGCGCAGTACGAACTGCACCACCATGAAGATGGTCAGAACGAAGGTCAAAACCATCAAAAGCCCTGTGATCGCATCCACAAAGCCGGGCCATACTGAGCCCTGAAACCGCTGACCTGTGCGCCTGGACAGGGCCATAGGTTATTCTCCGTCCAGGCTGGTGCGCACGGAACCGCGGGGCAAAGTCAGAGCTTTAACCAACAGTTCAATATCCTTGCGCAGCTCATTCATGCTTTCTTGCCGGCCAGCGGATATCTCTTCGAGGATACGCAGCAGTTGGACGTCCATCGACCGCAAGCGCATCCGGCTTTCGGCGTCTATACCTTCACCCGTGCCCTGCTCGCGCATGCGATCCAGCAACGCATCCTGACCCAGAGCCACGCGCTCCAACGCCGCTGTCACCCCTTCGGTCTCAGACTGGCGCATATTCATTTCACCAATCGAGCTGACCAACTGCCCTAGCTTTGCAGATACGGCAGCACGGTCGGCCTCTTGCGCTTCGAACAAGTCCTGAAGCGCGTTCATCTGCTCTGACATCGCGTCCAGAACTGGGGTCAGCACTGCAATTTCCGCACCACCCTCATCACTCGACGCAAATCCGACCCGCGTAATTGATGACAGCCATTCTTCCAGTTCACGATAAAAACGGCTTTGCCCATGACCTGCAAACAGCTCAAGCAAGCCTACGATAAGGGATCCGGCAAGACCCAGCAAAGACGATCCAAAGGCCACGCCCATACCTTGAAGCTGTGCCTCAAGCCCAACCATAAGACGGTTGAAAACGGCCAGCCCCTCTTCGCCCTCCTGAGGGTTCAGGCTGCGGATCGTATCGACGATCGCGGGCACGGTGGTTGCAAGACCAAAAAACGTTCCCAACAAGCCCAGATAAATCAGAACGTTGGTGATATATCGCGTGATCTCACGCTCTTCTTCGACCCGTTCCGCCACCGAGTCGAGAATTGACCGGGTCGAGCTTGAGCTGATCTGCGACCGTGCACCGCGCTCGCGCAGCAAAGACGCAAGCGGTGCCAGCAATTGGGGTGTCCGGGCATCTTCGCGCACAACGCCGCCAACAAAGGCCTCAATCCAGCGCACGGACCCGATCAGTTGCGTCACCTGATAGAAACACGCAAGAACACCGATGAAAAACACCAGCAGAATGAAACCGTTCAGATAGGGGTTTGCGTAGAAAACCGGCAATACGTATGGCAGCGCCATGAAAACGCCAAAGCCCGCCAGACCTATCGCAACCAACATCGTTACGATCTGACGAATGGGTTGCGAGAAATGTGGTCTCGCGCCCTGATGTGCCTGCGCCATGCGCGTTATTCCCGATTTCTATCTGCTCTGAGATGAATCTAGCGAAAATCCGCCGGTTACGCCAAGGGTTTATGCGGTTAAGCTGCGGACCCGTTGCGCCAACCACTCAAGATCAGGGTCTCGCAAGCCGATCTCGGCCAGATGTTCAGCCGTATTATAGAGGTATTCCGTGTTAGGACCCCGCCCTCCGACCGCACGGGCGATGATTTGGGCCTGCTCTTCCAATGGCATACCACCACAATACTGAACATGGTCCTTCTCGATCACATAAGTGACAGCGGTGACCGGTACGCCATTGTCCAATTGAACATCCAACATCTTTTCAACATAGGCAGATGAAATCAGCTCACGCTCACGCAATTCTTGCAACGTCCGGTCTTCGTGTCCGGCCTCGACGGCCAGCGCCAATCCCTTGCAATGTGCATCGCCTTGCTCATCCAGCGCCAGAACAAGGCCGGGATGGTCTTCAGTGCCGCGGTGATGGATCGAACTCATGCAAAACGAGCGGGCATACCCGTGCAGGGTGGCGCGTTCGCTGCGGGCCACGGGGAAGCCGGGGTTCCACAGCAGTGACCCATATCCGAAAACCCACATCGTCATAACTCTGGTCCTTGCCCGTTTGGGCCTATAAACATCAAATTCAAGGCGGGAAAAAGGGCCAACTGCCATGCGCGGTCTGATACGAGTAGTCATTGTCATAACTGTGATCTGGAGTGCCTATTGGTTTATCGCTGGCTTCGGGCTGCGAAATGCGATCACAACGTGGTTCGACCAACAGCAGGAACAGGGATGGCAGGCCGATTTCGCAGAGGTCGCGACTGCCGGGTATCCATTCAGCCACGTGACGCGTCTGAGCAGCTCCGCACTGGCCGACCCGGTGAACGGGACAGCCTGGAGCGCGGACTGGATCGAATTCCAAAGTCCTGCAATTTGGCCCGGACGACAGATCCTGCGCTTTGCCGACACGCCGCAGCGTCTTTCGTATTACGATCAAACTTCGACCATTCAGGCACGCGATTTGCAGGCGGAATTGCAGTTGCAACCCGGCGTCGCGTTGGTGTTGGAAAAAATGGCCCTGACTGCGGGGCTGTGGTCGGTGGCCGATGATACCGAAGCTTTGGCGGGTGGCGATACGCTCGCCTTGGTCATGGAACAAACCGAAACGCCCGAAACGTATATGATCAGCGCACGGATAGACGCGTTTATGCCCGGCGATGCCCTGCGCGAGTTGATGCGATCTGCCACCACTCTGCCTCAGGCTTTTGAGACGCTGGAACTCGACATGCGGACCACGTTCGACAAACCTTGGGACCGCACCGCACTTGAGGAAAGTCGACCACAACCTGTGAACATCGACCTGCGTCTTGCCGAGATGAAATGGGGCGCACTGCGCCTGTTTGCAGCCGGAGAACTGGATGTTGACGCGCAAGGCGTCCCTACAGGAGAGATCGCGATCAAAGCCGAAAACTGGCGCGACATGATCGCTATGGCCAATGCTGCCGGTGCCTTGCCCGATCAGGCCGTTGATCCTGTGACCAGGGCGTTGAACTTCATGGCCGGGCTTGGTGGTAACCCCAACGCCCTTGATTTACAGCTGAATTTCCGTGACGGGTTCGTGGCCCTTGGGCCCCTGCCCTTGGGTCCTGCGCCACGCCTGATCCTGCGTTAACGGCAGTAAGGACCGCGACGGTGTCGCGCCGTATCCAGATGGAAATGGTCGCGATGGTACCTGTCCGAGTTCGGCCCCAAGACGGTTCCGAACGGACCACAGGCCCCGCGCCAGACCTTGATCAACTGTTTTTGAGACGGGTTTTTGCGCCAGCCTTTCAACACCGTGACCAATTCGCCATCAGCCATCTTGAACCCTGAAATATCAATCGCACGCCCCTTACCATGCTCGGAAATTCGGGCACCTTTGCGGTTGTTTCTGGTACGGCACGCGTAATGTGCCGCCACCTGCAATTCGACGACAGGTCCACGCCGTTTGAACGTCGGCTTAACCGTTTTGTCGACCCACTTGTTCAGTGCGATAGCCGTGCCGCAATCCATTGTGGACGGCCGGCTAAGAGCGACACCAGAAACCGAGGTGATCTGAACGGCATCCTTTATGCCGCAGGCGTTGATCTTGCCCGGAACTCTGCCCACGGCTTTGCCCTGGATGTCGATATCGCCGCAGACCGAGCCTTTTCGCAGTTTGCGTTTTTTGAAAAGGGCTTTCTGTTCAACCTCTTCTGGCCTTTTATACGGCATCAGCGAGGTATCCGGCCCTAACAATGGCAAATCCGCCGGGCGCGCAGCAACTGCCAATAACTGAGGAGATACGGGTCGGGAAACGGGGCGCACCTTTGCCGGATCAGGTGCGACGAAGGCCACAGCCGCAGTGCTGGCAGGGCGCGCAACCGGGATCAGGGATTGTTCCAACGGGGTCGCGCCAACCTGAATAGCGCTGAGCGCCATGGTCCCGATCAACAATACCCGCCATCCAAATGTCATGCGCCCGTCTTTCCGCGCCCGAAGTCCGGCGCATCTGTGTCTTGTCCCGCGTCAATAATGCCGCGTCGGATTGCACGTGTTCTTGTGAAATAATCGAACAGCTGGTCGCCATCACCTGTGCGTATGGCACGCTGCAATGCGAAGAGTTCCTCGGTGAAGCGCCCGAGAATTTCCAGCGTGGCATCCTTATTGGTCAGGAAAACATCGCGCCACATCGTCGGGTCCGAGGCCGCAATGCGCGTGAAATCGCGAAATCCGGCGGCCGAATATTTGATGACTTCGCTGTCGGTGACCCGTCGCAAGTCATCCGCGACACCGACCATCGTATAGGCGATCAGGTGCGGCGCGTGAGAGGTGACAGCCAAAACCAGATCATGGTGGTCCGCATCCATCTCATCAACGTAAGACCCCATCCCCTCCCACAGGGCGCGCAACCTTGCAACGGCGTCAGGGTCCGATCCTTCCACCGGCACAATCAGATTCCAGCGGTTATCAAACAGCTCGGCAAAGCCGGACTCGGGCCCTGAATGCTCGGTCCCGGCCAGTGGGTGCGCTGGGATGAAATGCACACCATCCGGGATATGCGGTGAGACGGATTCGATCACATGCCTTTTGACGGAACCAACATCGCTTACGGTCGCCCCCGGTTTCAACGCCGGAGCGATCTCGGCCGCGACCGCGCCCATCACGCCGACGGGGACGCACAGGACGACAAGGTCCGCACCTTCAACGGCATCCAAAACATTGTCGCAAATGAGATCACACAGCCCAATTCGGCGGGCTGTATCGCGGGTTGCCTGTGAGCGCGCATAACCCGTCACCTCACCCGCCAAACCGCCGCGTTTCATAGCCCAGTACATGGACGAGGCGATCAGGCCCAGCCCGATCAGAGCGACGCGATCATACACTTGGGTCATGCTGCGCCCTCTTTGAACGCCGTTATGGCCGTTACGACCCTGCGACAGGCGTCCTCGTCACCGACAGTGATCCGCAATGCGTTTGGCAAATTGTATCCCGCAACGCGACGCACGATCAGACCCTGCGACTTGAGATATTCGTCACAGGATTCAGCCTCGGCCTGGTCCGTGAACCGGGCGAGGATAAAATTCGTGCTGGATGCATCCGAAGGTACGCCAATTTTCTCAAGCTCTTCTGACAGCCACACCCGCAGACGCGCGTTTTCATTGTGGCAAAAGGTCAAATAATCCTCATCCTTGATCGCGGCCTCGGCGGCGGCCAAGGCCGTCAGCGAAAGATTGAAAGGCTGGCGTACACGGTTGAGCACATCAATGATCGACTGCGCCGCGTACCCCCATCCAACGCGCATACCGCCCAGACCATAAATCTTGGAAAACGTCCGCGTCATGATGACATTGTCGAAACGGTCCACCAACGAAGCGCCACCGTCGAAACCGGCGACAAACTCAGTATAGGCGCCATCCACGACCATCAGGCAGGTTTTTGGCAACGCCTCGGCCAATCGCACCAACTCTGCCTCGGCGATCATGGTGGACGTCGGGTTGCCCGGATTGGTTACAAAAACGATCCGCGTCCGCTCTGTCACGGCAGAAAGGATGTTGTCCACATCCACATGGCGGTCTTTTTCGGGCACCATCACGGGGGTCGCCCCGGCCATGCGCGCGATGATGGGATACATCGAGAACCCGTGTTCAGTATGGATGACCTCATCCCCCGGCCCGGCATAGGCCTGTGCCACGAACTGCAGCACTTCGTCACTGCCCACACCGCAGATGATCTGTGCAGGGTTCAACCCGTGGCAGACACCGATCGCTTCGCGCAGACTAGCGTGGTCTGTGCTGGGATAACGGTGCAAGGTCGCCGCGCTGTCGCGCACAGCTTCGATTGCCTTCGGACTGGGACCAAACGGGTTTTCATTCGAGCTGAGCTTGATCACATGCTCGACCCCGGCGACCTTTGACTGGCCGCCCTGATAAAGCGCGATGTCCATGATGCCGGGTTGAGGGGTGATCTTCGTCATAAGAGGCTCCGTGTATTGGAGCCCCTCATACCTGTCTCAACGCGTTGAGAAAAGCGGCAATTCCGTCACGCCGCTTTGAAGCGGGCGGTCGCCGGGTCCGCGCTGTAGAATGGAGCGAACTCTGCCGTCCGTCGCGACAGATCATTGACGCTGTCAATTATGAACTGCACCGTTTCATCGCTCATCAGGTAGGAAAAGTTCAACCGCACCCAACCGGGCTTTTTCATTTCCTCGCCAGCATCAAGCGCTGCATGCAACGCGTCCGAGGCCGCACGATCAATCCCCAGCAAACGGTGCGCATAGGGCCCCGCACATGCGCAGCCGCCACGCGCCTGAATACCGTAGATATCGCTCAGCATTCGGGTGAACAGTTGTTGGTGCACAGGCGAACCCTCGGCGTCGCGCACCAGGAACGAGAAAATCGGCAGGCGATGCGGGTTCTCTGCCCCCAACAGTGTCAGGTTGGGGTTACCGGCCCAACCCGCCAACGCCATGCGATTATGGCGCGCCTCACGTCTGGCAATCTCATCGGTGCCAACAACATCCTTGACGATAAAGGCCAATGCCGCACGGATATCGCCAATGACATTCGGCGTCCCCGCCTCTTCGCGTGCCGAAAGGTCGTCGCTGTAATCATGCCGCCACGGCGATACAAAACTCACGGTCCCGCCACCCGGCCAACTGGGGCATTCCCGTTGGACAGCCCCCTTGCGGACAATCAGCACACCGGAGGCACCCGGACCACCCGGAAACTTGTGCGGGGACACCACGATCGCATCTTTGCGCGCATCCTCAGGGCCCAAGTCCATCGGCAGGTATGGACCACCACCGGCATAATCCCATACGGCCATCGCCCCATAGTCTTTCAGCAGCCGTGTAACCGGGTCGGGATCTGTGACAATACCCGTCACATTGGACGCCGCCGAAAAAGATCCGATTATCAAGTCAGCCGCCGCATGATCCACCAGCATCCGCTCAAGCACCACGAGGTCGACGCCGCCCTCAGCAGCTTCGGGGATTTCGATGACGCGCGCCTTGCTTTCGCGCCATGGCAGGATGTTCGAGTGATGCTCATACGGACCTATCAAGACAACCGGCCGGTCTGCCTCATTTACACCCATAAGGCTGACCAGCCGATTGAGACCCGCAGTGGCACCGGACCCGGTAAATATCACCGCATCCTCTTCCTTGGCACCAACGATACGGGCGATTTCTGCGCGGGCTTCGCGGCGCAGATGGGTCATGTAAGACCCGCAATAAGAGGCTTCGGTGTGGCTGTTTGCATAAAACGGCAACACATGCGTCGCCACAAAATCCTCGACCTGCCGCAACGCGCGGCCCGAAGCAACGTAGTCCGCGTAAACCAACGGAACGTCCCCATGCAAACCCGGGATTCGCACATTCTCTCCGATCAGCCCGTCACGCAGAGCGGACACGACTGCCGGGGTCCGGATGTCAGAGCGAAATTTGGACAAGGTCATGGCAAGGCTCCCTTATTGCTCTTCAAATATGACCCCTCTAATTTGGAAAAACTTCACCATAATTTTTCTTTTTTTCGATAATTATGTGTCATATGATTTTATATGAGCAAAAAAATAGATCATATTGACCAACAGATTTTGCGCGAACTTCAGAAAGACGCGACCCTGCCTCAGCGTGAGTTGGCGGATCGGGTTGGGTTGTCTCAAAACGCGTGCTGGCGGCGGCTAAAAGCGCTGAATGAAACAGGTGTGATTACCGGGTCCACTGCACAAATTGCGCGTGAAAAACTGGGATTAAGTCTTGTGGTATTTGTAATGCTACGCACCCGACACCACTCTGCCGAGTGGTTGCAGGCGTTTCGCAGCCACGTCCTGACCATTCCCGAAGTGATTGATTTCCACCGGATTGGCGGGGACTACGACTATCAGTTAAAGGTGGTGACCGCTGACATGGCGTCTTACGACAAGGTCTATCAACGCCTGATCGAAAAAGTAGAACTGGACAGTGTCACGTCCTATTTCGCAATGGAGGCGATCGCCGAGGGGCGACCGCTACCGATTTGAAGTGGTTATTCATAGATAGTGAGGCGAAGATCGCCATCTCCAGTCACGTAGCCGCCCACCGAATAGCCCTTGCGCCCTTGCCCCACCTTTGCAAACGAGCTTTTGCCGGGGACGACCGGTGTTAACGCCCACCCGGTTCGGTTGGCGACGATACGAGCCAAGCGGTTGATATCACCAACAGAGGGTGCTGGTCTTTCTTTCCCGTATCGACGAACGGTTGTACCGCAAGATTTTCCCGGCGTTCCACTGGCAAGGAACAGCATACCCGGCGCCAGATCGGGTTTGTTGGCATCAAAGCCCGCCCGTACCCGGCCTGCGTCAAATGCGGGCGCATTCACAATGCATCCCTGTTCGAAACTGTTGATGACGCTTGCAAGAACCGGGTCCGTTGAAAGCTGGGTGCTTGGGTTAAGCGATGTTGACGAAGAAGAACACGCCGCGACCAGCAGCGTCAGACCAACACTGAATTTTGTCAAAACACATCGGCGCTTGGTGGCCCCCGAAATCAAGTTCTGAAATGCGCGCAAAGTGTTTGATCCTGTTTAGTTTGAACTGCCTGCTTTTCGTAAATGCCGATCATGTTTGAAATTGGGCGCGCAATACAAAAAAACCGCGCCTGAACGGCGCGGTTTCTGAAATTCGTAAGGATGAGCGAAGATTAGTTCTTCGCGTAGAATTCGACGACCAGGTTCGGTTCCATCATGACCGGGTAAGGTACATCGCTCAGACCCGGTGCGCGCACGAAAGTCGCAGTCATTTTCGAATGGTCGGCGTCGATGTAGTCGGGAACATCACGCTCGGCCAGCGCGACAGCTTCCAGAACAACAGCCAGTTGCTTGGACTTGTCACGCACTTCGATCACATCGCCTTCTTTGACGCGGTAGGACGGGATGTTGACCCGCTTGCCGTTCACCTTGACGTGGCCGTGGTTCACGAACTGACGTGCGGCAAACACGGTCGGTACGAACTTGGCGCGGTAGACAACGGCGTCCAGACGGCGCTCCAGCAGACCGATCAGGTTTTCACCGGTGTCGCCTTTGACACGCTCAGCTTCGGCGTAGATGCGGCGGAACTGCTTCTCGGTCAGGTCGCCGTAGTAGCCTTTCAGCTTCTGCTTGGCGCGCAGCTGCAGACCGAAGTCCGACAGTTTGCCCTTGCGGCGCTGACCGTGCTGGCCGGGGCCATATTCACGACGGTTGATCGGGGATTTCGGACGGCCCCAGATGTTTTCGCCCATCCGGCGGTCGATTTTGTACTTGGCAGACGTGCGTTTGGTCACGGCTGATCTCCTTCGTTTAGGTCGAGGCCCTGTAAGGCCACTATGAAGGGCGTTGTCCTCTTGAGGTTTCCCCCATGACAGGCATCCCCTTGCGGGGGCCACCAACACCAATGAAGCCGCGCTTATATCTGCAGTCAGGGAAGAGTCAACACGTCAGGCCCAATGCCTTTTCGTTTTTTCGCAGGCCCAGAGCCTTCAGTCCATCAACGGGCCGGAATTCGCAGCCGGCAGACGCGGAACCGCGTGAATATCGGGATCCATGTTGGGACGCGCGGGAAACGCAATCACGGTATCCGGAGCGCGCTCGATTTCGTCGCTGCCAGTCTGAATTTCTACAACTTCGTCGACCCAGAATTCCTGTTCACGTGCAGGACAGGCACCTTCGAATACCAAAACCGGTTCAGTTCGTTCAGACGCCGAATACAAAAGAGCCGAAAACTGCTGCGCTCCGTTCGTCAGAATCACAACGCCATGCGCGTCTGAAGCCAACTCATGCTGATTTAAGAAATCGTCAACCGTGTTGGAGGATGGCCTTGCACCCAGGTCACCTTGCGTATCGAAAACGATTGCACGTCCCCGCCATGACCACGCGGCCCCGACTTTCAGGAAAGACAACGGCGCGTTTTCAAGCCCGTCCAGCTCTGTTTGCGCCCAAGATATGGCTATGCAACCGTTGTGCCCGGTTCTCATTATTACCGCCCGTACTTTTAAACACGTCACTGCTCACTTATGCGTTCTTATCAGCGGAAATTTTGTCAGAAAAGAGACGTTAACATTACGTTCATAAAAATGTTGCTAAAGAGATTCAGATTTCGTCGTCTGGCGGAATATTCTCCCGCCAAAACGCACTCTTTTTAATCAAACTGGCAACACCGCTTTAGCCACACTTGGAATGGCCGCAACTGCGACAGGTCATACAGCCTTCGATCATCGCCATATCGAACTGTCCACAAGATGGGCAGGCTTTGCCGCGCGGTGCATCCATGTTCACCACCTGCGCTTGCGGATCCGATTTCAAGCCCATACCCTCGCCTTCCAAAAAGCCGATATTGATCAGATGCTGTTCGATGACACCACCGATGGCGGCAAGGATTGAGGGGATGTATTTCCCTTTGACCCACGCGCCGCCGCGCGGGTCAAACACGGCTTTCAATTCTTCGACCACAAAGGACACGTCCCCACCGCGACGGAAGACGGCCGAGATCATACGCGTCAGCGCCAGCGTCCAGGCGTAATGCTCCATGTTCTTCGAGTTGATGAACACCTCAAACGGGCGACGTCGGCCGCCAATGACAATATCGTTGATGGTCAGGTAAATCGCATGCTCGCTATCGGGCCATTTCAGCTTGTAGGTCGACCCCTCCAGCGATTGAGGCCGGTCCAGAGGTTCAGACATGTAAACGACTTCGCCGCCATCGACTTCATGCGGTGCGTCCACACTTTCACCCGGCGCTTTGTCATCGCTTTCCGAAACGGTCAGCACTGATCCGGTTACATCGTTGGGGCGGTACGTCGTGCATCCTTTGCAACCCTGATCCCAAGCCTGCATGTAAACGTCTTTGAATGCATCAAAGCTGATATCCTCGGGGCAATTGATCGTCTTTGAGATTGAGCTGTCGATCCACTTTTGCGCTGCTGCCTGCATCTTGACGTGATCGGACGGTGACAGTGTTTGCGCGTTGACGAAATAGTCGGGCAGCTCTTTGTCACCAAACTTGTCGCGCCACATCTGCACCGCATAGTCGACGACCTCTTCCTCGGTGCGTGACCCGTCTTTCTGCAGAACCTTGCGCGTGTAGGCATAGGCAAAGACCGGTTCGATCCCGGACGACACATTGCCCGCATACAGTGAAATCGTCCCGGTCGGCGCGATCGACGTCAGCAAAGCGTTCCGAATACCATGTTCCCGGATCGCATCCCGCACATCTTCGTCCATCTGCAGCATCGTGCCGCTTGCCAGATATTTCTCGGCATCGAACAAGGGGAATGCGCCCTTTTCCTTCGCCAAGTCGACCGACGCCAGATACGCGGCGCGGGCGATCGCGTGCAACCAGCGCTCGGTCTGCCGCGCCGCCTCGTCTGACCCATAGCGCAGACCCAACATCAACAGCGCGTCGGCCAAACCAGTTACGCCCAACCCGATGCGGCGTTTGTCTTGCGCCTCGGCCTCTTGCTCTACCAGCGGGAATTTCGAGGCATCCACCACGTTGTCCATCATGCGCACAGCGGTGGCGACAAGTTCCTGCAATGCCTCTTCGTTCAGATGTGCCGCCTGCTCGAAGGGTTGGGCCACCAGACGGGCCAGATTGATCGAGCCCAACAAACACGCCCCATAAGGCGGCAACGGCTGTTCGCCGCAAGGGTTTGTCGCCGCGATGGTTTCCACATAGCTAAGGTTGTTTGCCTGGTTGATCCGATCAATGAAGATCACGCCCGGCTCGGCATAGTCATAGGTCGCCTGCATGATCTTGTTCCAAAGATCACGGGCCTGAACGGTGTGATAAATCTTACCGTCGAACACCAACTCCCAAGGGCCATCGGCTTTGACTGCCTCCATGAACGGGTCGGTCACCAGAACCGACATGTTAAACATGCGCAGACGCGCCGGATCGGACTTGGCGGTGATGAACTGTTCGATATCCGGATGATCACAGCGCATCGTCGCCATCATCGCCCCGCGGCGCGAACCCGCAGACATGATCGTCCGGCACATTGCGTCCCACACGTCCATAAAGCTCAGCGGGCCTGAGGCATCCGCCGCAACCCCTTTTACATCTGCCCCACGCGGGCGGATGGTCGAGAAATCATATCCGATCCCCCCACCCTGTTGCATGGTCAGCGCGGCCTCTTTCAGCATGTCGAAAATGCCGCCCATGCTGTCGGGCACAGTGCCCATCACAAAGCAGTTGAACAACGTCACCTGCCGCGCGGTGCCTGCGCCTGCGGTGATACGTCCGGCCGGCAAGTATTTGAAATCTTCCAACGCCTCATAGAACTTATCTTCCCAATGAGCCGGGTCCTTTTCCACCCGCGCCAGATCGCGGGCGATACGTCGCCAACTGTCCTCGACGGTCTGGTCGATGGGCGTGCCATCCGCCTGTTTAAAGCGGTATTTCATGTCCCAGATCTGCTCGGCGATGGGGGCGGCAAAGCGGCTCATTGGTGATTCCCTGTGCTGAAAGAGGTATCCAGACTACCCTAAATCACAACTAAACCACAACACCTTGATGACAAGCCTCAGAGGACTACAATATAAAGACTGACCTCGGGACGACTCTGTGGGAAAACTGTGGATAAGTATGTAAACCTCATAAAACTGTCGGTTGGATCCGAAAGCGTCGATACGCTGATGGCGTGGCAGGACAGCCGCAGACCGCTGTATGAGGATGGTTGCCCGCGCCATGTCACCCGCATGTGGCCCAAGCGAGAGGCCGAGGTTCTGAACGGCGGATCAATCTATTGGGTGATCAAGGGCGTGATCCAGTGTCGCCAAAAGGTGCTGCGACTGGATGAAGTGCGCGGTGAAGACGGTATCCGACGCTGCGCAATCGTACTGGACCCCGAGGTGCACCGCACGCAAAACGCGCTGAAACGCCCATTTCAGGGGTGGCGCTATCTGAAACCCGAAGATACGCCTGCCGATCTGCCCAAAGGGCGCGAGCAGGACGACGCCCTGCCCGATGATCTGAACCGTGCGCTGGCAGAGATCGGTGTGCTTTAACGCAGCCGGTCCAGAAATTCTGACAGAACCGCCTTTTCCCCCGCGTCGCATTTGGCCACGCGGCTACGCCACAGTGTCGCTTGCGATTTCAAGATCAGCCCGTCAGACAAAATCTTCAGGTGATTTGCCCGCAAAGTCTCACCGGTCGAGGTGATATCAGCGATCGCCTCGGCGGTTTCATTCATCACCGTGCCTTCGGTCGCGCCCTGGCTGTCGACCAAAGTGTAGTCCGCGACACCCGCATCAGTGAGGAACTCACGCACCAATCTGTGGTACTTGGTGGCGATACGCAGCCGGTGCCCGTGGGCTTTGCGAAATCCTGCAGCTGCCGCGTCCAGATCGTCCAACGTATCAACGTCGACCCAACAAGCCGGTGTCGCGATGATCAGGTCGGCCTTGCCGAAACCCAAAGGCGCGATTTCTTCCACCTGCTGCTCCCACCGCGGTAGTTTTTCATGCACCAGATCAACTCCGGTCACGCCCAAATGGATACGCCCCGCGGCCAGTTCACGCGGGATTTCCCCTGCCGACAGGAGGATCAACGAGACGCCTTCAATCCCGTCAACCTTACCTGCGTACTCGCGATCAGATCCGCTGCGCGACAGGGTGATGCCGCGCTTTTCGAACCACGAAAAGGTCTTGTCCATCAACCGACCCTTCGAGGGCACGCCCAGTTTCAAGCTCATTGCGCGGCCTCCTCGATCTCAAGCATCAGGTCGGGGCGGATTACGCCCCCTATGGCGGGGATTTCAGCCCCGCCACCCAACTGCCGCGTCAGCGCGTCATAGCGCCCACCGGTGGCGATGGGTGGCAGATCCGGACGACCCTCGGCGTAAAAGCCGAAGACGAAACCGTCGTAATATTCCATCGAGGTCCGGCCATAAGACGCCTCGAAATCGAGCACCTCAACATCCACCCCACGCGCCTGCATTGCCGCGACCCGCGCTTCAAGGCGATCCAGAGCAGGGGTAATCTGCGGTAGGTCAACCGCCACGTCGCGCAATTGCTCTAGCGCGAAAGGCATGGTTTCGCGCACGGCCAACAGGGAATCCAACCCGCCCATTTCGGTCTCGGAAATTACGCCTGCGTCGCGGTCCAATCGCAAAGCTTCAATTCGGTCTTCGATTTCAGACACCGTTCGCTTGCCAATCATTGGCGCGCTTGTGTGCAACGGCGTATCCGCATCCAGCAACGCGGCCCGGCTTTCCGGGTCAGGCTTG
The DNA here is from genome assembly GCF_056533365.1 of Ruegeria sp. G5. Lineage (NCBI taxonomy): Bacteria > Pseudomonadati > Pseudomonadota > Alphaproteobacteria > Rhodobacterales > Roseobacteraceae > Ruegeria > Ruegeria sp. G5. Next base: position 73,532 of record NZ_JBQFOK010000004.1, on the reverse strand, counting down.
CGGCCCCCAAAACGGTCCAGCAGGACACGGAACCGACGGGGACGCCAGAGATGCCGCATCAAGGCTGCCTTGCGGCGGTCCGTCGTGCGCAGCCCCTGAACCGCAGCCGTCAGAATGCCAATATCCCCGGTCGCCGCGCGCAGGGGCAGACCCCGCAGTTGCAGGGCGATCAGCGAAAACACCTCGGCATCGGCCCCGGCGGGGTCTTCACGGTCAAACACCTCATACCCGACCTGGATATATTCGTTCGAACGGTCCGGGTCGTGTTCCTGCCGCCGGAACACCTCACCGGAATAGGTATAGCGCGCGGGCTCGGCCCCGTCGCGCATGTGCATCTGCACCACGGGCAGCGTGAAGTCGGGGCGCAGCATCTGCTCGCCCCGCAGCGCGTCCGAGGTCACATAAGCGCGCGCGCGGATATCCTCACCGTAGAGGTCCAGCAAGGTGCCCGCCTGCTGCAGCAAAGGCGGGTCCACGACTTGCGCACCTGCAGCCTCGAACCGGACACGCATCATCGCGGCGCGGGCCTGTATCTGGGAACGGTTGGGCATAGGTCAGTCCTGACTGTCCAGAATTTCGCGTACTTTGGCGACCAGATCGCCCCGAGGCACTTCGAACTGGCTGGGGCGTTCCTTCCATTCCTCAAGCGTGGCGCTTTCGGCGATCTTAGCACCAAGGATCAGGTCCTTGATCTGCACGATCCCATTGGCCTTTTCGTCGCCACCTTCGATTACCGCAATCGGAGAGTTCCGTTTGTCCGCGTATTTCAGCTGATTGCCAAAGTTCTTGGGGTTGCCAAGATAGACTTCGGCCCGGATGCCTGCATTGCGCAGCTCGGCCACCATCGCCTGATAATCAGCCATGCGGTCACGATCCATGACGGTCACAACCACGGGGCCCGTGGCCTGCGCCGCGATCCGGCCCTTTTCACGCAGGGCGGCCAGCAGGCGATCGACGCCAATGGACACGCCGGTCGCGGGCACTTCCTGCCCGGTAAAGCGCTTGACCAGATCGTCGTAGCGACCCCCGCCCGAGACCGACCCGAACTGCCGCTTGCGGCCTTTCTCATCGAATATCTCAAAGGTCAGTTCAGCCTCATAAACCGGTCCGGTGTAGTAGCCGAGACCGCGCACGACCGAAGGATCAATCTCGATCCGGTCCGCGCCATAACCGCCCGCATCAAGCAGAGCGCCGATCTGTTCCAATTCAGCGATCCCGTCCGCGCCGATCTTGCTGTCGCCCACGGCGGCACGAAGATTAGCAAGCGTGCCCGCGGTATCCGCAGCCTTCGAGGTCAGGAAGGCAATCACCGGCTCGGCCTGATCGTCGCTCAGACCAACACCATCGATAAACGCCCCCGAGGCATCCAGACGGCCCTTGGTCAGCAGCTCACGCACGCCAGCCTCACCCACCTTGTCGAACTTGTCGATAGTGCGCAGAACGTTGTCGCGGGCAGCGGCGTCTTCGCCCAGACCCATCGCCTCAAGCACACCGTTCAGAACCTTGCGGTTGTTGACGCGCACCAGATAGTCGCCGCGCGGGATACCCACGGTTTCCAGCGTATCCGACAACATCGCGCAGATCTCGGCATCCGCGGCCATCGAAGCCGTCCCAACCGTATCCGCATCGCATTGATAGAACTGACGATACCGCCCCGGCCCCGGTTTTTCGTTGCGCCAGACCGGACCCATCGCATAGCGGCGATAGGGCGTCGGCAGGTCGTTGCGGTGCTGCGCATAGACGCGGGCCAAAGGCGCGGTCAGGTCATAGCGCAGGGCCATCCAGTCGCCATTGCCGCCTTCGTCAAACTCCTGCCACGCAAACACGCCCTCATTCGGGCGGTCCACGTCGGGCAGGAACTTGCCCAGCGCCTCAACCGTCTCAACCGCGCTGCTCTCCAAGGCGTCGAACCCATAGCGATGATAGACATCCGCAATCGTCCGCAGCATCTCGGTGCGCTGCGAGACTTCCTGGCCGAAATAGTCGCGGAACCCTTTCGGCGTGACGGCCTTGGGGCGGGGCTGTTTCTTGGGCTTGGCCATGTGGGGCGTCCTTGCGGTTCATGTTCCGCGCGCGGTCTATCCCATGGCCCGCATCGGGGCAAGGCGCGCTTTGACTGGTCATGGCCCGCCCGTGCCGCTATGACCACGCCTAAAGGAGATCGCCATGCAGCATCTGGAAGAACAGATCGCCCATCTGACCCGAACGGTGGAAGAGCTGAACTCGGTCGTCACGACGCAACAATCCGAGATCGACCGCCTGACCCGGCGTGTCGAGATGCTGTTGCAGCGCGAGGCCGAACGGGCGCAGGAAGGGTCCGGCGGGGTCGTCTTCGGTGACGAGCGCCCGCCCCATTACTGAGCGCTTATAAGCCGAGTGTCGATTTCACCGCGTCATCGACAACACCACCCAACAGAGCATCCTTATCCGCAGCGCACCCTTCGGAAAGGGCTGCGATAAAGGCTTGGTGCAGTCCGGCTTTTTCTTCATCCGTCGTCGCGTGATCTTCGATATTGATCTGACGATTGTAGAGCGACAGTGCCGTCATCTTTTCAACAACGGCCACGACAAAGGCTTCGTCCCCGTCAGCCTCTTCGGCGATTGAGGCGCAGGTGTAGTGCATGACGGGCAATGCATCCTGCACCATCTGTTCCGCGGCCTCATCGGCCAAACTGAAGCTGGGCAAGATCAAAAACAGCCCGGTCGCGGCGGTTTGCAACGTTTTTCTCATCGCATTCATTTCCAGTTATGTCCGATAATGGCACCGGCGATGCCGCCAATGGCTGCTCCTCTGCCGTCGCCGATCAATGCACCTACGCCCGCTCCGATCAGCGCGCCTTCGATGGTTTGTTTCTTTTTCTTCTTGTCGTCCGCCAACCCGGCGGTGGCGGATACCGCTATCAGCGACGCGACGACCAAAGCCTTCACACCAATAGACCCAATGGACATGAATGTGCCCTCCTGCAAACATAACAAACTGTATTCTCAGGCCCCCAGCCTAGCGCCACAGGAACCTAGGGGCAACAAAGGTTGACGGCGTCAGATTTCCTCGACCGACAGGACGCCGTCCAGCGATTTGATCGCCCCTTTGATCTGAGGATTGATTGGGAAGCTCTGCCCCAAATCCATCTCAACATCGCCGGGCAAGCCTGGGTCAAGCAATAATAGCTGGACAGGACCCCGGGCTGCGTTTTTGGCAGCGGTTGCAGCATCCTCCAGAACCTTGGCAACGGTCGGCAAGGCCTGTGCGCCATCCACAAAAATGCGCAAACCGGTTGCACCCGCTTCGGCAACGACTGAGTCAACCGGCCCAACAGACCGCGCCAGCAGCTTGAGCTGATCGGACTCCATCGTCGCCTCGGCTGACAGAACGACCTGCGCGCCGGTTTCCAGAAAGTCGCGTGATTTCTCCAACGTTTCCGAAAACAGTGTCACTTCGTAGGCCCCGGATGGGTCAGAAAGTTGCGCGAACGCAAACCGATTGCCCTTGGCCGATTTCCTTTCCTGCCGTCCTGCAACGACACCCGCCATTTTCGCGATAAACGGCCCCGAGCGCGCCTTTTCCGTTACCTCATCCAGCGTAAGAACATGCTTGCGTTTCAGCGCGGGCATGTAGTCGTCCAGAGGGTGACCCGAGAGGTAGAAACCAATGGCCTTGAACTCTTCGCTAAGGCGTTCTGCTGGCAGCCAGTCCGGCGTGGGTGACAGGCGAGGTTCCGGCAAGTCGTCGCCCGCCTCGCCAAACAGCGACACCTGGTTCGAGTTTTTCTGTTCGTTGATCGCCGCCGAATACTGCACCAGCGGGTCTAGGCTTTCGAAGACGCGGCGGCGGTTCTTGTCGAGTTGGTCGAACGCGCCTGCGCGAGCCAGCATTTCCAGCGGGCGTTTGCCGACCTTTTTCAAATCGACCCGCCGGGCAAAGTCGAACAGGTTGACAAAAGGTTTGTCGGCCCGCCCCTCAATCACGAGGTTCATCGCCTCGACGCCTACGTTTTTCAGCGCGCCCAGCGCATAAACAAGCTCTCCATTCACCACGTCGAAGGTCGATTGTGACCGGTTCACGCAAGGTGGCACATAGGGCAGTTCCAGCCCCTTGCGGACTTCTTCGAAATAAATGGCCAGCTTATCAGTCAGATGAATATCGCAGTTCATGACACCCGCCATGAACTCAACCGGGTGGTTCGCCTTCAGCCAGCCTGTCTGATAACTGACTACCGCATAGGCCGCCGCGTGGGACTTGTTGAAACCGTAGTTGGCGAACTTGTCCAACAGGTTCCAGACCTCGGTCGCCTTGGCCTCATCCACGTTGTTCTCGGCGGCACCTTTGAGGAACTTTGGACGCTCGGCATCCATCGCTTCCTGAATCTTTTTACCCATCGCGCGGCGCAGCAGGTCCGCGCCCCCAAGGCTGTAACCCGCCATTTCCTGCGCGATCTGCATTACCTGTTCCTGATAGACGATGATGCCCTGCGTTTCGTCCAGAATATGATCGATGGACGGGTGCAGCATGTCGCGTTGGCTGAGCTTGTTCTTGACCTCGCAGAACTTTGGAATGTTCTCCATCGGGCCGGGACGGTAGAGTGCGACGAGGGCGATGATATCCTCAATACAGTCCGGCTTCATCCGCTTGAGGGCATCCATCATGCCCGAGCTTTCCACCTGGAACACCGCAACCGTTTTGGCGGCTGAATAGAGCTTGTACGTTGCCTCATCATCCAACGGAATAGCGTTGATCTCATTCACCGCGCCCTCGGCGGGTTCATACAGCTCGGTGCCATCGGGTGCGATGTGCAAATCCCGCCCGGATTTGAAGATCAGATCCATCGCGTTCTGGATCACGGTCAGGGTTTTCAACCCCAGAAAGTCGAATTTCACCAGCCCGGCCTGTTCCACCCATTTCATGTTGAACTGGGTCGCGGGCATGTCTGATCGCGGGTCCTGATAGATCGGCACCAGCGCATCCAGCGGCCGATCCCCGATCACCACGCCTGCCGCATGGGTCGAGGCGTTGCGCAAAAGCCCCTCAACCTGCTGGCCGTAGGTCAGTAAGCGATCCACAACTTCTTCGCTGCGCGCCTCTTCGCGCAGGCGCGGCTCGTCTTTCAGCGCTTTCTCGATGGAGACGGGTTTGACCCCCTCGACCGGGATCATCTTCGACAACCGATCCACCTGCCCGTAGGGCATCTGCAACACCCGCCCGATATCGCGCACCGCCGCCTTTGATAGCAACGCACCAAAGGTAATGATCTGCCCAACCTTGTCGCGCCCGTATTTCTGCTGCACGTAGCGGATCACCTCTTCCCGGCGATCCATACAGAAGTCGATGTCGAAGTCAGGCATCGAGACCCGCTCGGGGTTCAGGAACCGTTCGAACAGCAGTGAATAGCGCAGCGGGTCAAGGTCGGTGATCGTCAGCGCATAGGCCACAAGCGAGCCCGCACCCGAACCCCGCCCCGGCCCCACCGGAATGTCGTGATCTTTGGCCCATTGGATGAAGTCGGCAACGATCAGGAAGTAGCCGGGAAAGCCCATCCCTTCGATGATGCCCAATTCGAAATCCAGCCGTTCCTGATATTCTTCCACGCTCACCGCGTGAGGGATCACGGCCAGACGTTTCTGCAGGCCCTCGTTGGCGATGCGTCGCAGTTCGGCAACCTCATCGTCGGCAAATTTCGGCAGGATCGGATCGCGGCGATAGGCCATGAAGGCGCAGCGGCGCGCGATCTCGACCGTATTTTCAACGGCCTCGGGCAGATCGGCGAACAACGTCACCATTTCCTGCTGCGACTTGAAATAATGCTGCGCGGTCAGGCGACGACGACCTTCCTGCTGATCGACATAGGCGCCCTCGGCTATACAGATCAGCGCATCATGCGCCTCGTACATGTCCGAAGTCGGGAAATAGACGTCATTGGTTGCGACCAGAGGCAGGTTCTTGGCGTAGGCCATCTCAACATGGCCACGCTCGGTCAGGCGTTCCGCTTCGGGCTGGCCCCCTTCGCCCGGATGGCGCTGCAATTCGATATAGAGCCGATCCGGGAACATCCCCGCCAACCGATCCACCAGAGCCTCAGCTGCCGGGCGCTGCCCCTGTTGCAACAGCATCCCCACAGGCCCATCCGGCCCGCCGGTCAGACAGATCAGGCCATCCGACCGCTCGGCCAATTCATCCAACGTGACCTGCGGCAGTTGCCCGCCCTTATCCACGTAGAGGCAGGAACTCAGCTTCATCAGGTTCTCATACCCGACCTCGGACTGCGCCAGCAGTACCAGCGGCGCGGGCGCTTTGGGCTTTTCCCCCGGCTGCGCTTGCACATAGGTCAGATCGACCTGACAGCCCATGATCGGCTGCACACCGGCGCCACTTGCGGTCACCGAAAACTCCAAGGCCGAGAACATCGAATTGGTGTCCGTCACGGCAACGGCCGGCATCTCCATCTTCTCGCACAAAGCGGGCAGCTTTTTCAGCCGCACAGCGCCTTCCAGCAAAGAATATTCAGTGTGAACGCGGAGGTGAATGAATCGAGGGGTACTGCTCATACGGCCTACGCTATCCCAGGCCGACGCGCTGCAAAAGTCAGAACCGCGGCTTTGGTCTGCCTAAAAAATCAGCGCCGATTATTCGGCTTTTCCAGAAGGTGCTTCGGGCAAGGCTGTGCCGCGCTTTTAAAAAGCGCTTTATTTACAACAAACTGACCTTTAAACAAACGCGACATTCACAGGCCGTTCAGGTCCAATGGTGCATTATATAGGCAGTTTTTCTTGCCAGATCGGTTGCGCTGTTTCTAACATCTGACGGCAAGCAATCCGCCCGCCGCTCTTTCTACGTCGCATCGAAGGAGGGCACCCAAGGGCGCAACCGGGTAAGGCGACGGGTTTCTCGAATGAACATCACGTTTCTTCTGAACGGAGAGACAGTGGAACTGGCGGATGTCGATCCGACGGCCACCCTGCTGGACTGGTTACGCGAGGATCGCGGCCTGACCGGCACCAAGGAAGGTTGCAATGAGGGCGATTGCGGAGCCTGCACCGTCATGGTGACGGATGAGGATGGTGCAAAGGCGCTGAACTCCTGCATCTTGTTCCTGCCGCAACTGCACGGCAAAGCCGTACGCACCGTCGAGGGCGCAAGCGGTCCAAACGGTGAGGCTCATCCGGTTCAGCAGGCGATGGTTGACCTGCATGGCTCACAATGCGGCTTCTGCACGCCGGGTTTTGTGATGTCGATGGTCGCGGGCCACACCAATGGTGCAACCGATCACGACACGCAGCTTGCTGGCAACCTGTGCCGTTGCACCGGCTATGCACCGATCATCCGCGCCGCCCAGGCTGCCGAGGGGCAGCCCGTCCCGGTTTGGGTAAAGGACAAACCCGTCGCGCCCCCTGCCGCGTCGCCGATGTTACCCGGATCATCGGATGAACTGTCAGCGGTCTACGCCCAGAACCCGAACGCCACTCTGATTGCAGGGGCAACGGATGTGGGCCTCTGGGTCACCAAGCAGCTGCGTGATTTGGACCCTGTGATTTTCCTCAACCGATGCGAGGATCTGAAGCAGATCACCATCACCGATGAGGAAACCCGCTTTGGCGCGATGGTCGACATGAACCGCATGGGCGACGCGCTGGCCGATCTGCATCCCTCCTATGCCGAAATGATCCGCCGATACGCCAGCGTTCAGGTGCGCCATGCCGCAACGGTTGGCGGGAACATCGCCAACGGCTCACCCATCGGAGACAACCCGCCCGCCCTGATCGCTTTGGGCGCGACCTTGCATTTGCGCAAGGGTGACACCCGCCGGGCTATTCCACTGGAAGATTTCTTCATAGACTACGGCCAGCAAGACCGCGCACCGGGCGAATTTGTCGAGGCTGTCAGCTTTCCCCGTCAGGCAGACCGCCTGAAAACCTACAAGCTCAGCAAACGGTTCGATCAGGATATTTCGGCCGTTTGCGGGTGTTTCAACATCACCGTTACGGATGGCTCTGTCTCAGCCGCGCGCATCGCGTTTGGTGGCATGGCCGGCATTCCGAAACGGGCAACCCATGTCGAGGCCGCACTCATCGGCAAACCTTGGACGCGCGAGACCATCGAGTCCGTGCTGCCTGCCTTTGCCGAGGATTATTCACCACTCACGGACATGCGCGCCTCGGCAACCTATCGTCTGGAAACCGCCAAAGCGATGCTGGAACGCTATTTCCTCGAAGATCAGGACGAAGTCACCAGCGTGTTGGAGGTGTCGGCATGAGCGTCGCAAAACCCCTCCCCCATGATGCGGCCCCGCTGCATGTGGCAGGTGCCGCGCGCTATGTGGATGACATCCCGACACCCAAAGGCACGCTGCATCTGGCGTTCGGCCTCAGCCCGATTGCCAAGGGCAGGATCACGGCAATGGACCTGTCGGCAGTCAAAGCCGCCGACGGAGTCGTCATGGTGATGACGGCGGATGACCTGCCTTTTGCAAACGATGTCTCGCCCTCGATACATGATGAACCGCTGCTGTCGGACGGCACGGTTCACTATATCGGCCAGCCCGTGTTTCTGGTCATCGCCACCAGCCATCTGGCCGCGCGCAAGGCAGCCCGTCTGGGCAAGATCGACTATGCCGAAGAAACGCCGATCCTGACGATAGAAGACGCCCTTGCCGCCGACAGCCGGTTCGAGGACGGCCCACGCATTTATGCCAAAGGTGATGCTGACGCAGCCATCGCCAGCGCACCCCACGTCATCGAAGGCACATTCGAACTGGGCGGGCAGGAGCATTTCTATCTGGAAGGTCAGGCCGCGCTGGCCGTGCCCAATGAGGGCGCGGATATGCTGGTGCACAGCTCAACCCAGCACCCGACCGAGATTCAGCACAAGGTGGCAGATGCGTTGGGCGTTCCAATGCACGCCGTCCGGGTTGAAACCCGACGGATGGGGGGCGGGTTTGGCGGCAAGGAAAGTCAGGGCAACGCCTTGGCCGTCGCCTGTGCCATTGCCGCCCGCGCGACGGGCAAAGCCTGCAAGATGCGCTATGACCGCGATGACGACATGATCATCACCGGCAAGCGCCACGCGTTTCGGATCGCTTACAAGGCCGGGTTTGACGAGAACGGCCATATTCAGGGCGTCTCATTCCATCACTACGTCATCTGCGGCTGGGCGCAGGATCTGTCTCTGCCCGTGGCCGACCGCGCGATGCTGCATTCGGACAACGCCTATCTGCTGCCCAACGCACGGATTGAAAGCCACCGGCTAAAGACCAACACCCAATCCGCCACTGCCTATCGCGGGTTCGGCGGTCCGCAGGGCATGGTCGGTATTGAACGCGTGATGGACCACGCCGCGCACGCGCTTGGGCTGGACCCGGTCGAACTGCGCCGTCGCAACTATTATGAGCCCGTGCATAAAGTGGCCGATCAGCCGCCGCATGAGAAACCTTTAGGCCATCCTGACCCGCACGAAGACCTGACCAGCCGTGGCGCTGTGGAAACTGGGAACGCCCCCGTTCGTCCCCTCCCCGCCGGCGGCAACACCACGCCTTACGGTATGGAGGTCAGCGATTTCGAATTGCATGGCATGACCGAAGCCTTGCTGAAATCCAGCGATTATGCCGCGCGCAAGGCTGCCATCGCAAACTGGAATACCGAGAATAGCGTGATCAAGAAGGGCATCGCCTTCTCTCCGGTCAAGTTCGGGATTTCCTTTACCCTGACGCACCTGAACCAAGCGGGGGCGCTAGTGCATGTGTATCAGGACGGATCGGTCCATCTGAACCATGGCGGCACCGAGATGGGACAAGGCCTGTTTCAGAAGGTCGCTCAGGTCGCCGCATCGCGCTTTGGCATCCCGTTGGATATGGTGAAGATCACTGCAACCGATACGGCCAAAGTGCCGAATACCTCGGCCACGGCGGCGTCTTCGGGCAGCGACCTGAACGGGATGGCGGTGAAAGCCGCCTGCGACACGATCCTTGATCGGATGGCTGACTATCTGGCCGAACGGCATCAGGCCGCTCCATCGGCAGTCACTTTCGCGGATGGGCACGTCTCGGTTGGCGGGGAACGCTATACCTTCGCCGAAGCCGCAGCACTGGCCTATCAGGGCCGTATCAGCCTGTCGGCAACCGGGTTCTACAAAACACCCAAGATCGAATGGGACCGGATCGCGGGTCGAGGGCGTCCGTTCTTCTACTTCGCCTATGGGGCCTCGGTGACCGAGGTGGCCATCGACACACTAACCGGCGAGAACCGCATCCTGCGCACCGACATCCTGTATGACGCGGGGGCCTCGCTGAACCCTGCGCTGGATATCGGACAGGTCGAAGGCGGTTATGTGCAGGGCGCAGGCTGGCTGACGACCGAAGAACTGGTCTGGGACGGCAAAGGCAACCTGCGTACGCATGCGCCATCGACCTACAAGATCCCGGCTTGCTCGGACCGCCCTGATATCTTCAACATCGCGCTTTGGGATGGCGAGAACCGCGAAGACACGATCTATCGCTCAAAAGCAGTGGGAGAGCCGCCCTTCATGCTGGGCATATCAGCGTGGCTGGCCCTGTCGAATGCGGTCGCAGCCTGTGGCGAAGGCTACCCGGCGCTGAACGCCCCTGCCACGGCCGAGGAAGTTTGGCGCGGCGTCCAAAGGATGAAGGGAGGCATCTGATGGGATTTGACCTTGAGGCTTTGAGGGAGGCGGTCAATACCCACGGGAAGGTTACCCGGGTTGTCATTGCTGCGATCAAGGGGTCATCCCCGCGCGAAGTTGGTACCGCAATGCTGGTTTGGAAGGACGGGCAAAGCGGAACAATAGGCGGTGGTACACTCGAATTTCAGGCGGCAAAGGCCGCGCGAAAACAAACCGGCCAACCCCGCCTGACCCACCACGCGCTTGGCCCTGACATGGGCCAATGCTGCGGTGGAGCAGTTTCGCTGTTCAGCGAAGTCTTTGATCTCAAAGCGGTCGAAGCGCTCGACGACACAGTTATCGCGCGATCGGCCTCGAAAGGTGAAATGCCTCTGTCCGTGAAACGGTTGCTTGCGACCGCGCGCGGTCAGGGGATTGCCCCCGAACCACAGCTGATCGACGGCTGGATGGTTGAGCCGGTCCACAAGCCGACCCGGAACCTGTGGATCTGGGGTGCTGGCCATGTGGGCCGGGCACTGGTGGATGTTCTGTCCCCCCTGCCCGACATCGCGATCACATGGGTCGACACCGGGCCCGAGCGTTTTCCGACCTCGGTCCCAGCGGGTGTCACCACGGTTCCAGTTGCCAAACCAACCGAACTGGTTCGCCATGCACCGCCCAATGCCGAGCATCTTGTGCTTACTTATTCACACAATTTGGACTTAGAGCTGTGCAACCGGCTGCTTTCCCATGATTTCCGCTTTGCGGGGCTGATCGGCTCGGCTACGAAATGGGCGCGATTCCGGTCGCGGCTGAAGGCTCTTGGTCATTCGCCCGAACGGATCGGCCGGATCACCTGCCCAATAGGCGATCCCGGTTTGGGCAAACACCCGCAGATGATCGCCGTTGGCGTCGCCGCGCAAATTCTGCGTCCGGCCCGACAGAAAGAGTTGAAGAAGGACCTGAGCGCGTGACCACTCCATTGCTAAGTTTGCAGGGGCTGACCAAAGCCTACCCCGGCGTTGTGGCCAATGATCAGGTGTCTTTCGACATCGGTGAAGGCGAAGTTCACGCCTTGTTGGGTGAAAACGGGGCTGGAAAATCCACTCTGGTGAAAATGATCTATGGGTTGGTAAAACCGGACAGCGGTGCAATGCTGCTGCGCAATCAACCTTTTGCCCCCAGCGAACCTCGGGCGGCGCGGGCTGATGGAATCGCGATGGTGTTCCAGCACTTCTCGCTGTTTGATGCGCTGAACGTGGCCGAAAACATTGCATTGGGCATGGAAAACCCTCCTGCAATGGGCGATCTGGCTTCGCGCATCCGAGAAGTGTCCGAGACCTATGGCCTGCCTCTTGATCCATTCCGCACAGTCGGTGATCTGTCTGCGGGGGAGCGTCAGAGGGTCGAAATTATCCGCTGCCTGCTGCAGGATCCAAAACTTCTGATCATGGATGAACCCACCTCGGTTCTGACCCCGCAAGAGGTTGAGATCCTGTTCGAAACTCTGAACAAATTACGGTCCGAGGGCACCTCGATCCTCTATATCTCACACAAACTGGAAGAGATCCGCACCCTGTGCGACCACGCGACGATCTTGCGATTGGGTAAAAACGTCGGCGAATGCATTCCGTCTGAAACCTCGGCACGGGATATGGCAGAAATGATGGTCGGCTCGACCCTGCAGACGCCTGAACGCATCGGGCGGGAATTCGGCGAGGTCGCGCTGGACGTCACCGGCCTGTCGGTCGGCTCGCCTTCTGAATTCGGCACCTCACTGCGAAACATCCACATGACAGTCCGGAAAGGTGAAGTTCTGGGGATCGGTGGCGTGGCTGGCAACGGGCAGGACGAATTGCTGGGCGTTCTGTCTGGTGAAATTCCGACAACTGCGGACGCGATCAAATTCAATGGCCAGCCCATTGGGAAACTTGGCCCAACAGCACGGCGCAAGCTGGGCGTTCTGACCGCACCCGAGGAACGCCTGGGTCATGCGGCCGCGCCGGATATGAGCCTGACGGAAAACGCTTTGCTGACAGGTTCCGTTCGCGAAAATCTGGAAAGCAATGGCTTTCTGAAATGGTCGGACACCAAGAGCTTTGCAGAGAAAATCATCAGTGCGTTTGACGTACGCACACCGGGTCCCGACAACGCTGCGCGTTCGCTCTCCGGCGGCAATCTGCAGAAGTTCGTGATTGGACGCGAGGTGCTTCAGAACCCAGATGTTTTGGTGGTGAACCAGCCAACATGGGGCGTGGACGCGGCCGCTGCAGCCGCGATCCGGCAGGCTATTCTGGATCTGGCCGCCAAGGGAACAGCCGTTGTCTGCATCAGTCAAGACTTGGATGAGCTGATGGAGATCTCAGACAGCTTTGCCGCGCTGAACGAAGGGCGGTTAAGCGCACCGCGCACAACGACTGGCCTGACGGTAGACGAAATCGGCCTGATGATGGGCGGCGCACATGGCATGGAGGTCGCCCATGTCTGATCCAAAACAAAAAACGACGACGGGGGTATGAGCAGATGATTGTGTTGGAGAAACGGCCACAGCCGTCCAAGGCGTGGTCCTACGCCACCCCGCTGGTCGCAGTGCTGGCAACAATGCTGTTCGGCGGCATCTTGTTCGCCATTCTGGGCAAGAACCCGGTTGAGGCCATCGGCACTATCTTTTGGGAGCCTCTGTTCGGCGAGTTTTCCTTTTATTACCGCCCTCAGCTGCTGGTGAAGGGCGCGCCGCTTGTGCTGATCGCGATCGGTCTTTCACTGGGGTTTCGCGCGGGCATCTGGAATATCGGTGCCGAAGGGCAGTACATCATGGGCGCCATTTTCGGTGCCGGGGCAGGCTTGGCGTTTTATCCGCTGGACGCATGGTTTGTCTTCCCGATCATGATCCTTGCCGGGGCGTTTGGCGGCTGGTTGTGGGCGATGATCCCCGCTTTCTTAAAGGTTCGGTTTGGCACGAATGAGATCCTCGTCTCGCTCATGTTGGTGTATGTGGCCGAACAGATGCTGGCTTCGGCCTCACTGGGTCTGCTCAGGAACCCTGAGGGGCTTGGATTTCCCGGCTCGCGCAACTTGCAACAATACGAAAGCGCCCATAATGCCGAGCTGATTACCGGCTCAGGCATGCATTTGGGCGTCGTCGTCGCGCTGATCGCTGTGATCTTTGCCTATGTCTTGCTGAACAGACACATGCTGGGCTTTCACATCCGCCTGACAGGAGAAGCGCCCCGCGCCGCCAAATTTGCCGGTGTTAACCCTGCTAGACTGATCCTGTTTTGTCTGGGTATGTCAGGTGCACTGGCAGGCCTTGCCGGTATGTTCGAGGTGTCCGGCCCCTCTGGTGTGGTCAGCATAGATTTCAACGTAGGCTATGGCTTTACGGCGATCATCGTGGCCTTTCTGGGTCGCCTGCACCCGGTGGGTATTCTGCTGGCCGGTGGCCTAATGGCACTGACATACATTGGCGGCGAGATCGCGCAGTCTCAGCTGGGTCTGCCGGCCGCAGCCATTCAGGTGTTTCAGGGAATGTTGCTGTTCTTTCTGTTGGCCTTCGATCTTCTGACAAACTACCGCATCCGTGCGGCCCGTAGCGAGGTAGCGTGATATGGACTTAGGTGAAATCAATCCCGTCCTTCTGGTTGCCTCGCTGATGGTGGCCGCAACCCCGCTGCTGCTGGCTGCAATCGGAGAGCTGGTCGTTGAAAAAGCGGGCGTCCTAAATCTGGGCGTCGAGGGTATGATGATCGTCGGAGCCATCAGCGGCTTTGCAATCTCGGTCGAGACCGGATCGCCGTGGCTGGGCTTTGTCGCAGCAGCGGTCGGAGGCGCGGCCCTGTCCTTGCTGTTCGTGTTGCTGACGCAGGTCGCGCTGGCAAACCAAGTGGCAAGTGGCCTTGCACTGACGCTGTTTGGTTTGGGTTTCAGCGCGCTGATGGGGCAAGGCTATGTCGGGGTCAAACCCCCTGACATGGAAGAAATCCATATTCCAGTCATCAGCGATCTGCCGGTGATCGGTCCGATCCTGTTCCAGCACGACCCGATCCTATATGTCGGCATCGCCTTGACGGCCGCAGTCTGGGCAACGCTGAAATACACGCGCATCGGCCTGATCCTGCGCGCAGTTGGCGAAAACCACGATGCGGCCCATGCGCTTGGCTACAAGGTGATCAAGATTCGCATCATGGCGATCATGTTTGGCGGGGCCTGTGCGGGCATGGGTGGCGCATATATCAGCCTGATCCGCGTCCCGCAGTGGACCGAGGGCATGACTGCCGGTGTCGGCTGGATCGCCCTTGCACTGGTGGTCTTTGCCAGCTGGAAACCATGGCGGGCATTGCTAGGTGCCTATTTGTTTGGCGGCATCACCGTTCTGCAGCTCAATTTACAGGCAGCGGGCGTTGCCATTCCAGTCGAGTATCTGGCAATGTCGCCCTACATCATCACGATCCTTGTGCTTGTGATCCTTTCGGCCGACAAGAGCAGCGCACCTGCCTCACTGGGCCGGATCTTCCATGCCTCACACTAGGGGCCAACTGAACCAACTTGGGGAGTAACACATGAAATTCACCACTCTACTGACAAGCGCTGCTGTGGCGCTGGGTCTGGCGACTGGCGCCATGGCCGAAGACAAGACAAAGGTCGGCTTTGTCTATGTCGGCCCCGTGGGCGATGGCGGCTGGACCTACGAGCACAATAAGGGTCGTCTGGCAGTCGAAGAGCATTTTGGCGACAAGGTCGAAACCGTATTCGTTGAGTCCGTCCCCGAAGGCCCGGACGCCGAGCGTGTGATGACCCAAATGGCGCTTGAAGGGGCGGATCTTATCTTTACCACCTCGTTTGGTTACATGGACCCAACGATCAACGTGGCCAAGAAATTCCCGAACGTGAAGTTCGAGCACGCAACCGGCTACAAGACAGCCGACAACGTGTCGGTCTACTCGGCCCGGTTCTATGAAGGTCGCGCCGTACAGGGCCATATCGCTGGCAAGATGACCAAGACGAACACAATCGGCTACATCGGCTCTTACCCGATCCCCGAAGTGATCCGCGGCATCAACTCGGCCTTTCTGCACGCAAAAGCCGTGAACCCTGATGTCGAGTTCAAGATTGTCTGGGCCTACACTTGGTTCGACCCCGCCAAAGAAGCGGACGCGGCAACTGTTCTTATCGAACAGGGTGCGGATGTGATCCTGCAGCACACAGACTCCACAGCACCGCAGGCCGCAGCACAAGAAGCCGGTAATGTTGTTACCTTTGGTCAGGCATCGGACATGAGCGAATACGGTCCGTTCCCGCGCGTATCATCCATCATCGACAACTGGGCGCCCTACTACATCGCACGTACGCAAGCGGTGATTGACGGCTCTTGGGAAACCGTGAACACATGGGACGGCATCAAGGAAGGCATGGTTGAGATCGGCGAGATCTCGGACGCCGTGCCAGCCGATGTCAAAGAAGAAGCACTGGCGATGAAGGCCGCAATGGCTGCGGGTGAATACCACCCCTTCACCGGTCCGATCAAAAAGCAGGACGGCAGTGACTGGCTGGCCGAGGGCGAAGTGGCTGACGACGGCACACTGGCAGGCATGAACTTCTATGTTGAAGGCCTGGAAGGCGAAATTCCGCAGTAAGCTACCGAATGTAGTTGTCAAAAGGCCCGCGCAGCGTCGCGGGCCTTTTTTTGTGTAAAAGGTCCAACAATTAGGTACCAATTTTCAATCGCTTAAAGATTAATTGGCCACGTATTAACCCGGTAATACCACTCGCCGCCGTTCCCTCGCTAGAAAGCAGCAAGGAGGTGACGCATGGCGAAACTAGCACACAGTATGATCCGCGTGACAGACGAGAGTCGCTCTGTCCAATTCTACGAGGCCGGCTTTGGCCTACAGATCAAAGACAGGCTCGATTTTGAAAGCTTCACCCTAATCTACATGATCTCGCAAGGCACAGGTTTTGAGCTGGAGCTGACCGTCAACAAAGGTCGAACCGACCCTTACGATCTTGGGGATGGCTACGGGCATATCGCCTTTGTTGTCGACGATCTGGAGGCTTCGAAAGAACAGGTCGCTGCTGCCGGTGGATCCCCAAAAGACATTGTCGATTTTCAACCCGGTGGAACACGTCTGGCGCGGTTCTTCTTCGCGTCCGATCCAGATGGGTACCAGATCGAGGTGATCGAAAAAGGCGGGCGCTTCGTCTGAATATCTGAAAAGCAACTATCAGGAGGACATGATGCTTTACCAACTGAACTTTAACGTTGAATACGATGCCAGCATGGCGCAGCAGGGCTTGCTGGGCGTTTGGGCTGAAGAGGCCGAAGCTGCCTTGGGCGCCAAATCGGCCGGAGTTGTCAAAGATTTGTGGAAGGTTGTGGGCGAGCGCAAGGTGACTGCGGTTGTCGACGTCGAAGACCCGGATACATTGGATCGTATCCTGTTCGATTTGCCGATCATGCAAAAGATGGGTCATCATGTAACGGTCGAGGTAAAATCCTTGCGTCGGTACGAGGACTTTGCTGCAGACGTCAAGGAACGTATCGGACGCTAAACCCGGAGAAAACCAATGTGCCAGTTGTTTATCGATGCCGATCCGGCGCTCTGGACCTCACACACAAGATCCTTCCGAATGGACGGTATGGTCACCAGCGTACGTCTGGAAGAGCTTTTCTGGCGCACTCTGGAAACGATTGGCGCGAGGGACACGCTGACCGTTCCACAATTACTGCACAGGTTGTACAATGAGAGCTTGGACGCCGGGCACGACGTTGGAAACTTCACCTCGTTTCTTCGGGTTTGTTGCCTGCGGTATCTGGACCTGCAACTCCGAGGTCTGATCCCAACCGAAGCGCATGTGAATCTGTCACTGCTACCTGCAGCCGATATTCTTTCTTTAGAGAATGCGGCCAGAAGCAAAAACGCACCCAAGTTATAAGGATTGTGGGTAGCGCACTTGATTTGCGCTACCCACAAGCAGGTCATTGTAAGACCTGAGGGGTCAGTGCCCCGACAAAACCAGCGTGTTGACCGGCATCAGGATAAGCCGCAATCGCAGGCCTGCGGCGTGGACGACACCAATAGTGCCCACCACGTGCAAAAAGGCGGATTCCCAAAAACCAAGGTCTTCATGCTCAAGCCGTTCGTGATTGTCGGTATAGACATTGGCTAGGCAGTTACTGCCCGGCGGGATGTCATCCGCCATGCCCTTATACAGGGGCTCCATAAACACCAGGATCGAGCCCGGGTTTGTGTTGTTCTGAACATCACGCAGCTCGTCTGACGGCCTTATCTGCCCCGAGGCGATCACGTCCTGCACTTCGACGACGACCATCGGGATGACGGTAAAAGGTTTTGTCATACAGCCCAACTCACCGATCATACCGGGTTTGATGACCTGAGCTGACAACTGGTTGAAGGCAGCCTGAAAACGATCGTGGCCGGAATTTGATGGAACAAGGATGCCCGCCGGTCGGAGTAGCGGGCTAACATAATCCCCAACCTGCAACCCGAACTGCTCGACCCGTCCTGTAACGCCCGCGCTAACCACGGTCTTGTCCAATTCAGTTAGGGCCGCGTCCAACTGCGCGTTGGCACTGGCCATCTGGGCTGGGATCAACTCTTCGATCTGCTGAACGACTGCCGCCTGCTGGGCCTGAGCGGCAACCAATTGGGCCTCGCGTTCGGCAACAACATTCTCCAACCGATCAATCTCGGCCAGCCTAACGGCGCTGGACCCTTCGTCGCGAAGTGTGGTGTTGCGTTCGAGATCTTCCAGCGCCTGATCCAGCGCGGCCTTTGCACCGGCAATTCCAGCGGTGGCTTCAGCCAAGTCTGTCTCAGCCACCTTAAGCGATGCCTGAACCTGCGCGATTTGCGCGTTGGCGGCCTCGACCATCGCGGTTTGGCTGAAGTCCTCGATCCGGAAAATCGGCTGTCCTGCAACAACCTGTTGGTTGTTGGTCACATAAACCTCGGACACCCGCCCACCCAGCTGCGGCAGGATCGTTACCGTCCGGAAATAAGACGCCGCTGTCCGGCTGGCCGGGTGAAAATAGAACAGGGTCGTAATGACGGTCAGCGCCAGAATTGCACATGTCGTCAGCCCCCAACGCAGTTCATACCACATCGTGAACAGGGTAATTTCATGCCCAATTCGTTTTCCCTGCACAAATCGGCGGAATAAATAGTCAGGCAGCACTGTCACCAGCGCGCACATCAATGTCTCAAGCATATTTAGTGCTCCTGCTGGGCCGTGGTTTCGACAGGTTGCGCCGGTTCAGATCGTTGCGGACCAAGTGAGCGGATTGCATCCGCAATAGCCCGCAAGGGCGCCCCGACGTCCGGGAACTGGAACCCTGCAACCAAAATGGCCGCGACCCAGAACAACCCATTGTGGGTAAACAAGGCCAACAACGCCAAAATGCCAACAAGCTGAAACTGTGGGTGATTTGATTTGTGCGCGAGCTTTTCAGGGATCGAATGCAGGGTGAAATAACCGACCCCGAGCAGAATGATCACGATAACTGTAAAAACGAACATGAACGTCAAAAGAAAATCACTGCCGTCCGCTTGGGTCACGTAGGACGGAATATGTCCAGTGGCCATCGGGTGTAAATCTGCTGTGCTCACCCTGCCCTCCTATTTTTGTGCGCCTCTTGTTTGGATGGGTTGAAGCGCAATTTCAAGCCTGCTTAGTATGAGCTGGGCTTCGATAAAACCAGCTTTCCGACCTTTATGCCCTGTTCCGAACGAGGTGATATGATTGACTTTCTGATCATCGGTGGCGGCATTGCAGGACTAAGCGCAGGTGCGCGATTGTCAGAGTTTGGTGCAGTGACCGTGCTCGAGGCCGAAGCGGTTCTGGGATACCACGCGTCCGGTCGCTCTGCCGCATTGTTCGAAGAAAGCTATGGCCCTTCATCCGTTGTCGCCCTGAACAGGGCCGGTGCAGACTTCCTTCATCAAGGGGGATACCTGTCGCCGCGTGGTCTGATGCTGGTCGCGGGTCAGCGACAATCAAATGTATTTCATCAAGACCTGCGCGATCTGAATATGCAGGTCATCGATGTGCCCGAAGCGGTGGCACGTGTTCCGATCCTTGACCCGAAGGTCGTTCGCCATACCGCCGTTAGCGCTTCGGCTTTTGACGTCGACACTGATCTGGTGATGCAGGATTTCGCGCGAGAAATTCGTAAGAACGGCGGGGAAATTCACACCCGCCAAAAGGTAACGTCCCTGCGGCGGGACCGGCACTGGGTTGTCGAAGCAGGTCTAAACTATGAAACCCGCAATATCGTTAACGCAGCAGGCCCGTGGGTAGACGAAATCGCAGCAATGGCTGGCATATCACCGATAGGGATCTCGCCACGCCGCCGATCCATGGCCCGCATTCCTGCTCCGGGTGGTCACGACGTGCGGGATTGGCCGATGATGCTTGGTGCTGGAGAAAGCTGGTATGCCAAGCCGGACGCAGGCAAATTGATCGTCTCTCCGTCAGAGGCTGACCCGGTTGAACCACATGACGCGTTCGCCGATGACATGGTCCTTGCAGAAGGACTGGCCCGCTACGAAGAGTTGATGACGGAACCCGTAACACGAGTCGAGGCGAACTGGGCTGGGCTGCGCAGTTTTTCACCAGATGGAACGTTGGTATTGGGCCCCGACCCGCGTGATCCGACGTTCATTTGGTCAGCCGGTCAAGGCGGATACGGGTTTCAGACCTCACCCGCAGCCTCGAAACTGGTTGCTGATCTGGTCGCTGGGTGCCCACCCGAACTGGACGACGCGACCGTCAAAGCGCTGGGGCCGGAAAGACTCGGACGATGAGCAAACGCATCTTTCCCGCGCATATCAGCAGCGTGAACAGCGCTCAGAACGGCCGTTTGGTCGCGCAGGCAGCGCTTCGAAATGTTGAACCTTTGTGCGATTTGCTGGTGCAATGGACCCCGACCCACGGAAAAGCCCTTGAGATCGCAAGCGGCACTGGCCAGCATGTGCAGGCTTTCGCGCGATGTCTGCCCGAAGTGCACTGGCAACCGTCTGAGGTCGAACCTGACAGGCGGGAGAGTATTAACGCCTACACCGCCAGCCTTACCAACGTGTCAGATGCCGTAATTCTAGATGCCACGGAGGACGGTTGGAGCCGCTCCTACGGCGGTCAGGACCTTATTGTGCTGATCAACCTGACGCACTTAATCAGTTGGTCTGAGACACAAAAGATACTGACCGAAGTTGCACTGGCCCTTAATCCCAATGGCCGCTTTGTTCTTTATGGGCCTTTTATGCGTGCCGGTCGCTTGATCAGTGACGGGGATCAGCGTTTTCATCAAGCGTTGGTTCAGCAGGATGCAGAGATCGGTTACAAGAACGATGCGGACATCACCAATTTTCTACGCTCGCAGGGCCTGACGCTGCTGCAAGCGGTTGAGATGCCCGCAAACAATCTGGCCTTCGTCGTGGAAAAGCCGGCGGTGTGATTTGGATTCAAACCCAACACCTGTACCAAAGAAAAGGCCCCGGAGTGTTCCGAGGCCTTTGATAAGTTAACCGTCCTTGCGGATGGTTTCATTCTTTGGATCGTATGGGCTGTCGCAAGTCACGACCGCATCCCACAGCTTGTCCTGCATCTTGACCTTCAGCTTGGTCCCTTCAACTGCCAGCTCAGGCTTCACATAGCCCATGCCGATGGATTTCTCGAAGGCCACCGAATAGCCGCCCGAAGTCAGACGACCGACGCGCTCACCTTCTGGCGTGTACAGCGCCTCACGACCCCACGGATCGGCATCGTCCGGCCCGTCGATCAGCAAGGTACAGCATTTGACGCGCACACCGGTCTCTTCCAGCTTGTCCTTGCCGTGGAAATCCTTGGACAGGTCGACAAAACGCGGCAGGTCAGCCTCAAGCGGAGTCGCGTCGCGACCCAGTTCAGTGCCGAAGGCGCGATAGGATTTTTCCTGACGCAGCCAGTTCTGCGCGCGCGCACCGACCAGTTTCATACCATGCTTCTCACCGGCCTTTTCCAGCAGGTCGAACAGGTAGTTCTGCATTTCGATCGGGTGATGCAGTTCCCAGCCCAACTCACCGGTATAGGCCACGCGGATCGCGTTCACAGGGCACATACCCAGTTCGATCTGACGGGCCGACAGCCACGGGAAGCGCTTGTTGGACAGAGCGGTTTCCGGATCGGCGTCTTTGATGACCTCTTTCAGAACGTCACGGGACTTGGGTCCGGCGATTGCGAAGACGCCCCACTGGGTGGTCACGTCCTGGATTTCGATATAGCCGAACTCCTCCATCTTGTCCTCGGCCGCCTTACGCAGATAGTCCGCGTCGTACTCGGTCCAGGCACCGGCAGAGACGATGTAGTAATTGTTCTCACCATTGCGGACGATGGTATATTCGGTACGGGTGGTGCCGTGCGAGGTCAACGCGTAGGTCAGGTTGATACGACCGATCTTGGGCAGCTTGTTGCAGGTGAACCAATCCAGGAACTGGGTGGCACCAGGGCCTTTAACGACATGTTTTGTGAAGGCCGATGCGTCGATCAGGCCCACGCCTTCGCGGATCGCCTTGGCTTCTTCGACGGCGTATTGCCACCAGCCACCACGACGGAACGAGCGGCTTTCTTTGTCGAAATTGTCCGACGCATCCAGCGGCCCGAAATAGTTCGGACGTTCCCAGCCGTTGACCCAGCCGAACTGAGCACCGCGCGCTTTCTGCCGGTCATAGGCCGGAACGGTCCGCAACGGACGGCAGGCTTCGCGCTCTTCATCGGGGTGGTGCAGGATGTAGACGTGCTCATAGCACTCTTCGTTCTTGCGGGCCGCGAACTCGGTGGTCATCCAGTTGGACGAATACCGTTTGGGGTCCAGCGAGGCCATGTCGATCTCGGCTTCGCCATCCACCATCATCTGGGCCAGATAGTAGCCGGTGCCGCCTGCAGCGGTGATCCCGAAGCTGAAGCCCTCGGCCAGCCACATGTTGCGCAGGCCCGGAGCCGGACCAACCAGCGGGTTACCGTCTGGGGTGTAGCAGATCGGGCCGTTGAAATCGTCTTTGAGACCTGAGTCAGCGCAGGAAGGAACCCGTTCGGCCATCGCCATGTACTGATCCGCGATCCGGTCAATATCCAATGGGAACAAGTCCGCGCGGAAGCTGTCCGGCACGCCATGTTCAAAGCGCGCAGGCGCGCCGTGTTCGTAGATGCCCAGAATCCAGCCACCGCGTTCCTCACGGGCATAAGATTCATTGTCTGCATCCCGCACAACGGGGTGTTCCGGGTTGCCAGCTTCACGCCATTTGACCAGCTCAGGGTCTTTGTCCATGACGATGAACGTGTGCTCAACCGGGATCGCGGGCATTTTGATGCCCAGCATCTTGGCGGTGCGCTGCGCGTGGTTGCCCGATGCGGTCACAACGTGTTCGGCGGTGATGACGACCTGCTCATCCGAGGGTACTAGGTTGCCGCCCTGCTCGACCATCTTGGTGCAGGTGACTTCCCAATGGGTACCGTTCCAGTGGAAGGCATCAGCCTGCATCTTGCGCACGATATCCACGCCACGTTGACGGGCACCTTTGGCCATGGCCTGAGTCACGTCGGCGGGGTTAATATAGCCGTCCTCGGTGTGATAGATCGCGCCTTTCAGGTCGCCGGTTTCGATCAGTGGCCAGCGTTCCTTGATCTGATCCGGGGTCAGCCATTCGTATTTGACGTCGCAAGTTTCGGCGGTCGAGGCATAAAGCATGTACTCGTCCATACGGTCCTGCGTCTGTGCCATGCGCAGGTTGCCGACCACGGCGAAGCCCGCGTTCAGGCCGGTTTCTTCCTCAAGCGTTTTGTAGAAATCGACCGAATACTTGTGGATGTGGGTCGTCGCATAGGACATGTTGAACAGCGGCAGCAGGCCAGCCGCGTGCCAGGTGGAGCCGGATGTCAGTTCATCCCGTTCGATCAGCATCACATCATCCCAGCCAGCCTTGGCCAGGTGATATGCGATCGAGGTTCCGATGGCGCCACCGCCAACGACCAGTGCTTTGACTTGGGTTTTCATTCGCCCGTACTCCGGATTGAATCTGTTTGGCAGGAGTTATGCCCAACAGAACCACGCACCGCAAAATCCACCCGACGCTATTGGGTGCAAAACCGACCTTTTTCTGACGCTATTGAACCAGTTGGGAAAGTTATGGGCTGGCCGGGTCGGCGTTTTATAGAATCTTTCCCGGATTCATGATGCCATCCGGATCAAGCGCCGCCTTGATAGCCGCCATATACCGCGTGCTTTCACCCAGTTCTTTCTCAAGGTATGGCCGTTTGCCCTGTCCGATTCCATGCTCACCCGTACAGGTTCCGTCCATCGAAATCGCCAGTTCGTTCAACCAGCCGACGAATTCATCGGCCTTGGTTACCTCGTCTGGATTTTCCATATCGATCAGCAGCAATGTGTGAAAATTCCCGTCTCCGACATGGCCGACCATCGGTGCCAACAGGCCCAGCGCTTCGGCCTTGTTCTGGGATTGGGTCACGCAATCAGCCAAACGCGAGATTGGAACACATACATCCGTAGATATCCCGCGCGCACCGGGGCGCAGTTGCAGGCAAGCCCAGTACATGTCGTGCCGCGCCTGCCATAGCTTGTTACGCTCTTCAGTTGTCGACGTTGCTGCAAAGTCGGTTCCGCCGAACTCTTCCGCGATCTGACCAAAGGTTTCGGCCTGCTCGACTGCACCGCTTTCGGATCCGTGGAACTCTAAAAGCAGCAGCGGCGTTTCGGGCAGCGTCAGGTTGGAATAGGCATTGGCTGCCTTGACGGACATTTCGTCCAACAGCTCGATCCGAGCGACGGGTACACCATATTGGATTGTCGTCATGACCGCCTGACATGCCGCGTCCACGGTCGGGAAAGAACAGCGCGCGGAACTGATCGCTTCGGGGATGCCCTGCAAGCGCAACGTGATTTCCGTGATTATGCCCAGCGTCCCTTCGGCGCCGATCAGCAAGCGCGTCAGATCATACCCGGCCGACGATTTCTTGGCGCGCTGCCCGGTTCGGATGATCTGCCCGTCGGGCATCACGGCCTCAAGACTAAGGATGTTGTCCTTCATTGTTCCGTAGCGCACCGCATTGGTCCCCGAAGCCCGCGTCGCAGCCATGCCACCGAGCGAAGCGTTCGCGCCGGGATCAATCGGAAAGAACAACCCCTGATCGCGCAGATGCGTATTCAAGTCTGCGCGTGTCACGCCCGGCTGGACAACGCAATCAAGATCATCGGCGTGCACGGCCAGAACCTTGTTCATCTGTGTCAGATCAACCGAGATACCGCCCGCAGGCGCGTTCACATGCCCTTCCAGCGATGTGCCGGTACCGAATGCGATGACCGGCACTTTATGCATGGCGCAGGCTTTGACGATTTCGGACACTTCTTCCGTGGAATGCGGAAAAACCACCGCATCGGGGGGCTGATTTTCAATCCAAGTGGTCGTGTGTCCATGCTGCTCGCGAATGGCGTGACCGGTTTGCAGGCGGTCGCCGAACCTTTGTTTCAGAATACCGACGACCGTTTGTATCCCATCATCGTTCCGAGCTAGCGCGACTGCCTGCACCATCCTTCTCCTCCTGATTTGTGGGCTTTATTCACCCAAAGCGATGCCTTCGCGCCGTGGATCAGCGCCGCCGGTCAAGACGTCTCCGATCTCGATCGCGTGCAGACCTGATGTAAGATCGCGAGGGTTCACTTCGTATCCCAGTTCGGTCAGCGCATCCGAGAACCCCTCGGCCGCGGTTCCCTGTTCGAGGTCATAGGTTCCGAACCGGTTTACGAGATGCGGTAGGGACAAAGCCTGTTGCACATCCATATCCCAATCTGCCCAGGCGATGATCGACTTGGCGACATAGCCGATAATACGACTGCCCCCCGGTGAGCCGATGGCCAGAACCGGTTTTCCATCTTCCATTACGATTGTCGGGCTCATCGAAGACCGCGGGCGCTTGCCCGGCTCCAACCGGTTGGCGATTGGAACACCGTTGCTGTGGGTCTTGAACGAGAAATCCGTCAGTTCATTGTTCAGAAGGAACCCGTTGGTCATAAGACGCGACCCGAACCCGTTTTCGATCGTTGTCGTCATGGAAAGGACGTTTCCGTACTGGTCCACGATCGAAATATGTGAGGTGGACGGCAGCTCAATCGACACATCATCCCCCCAGTTCGAGGCGTGTTCGAATTCCGGATTGCCCGGTTCCACGTCGATCAAAGCGGCGTTTTCACCCAGCAGGGCGCCGCGTTCGGCCAGATATTCCGGATCAACCAGACCTTTGGTCGGCATAGGTACATAGTCGTGATCGGCCATGTACCGCCCGCGATCCGCAAAGGCCAGGCGGGACGCATCCCCAATCAAACGCCATGTGTCATAGCTTTGGGGGCCGGACGCCGCCAGATCATAGCCGTTCAACATACCTAGTATCTGCCCGACAGTAAGAGCGCCCGAAGATGGCGGACCCATCCCGCAGACCTCATAAACGCGGTAGGCAGCACAAACCGGCTCACGTTCGATTACCTGATACAGGGCAAGATCAATACCAGACAGAACGCCGGGATTTCCCGGTGCATTGCGCACGGTGTTGACGATCCCGGCTGCGATCTCACCCCCATAAAAACC
This sequence comes from Ruegeria sp. G5, assembly GCF_056533365.1. Classification (NCBI taxonomy): domain Bacteria; kingdom Pseudomonadati; phylum Pseudomonadota; class Alphaproteobacteria; order Rhodobacterales; family Roseobacteraceae; genus Ruegeria; species Ruegeria sp. G5. The sequence goes on along the minus strand of NZ_JBQFOK010000004.1, from coordinate 47,276 downwards.
CGCCGCGCCCTCACTGGCCAATGTACGCAGCGTTTCTGCATAGGCAGGATTCATCAGCCGCTGCCCCTGCTCTAATGGTTTGCCATCCGGCAGGAAGTACTCGGCCGTTACAGGAAACCGCGATAGGCGTTCGGCGTCATTTTCAACCAAACTGGCCAAACGCGGAGAAACAAGGAACCCTTCATCTGCCAGAGTTATCCCCTCGGCGAACAGGCTCGGCCACGGGCTGCGGCCCCAGCGGCGATGGGCCTCTGCCAACAGGGCCGGCGTTCCGGGTGTACCGACGGACAGGCCGCCGACAACGGCATCAAAGAACTGCAGAGGTTCGCCGTTTTCGTCCTGAAACAATCTATGGTTTGCTTCCAATGGCGCGGTTTCGCGCCCATCCAGTGTCGTCAATTTTCCAGTCGCGGCGTCATACCAAACCAAAAAAGCACCGCCGCCAAGCCCGGATGACTGAGGTTCAACCAGCCCCAAAACCACCTGTACGGCGACCATCGCATCCGCAGCCGAGCCACCGGCCCGCAACACCTTGGCCCCAGCCTCGACTGCCAACGGGTTGGCTGCGGCCACCATCCAGTTTTGGGACGTAACCGGTTTTCCGGCCAATTTCGCCTCGAGAGACGCGATCACTTCCTCGGTCAGGCCTTGAACCTCTCCCTCGGAACCGCCTTCGGGCGCGACGGCGTCTGCTGCCTCTTGTGCAAATGACGTGCCCGAGAAGGCCATCAGCGACAGAACCAATCCAGAAATCAGACTTTTCTTCATAGTATCCTCCTGAAAAAAACTTTGCTTGCCGGCCCGCGCTGCAGCAGCCGACATTTACAACATGGCCGGGACCACCTGATCAGGTGGACGGTGACCATCTTCAAAGGTCTTGATATTGATGATGACTTTTTCGCCCATCTCAATTCGACCTTCCAATGTAGCCGAACCCATATGGGGCAGTAGAACAACGTTGGGCAATTGCCGCAATCGCGGGTTCACATCCGTTCCGTGTTCATAAACATCCAAACCGGCACCGGCGATTTCGCCGGAACGGATCATGCGGGTCAACGCGTTCTCGTCGATCACTTCTCCGCGCGATGTATTCACGATGACTGCGGATGGCTTCATCAATTTCAAACGCCTTGCGTTCATCAGGTGAAACGTCGAAGGGGTCGATGGGCAATTGATGGATATAACGTCCATCCGAGCGACCATTTGGTCAAGGCTCTCCCAATATGTGGCCTCAAGCGCTTGTTCCGTTTCCGGGCGCAACCTGCGGCGATTGTGGTAATGCACCTGCATGCCAAAGGCACGTGCGCGGCGGGCCACGGCCTGCCCGATGCGCCCCATACCCAAGATACCAAGTCGACGCCCGCCGATGCGCCCACCCAACAGCGCATTCGGAGCCCAGCCTTCCCATTCACCCTGCTGCATAACGCTCAGGCCTTCGGGGATGCGGCGCGTGACGGCAAGGATCAACGCCATCGTCATGTCCGCGGTATCATCCGTCAGAACACCCGGTGTGTTCGAAACAAGAATTCCACGCTGGCGCGCAGTGGCGACATCAATATTGTCCACCCCTGCCCCGTAATTGGCAATCAGGCGTAACTTTTCTCCGGCCTGCCCCAGCAATCCACCGTCGATGGTGTCGGTCACCGTCGGCACAAGGACATCCGCTGTTTTGACGGCTTCGACAAGCTCTTCCCGTGACATCGGAGCGTCATCCATGCGCAGGCGCACATCGAACAATTCGCTCAACCGGGTCTCAACCGCCTCGGGCAACCGTCGCGTAACGACAACACTCAGACGTTCTCTTGGCACTTGTGCTCCCCCACTGCTTTGCAAACCTTCGCGCGCCATGGCATCGTGGCGCAGGATAAGGCGGGGCACAAGAACCCCAGCCACATTGAGACGACCTTTTTTCGAAACAAGATCAACAGGCAGCAAGAGCAGACAGTCCGTGAGTGGTATTAGACCCGCAAGTCGCCAGCTGGTGGCGCTGATGAGTGTGATTCTAATTGCGATCGGCGCAACTGACGCCATCGCGCAGGAAAAACGTGGGCAGGTTACCAACCTACCCTTGCCGCGTTTTGTTTCGATGAAGGCGGCTGAGGGCAATGTGCGCCGTGGCCCGTCGCTAACCCACAGAATCGATTGGGTATTCAAACGGCGCGGCATGCCACTGCAAATCACTGCCGAATACGGGAACTGGCGAAAGGTTCAGGACCGGGACGGCGCAGGTGGCTGGGTACACTATGCTCTGCTGTCAGGTGTTCGGACTGTCCTGATCGAGGCCGACATGCTGCCGGTCTATTCCAACCCGAATCCCAACTCGCAGGTCAGTGCGCAATTCGAAACGGGCGTCGTTGCCCGTTTGGGAAGTTGCACAATCGATTGGTGCCATGTCTCGGCAAGTGGTTACAAAGGCTGGACCCTCAAATCCAACCTTTGGGGCGTTGATCCGGCAGAGATTCGGGAATAGCGCGCGGTTTTCCCACAAACTCAAGATGTCCGTGCAATAAACGCACAGGTCAATTCAACCAATTCGGCACCCACGTCTTCCTGTAGAAAATGCCCCGCGTTCGGCAACAGGGTGTGCGGTTGACCTGCGGCACCGGGACAGAGTTTCTGAAACACCTTATCAATTCCCGCCATCACTTTGTCATCCGCGCCAAAGGCCGTCAGGACCGGGGTCTGCAATCCCTGAATCACATTCCAAGCTTTCCGGTTCGGCTCCGCCTCGGGATCATCGGGCGAGCTTGGGACAAGCATTGGAAACTGTCGCGCACCGGCTTTGTAGCTTTCGTCTGGAAACGGCGCGTCATAGGCGGTGCAAACGGCATCAGACAGTTGGCTTTCGGTACCGCCTTGCAATATCCCGCCGGCAGGAAAGACAGGGACATTCTGGCTAAATTCACGCCAGTTTTCGAAAGCCGCCCCCATAGGCTGATCCCCTGTCGGCAAAGCCGTGTTCGCAACAACAATTCGCGCGAACCGATCGGGCATTTCCGCCCATAGTCGCAGACCGATCAACCCACCCCAATCCTGACAGACCAGATTAACATCGTGCAGATCCGTCTTGCGCAACCACTCACCCATCCACGCGACGTGCCGTGCATAAGTGTAATCGCTCCGCTCTGTCGGCTTGTCCGACCTGCCGAACCCAATCAAATCTGGAGCGATTGCCCGGTACCCCTGCCGCACAAACCCCGAAATCATATGGCGATAGAGGTAAGACCAGCTGGGTTCACCATGCATCATCAACACAGGGCGCGCATCACGAGGACCCTCGTCCACATGATGAACCCTCAGGGTCCCGCCTTCGGTATCGTCGACCTGTGTATAGTGTGGCGCGAAATCGTAGTCCGTCAGTCCCTCAAAGCGATCGTCGGGTGTACGTAGAAATTTCATGTTTCACCTTTGCGCAGGTTCTCAGGTCATATGTCTGAGCGCCACGTGACCATTCCCAGTGTCACCTCACAATACCGAATATCGTGGTTCAAGCACTTCGAACCGACCAACCCGATACCTGAGAGCATAGTACCAAGCTGGCGCGTTAAGCTCTAGCCATGGGCAAAATCAACCACTTATGCCAAGCTGCTTCATGCAGTCACGTACGCACCATAAAGGTCCGGAATTTTTTTTGAGGCAGCCTCCATTTTTTGCTGGAAAGGACTTGAACCCCGCAAACAACAATCGTAGATAGCGCCACACCGTTGGGGTGTAGCCAAGTGGTAAGGCAGCGGTTTTTGGTACCGTGTATCGTAGGTTCGAATCCTACCACCCCAGCCACAAAACTTCATAAATGTGCCGTCCGGCATGAATCGCAACTTGTCCGGCGAGAGATGCGACTTTTGACGGGTAAGAACGCGACTTCAACCAATTTTGACACTTTTGAGGGTTGCTTCCTCACTCACGTGGCGTGTTCTCACGTTTCCAAGAACTGCCCCCGATAGACGAGGCCCGCTGGATATGGAATCGGCACCCAGGGCAGAAACTGGACGCTGCTGCACGTGCGAGACGTTGGGCCTGAGGAACCGAAAATGGACATTCAGACGCGGGTTGTTCCATTACGCTGGAGGAAACGTTTTGTGGTCAAAGGCCTTTGCGTGAGTTCGATGTGATTTTGGTTTGCATCTTCGCTTATCAACTTTAGGGTGTGAGGCAAGTTTCTGTTTTTGAATTGGGTGTTTTAGGGTGTCGCAGCAACTACTTGAAGAGATGTTGAAAAAGCCGCAGCGCGAAACCGCTGGAGCTGACACGAGCCTGCGGTTCGACTATCAGAAAAACTGGGCTTTTTGCGAAATGATAAAGAAGCATTTGGAAGGTGCTGACTATCTGGTTGCATTCGAATATCACGACGATGTGGTCTTCATGGAACCGAACGACGACCCACAGAACGTCGACTTTTGCCAGGTCAAAACACAGAAGTCATCTTCAAGCGTCACCTTGGGGTTCTATTTGGCCCGCGCCAAGGCAAAAGAAGGCAGAAAGCCTTCAATCCTTGGCAAAATGTTCGAAAACTTCGATGGCATCTGCACCGGGCACAAGGTCAAGACAGTTCTTGTTTCAAATGTACCGTTTTCGTTTTGTGGCAGCAATTCGCGCGCCACCGATCTCAAGGCAAGCGATGTAAAAAAGATCAAAGAAAAACTCTCCGACGAGCTATCAGACTTTGATGAGGAACGCCTAAACAACGTTTACTTTCTTACAACTGGAGTCTCGCTGGATGCCATGCAGAGCTTCCTAATGGGCGAAGTATCCGAGCTGTTCAAGATGGAGCTTGGAGAAGGCCATGGGGTCAACATGCACGCGTGGACTAGGTTGGTGCAGGACGAGATCAATCGTAAGAATAACGTCGATTCTGAGACGATTTCTTCAACCGATGATCTTAAGGCAAAGAAATGCGTTGACCGGAAGTTTCTTTCGAACACAATCCAACTGGCTGCGAACAACACAACTCGCGTCCCTGATATGACGTTGGTGAATGCCGAACTGAAGGAAGCAGGGTGGGTTGCTGTCGACCTTATGAAAATGGGGAAAAAGATCTCCAACGCGGTAGCTGACTACACCAATCCAACAAACGGCGACGCCGAGGAACTTAAGACGCGCCTCGAACATCACTTCCATACGGAGGCGGAAGAGGCGCTACCCGGTTTCCTTGCAAGCGCCTTGTCAAACATTGCGGAATTGACAGACGGCTTACCCTTATACAGTGAAAAGTTCTATTTCTTGGCGTTTGCCGTGATTGTGTTCAATGAAGAAATTTAATTTCCATAAACTCATTAGAAACCTAAGAAAAGGTCGCGAAGATGACAGGCTTGGTGTTCAAAAAGCTCTGGATAGTATCAAAGCTCGAGAAAGCCGCGAAGATAGTGAGCTTTCAGTCCGGAACGAACATTCTGACGGGGGAGAATGATGTTGGAAAATCGACGCTAATCAAGTCCCTCTATCATTCCATTGGCGCCGACGCGCCTCAAATGAACAATACCCGGTGGAAACGAGCTAAAGCGTTTTACTGTTCTAAAATTGTGCTGAATGGCACAACTTACTTTATTGTTAGGGACGGAAAACACTTTGGTGTCTTTGATGCTCAGAAGGGCATGCTTTCAAAGCACAGTGGTATCTCGACGGAAGGGGGCATCGCTAGTTTTATTTGTGAACAACTGAATTTCAATATTGAACTGGAGAAGAGCGCGGACGGCAAGTTAGGGCGAGCTGGACCAGCATTCTACTTTCTTCCATTTTATGTTGATCAAGACGCTGGCTGGGCAAAGAGTTGGGAGTCGTTCAGCGGGCTTCAGCAGTTCACTTCTTATCGCAAGAACATGATCGAGTATCATCTGGGTATACGTCCGCAGAGCTACTACGATGCCAAGAAGAAAGAGATGGAATTCTTGGAGACAAGGTCAGCTCACCAAGCCGAAAGAAAGGTTCTGTCTACAGCGCTGGCCACTTTTCAGAAACGTTCCTCTCAAATCCAAGTCAACCTTGATCCCGTGGCCTTCAAGAAAGAGTTGGACCAGCTGGTCGACTCTTACAATCTGCAGAGGGCACGACAACAGGATGCTCTTGCTAAGGTCAAAGATATAAGGAACGAACGAAATGCGATTGATACCGATATAGCGATCCTTCGTCGCTCAATATCAGAGCTGACTGCCGACTACGAGTATGCTGCACGGCTGGAGACGCCCGACATTGTGGGATGCCCCACATGCGGAACAGAGTTCGAGAATTCATTTCAAGAGAGGTTTGGACTGCTGGATGACGTGGACTATTGCCGAGGAATTCTAGACCAGCGTCAGAAAGCCCGTATCGAAGTTTCTGAGAAGCTCGATGCAGCAGAACGCGAATATAGATCGGTTGGGCAAGAAACCCACGAAATGGAACTGTTACTCAATCGAAAAAAATCGGAAGTGACCTTGCGCGACATTGTTGCTTCAGAGGGCAACAAGGAGATGGTCGTCTCTCTCAGAGCAGACATAGTTGGTAAAGATGAGTCAATCGAAGAAGTTCAGAAAGCGATCGATGGGCTAAAGGCTGACTTGAAGCTGGACTCAAAGAGGAAAAAGGAGATCCTCGAATATTACCAGTCGCGTATGAAAGAATACTTGAATGCTCTCAACGTATTAGTTTTGGAAGAAAGCGATTATGCGGAGCCAACTAGAGTAATAAAGAATAACGCTCTAGGCAGTGATCTCCCTCGTGCTTTGCTAGCCCAATATTTTGCACTGCTGCACACAATGAAGAGATTTGGCGGCACCAAAGTCTGCCCACTTATCATCGACTCGCCGCAGCAACAAGAGCAAGACACCAGCAACGTGGGCGCGATTTTCAAGTTCATTTTCTCTAAGGCGCTTGATGGTCAGCAACTCATTCTGGGAACGATTTCCACAGAAGCTGTGCCAGATGAAATCATTCCGAAAAGTGCGAACCATATCGTTCTCTCCAACGAAAAGTACTCAATCTTGCGACGTGATCAGTTTTCTGAAGCAATCGCTGACATCGGCGAAATGCATGAACTACTGCTATCGAAGTAACCATATCACCGATGTATATAAGAACCAAAAAATTCAAACTTTTGAATGAGTTGATCTGTCGTGCTCTGTCATTCCGCTGACCTGATCCCCTGAAATGTCCGGCCTTTTGGGTTAGCCTGTTCTCCAATTGAGGAGACAGACGATGAGCCGTCGGGGCAATTGCCATGATAACGCTGTCACCGAGAGCTTCTTTCAGCTCCAGAAGCGGGAGAAGGTCAGACGCCGGAAATACCGGACGCGCGAGGAAGCAAGGCAAGACGTCTTTGAATACATCGAGCTGTTCTACAACCCTAAACGCAAGCACACGAACAACGGCATGCTGTCGCCGGTTGACTTCAAAGAAAGACAGCTCAAACTGCAAAAGGCAGGTGTCTAGAAAACTAGGGGCACCTCAGACATCAACCACGTCGTGACCTCGTTCTAAGGACAACAAGGTAAATGGCGTAGGCTACAAGCAGTATTGAGAGCACGACCAGGGTAAATGACGATGAAGCAATGCGAGCTTGCATCAACATATCGGCAGTGACGAGCGATGGAAAAACGTCTTGCGAGGGGCCGGAAGCCACCAATTCTTCCTCGGCGGCCTGTGCAGTCGCACCCGCCGCCCGCATTATTGCAATCCATAAAGGAAAGAAACGTGCCTCGTCCCAAGTCGGTTCATAGAGCTCTGTTAGGGAAGAGTCCGCGCTAAGCTGCTGCTCGTCTTTCCAATCCGGGGTACAACTCGCATCGAGAAAAAGCCCTTGAAGAAACGGGTCGAGGTCAAAGAACCATACTATGATTTCGCCACTGCCGTCAGGATACGGCCCCAGCGAGATCTTCCATATCAGCGGGGCAATACCTCGTGGTCGCACACCGAAGTTGTTCTCCTCGTGTTGTTGAGGCAGCGCGGAAAATCCAACCGGACGCGCCCCCGGATGGGCTAGAGTTGCCGATTGTGGCAGTTCCAGCCCAGTATTGATTTCAGAGGTGGTCGTAAGCGGAGCGCTGCGTTTTGGTACCAAGGGCAAAGCGATAATCGGACGAATACCCGCGAGCTGGACTTCGTTCGTGAAAGCAACAGGAAACAAAGGCAGACCATGATACTTTCCACCCACCGCAAGCTCAGCCGCAAGATCAGTATCTCTGTTTCGATTAATCGAGATTTCCGTTACTACTCGGTCCCACGCAATGGACTTGGGGTAGATCCAAAACCCAAAGGTACTTGGTTGGTCTTCGAAAAGGCGAAGCGTGATATTTGGTTCTGCATTTCCAACTGAGTATGAGATACCGCTTCGCTCATCCAATGCTGCTCGAAACGCGCGAATGCTCGCAGTGCTGCTGACTGGGCTGCCTGGTTGCAACAAGCAGGCCATTGTGTTTTCCAGCGCCACGGGGCTCGCTTCTGCGGTCAAGTTTACGTTTACGGTCGCTATGTCCTCGACTGGGGCTATCAATGGAACGATTGCCGATTCCATTGGGAATTCTAAGCGCACGCGCAGGTTTACTTCGTCGGCTAGTGGCCCCTCAAGCCTTAGGGCAAGCATTAGTCCGTCGCCGTTGCCTAGCGTGGTTGCGGGGAGGCAATCTCGCAGGTCCATGCTGTCGACAATCGGGGCACCGGCTACGAAATCGCATGAAAAACTCAACCTGTTGCCCGCTAGGTCCTCGATATATACTTGCCAGTCGCCCGGCTCCGCGCCAAAACGCAAATTGGCATAAATGCGTGTGATGTCGGTAGCATCACGCTGTTTCCAAGGACTCCCAACTATTGAGATCAGGTTTGATGCTGAACCGGTGGAGCCTTCAAAAACACTGAGGCCGACGGGACGACCGTGAGCGGTGTTGCCCGTATCAATCAAGTCTTCTTGAAGGGCACGCCAAGGGTTAATGTCGGCGCTCCGATCGGTGCGGATGTGGCGTTCCGCCAAAACTGCCACAACGTTACCCTCCGCCACTAGTAACCGTAATATCGCTATCTCGACAGCTTCGATGAGTTCCAATGGCAGATCACGACGAGCGGGCGGAAAATCAGGAACTTCGGCAGCAGCAAGCCTTATTGGTCTTGTTCGATTGAGGGCCTCCGCGATGGCTTCGGATGCAATTCTGGCAACTGCATCGGAATCGTTGAAGTCAACACCTGCTCGCGCAGCGACGATCCGATCCAACGCATCCTCCACTACCGGCCGAACATCGTAGAAGTCTGAGCGAGTGACTAAATGCCACCATGTTGCCTCTGCCTGCGCTAATCTTGACAACCGTCCCCGCGTCGACAACTCATTTTGTTCTACTACATCGGGATCAGAGAACGAGGGCGAGCCGGGTTGATTTGCGATTTCTTCATTCCAGCGTGCATTCCAATCCTCGGGGCGGATCAGTTCAGCAGCATCTTGAAGTAAGGCTTCCCCAATTGTCTTGGCAATTTCTGCGTTGCCGTCCGCTGGTTCAAACTGACCAGGTTTGGACGCGTTGTAGCAAACAGGCGGCTCCGAATTTTGACCAGAGGCGGCCGCAGCTAAGGTTGAAGATAGGCAGGCAGATTCCACTCGGTCCGCTTCGAAAAGAATTGCTTGAGAACGAAGTACAAGTGTTTTGGGTGGCGCAACCGGGTAGAATAACAGCGAAAAGCCTAGAAATAACCCGGTCGGGATCACCAGTACGGCAAGTGGTGCCAAGCGCTTGAGAGTGCCTTTCGAAGACGCCGCTCTTCCAGACGGGCGCACCGTCCAGGCATAGCTTACGACTATGAAACAGAGGAGAAGTGCCAACAGCGCCCATCCGAAGGGCAACCAAGGTTTCATGGACCAAAGAAAGAGGGTTTCGCCAAGGCTTGTCATTTCATGAAGCCCTTCTCGTTGAGGCGATCAAGCAATTCCTGCGTTGTCAGGCTACAATCTAGCACCACGACCGAAACTTGCCGCCGAGCGAGACGCACGATTGATGTTTCCAGCTTAGCGTCGCGCGCTGCAATCAATTCTAAGGGTGCGCTTTCGCTGTCGTCTGTGAACGATCCGTCAATCGGATCGCGAGACAGGCCTATGTTATCGCGATCGTCCGGCGAAGTAACAACAGCGACGCGCAGTTTCCCACCGTCAGCCATGAGCTCGGCTGACATCGCGTCCACTTGTGTTTCGTTGAAAGAAAGCCCGTCGCAGATGAAGTAGATTAACCGACCTGACAAGGGCTCGTTTTCTAGGTCTTCGATGGGAGAATTTGAAGTTGGCGTCTTGGCAAGCGCGGAATTGAGAAGCATCTCCGTTTCATCTGGAGTGGCAACCTGAGTGGCTTCGTCACCTAACCTCAGAACGTGGGCTTGACCGTCCACGTTGACAACAGAATGAGCCAAGAAGGAACCTAGACGTGCCGCGAACGCCGTCTTGGCTGGCGCTCGACGAGCCGAGGGCGTTTGAAGAGCGCCGTTTCCTTCAATCACTACGAGGACGTCAACGGCTTCGGATGCCGTTTTGAGATTGACCTCTGGAAGACGCGCAGGAATGTTCACCTGGTGTGCCAAAAGCGGGTACAAGCTTGCCAATCGCATGGCGCTACCGGAGTCGCCGCTCCGCCAATTCCGTATACCTGCTGGTAAGCCTGCACGGTTGATGGCGGCTGGGTTGCCCGGATGAGCACCCCATTCCGCGAGTCCGGCCAGCAAGTCGAAAAGTGGTGCTCTACCTTCCGGGCGGGTGAGCAAAGTGTGTTCTGGACGTTTAAACGGCACAAGGCCCGCTACCCATCTCCACCCGCGTGAGCTGCGTGCAGCCGGGCTAAATAGAAGGATAACAGTCGCTAGCATACCGAAAACTGCGAAGGAGCGCGGGTCAAAACTCAGCAATTCAGGTTCCACGAACGCGGTTCTTCGTAGCTCAGATCCTGACGGAGCCGGAAGTCCGGGGAAGCTGACCGCAAAGGTCTCGGCAATAGGACGCCAGTCACCTTCCAAGTCATGGATTGCCAAGGTCAGTCTTAGCAGCCCCGCCCGCGCTCTAGTCGGCAGTACGCGCAGAATGGCTTCACCTGTTTGTGGATTTGTCGATGCAAAATGAACTGGCAGTTCTTCGCCATCAATTTGAGCACTGGGAGCCCAAATCCACGTCTCTGAAGGAGACGCTTGCACAGCCACCCGTAAAGCGCCAGTGTTAGCCTCGATCGACGCAGAAATCACTCTCGGCTGGTGGATCGGTCTATCGACTTGTGCACCGTGTTGAAACCAAGATAGCAGCTTCAGACCGCCTCGCTCTTGAGCTGGGACAGTCTCATTGGGATTAAGTGCCGCCCGGGCAGTGAAGTGTCGCGGTAGTGTTTGCCGCCCGGTCTGCTGCAAAAAGCATTGTCCGTGAACAACGAGAGCTGCATTGAGCTCGATGGCCGCCGGCCCTGCACTGAGAAGAGTGGATAGGTAACCACCTCGGATATCTGTCTGCACAAGGTCTCGAGCTATTGGTGAAAACCCAAGCGCAGTAACGCGACCAAGCTCCAATGGCGATGAATATCCGATTTCCTCGCCGGAAAGCAGTCGCCAGCGCGCTGAAACAAATGGATCATTCAGAGGCTGGAGAATAGCAGTCTGTTCTGGCGTAGAAGTTAATCGGTTGAGCGGTCCGCGGAAGTCCGCTGTGCTGTCAATTGCGCAACTTCCATCCGAATAAGGAATCAGACCGCTGATGCCGCTACCAGGTAAGACTGGCGCAATTGCACATGCTGCGTTCCTAGCGAACAAATCACCGTCACCGATCGCCATACCGCTAAGTCGAGGGTTGCCAGACCAAGAGAGGTCAAGTGTGGTGTGGAGCTCCGTCGCGACGTCTGTCATGTTGCCAGATGGATCATTCAGAGTTGTTCCAGGCAGCAAAGAAACTGAACCTGCACTAGCGGACAGAGTATCAATTTCAGCCACAACATCAGAAAGCGACATCGATACCAACTCAAGCTGGTTCACGACCTCTGGATCCGCTCCCAGCCCGTAAGCATCAGCAACTGGAACGACTATGACACGTCCCCCGGACCCAGTGAAACGCCGCAGCCGCGCTGCGAAATCCGCGCGATTAAACGGCGAAGGAGCGCAGCCCGGCAACGTCGGAACCAATTCTTCAACCGAAGCGAGGCTAACATGCGCGTCCTCGTCGGCCATCAAGAGAATTGCGGATCTGGGAGTAGTGAAATTAGTGTTGGTCTCACCACGGCGTTCAAGCTCAATCAGCGCTTGGTCAAGTCTTAAGACTGGTCCACTACATGCCAAGTCACGGACGTAACCTGTGTCTTCCCTGAAGTCATTTGTTATCGGAAGCGTATGAGTTTGGACTATCGCCCGCAGTCTATTGGTCGGATGAATTGGGTTACCTGCGCGAAGGTTTTCAAGGTTGGGTGCTCGCGGGCGCTCACTAAGTTGCTGCCACCAAGCTAGCCCACTGTCTCCGGAAAATCCTTCACCTACTCGACAAAGGGAAGGAACGGTCGTGCCGCCGCTTGTATCGATAGTTGCCGCACCCAGAAGCCCGAAATCAACAAAAGAGCGCAAGAGGTCGCCTTGTGCTTGCCAACCACTAGGCAAACCGTTGCCCTGCATACGCAACACGTCGCGTGGCGACTTTACTATGTGCAGCCTCACCTCGTTGCGCATTTGAGGTACCGGTGCAAGAGACGGAACCCAGTTGAGCAGTGTTGCTGATGTGTCCGAATGCATCGGTGCACCAACCATCACATCGAGCGCACCTGATTGTACTTGTTGGGAAATGCTTGTTGGCAGCGCAGAATCTAAGGAAATCAACTCGGCATCACCTTGTCCCAGAACCACAAGTCGACGCGTTCGGTCGATGCAACTACCAAATCTGACTACATTTGTCAGAACCTCAGTGGTTCCACGGAACCAGCACCGCTCCGTACGCTCCAAGCTTTTCGACGATATTGTAGAACATCCCGGGCCACTGCACTGCGGCGGAGTAAGCTCAGCAAACAAGGCCTCCAGCACTCTGGTTGCTCCAACGTCGCTGATTAGACCGAGTCCAGCCCCGTTTGTGTTAAGCGCCCAACCCGCTGCAACATGGCGATCAGCAAACTGGTTAGTTGGGTCAGGCGAGATCAAGGTAACCCCTTCGTTTCGCACAATAGGGAGCAGCTTTGTATTCTCGGTGGATATCCATCCACCGGATGAGAGTTTGATTTCTGTCCAAGCAGTGAAGCTCATCCAATCTCGTGGTGCATCAGGGCCGGTACATCCAGGGCGACGGAAGAAGTCGGACCCGAAAATTGTCAGTCTCGGCGTGGGACCAGTTGTGCTATCCACGGTTGCCGTAGCTTGACCACTTCCGGTAAGATCGAGGGCATTCGCGGTACCGTCCGTGCCCGTGAGGTCAAATCTCAGTTCGAACGGATCGCCCATTGGTTCTTGCCTTAGCACGCAACCAGCGGGGAGCTCAGTGGCAGCAAAATTGAACTGGTACTTGACGACTACTTCGCGCGCCTCAACGAGTCGTTGGTCCAGAACTTCGATCCGAAATGCTAGTGATTGTCCTTCCTCGCTTATTAGCGGAGGCACAATGTCTAAACGAAAATCCGCGGCCCGTGCAGTGCCATACTGCCTATCAAAAATCTGTGGCTGACGACCGTCGTCTAACTCCATTTGCGTTGGCAGGGCTTCGCTTGGAGAAATCGCTCCCCCAGGCGGATACGCAAATACAATTCTGGGTCGCTGAGCCCAGCTACGTGGCCAACTTAAGAAATGCCGTGGGCGCCCTGAGTCAAGCCATCTTCTCGCTTCTTCTTCAACGTGCTTACGAGCGGTTCTCTTTTGTTCCGGATCTTGCGTATCATCCGGATTTTGCGCAATCTGCTGGAGCAATTCAACTGGCAGTAGACCATCAAAATTACTGGTGTCACAAGTCTCGTTCTCCGAAACAGGGTATACCAGAAGGCCCAGATCCTTTAGTGCGCCAGACGCATCGTCCAAGGCCCCAATGTCGTCCAGAAAAGTTGCTTCGTCGATGACACCGCACTCGGCGACGACCACGACTTGGAATGGGAGGCGAAGTGAGCCAAGCCAACCCAAACTAAAAAAGGAACATACGATTGGCAAAAAAATTGCGGCTGTCATCAGACGGCGGCGATGGATTGATGGCCAAAAAGCAGTGGCAAAAACGATTAACGCAGCCAAAAAAGCAAGCGAAGAGGCAAGTTGCCAAGCCTGCAAATGGAGAAGGTCGAAATCTGCCATTGATTTCTAGACCTCGCCGTTACCTCGTACTGCTGCATCTGGATTCGAGGTGCTCGAGACCTCTTTGAGATCTGGCAAGTGAATGGCGACAAAGCTCGCAACTCTTCGGCTTGCTCTTCGAGTTCTGGTTCCTCGATCCGGTCGCATTGCCATGCTCTCAACCATATCGCCCGCGAAGATCATTGCTGAACTTCTAGTTTCCTTAGAGATCTGCTCGTTCTGGTGAAGTTTCTCCAGTAACCCGCAAAGAGCGTCACAGGGATCAAGCCCTACATGTTCGGTTTCCAACCAAACTCGATCCAGAGCGTTGAACAGGTTGATCATTTCATGTCTGGGGAGGCCCGAAAGCTCGGAGAGTTCAAGGCTTGCAAGCAAATCGCCTTTCTCCACTTCCATGACTCCGTCAGCCACGAACAGGTGGCCGCTAAGGGTGTCCGCAAAGGTGTCCGAGAAATGGGCCGCTTCACTGATCAGATCATTTAGAGCATCTTGTTTTTGCTTGGTTATCTTGAGCGTGCCAGCCAACCAAGCAAGAGTATTGCGCGCGTTTGCCGAGGATAAGAAAAGCTGTTCATCATGAATTTCAGCCACTCTGGTACTTAGCAGGGCATCCTTTATCATCTCCTTGATCAAGGCCTGACTCTGTCGACCTTTTGGCGAAAGAGATATCGAACTAATAAATTCCTCCCACTGCTTGACTTCGCTATCTTTTACGACGCCGTAATTCAGGAAGGTTGCGCGTATTGAGTCAGCCTCAAGACCATCCTTCATATGTTCTGCAATCTTCGTCAAAGTGTTGAGGTCGTCGATATTCCGCCGAAGCAGAGCATCGAGAGCAGGGCTATCTGCAAGCATGATTTCGGACACCAGAACTTGAAGCGCCTCTTCCTTGCGACGGGTATTGTCAGGCCTCGTGGCTGACGAGAAATTATCTTGTAGCTTGTGGGAAAGAACGGTGACGGCACAGGAAACAAAGTGCCGGGCCTCTGCCTGAGCCTGCGTTAGCTGGCGAGCTTGTGCTTCGTTTCGGGCAGCGACAGAAGCGGCGACCATCCAGTCTCCCAGCGCACGCCCATCCGGTCCGAAATGGCAAAGCTCGTTAAGAGTCGACATTGCCTGCCGCAGCCGGGGAGTAAGCGCCGCCATCGATATTAGAAGCGACCTGCTGTCACTCGAGAGATAGTCAAAACCGGGAACCGCGTCTGCGTTTTCTCTAGGGGGTATTCCCCAAGCGGCCAACGTTACTGCCGCGGCTCTTCGAACCAGCCATGCTGGCGGAGCAGCAATGCTGAGTTCTGCTGAGCCAAGACCAACATTCTTCTCACTACCCACGATACGTTCTGATACCGCTGGAGCGATCCGATCTGTGAGCACGTCTATTCGAGGACTGAGCAGCCGGTACTGTCGTCCAATTCGTGCCGACAGTGGCGGGCTCAAGGTACGCGCCGACGCATCATAGCCCGGCGGGTTCATTGTCATCAGGACAACCACAGGGAGTGTAAAGGTCTCTCCTGCCATGACCACCTGCCCCTCTTCCAACAGAAGCAGCAGGCTATCCAGCACCCCATCCGAGAAGCGATTGACCTCGTCGAGAAACAATACGATTCGTTGATGCGCTGCCAATTGGTTGCTGCGGTCAATCTGGCCATTCTCGTCGAGACCGTAGCAAATTACATTCCGGTCGGGGTCCGTTACCGGGCGACCGAGCATATCGGGCTCAGTGCTGCGCTCTGCGAAGGTGAAAAGTGGTGCACTCTTACGTTTTGGCAGAACTGTCTTTCCGTCGTTGACGACCAGCGTCATGTCGTCTTCGAATAAGTAGTCCCTGGGTAGTTCCTTGTTTCCTTGGACCTTGATCCAGCCGCGCGGAGGCAATAAACCTTGCTCTTCGGCCTTCTTGATGGCCTCGCCGATACAATAAGACTTCCCGCAACCTCTTGGACCAGCGACAGCAACATGCTGCCCGCACGCTATTGCCCCGGTGATGGAGGCTATCAGGTCCGGCCCCGTCTCGAAGAACCTGTTCGCGACAGTTCGTTCAATGGGATTTCGCAACCGAGGTTTCGCCGTTAGCCACGAAACAGCTTCGCGCATCGACGTCTTTATTGGATCGACGCCGCGCAAAAATTTCACATGCCCTTGATGAGCGCCACTCCGCATTGAGTTATCCAGCATCGAGCACCTCCATAATTGACCGGAAAATCTGTCTAGCCGAATCTCTCCTGCCTTGATCTTCGATTAAAGCATCTATACAGCTTGTCACTTCCTCTCCCAGCTCGTGCCTTACTGCTGTGAAGTTGTTTAGAATCGTGCCCTCCAGACTTGAAACGAATTCAAGCATTTCATCGTCGGTTTCTTTCAAAACGACGAAAAGGCACATTGCATGGGCGGGGTCTCTTTGCAGCGCGGAAGCGATTGTGTCCACATCAGCCTCCCCCCCGACTTTTTGTTCTAGCGTGACCAGTTGGATTAGCTCCCAGTACAACCGCGCTCTTGGTGCTGCCTCAAGCTTGGCTGCTTCATTGGCAAGTGTTTGACCGCCCTCTACGACGTCGTTGTTCTCAAGAGCACTTTGAATTTCAGTTGTAGTGATACTTACGCCACCAAACCCGAACCCGATGCCCCCAAGAATTTGATTGAGTAGTTCAGGCAAGAGGCCAAGCCTGTACTCGCGTGTTACCGTTTTCGTGTTTTCCGGAGGAGAATCTGGATCTGAATCACCCTCATCGTCGCCCGGTTCCGGCGTAGGTCGATCTTCTCCTTCGCCGTCTGGTTCGCTCGCGTCAGGAGATGGAGAAACTGGGACGCTGGAATCTGGGACAGTCACCTGTGTTGTTGATGGGTTACCTGGCGCTTCTGGACCAATCACCACACGAACGTTTTCAACAGGGCCCTGAATAGCGTTAACTAGATCGTCGACTAACATCTGGTCCTGCGTCTTTTCAGGTTCATCTTCGGCACCGGCATCACGATAAGATCGAAAGTTGTCGATAGGAGCTGTACGTTCGTCTATGGGACATGTCCCGTTGACCGACTTTGCCGCTTCAAGCAAACGCCCTCTTGGGCCGGCCTCCAAAGCCCCAAAGGTACCTATCGCCCTTGCTTCATCGACTTTCATGGCCAGATGTTCTATTGCGGAAGCACAACGTTCTGCAGTGGACTGGCCAGACCTGCATTGATCCATCGAAGAAACGACCGTTCCATCATCACATTTAAGTGTCTCCTGAGTCTCACCGACCAAAAAACCAGCCATACCGACAGTGATAAAGACACATAGAATAGATGAAATGCGGATCTTCGGACCTATGAAGACACCGTCGATTTTGTCATGCCCGCGATTGATGCCAACGATCAGCGCAATAACAGCAGTACCTAACCCCGCTCCGAGCAGTATCATGTATGTGCGAAATTCAAGGAATTCCGCCTCACCCTGAACAAGATGAACAATGATTGCAAATATCGCCGCAGCCGCCAAACCAAGCAGAACGCTATCTGCCAGTTGGAAAGCACTAGGTCTTGAGAGCCGCCACATGCTCAACCCGTCAGGAAGAGATTGCGTACGCATCGCAGAGTAGCTGCGGATTGCTCGGATTCCTTCAGAGCCGAGGCAATGAGTGCATCGATTTGGGTTCGAAATTTCGCACTTATCGCTATTCTCGTATCAATCCGGCCCTCAGCAATCTCACTCACTTTCTCACAACTTATGCTTCCGTCCTTTGCGGCTTGAGCGATCTCGGACAGCACGTCCGTTTGCCCGTCTTCGAGACCAGCAGCCTGTCCAGTTGCTCGCACAATCTCCACGATCTCGCCCGACTGCAGGGCCTCAATAATGGGTCGAATTTCTGTTGGAGCTCCAAACTTCTCGAAGAATTCGTAGTCCTCGGGCGTAAGGCTTTCTCCATTGCTCATGCGATCAATCGCGCCTAGACCCTGCTCGAGCTCTTCGGTCGTAATCTCTTTGCCAAATAAACCGCTCAGGAGTGGGGCCAAAGCTGCGCACGCCGCTCCGCCAGTCAGCGCGATGCAGCCAGCCACCATACCAGCCGCCAAGGCCGCATTTGCGAAGTCTTCGTCACCCGTATCTTCAAACTGCTGCTCCTGATTTTCAATGAAGTCTTCGAGTTCCGGTATTGCTTCTTCCGGCTTTTTAAATTCAGATAATTCATTGTTATTCCTTAAACGGTCTATAATTTCATCAATAAGTTCTTGATCTACACCACTGGAAACCAAGGCCCGCTCGGACTGGTCTATCGCGTCGCCCACTACTTGTTTGGCATCGGGTTCTTCTTCGTCGACGATCGTTGTCTGGTTCGCGACATCCGCAACGAAGAAGCAGCTGTTGGGTATGTCCAGCCGAACGCGTCCCTGCCCTATGTCACCTCGGTACTGACCTTCAATCTCGACTGATTGCAGTTCTTGCCCGCCAGACGTGATGATCCCCCCAACCTTGCTTAGACAGGAGGCATTCAAAGTAGTGCCTGTCGTTTCCTGCGCCAGCACGGGTGTGTACAAGACTTGAGATAGGACGACTGCACTAATTGTTGCCGATCGAACCGTAAGTCCCACCGTAGTGTTCTGCAAAACGCCTACTCTTTTCACTTTGATTTCTCCCCCATTTTCTTCACCCAGTCGACTTCAATCTAATTTTCGAGGTCCGGAGATCTGCGCGTGACCTGCAGCCGAAACCAGTTCTCCGGTTTAGGGCTGCCCAGAATTTGGACTACTGTCGGACCACCTTGAGCGGTTCCGCGAAGGCTCGTGCATCGAATCCGTTCAGTTTGAAATTTGCCGCTTATTCGAATTCGTCTCGGACCACTTATGTTCACTGTTGCGGCCGTGCTTGATCTACCGAGTTTCACAGTTTCGGCATCAACAGCTTGTGCTCCTGGAATAGGAGGCAGAAATTCAATGAATATCTCAAGTGCGCCGTTCCCGGGATCTTGCCTGTGTTCTATGCGGCAGTCAGAATTCGCGTAGTGTCTGGTGCACTTAGTGCTTCTTAAGAAACGTTTTCGGCAAGTTTCGTGGGAAAACCACCGGTCGCGTTGGTTCCAAAGCCCAACAATCGTATTGCCGGGTGAGCGAAGTACAAACTCAACCTCGTCACCTTCCCGAAGAACCTCAAAGGGGTCGTCTGTTGCATCTGGTGGAACCCGCAATTGCCAACTCGGAATGCCACCAGAAATGCCAGTATGTGCTACTGGTACGTCAATCATTGCTCGAGCTTCATCTGCACTTGTTTTCATCGCACAACAGAAAATAGCGGTGGCGATCCAAAGGCCAGTGAAACACGAGCGGACGTCTTTCATTCATCGACCTCATCATCAAAGAAAATAATGAATGCAGATCCCAAGCTATCATCATCGGCGGTACCACTTGGGAGTGTTCGGCATAACTCACTGGATGGTGAAGCAGATCTAAGTGCACGTAGTTCCACCACCGTATTCGTTTCATGAGAGTCATCCAGCTTAAGCGTGACCATCTCTGGTGCACTCTCCGGCTCGCGAACCGCCTCGTCTATAGCTGAAACCGAGGGAAACACGTGTCCCAAGCAGCCATCGACTAGCTCGGAACCTTCCACGACCTCTTCGCTCTCCAAGACTGTCACCAATCCGAGCTCGAAACCTGCAAGGCTTTCGCCACAGCAGGCAACGATATGGTAGCCCTGCCGGAACCGCACGGGTTCCGACTTTACGGCGATTTCATCATCATTGACCTCGAAGAGCCCAACTTCTACAAAATCGCAATCAACACCTGCCTCTTGCAGGGATGCGCATGGATTGGCTTGGGCACCTGCCAAGGTGGTGGTCACCAGAACACCAATGAATGCCAAAGCCATAGACGGCATCAATCTCGAAGAAAAAATTCTAGAGTCAATCGCGGTGTACATCTCGCACTCACCAACCGTAGAGCTTCATGATGTCGCGTGTGAATTCACGTCGCTTGTCAAGCCCAGCTTGATATGGACCCGCCCATAGTTCGATGTGTAGATGGGTTGGGATCCCCGCAGAGAGGTTGCCGGTTCTACCAATCGTTCCAAGGGCCGCGCCTTGTTCAACATTGTCGCCTGACGAAACCCCTATGGAGTCAAGATGTGCGTACAAGACATCGAACGCACACGGCAAAGCAGGTGGAACGATCGCACTGCCGCGTAGGATCACGAAGTTCCCCAAGTGAGGCGAAGTCCCCGTAGCCGCAATTTCGCCTGGTACTATTGAGCGAACGGTTTCCCCTTGTTCGCCCAGTAAGTCTGTACCAGCATGAAAACGCGTTGTTCCATCCGCGCTCGTTCGTGTTTCGCCGTGGGAACCGACCAAAGGGTTCGCTTCGGCCCTGTAGGGAATTCTCTGAGCGATCCCCCGAACTTGTAAATCGACAGGTGGCACAAGAAAGGTGGCGCGAATGACCTCGAATACATCATCCGGGGGGCAGATCGATGTCCCCGGAGGCAAAGGTTGTAAGTTTCCATATTCGACTTCGGGCGACGAAATCGCCGCTGATCCGAATAGAATAAACATTGCGCAATAGATGAATTTGATTGCGCCGCAATAACACTTTCTCAAACTACTATTCCCCACACACCAATAAAGTGTGCCACTTCAATCTTCAAAAATCAATGGATTTCGTGCTCGCGAAGACGCCAATAAGTTTTAGCGGCCGTGTGGTTGGATCGGAAGCTAGGTTCTAGACTCGACGGTTACAGTCTTCACGAACCGTTCAACATCGCTCCTTTGCCAGCGAAGCCTTGTAGAGAACTGACCGATTTCACCCGTCGCCAGTACGATCACCGCAAGCGTATCGGCAACGGTGCTTGCCTCGGACTTCAAAGGGCTGCGAACACTATCGGAGGCTTGTGGGGATCGGTTCGCATTCGGAGCGGTCCTCTATGACGGCCAAGATGTTGTCCCGTTCGGCGACCGCCTCGCACCGATCATCTCGCGGGCCGTATCACCCGCCCCTTCCCTGTTAGCTTCAAGTTATCGAGGATCAACGGCAAAATGGACAGAGTTAGGTGCGGCCTTTATGTAGCCCTAGCACTACATGCTTATGAGGAACGAAGAGGTCGTGAAGTCGTTTGATGTGAACCGAGTTATTTTGAGTTCGTCTAGCTATGATTGTCGTCGAAGCGGTTTTTCATATGCATGTTCACTATGAGCTCCGACATCCCGCGAGACACATAGTATGGCGTTTCCCGTTCGCTCATTCGCTCTTTGAGTGCGTTGAAACTGGGGTCATCTGAGCGTCTTTGATTGATCCACAAAAGTAAATCAGCGGCTTGTAGGCCGAAGTTTGCGACTGACGGGATGATCTTGAGATTGGCGAGGCCATACTCTGCAATTTCCGCCTCGGGAAAATTTCCGCCGGCGGTTTCATTCATGATTATGCTCCCGAAAGCCTCGTAGGTATCGAGGAGTTCTTTTCGAAACTCGTCTTGCTTGTCATGCAACAAGAGGACCGGTTTGCATCCATTGTCAGATGCGAATTGGTGGATGGCTTGGAAGAGCTGGGTGAACGCAATAACGTTTGGTGAATGTGCTTGATAGCCCTTCTTCTTGGCTGTGGCGTTCATGGTAAATTCGTTGGGTTTTTTTCTCGCAAACTTGAACGCGGCGCTTACAACGGTCTTGAAGGGAGTCGGGTGGGTTGAACTTAAGATGGAGGTTTCCACGGCAGCGAGAACGTCGATTATTTGATCAAAATCATCCTTGAGGTACGCATTCCAAAACTGCTTTGAAGTGTCCAATGACATTGCTTCATCCATTAGCAAGCATAGTATGTGTCTATGCATTTCGTCCCAGTACCACCCACCAGGCACTGCCGTGTTCTCGCCGGGGTCAAATATTAGGTCTACAAGTTTAGTTGGCGCGATATATGGTTTGTGAATCTGCATAAGGTTGAAGAGCCATGTGTTGTTTTCGTCGAGCGCATCCAGAAGACTATGACCTAAATCTGCAAGTTCATGCTGTTGCCATTGATTGGCGTGTAGTCGGTCTACCCCTTTTGCCAAATTGAAAGGTCCAATAACCCCTTCCGATGCTACGCTTACGTCGTTAACGGACAGAATGCTTCCTAAGCGAAACGTTTGATTGGTGTCGAATATATTTTTGCCTGAGTGCCCAGTCTCATCGGTGTATGTATACATGTTTTCTGTCCAATCGTGTCGTGTAATAGTCCGAAATTGGCGGCTGTAGCATTAGGTCGCGACGGATGTTAGGTAACCTGTAAAAGGAAGACCAATGTTGGACGAAGCACAAATCGCAAAACCGTCGTGCTCTCCTAGTCTTCTATGAGTTCGAAATCGTCCCCACTTGACCGCTTTCCGATGCTCTTCTTCTTTTTCGATCGCTTGGGCCGCTTTGGCACGTATTCATCGTTCAATGCACGCTCAACAAGCCATGTCGCAGTGTGCTTAGGAAAGCCCTCACCGTAGTGACGGATCAGATTGATATAGCTGAACTTGAGCGCTGATAACTTGCAGAGTTCGTCGTTGGTGTCTGAATTGCTGACCACCAAGCCGCCACCTTTTGGTGCAAGTTTGATGTTGCTGTCATTTAACCGTTCAGCAAGCTCACCCCATGTCTTCGTGGCGGCGACGGCACTTGCCACGATTTCTCTCAGAATATTCAAGGGGATATCGTCCGCATCGTTCGGTCTTGACGGTTCGACCGCGCCCATCTCAACGCTAATGCGTTCGGAAACATTGTCTATGGGCGTGACTCGGGCGGGATTGCTGACGTTAATCACTGCCGAGGTGCTGCTTGACGAGCTCTCCAATTCAAAGGTCATTTCGGGTAGTACCGTTTCCCAGTTGTCTTGTTTGAGATATTGAACGAAGTCTTTGTCGTTGTCCGTCTTGCTCCAGTGAATGATCGCGCCGACGTGTCCCGACACAAAGACATGCCTTGCTGGGGGTTGCCAGGATTTGGCCATGCGACCCAGCGGTCGAACTTCAAGGTCCTCGAATGTCCATCGACCATCACGTTGGATCAATCTGATCTCATCTCCCACCTTTGCGGCAGCGATGGCACGGTACGCAGGGTGATGTTGACCCAGACGTCCCGCAAAGGACAGATCGACCGACGCTGTGTCCGGCAACTGGTAGTGTTTGACGGTCGGCAATTCTGTGCGGATGTCGGCTGCAATTGGCCGCCGGACAACGCTATCACCTTCCGGCTGTAGGAAGAGGTGTTGGCCTGTGGTCGTCAAGGCCAAGGTCTTTTGCGCACGGGTCATGGCCACATAGAAAAGACGCCTGGGCGCATCCGCATCTTCATTGTCTGACTTCGCTTGCCAGCCACCATCCAGAATGACGACATGATCGAATTCCAGTCCCTTCGCACGATGGGCACTGAGAAGAAGCAAACCGCGTTGATCTCCGCGCGTGTCCCGTGACCACTCAGCCAACCATTCAATCGCATCCAGAGCCGGCATCGTGCCTTTGCCAAGCTCGCGCGCAAGTGCTGCGATGCCTTCGGCGATCATGTCGATCCATCTGTTTCGAGGCTGCTTGTTCAACAACGCAATGATCGCTTCAATCGATAGCAGCCGCCCCGGATCCTGCTGCATATCGGCAATGAGGCTTTGCATTTCCCTCAGGCGCCAGATGCTTGGCAAGGCCTCGTTCGCCAACTCAACCGGTATGTCCAGCTTTTCAGCGTAGGATCGGACCGGGCCCAACCGCTTCCATTCTCGCGCGATGATTGCGGTCCGATCCCATCGAAAATCAGGATCCAGCTTTGATATTCGGACCAGTTCATCAACCGCCGCGATGGCATGACGTATTTCCCCGGCAGCACAGTCCAAAAGCTGAACCCGACCCTGCGCCACGGCGTCATGTTGGGCCATTGCGCCAACAGGGGGGGCTGACTGCCTGCCACGATTGACGGTGATGTCATGTTCGGCCTTCATGCGGTCTTTGCCGGGTCGGATCACAGCATTCGCCGCCGTGATGATGGCCTGGGTTGATCGATAGTTTTCGACCAGGAAGGCGGGGCGTGCGCTGTAGTCTTCATCGAACTTGCGGATGTATTTGATCGACGCACCCTTGAAGGCGTAGATATTCTGATCATCATCGCCAACGGCAAACAGGCTCAGCTTGAGATCGGGATCGACAAGCGAACGTCCAGCGACAGCTGAAATCAACTCGTATTCATGTGGTCCGATGTCCTGATACTCATCGACAAGGATCCAGCGATAACCCTGGATCAGCGCATCCCGCTGCGCCTCGGCATCGCTGGCGCTCAGGCCTTCGCCCTTTAACTGGTCGATCGCCTCCACGATCACGGCATCGAAATCATGGTCATCGGATCGTTGGCCCGCAAAGCTGGCCCCGACCAAACGCATGGCCAAGGCGTGGCAGGTTGAGATTGTCACCCCATTCGCATCATCACCCACCAGATTGCGCAAGCGCGCCTTCACTTCCGTTGCCGCATGACGGTTGTAAGTCAGGACCAATATCCCCCGCGCTTCTTCACGCTTGATCCGCAGCAGATATGCGATCCGGTGGACAAGCACCCGCGTCTTGCCGGAGCCAGGCCCGGCAAGGACAAGAACGCTTGTTTGCTCACGTGCGTCAGTCACAATCTTTTGCTGCGCCGGGTTTCCCAGCACCTCAACAATCGCCTTCCAAGAGGCGCTTGTGGTCTGTCGCTTGATTTCGCGGGTTTTGCCCGGCATCCAGCGATCCAGAAACGCATCATTGTCACTGGTGAAATAGTCGGCTGATAACTTCTGCGCTTCATCTATTTCGACCAAGCCACGTTCTGCGTAAGCTGCCATGACATGCGTCTGCATGGTCTGTTCCGCATAATGCTCTTCGAGCGGCGCGAAATGCGCCTGCGTGAACCGGGCTGCCTCCCGGTTGAGGTAAACGGTCATTGCGGGCCGGAAAACAGTCAGCCCCTTGCCAAGCGTGACGATGCTTTGTTCGTGCAGCCATAACAACGCGCGCTCAAGCAGCTTTGTCATGTCGCGGATGCCGATGGTTTTGAGTTCGATATCTCCGGTGATCACTTGAAGGAGATCACCGACCGTTGTTTCGACCTGAAGGTCCTTGCCGCGCGTGCCGCCGGGCACCAGACCTGTCAAAAATTCAAGCAGGCTCACAGCAGCTTTCCTGCGAACTTCGGCCGTTTGGTCAATGATGCCCCACGACCGATTGAGCGTGACCGATAGCGCATTGCGCGAGGCCTTTCTGATGCTCAGATTTCCGAGCCCGCCGTCTTGCTCTCTGCCATCTCGGGCAATGCCGCGCAGCAGCCGCTCTACAACATCGGGACGTGCGCCTTTATGATCTTTGTCGCGAAGGTGCTGGCACATCTCAGATAAGTGCAGTGAAACAACCTCGGACTGCCCCGTATCGGGCGCAGCTTCTCGCATGACACCGATCAAGCTCTTTTCGAGCTCCGCTGCAGCGGCAAAACGTGCCGAGGAATGCCCCTCAACGCCGACATGTATAAATATCGTGACGGCCATGTCGTTGCGCGCGACCCCAAAGGTTTCCAAGTCTGCCATCGCCTTGTTCAGCTCTTTCGGCAACAGGCCGCTAACTCCACAAAGCTGATCAGTGGAAATACCTTCGTCGGCGGGTGCATCGATCAAATGTTGTACTATAGCCAACAAAGCCTTGCGCCGGGTCTGAGTCATCTGCACCGCATTCAATTTGCGCTCTGCCTCGACGACAGTGCTGACCGTCAACGATGATGGATAAACCTGAACCCGGTTTTCTTCCCGTGAAAGCAGCTTTGCCTCTTCTAGCCAGGACACTGCCGTTTTGACCCGTGTGTCGTCGGTTGTGCTGTCCCGCTGGAAATCCCGGTCCTTTTCTTCCAAGACGATTTCCCCGGAGGTCGCCACGACTTTTCCGGTCTTTCCCGTGCGTTCATCAATCCGCCGGATCGCCTTGAGGATTGCGCCAATCTCATGGCGCGCAAGTCGCGACCGGGCCGACAGTTGAAACTGCCGCTCCACGTCATCGACCGCGTAAAGAAGAACGCAATTTGCATCCTCTCGGTCACGCCCGGCGCGCCCAGCCTCTTGCAGGTAGTTTTAGAGCGATCCGGGAATATCGCAGTGGACCACAAGTCGAATATCCGGTTTGTCGATCCCCATGCCGAACGCATTTGTGGCTGCGATCACGCGTAAATCGCCCACACGAAATTTCTCTTGGATATCTTTCTTTTCATCAGGGCTGAGCCCAGCATGGAAATGCCCCGCTGCCATCCCCTGATGCGCCAGAAACTCGGCAACACGTTCCGTTGATTTCCGGCTGGAACAATAGATGACAGCGCCTGACCGCCCGTCTTGCGGCAGCATCTCTGAAATCACATCATGGACATCACCCAGCTTTGTTTCTCGTCGCGTTGGACGCACGTCAAATGTGAGGTTGTGGCGTGTCGCCCCGCCATCCAATAAAATCAGATCAGAGCCCACACGGCTTTTGAAATGATCCGAGATATCGCGTACGACCTCAGGCTTGGCCGTGGCGGTCAAGCAAAGGATGGGCGCAGTCGCATCGCCGGAGAACTCCTTTATGAAGCGCGAAACATAGCGGTAGTCGGGCCTAAAATCATGTCCCCATTCTGAGATGCAGTGGGCCTCATCAAGAACCCATAGGCCGATTTCGCGTTGTTTTAACGTGGTACGTATCGAGGTACTACGAAGCTGCTCCGGGGAGATAATCAGGATGGACGCATCGCCCATACGGACTTTCTCCAGTGCGTCCTGACGTTCCGGCATGGACATCATGCCATTAACCGTCACCGACGACGAGATGCCAGCGCGCTCCATGCCTTGCACCTGGTCAGACATGAGCGCCACAAGTGGTGATATCACCACGGACAGGGCACCTGTCTTGTCAAATTTGGTTAGCGCCGGGATCTGATAGCAAACGGATTTACCAGTGCCCGTTGGCAGGATACCCAAAACACTGTTCCCGCCCATGGCCTCATCGACGATGCGTTCCTGCAGAGACTGCCCGCTGGCATCTTCTGGTTTTGGTCTGAATGCTTCGAACCCAAACCACCTCTGGAGTGCTGCAACTGGATCATTTTGCTCGACGCACCACTCGCAGCTCGGATTCTTGCAAGAAGTATCGCGGAGATGCCGTACGATGAGAGACGCTTCTTTAAATTGAGCGCGAACCCACGGCGGCATAACGGAGTCGCCACCTGCGACGGAGATCCAAGACAACGCATAGGCCATCGGCCAACCTATGTTTGCGTCATCCAGGCGACCGAAAACCTGTTCAAGACGTTTCTCGCAAACCTTGTTTTTGACCAGACGGCCGATTGCCGCAAGTGCTTCAGGCTGCGTTGGGCTCTCCGTTCCCCTTACGTGACCGAACACCGCGTCAAATCCGGGCGATAGATCCCCTCGCGTTGTGAGCCAGTGATAAGCCAACAAAGCATCGGGGGTGTCTCGGTTGAGCTGATCAAAGGCCTCCAACTGGTTCGCCAAAACCTGAAAGACCAGCTTCGCATCAAGTTCCGGATCATTCAGGTGACCTGCCTGCAATCGCCCGTCCTGGTAGTGTTTGACCAAGTGGTGATAGGGATTGCGCGGAAAGGCGAGCGGGTTCAGCCAAAGTGTATCAATGGGTGCCTGCATGATCCGGGCCAAGCGTGGTCGTCGCGCCAAAAGATGCGCCATATCGTGTTGCAGGAAGTTATGGCCAATTGGATGTACAATGCCATTAAGTGCCTGTTCCAAGCGATCAAACCCCACTTCAATCCGTTCCTCTTTCGAAACAATTGATGGGCTTTGGTCGAATGGAACCGCCGCGAACGCGAAGATCCGGGCCATCTTTGGATTGACTTCTAAATCAATCGACAAACACCGCTTCAAAAAGGCGCGATGCTTCTCAGGCAATGAAGATGAGTTATCTGAGTCAATCATTTAGCAAGATGGAATACAAATCTTAGGATGTGTGCAACTAGAACGTTATTGCTGTCGGATGCAGCTCGAACCGCGCAACGAATGTATTTCAATTGCTTCGTTCGGGCCTAAGTCTGAGAGCGGCCGTTCGAAGCTCAGATTTAGCGTGATCCACTGCTAGTGCTTGAAGCAGTTCTCACGATGCCACGACACGAACTCTGCTCTTGGTCGTTCCGCCACCCTCTCCGGCACCAAAAGCTTGCCTGACGCATTGATCATCGATTTCACCGCCTCCGGATCGTTGGTCTGTCTCGATACTAAAACCGACAAATCATCCGATAAGCCGACAAGTCCCCTGTCGAACATCCAATGAGCCGTACCAGACAACGCGATACCATTGCTGATGATGTCGGGACCATCGTGTTCAACCGGCCTGATATGGGCAGCTTCTACCTCTGCGCGTCCACCACCGTTGATGAGACGCAGGCCGGTGATTGCGCAGCGCTCTCCATAAGCACGGAGGACTGTTTTCCGAAAATTGCGGTTGCGCACAGCCCTGTTTGTCAGCTGATTGATGCGTTCTCTGGCGGCTGGCAACTGAAAAGGGGTTTGATCTTCTTTGAATCCACCAGTTTCGTTGGTCTGACCGACCCGAGGAAGGATGTCATGATCTGTCCCAAGACCTAGCTCTACGATCCTGCCAAAATCGGTCGGTGATAGTGGCCGAACAGCAGCCTGAGCCCGTCCGGAGATCTTACCGAAATCATTGAGCAGACCCTGCTCGACAACCTCATGTTCATAGCGAAACGGAACAGGATCGCCAAAGTCGAGATATGTGCCTGGTTCAATTACCGCCAAGTGCATGTCTGTTTCCCTAGGATCAGGAATGACCTCTTGCACCTTGGCAACCGCAAAGTAGCCCTTGGTGTTGGCGACCTTACTGGGCTCGAGATAGACGATCCAGTCACCCTCACATTGCTGAACGCGCGTCAGATACTGCTTTGGAAACTGATATCGCTCCGACGGCACGTCGTCGTAAATGGAGTCAGTCCGGTGGATGAAAACGCCAAATCCCATGATTTCGAAGATGACGGCAAAGGACCAGGGAGCCAACCCATCAAGCCATGCGAATTGCAGCGAAGAGCGTGATGCGAAACTGATGATCCTGGATGAATGGAAACAAGTTGCCCGTTTTATGCAACATGTTTCCATGTCTCATGCGCTATGAAAGTTCGGGACTTAGCCGAGACAAAGTGCGCTAAGCGAATGAGGGGTTCAGCTAGCGTGAGAATTTCTCTTGCGCGACGTTGGACGAAGTCATATCCAGAGCGGCTGACCGCTAGACGGCCAGCGGTGAAGACCTGAACCACAGAATTGGAGAACGCCATGTAGTGACGAAACTGCATGAAAGGCCACGTTATGGCCCATTACAAACGAAAACGATCTCGTCTAGCTGGGCGCCAGGCAGGCTATTCCGCCAAGGGGCTTGAGCGCCGCCTCAAGCTTACCTCTGATGAGGTGCTTTGGCTTGGAAACTGGCCGCGCTGGCACGACAAAATCCACCACACGCGCCCTCGCCGACGTGAAGAAAGCAAGCTGAAGCAAGACGTGCTGAAAGGCAGCGATCCTGACAATATTGCGTGGCCCTTGAACCGCAAACCCCATGAGTACTATTGGTAGCTTAAAAAACCTGTCCGGCTCTCACCAACTTTATCTGTTGGATTTCTAGGATCCAG
This sequence comes from Ruegeria sp. G5, assembly GCF_056533365.1. Lineage (NCBI taxonomy): Bacteria > Pseudomonadati > Pseudomonadota > Alphaproteobacteria > Rhodobacterales > Roseobacteraceae > Ruegeria > Ruegeria sp. G5. The sequence goes on along the minus strand of NZ_JBQFOK010000004.1, from coordinate 17,448 downwards.
TGGCAGATCAAGACCCACAAAAAACGGTCGATAAGAGCCGGATGGGTTGTCGAAGCTGCTCATTTTCAGGCGTCTTCAATCCGCTCATCAGCCGTGGCTTTAGAACGGGGCTGTTCGTCACGCCGTCAATCCTTCTGGCGCGCTTCGATCATACGGCCCATGCCGTCCATATCGGAGCTATCGGCAGCAGTTCGTCCGCATCCGCAGTAAGCGATGCCGCGCGTTTCGCCTCTCGGCACGTCGATGCATGATGCGTGCCAGCTTATGATCACATCCGAGCAATGGGGACATATCGCTTTGAAAGGAACAGTTGGTGGCGGGCTATGTCGGTATCGGCTAGCCAACACGGCTTCTGCGAAGCCTCTTTCATGTTCGTCCATATCGGCCCGGTCATCATCGGTTGCTACCATCTCGTAGAATAACTTGACGTCCTCAAGATCGAGCTCAGTGTCGCGTGATGTGCGCTCTGATAGCCTCTTCAGAACGGGATAGTCTGAGAGCGGATACATCTTTTCTTTTGTCATCTCTCAGCGACTCCTGGTTCAACATCGACAAGGTGTTTGTTTGGCGGCAGTTCAGCGGCGCGCGCGGCAATCTGTTCAAACGAAACCGGCGCGAAATCCCAGACATCGACGCCGACATTGATGGCATTGCGGGAGCCCAACCAGTTGTTATGGACATGGCCAAACATATGCAGCGCCTGCCGCCGGGCGTGGTTCCAGGTGATCATCGGATAGTGGCACAGGGTATGTGCTTGTCGGTGCGGGCCGTCTCTGACTTCCGCCAAGTGATGAACGCTGTCCCACGGCAGCGCCAATGTGGGCGCAAGGTCATGGTTGCCGACGACCAGGTGTTTTTTCGCTCCAGGCAATTGCTCGAAGATCTTAGCGAGCTTTGCTTCATCTTTGGCTTTGGGCCCGAATGCAAAGTCGCCGACAACCCAAAGCTCATCTTCCGGTTTGACAACAGCGTGCATGTTTTCCAGCAGGACGGCATCCATTTCATGGACCGATCTGAACGGACGATCGCAGAATGAGATCACGTTCTCATGCATGAAGTGCGGATCAGCTGTGTACCAGATTGCCATGTACCACAAAGTCAAATATTGAATTGATAATTAACTCTAACATATTGATTTAGAACAGTAATTATGCACACAAAGAGGCGTTCGTCAAGCTCATTGAGAGCTTGACCCACAAACCCTTCCGAATCAAACTGCCACCCAATCCACTTTTGTGGATCAGGAGGATTGAATGGACCCAAAACCTAATGCGGCGCTAATTAAATATAGGCTTCGCTCTGAGGCCAATCTCACACTGAAGCAGCTGGCCGAGAGGTTGAAGCGCGATCCATCAACGATAAGCATGGTGATTAATGGGCGGAGAAAAAGCGCACCGATCATGAATGCCATTTTTGAAATACTGAATGACCCAACGCGGGCTGCATCTTGTGATGTCATACGCCCAAAACCTGTTTCTAAGGGGGACGCCGCATGACGTAGCAATCAACCAACTTCAGCACGAGGTATGCGCTGAATGAACAAAGGCCCGGCTGCTTGCGCAACCAGACCCCTGCTGTGATTAGCTTCATTCATCCCACCTCACATTTTGAAAGTCAACAGACTCGCGCAAGCGACTGGCTGCTTGCGCTCGAAAATCCGACGCCATCGCGTGCGGAAACAGGGATGCATTGCTATGAACATGACAGATGATCACCTCATGCCGGAAGGGGTCCAAACTGCCTCCGTTGACCTTTGTGGAATGCCGGAGGCGTTCCAACGGGCATTCGGGCCAACCGAACCATTCGAGAATGATTTTGGCGACCTTGAAATGCCTGAATTTGTGCCGCTACCCTATCGCGGTCACCGGAAGATCAACCCGCGTTCGCGGGGATCATCAAGGATATTTCCGGTCTGGCTAGACCCAGAAACAGGTCGCCCGCGCAAGTATGGCGCTGATAGTCAGGTCGAATACCACAATCTCGCGCTGACACTATTGGCGCCTGACACCGTGCAAGTGCATGAGCAGTTTGGGCCAGTTTCTTTCGTCCAGCCCGATGGTCACCCGGGGAAGCACTACTTCGATCTCCTCGTCACCAAAGCGGATGGCCGTCGCGTTGGCACAGCCGTAAAGCCAACGGAGCGCCTGAAGTCAGGCAGGTTCATCCGAGAGCTCGAAGCTATTCAAAAGACGATACCACCAGATATCGTCGATGAAGTTCGGTTGGTTACCGAAGTCTGCTTTTCCCGGGCTGATGCATTCAACGCCGTGATGTATCAGCGCTTTGCTATTTGTCGTGACCACGCCGTTCAAGAACGTTTGTCGGAAGTCCTAGCCTCTACGTCAGGCGAAACGACGATCTGCGCTTTGGCAGAACGCTGCCGTGCCGGGGGGCGCGCATTTCGAGTGATAGTTCAAGGCATGTTCGAGGGCCGCCTTGAAAAACTGAGCCCGGGGCGCATCGATCTGTTTACCAGGGTGCGGCGGCTCCAATGATACCCAAGATCAACTTCAGCCCCGCTGACTTGTACTATATTGACCGTGTTCCCTATCATTTTGAGATCAGCGATGATCGCCAAGCTTGTTTTCGCCGGGAAGACGGATCTGGCGCACTTGAGTGGTTTGGTTGGGAGGAACTGAACGAAATCGTGGGCGGCGATCGTTGGGACTGCAAGAGGCGACCCAGAAAAACATCCGATCCTCAAAGGGCACCAGATCCTCTCGTTTTCGTCTGGGAGCTCACTGCGAAACAACGCAAATTACTGCTGTACCGTTGGTTCTTCGTCTGTGCACTGAACAGGTTATATGCGCAAGGCTTGGTCAAGCTAACGCCAGTCAACGTCATCAGCAATTACTACCGAATTCATCTTGAGGCGACCAAAGAATGGCGCGCCTTCTGCGGTGAGTTTGGAAAGCAATACTACTGTTCGCAGGACGCTAGTCTCGGTGCAACACCGTCCGCATCGACAATTTTGAAGTGGCGTCGAACGGTCAATGACGCCGATGGTCGTATCGATGTCCTGGTCGACAAACGCGGCCGCGCTACAGGCCTGAACATCGATCAGGAAAGCTATGTCTTCATAATCGAAAGGCTACGCGAATACCTCACACAAGATCGTCACAGCAAAAACGAAGTTGTGGAGAAGACGATCATCGCCCTCAAACTGGAGAACAAGAGGCGCCGAGAAACCGGCGAACACCTTCTCCAAACTAGACGTCGGACCGCTCTGCATGAATGGGTCGACAACTTTGGCGGCTATACAATCGATCTTGGACGCAAGGGCAAGAAATTCGCGATCCGCAAATATGCCGGTGTTGGTAAGACCGAACGTGCAACCCGCGCAGGGCAGACGTTCATGGTGGATGAGTGGGAAGACGATGTCCGCAACATCCTGCTCACTGGCGCTATCCGTCCGGGCCTCGACCAGGAAACAGTTGACGCCATCAAAGCAATGGAAAAAGGACGCCGATGGCTATACGTCGTCATTGATGTAGCAACCAGATACATCGTTGGGTTTGTTTTATCAGCGACCCAGAACCCCGAAGCGGCCGTTCGTGCGTTGCGGATGGCAACCGAAAACAAGAGCGATATCGCACGAGCAGCCGGTTGTCGCTTTGAATGGCGCGGGCTTTCGTTCGAGTCTTTAGAAACAGATACTGGCCCCGCATTTCGTGCGGATCTAACCCAGCGTGCTGTGGAAACTGTCGGCGCGACATATTGCTACCCTCAAGTTGGTCAGCCGCAGTTGCGCCACGTGATGGAACGAGTCTTCGGAATATTCACTGATCGGGCCATGCCCTATTTTCCGGGCCAGACATTTCGAAATCCGCAAGTACGCGGAGACTACGACACGGAAGGGCGCGCCGTTCTAACGGACGATCAGCTTGCTCTGCTCTTCATTAGATTTATCGTCGATGTCTATAACCAAACCAAGCACAGCGGATTATTTGGCGAGTCACCGGCAGATGCGCTGGAAAGGATCGGTGGAACATCTGGCTTGCCCCCCAAGCTCCCACCACCCACGCGTCGCCGCGCTTTCGGTATCCGACAAGAACGCAAAATAACAGCACGCGGCATTTGTTTCCTCGGTATTCACTACGGCGGAAACTGCGAAGAGCTTCAGAAAATCAGGAAAGAAGCCGGGACAAACAAGCGCGCATTTTATGTCGACCCTGAAGACCTAGGGACGATCAGCGTCTGGAACAATGATCACTGGCTTGATGTGAACTGCAGCATCGAGAACTTTCACAAAATCAAACTCGTGGACTGGATTGAGGTCGGAAAAATCCTGCGCAAGCGCTACTCCTCGCAAGCTGAGATCAAGATTTCCGCCATATTCACCGCGTTGTCTGACATGCGCAGACGCTCAAACGAGATCCAGGAAATAATGGGCGTTTTGCCCCAGATGTATACGTCCGAGGATCTCGAACGCTTCGATCGTGAGCTGTACTGGGGCTTGTCCGTTATCGACGACAGGCCATCGAAGCTGGCCGATCTTCCTTTGGCAGAAACAGGCATCGGCTACGTCATCGGCGGTCCAAAACGCAACCCTCCTGCTTCACGGACGTCTCACGACGAAGCCAATCAGAATGATGTCGCATCGCCTAACGAGCGCGACGTGCCCCCCATGACTCCTCAAACCACTGCGGTTCCACCCGAGAGCGAGACCAGGCAGGACGACCTATCGGCGCACGAAGAGGAACCGCCGCACAGCAAGCCCATCAAACGCTGGTGGCACGATGGACGCACCGATGACTAATATCGCGCTTCGACAACACGCATTGGCGCAGAACCAAAGGCTTGAGCAGATTTGGTTTGATCGACGAGACTCAGCGCGCATTAAATCTGCGATCGTTGATGCATATGCCGAGTTTGAATATTCGCTGAAATCCGGATCTCGTTTTGATGCCCCCCGCACTCGCGATCCTCGGTAAATCCGGAAGTGGGAAGACGGCAAGCGTGATCCGCGCACTGATTGGTCTTGGTCTCTTCGAAACGGTAACAGGCGATCTACATCGTCCCTTCCTAGAATGTGCGCTCAGCGGCAAAGCCTCGCTGCGTGATCTCGCCCAAGCGGTCTTGCAGGAATACGGTTGGACCGGCTCAACTGGCTCTGCAAAGACACTATGGTCGAAGGCTTGCGACTATATGGCGGAACTTGAGACGCGTGTTCTGATCCTTGATGAAATCCAGCATGTCCGCGCAGCGGGACCTCAAGACCGCAAAGATCTTCAGGCATATCTGAAATCCATCGTACAGCCCGGTGGCCATCGTTTCATGCCGATACTTGTCGGCATGCCGGAATTCGAAGAGGTCCTGAATTCAGATACGCAGCTTGACCGGCGCTATATCAAAATCAAAATGCGCAGCCTGGACCCTTCCGTTGATTTGGCCGCGGGAATGCAGATTCTCGAGACCTATTGTCAGACAGTCGAAGTCACAATGCATGACAGTATCATGACCGAAGAGTTTGCCAGCCGCCTCATGCATGCGGGCATGTATTCGTTTGGGATTGTCGCATTATGGTGCCGAAGGGGCCTCTTCAGAGCGATTTCCTCAGGCTCCGACGAACTCCAAATCCAGCACTTTCAAGACGCCTATATCGCCCGCGAAGATTGCGTGCCGGCCCTCAATCCTTTCATCGCTGTCAACTTCCACAGCATCAAAGAAGACCAACTGACCGACTAAATCAGACAACAAAAAACGAGCAGAACAATGATCACAACGCTACCAGTCGCAAGACCGGCCCTGGCCGGCGAACCAGGATTCTCAATCCTTGCCAGAAACACACATAGTAATGCGTCGGATACGACAGCTGAGTTTTGCAGCGCCGTTGGATTGTCTAAGGCGGCCATTTGCGCCGGAGACACATCCGAACTGACGAAGCTCGCCAAGCTCATAAAATCTCCGGCCGAGACTTTGCTGACGCATTCGCCTTGCCACGAGAGACGGAAGTTTGCCCATTTGAATGGACAGCGATTATTGAGCCGGTCGATCCGAAAGGCAGATCTTTCAGTTTGCCCCGCATGCTGGGAACAGGACTTATCTGTTGCAAGGCATCAACTTCATATCCGCGACACATGGTTGCCGAAGACGATATCAACATGTGCCAAGCATGACCTCGCACTAATCACTTTGCCTTATGAGGACTATACCAGTTGCTACGACCATCTGCTTCGCGCGGACCTCGACCTGAAATTCCTGCATCAACTCCCTGACCAGCAAATCCAGCAAACACCATCCGACTTTGAAAGCGCAGCACTTGAACTGCTTGCCACAGGGATACCCATCTGCCCCTGGCTCGGGCAAACTCAGATGGACGCTTTGGAAGCATGGTGTTTCGGGATTGGGCTGTTTCTTGAGAGTGGCGCACAGCGCCCCGAAAACGCAGGCATATCATCGCACCGCAACCTCATCGACATTGGCTTTAAAGCGACGCTGGCCGGGTTCGAAAAATTGGAAGCAGAGATTGATGCTGCCTTGATCCGTCACCGTGTGAGACTGAGCGCTGTTTGGGTTCAGAAGTGGGCTGCGCAATCAGCAAAACCGCCAGAACGGACGATCTTTCGACATCTCATGCAAAAGATCTGTTCTCATCAGGGGCGGTATCATCTGGCAAGCGTGGCGTCTGCATCGGCAGAACAGCATTATGTGAACCACCAAATTGCGACACTTGCTCAGCAGAACAAAAGGCCTGTGGTTTGGGTCCGCAAGGCACTGCAACGGGAACGCCTGCTCCCTCCGTCCGGCTTACCACAAACCCGAGATCTAAGGGCTCATATGGGACGTTGCCGCCGATACATCAATGCTGTCGTCGACAGCCTCGACTCAACGAAGAGCGCAACAAAGCTGAATATCGGCATCAAGGGGTTCGAGTCCTTGGTCGATGATGGCGTGATCTCCAGAATGCGGAGCCGCTGTCACAAAAAGCGGCGGTTCCTGCCATCCGATCTGGACCGACTTCTAGTGCTGATGCATAGAAACGCTGGCCGACTCGCCCAGGGCGAACCAGAAGGATATTGTTCGATTCCTGAAGCCTGTTTCCAGTTGGGGCCGACAACGGCACAAATCACCCGGTTGCTCATTGGTGGACAGTTGCCAAGTTCTGTTCGTGTTGAAGGGTCAACTGGCTTTGCCGCAATCCGGATCAATCGTGATGAACTGCGTGACGCGATGAAAATATTCACGGATGAACATGTTGGCCCGAGGGAGTTGAACAATCTGCTCGGCCTGTCGTTCGGCGAATTGAAATCGTTGCGAGAATTGCATCTGTTGCCGAGCTTTCCCTCTCCGCCAGGCCATCCGCACCGTTCGCTGAAGTACATCAGCCGGATTGTGCTCGATCGCTTTTTGAATAAGTGCCAGACAGTAAGGACGGCGGCACGGCATCTTGACATACATGAGAAAGAAGTTTGCGAGATGATCATATCGAAGAAAATCGAGCCCGTCCCCGAAAGTGGCGGTGTTCCCATCTTCCATCGTTCCGATCTGCTCGACTGACATTTTTCACCAAAACCTGCCGACAATCGCGCCGCCTTGAGCGGCTTTTTCTTTGCTTGCCCGGGGAACCAGAGTCACGTTTTGCCCGGACAAAACTTCAGTTCTAAATGGTTGCTTCAAGAATGTTTCTGTTTTTTCAGTGGGTTAGAAATTCTCCAGACTCCAATTTAAACCGGACGCCACAATAAAAATCAGACATTTAGAAGCTCTCAAGATGTAAGTTATACTTACCTTGATTTCTGCCCCACACCTCCCCCACAGATAGTGCATGGTCGCGGTTCCGGCCGGCTGCGTCCCCCAAAAAACATCGGGAGACATCGACATGCGCAACAAAAGCGTTCGTATAAGTGACAGAATCATTGGCGACTCCAGGCGGTACAGAGTGCGTTGGTACTGTGATTGGAGTGAAAATTATAAGGAGGAGACTTTCAAGTCGCTGGCTGAAGCGAAGCAACGCAAACGAGAAATCGATGCTATGAACGCTTCTCAAGTCGGACCGGGCATGCGGGAGATGAAGTTCTCTCAACTCGCCGAACAATATATGGAAGCTTCAAAGCGCGGCAGGGATGGAAAAATGCCGCTCGAGTACTCCACGCTAAAAGGCTACCAACATTATCTGGACGAGCACATACTCCCGTACATCGGGAATGTGCGCCTGAACGAGCTGACCAGAGACAAGATGAGCATGTTCATGGGACAGCTCACCGAGAAGTTCACTTCCCGACAAACTGCCAAGCATGCATTTGACCTTTCCAAGTCGATCCTGAACTGGGCTGTGGCTAGGGACCTCCTCGTCAAAAGCCCTGCCTACAAACTAGCAGTGCAATTGAATGACGGCAGGGGCGAACCCGCCTCACGGTCAATACATACTCGGGCAGAAGTCAGGATCATCTTCAAAACACTTGCTGAGCTTCGTGAACATCCCAATAAGCAGGTGAGGCGCAGTTGGATAAAGTATAGCGCACTAATTGCATTGATTGCGTCAACCGGAGTGAGAATTTCGGAAGCTCTTGGCATCAAGCGAGGCGATATTTCTGAGGATTTCACATCCATTACTCTGCGTAGGAAGGTAGATCAAAGCAGGCGCGGCAGACCGGACAGCGACAGGGTCGGGAAAATGAAATCCGCTAATGCCTACCGCACAGTCCCCATCGGCGCACTGGCACGACATTGGTTAATTGATCACCTTGCCACACACGACCACGATTTCGTTTTCTGCACCAAAGCCGGGCTTCCAATGCATCATTCTCAAGTCAACAACTACGGTTGGTATCGAGTCCAACGAATTGCTGGGGTCAGGCAGCGCGGACTCCACACCCTGCGACACATGTTTGCATCCGAGTTGATGCTTCGCGGGAAGTATTTGGAGGCTCAAAAACTGCTCGGCCACCATAACGCGTCGTTTACTATGTCACAGTATGGTCATCTAATCAGTGATGAGAGAACGAAAATGCAGGCCATAGCTAACATGGTAGCAGAGACGTTCATGCCACCTCCCAAAGATGAACCTAGCGATGGCGAGCCGAAGGCGTCAGCCGACGGAAGGTTAACCTCTGATGAAACTGATCAAGCATCTGACGACGGCGAAAACCAAGATTAAGGGGGAGATTTTTCGTGTTAACGATTGCGAGGGAGGGAAACCACTATTGGACGCTGTGCCAGTTAAGCCGAAAGGCGTCGGCAGTGTATACCCTCTCCCGCAACCATGGCTGCTAGCTAGTGGCAACCTCTGTTGGCCAGTACGCACTTTGACTTCGGCATTGAATCGCTAAAATCTCTCGAACACATTTTGCAGCAACGTCTCAATGTGTGCCGCCGACTTGTTCACAGATACCTTCAAGCTGTTTGGGTGACCGCAGCCATTGCGCAAATCGAGACAAGTCTTGAGCTGCGCCTTGACGTTTTTTCCTATTATCGACAGTGCCTCGATCCGGTCCAAAAAGTCGCTTTCGCCCATCTTGCCGATGTCATCCTGCGAAACAGCAGTCTTCCACCTGCCGTTCACGCGAGACGCCTCCGCATTAAACGCTGCAAGGTGATTTTGGTGAACATGCTTTTGCAGAATATCTACCGCGCCGAGCCACGACATTACGATAGCCGAGCGATATAACTCAGCCTCGTGACATTTGATGGCTTCCTCAACGAAGATGCGCGTCTGCTCATCAGTGATGTTTGCGAGGTGGTTGCGAAGATCAACTGCTACTTGCATTGCAGCAGGGCTGATCGAAGAAACACCCAAGTCCCGCAAATGTATCTTCCCAGCGTCGGTCAACTCCCATCCTGTCGTGCGAATGGCTTTACCCCTTGATCCTCCGAGATTCGCTGACACATTCCACTTGCGGAAAGCACGAAACCCCGCCGCTTCGGCGAGTCCTTTGATCTTCGCCACAGCGACAGGTTCGTTCTGTGTCGCCAAGACAAGCAGAACCTTGTCGAGTTTATTGAGGTCCTTTTGCAGCCAAGCTTTTAACTCATCCGATGTCAGCAAACTTGGCCTCTAATTGTTTCCGCTCGCCAGCGCTCAGAGCATAGGTGTCTTTCGCGATCTGATTGATGCGTTTGCCTTTGAGGAGCGTTTCAATGCTCTTGCTCAAGTTTTTGCTGTAAGTGTTTTTGAAATAAGTTGTCGCCGATTTCATTTCAGCCAAGATTTCGGAACGAGTAGACGATGAGTTGCCCTGCACAAATTCAAGCTGTGCAATTGCACAAATCACCAGATCTGAGCCTGAGCTGGAGTTAAAATGGGCTGCGATGGTGTTTGTTGAAAAGGTATATGTACCGCTTTGTAAGGGTGCTGGGATTGCACCACCATTCTCGTTTCCAGGAAGCGCCTCAGCGGAGGCTTCCGGTGTCGCGGCTTCTTGCGGTACTTTGCTGGCCAATGAACCCATAGTTTCCAAGAGTGCTTCGATGCCGCCTATGAGGAAATCCGGGGCACCCTCATATTCAAGCTCCATAGAGCCGACCTTCAATTTGATTTTGGCAACCTGTGGCACCGAATCGTTCATTCTAATCTCCATTGCGCAAATTTCCGCCGAAGCTACTCCTTGGCGTTGAGTAAATCAATTTGCTGTGTCCAGATCAGAGCCTGACGCATGGTCTTGTGTCAAAAGGGAAACTTATAGCGCACTTCCAAACAGCTCGTGTGGCTACGACACCCGACTTTCCATGCTAAATTGGCCTTAAAAATTAGCCTGCTCGTGCCGACGCACACGATCCACGCACTCGCAAACAGGTACTTTCAGAACCGGCGAAGGTACATGGCTAGCATATCCTTAATTCAACCCCTTCACTTCAAGTGCAGATTCTTGAACTCGGGTCACCTAAACTACCCCGACTACACAGGCTCTGGGCAAATGCCCGAATTTGGGCAGGCGTGTCACATTCTCTTACATTTTGGCCAATCTCATCGTCCAATTTGTCCAATGTCACAAATAATGACAAATCGAATCACATAACTTCGTTGTAAATCAATATGTTGTGGTTTACCGTATCTTGCCAGTTGGACTATCTGATGTTTTGGTGCCGTGTATCGTAGGTTCGAATCCTACCACCCCAGCCAGTTCATCGGAACATGGAACGACAGCAGCCTCTTGAGGTTCAACCCCGCGAGAAATAACGTCCAATTGAGCAGTTGAAGTGTATACTCCAGCCTCAACTCATCGCACAAACTCTAGTATCCAATTTTTTAAGTGGCTTCGGTTCACAAAGACCGGTGCAATTTTTTCACCAGCTTACATCGAATTTTGGGATGCAAATTTGCGTCTTATTCGCCGTTCTCATACTTTAAAGTTGTTTCGTCTACCGGGTAAAGGCAGGTCCGCCTGTTGCATTTGAGATGAACTTTAGGAGCAAGCCGCTAGGAGAGCGTCCGAATGACTACGCCGAGATTGCTTGGTATTTGTGCCGTTATCTTGCTCGGCGCAACAAAGGTGTCCGCCGAGCAAAATGGCGAACCACCAAAGTCAATTGCCTGTTCACAGGAACCCGACGGACCACTTGATCAATGCAGCTATCTCGTCAAGCGCGATGAGAATGGAAAAACGACAATGACGGTCGTCTTTGCGAACAGCTTCAAGAGGGAGCTTTACTTCGAGGATGGTAAATTTCTGCGCGCAAACGTGACGATGTCTGGTGTTGGTACAGATACCGACTGGAGCCTGAAGGACGGCATGCATGTCATCAGGGTTGAGCGCCAGCGATATGAAGTGCCCGAAACGTTGTTAGCGGGTAGTTAGTCCAAGCGCTCTGTTGCAATGACAGACGCGCTAAAATGTTGCCCGCGCCAGGTAAGTGGCACGGGCATTTTTGTTGAAAACCTACTTAAGGCTTTCTGCCGATATTTTATGGATTTCGCCCGAATCCGTCGCAACGTACAAGGCGTTGTCCGGGCCCATAACAAGCCCGCGGAACCGATCAGAAAATCCGAGCGGCATCCGCGTGATCCCATTAATGCCCAAGCCGTCAGGTGTAAGGCTAATCATGTCAATTCTTGACCCTTCTGGCGTGTCGCCGAATGCGATACCCATAATTCCGACTGCCAGGCGACCCTCGTAAATACCCCAATTGTCACCCTTGATGAAGGCGGCGGAACCGGTGCCTTGCGAAAACCCGTTGTTGTTCCAAGACGCAGGCATCAGGTCTTCGAAGCGCGTGTCGCTCATCGGCGTAAAGGCTGCACGCAGGGCTGGATCCATGGCATCCTTCTGGTTCGGCTCGTATCCACAGTACTCGTCTGGGCATTCACCTCGACCACCTGTGTTCTGAGCCGGATCCCATCCAGCATTGCCACCGTTTACGAGCGCGGTGATTTCATCGTTGTGCCAAGGGCCATGTTCTGCCGTGAAAGCTTTCCCATCGCTGGGGCGGAAATCAATACCCTGAACGTTTCTGTGCCCGTAAGTGTAGATACGCTTGTCAAAACCTTCAGGAGGATTGTTGTCGGGATGGGCGTTTCCATCACCATCAATCCTCAGGACTTTGCCACACAAGAGCGTTCCATCCTGCGGACAAATCCCCCTGTGACGATCTCCGCCCGCGACCCAGAGATAGCCACCGGGCCCAATCCGAATTCTACCACCATTATGAGCACCTGGCCCGCCAAAGGGCTGATCCGAGTCAAACGGCTTATATTGGATATCTGTGACAATATCAGTTCTGTCAGACACGCTCTGCAAGTCGTCGCTAACAGTGAATTTCATCACGATGTTACCGTCGCACTTCTCAAAATTGGTCTTGCAGCCATCACCGTGATACTTGGATGAGGTCGAATAGACGTAAAGCGTACGGTTTTTCGCGAAATGGCGATCTGCTACGACCCCAAGCATCCCGGCTTGTCCCTCGCAGAAAAGATCACTCCCGGCATCCGCGTACCCCTCGGTGTCCTTCATGCCGTAAAGCGCGTTCACAGTGCCATCCGGCGTTCTTACAGAAAGGCCGTCGCATTTTTCCGTGAAGAACATCGTACCGTCCGGCAAGAAAGCCATATCCCAAGGAGAGTCCAGTTCTCCTAAAACAAGGGATGTAGTGATCTTGGGCACGTCCATCGCGCTTTGATGCCCGTCTGACCACGCAGCGGACGCCGTCGTTATCACACTTAGTGCCACGGCAGCAGGTATGAACTGATTTGTCATAGTATCCTCCCAATACTTACTCATATTTGTGTAATGAGTGAGTAATGGTCGGCCTAATGTCGCTATCGGGTCAAGGAAAAGCTTGTTTGGCTTGAAGAAGTGCCCTGGCAATAAATCTGACAACACTGTCGGTGAGAGACGGGGATATGATCGAATTAATCTTTTTTTAGAAACGTTTACCAGAATTTTCGACATTTTTTGGTGAACTGGAACCTATTTGCAAAGGGTTGGAGCACGCTTTGTCGACCCCATTCACTCGTCAGTTCTGAGGAAGTACCGGAAGCCCTATGCTACGGGTTATCATACCTTTAGATCTGGCCTGTTCGCTCCGAAATAAGGACGACGGCGGCATCCTTGCGTGAAAGCTCAAGTACTTCTAGATCAAAATCCAGCGTTTGGTGGGTTCGGTTGGCTAATTCATAGATTGTCCGGTTTTTCGACGATTGACCGACCGAGCCGCGTCCACCGACGGTGTTTTGCTGCAACACTGATCTACGAAGAAAACAAAAGACATTTCAATCGAACGCGAACTAACGAAAATCAGAAAAAAATTTCAAATGACGATCGTTTATGAAGCTTCTCTGCCTCGTTAGTATACTATTTGTCGCCTTTTCCATCCTAAGGGTGTTTTACGGTCTGGGCCACGAGTCCCTTTGGACCGATGAACTCTTCTCGGCCTATTTCGCTGACCCGCAGCTGACCACTTTCGGGGATCTTCTATCGCGTGCGACCGAAGACGGTCATCCTCCCGGCTACTATATCAGCCTTTGGGCGGCCCTAAGGGTCGTGGACGGAGATTTTATTGTAGTTTCTCGCGCTCTGTCTGCCATTGCAGCTTGTTTGGCACTCGTTCTAATTTACTTTGCTCCCATCGGATCGGTTCGCTGGCAGGCAAGATTGGTATCCATCGCAATAGCGGTATCCAGCTGGGTTTGGTACTACTACGCGCAGGAAGCGCGTTCCTACGGCATCATCTACTTTATGGTCGCACTTTTCGCTTTTTGTGGCCTCCGCGCCCGAGATCTGTTGGCAAAAGGCAAATTAGCCATCTTCTGGATTGCGGCCTTGTCTCTGTGCGCCATTGGTATGGTTTTCCTCCACTATTATACAATTCTGACCTCCGGAGCGGCCTTCTGCATTTTATTGCTGACCTGCAAAACCTGGCCACACAGGCTCTTCGTTATTTGCATGGGGCTCGTTGTTTTGCTTTGTGCAGTCTTGTTAGTGACTTGGCACATGCCGAAAATCGTAATTGATGTCGACGATACATGGTTCGAGGCCAGTCTTTCCTTCTTTGCAGAACATATTCTACGCGGCTTTACCGCACTTGGCTCATCAACAACCATTGCAGTTTTTGCTCTCCTTATCTTCGTAGTATCTGCGCTATTTGTCAGCGGTCGCCGCCTGGCGTTTTTCAAGGAAAACCTGCCAGCAGAAACCTTTACGGGCATTGGTTTCTTGTACGGTGTCATCGGCCTTACGATTGTTTTTGGGATAAGTGTTTCAATTCTTTTCCTACCCGTATTTTCTTTTAGGCTCTTCTTAGCTCTCGCGCCTGTGTTTTGGATTTCCCTTGCATACTTTTTAGAGTGGACATTTCGTTTGACGTCCCATCGGTCATCCCCTCGTGTGTTGGGCCTTGCTGTAAACATGGCATTAGTCGCATCGCTTGGTATTGCTGGTTTGCACATCGCGTTTTTCAGCAATATGCGAAAAGGCCCCTGGAAATTCTCGGCGCAATACGTTGCCTCTATCGAGACTTGTGCCTCAAGCAAGTTAGCCATTTCGTGGTTTGAACAACCCCACATCTCCGAGGATAATCCCGAACGTTTTTATGGATATTACCTCGAACCAAACGAGGAAAGAGAATGGCTCCGTTTACCGCGCGATCGTTTCGAGGACGCAATTCGCAGTGCCGACTATACGAACCACGCCTTAAATGTCGCGGATGACCCTGAAGCATGCCCTGTATTGCTGTGGAGCATGCATTTCTTAGAATACGGTGATCTGAAATCAACCGTAGGCTACCTGAGAGAAATGCTTGATGCGAACGGTCACCAAGGTTCCGACATAGACGTGTTGTTTTTGAAACCGGGATCGAATTCAGCTTTGATACTGCTTGATCGAGAAACGAACACCGATCCCCATCAAATCTGTTCGCAATCAAACCCCGTCCCGGCGTGCAGCTATTGGATGAACTCATAGTCGATCATCAGCTTTGATTGCCCGGCAACACATGCTCCAGCAAACGTATTTTCACACCTGCGTGCAGCCCGTCCAAACCTTGCTGACGGGCTGACAGTTGCTCCTACCCGCGTTAAGCTTTGAAAAATGGGGGTGTGAATGGAAAGACGGTTAACTACGGTGCTGGCGGCAGATATTGTCGGCTACTCGGCCTTGATGGACCAAGATCGCGAAGGCACCGTCGCCGGTCTCAGATCATTTCGCGAAGAATCTCTACGGCCCTTGCTGGACGCGCATAACGGCAAATTGATCAAGAGCATGGGCGATGGATGGATCGCCGAGTTCCAGTCGACGTCGGACGCGGCTGATTGCGCGATTGCGATACAGTCGGCACAGAAATCGACGAAAATCAAACTCCGGATTGGCATCCATACCGGAGAGGTTGTCACCGACGGGGATGATATTTTCGGCGATGGGATAAACATTGCCGCTCGACTTGAGGCTTTGGCCGAACCCGATCAAATCCTGCTATCCGACACCTCTCACAATAGTCTGGACCGCGGAGACGCTGCCTTGTTCGACGGTGGCGAACAGACCGAGCTTAAGAATATCACTCGTCGTATTGGTGTATGGTGTTGGCCCAAAGGGACATCAGCTAACCTGTCCGCTCCGGTGGATGTTCGGCCCGGCATTGCCGTGCTGCCCTTCGACAATATGTCTGGTGATCCTGAGCAAGAGTTCTTTGCCGACGGTATGACCGAGGACATCATCACTGAACTTTCGCGATTTCGCTGGCTCATGGTGGTTGCTCGGAACTCGTCTTTCACGTTCAAAGGCAAAAGCACGGATATACGCGAAGTCGGCCGTGCACTTGGTGTGCGCTATGTACTGGAAGGATCAGTCAGGCGGGCCGGCCAGCGTGTGCGCATCACGGGGCAGCTAATCGACGCGGAAAACGGCAGCCATCTGTGGGCCGATCGTTTCGATGGAGTGCTGGACGACATTTTTGATCTGCAAGACAAAGTCACGCTTGAAGTCGTGACCGCCATCGAACCTTCGCTGCGGCACGCCGAGACCAACCGGGCACGCGCAAAACCCACCGAGAATTTGGAAGCCTATGAGCTATACCTCAGAGCGCAGTCGCATTTTCACCTGCTGACTGATGCCGACAACCGCGAAGCTATTCGGCTGACGACGCTCGCGCTGGAACGTGATCCGACCTACGCCTCCGCAGCCGGATTGCTGGCGTGGCTGCACATTCAACGCATGGTCCAGGGGCTGGAGCCGGTCGGCCAAGGTCCCAAAGATGCGGTGGCCGCTGCGGAAAAAGTACTGCTGAGTGATCGTGCGGATGGGGTCGCGATGGCGTATGCGGCGCACTCTATTTCAATGTTGGCGCGCGACTTGCCCCGCGCCCGGGCGGCATTCAAACAGGCGCTGAGTGAAAACCCAAATGCCGCAACGGTGCACATGTTGGCGTCGATCAATTTGTTTCTTCTGAACCGTCCAGACGAAGCGTTTGAACACGCCACGCAGTCTATTGAGCTTAGCCCTCATGACCCGTTGCGCTATGCCGGATACCTTGCTAAAGCAAGCGCACTGTTTCACTTGGGACATTATGATCAGGCCGCGAATGCCTGTCGCGAGGCG
This sequence comes from Ruegeria sp. G5, assembly GCF_056533365.1. Lineage (NCBI taxonomy): Bacteria > Pseudomonadati > Pseudomonadota > Alphaproteobacteria > Rhodobacterales > Roseobacteraceae > Ruegeria > Ruegeria sp. G5. The sequence continues at coordinate 481 of NZ_JBQFOK010000004.1, read as the reverse complement.
CTTGCGGTACGTTCAAGCTTTGTCATGAGCCACCTGATGCTGATTGCTTCGCTTGGGCATTTGCCTGATGCCGATGCGGCGCGCGCTGCAGTGGCCGATTTGCAGACTTTACGCCCCGACATCACAATTGCCTCCGCCCAGACCCAAATACCCATATTCACCGTTCCCGCCTGCGCGCAAGCGTGGCGTCAAGGATGGGAAAACGCTGGATTACCATCTTGATCCGGTTACGCCAGTTTTCCCAGTTTTGGGATAAGACTTGGCGGCAAAGGGCTTTGCCCATTGCAAGACGACGTCTTCGCGCAGCTTTACAAGAAAACACCCGGCTTTCTTTGAGAAAACCGGGCTTTGGTTAGGTCTGCTGGTGCTGTTATCGCTTTAAGATCGACACGCCTGCGTATTCGGCGACTTCGCCCAGGGTCTCTTCGATGCGGATCAGTTGGTTGTACTTGGCCAACCGGTCCGACCGCGCCAATGAGCC